>JAZQJG010000079.1:0-12776 GCA_045541535.1 Eubacteriales bacterium
GTTAAGTGATATGCTGACTATCGTCAGCGTGATATTTTCGCTTTGCGAAAGTGATATTAAGTCCTTTGGACTTAGTGATATTCTATTCGCCCGAAACTCGCGAAGCGAATAACACTCGGCGGAAAGCCGAATATCACTGCGTAGCAATATCACTCGCCGTAGGCGAATAGAGTTGCGCGATACTCCGCTTGGAGTATCACGCTATCGGGGCGAACACCTTTTTTCTATTCTTCACTTACGTTTTCGTACAAACCGACGGTCTTGTCGTTGAGATCTTCCATCTGAGTATAGGCGCCGAAATAGCCCTTGCCGTCGTCACCCGGCAGCTTGAGCTGATCCTCCAGCAGTTTACCCTCGGCGTCAATGATCAGATTCTCGATCCGCACCGCAAAATAGTGGCGACGGGGCAGACCGAAATTGTCCACCATAATGGCGTCGTCGTTGAGATCGGCGGAGAAGATCAAAAACAGGGCGTTGGAATTGTCGCTGTAGGCCACCACCTGCTTGATGCACTCCAGATTTTCAATACTGGTCACGGCGCTGGACAGGGTGTTACCCCCGTGAACCAGCTTGTTCCAATTGGCCAAAACGTAGTTCTCCAGCCCGGTGGTATAATCGGAGATCCAGCCCTCCAGCACGCCTTCCTCCAACTGTCCGGGCTCGGTCACAAAGGTATCCAACCCCTCCACCGTGACACTCAGCTCTCTGCTTGTCACCTTCAGACCGTAATCCATCAGCTTGTCGGCGGTGCTCTGGGTCAGACTCAGGGTCACCTGATCTCCGTTTTTCAACTTTTCCGAGGCGCTCAGGGTGGTCTCCAGCGTCACCGATTCGGTACTGCCGTCCTCGCTGTGCAGCTTGAGCAACAGCTTGCCGGTGGCCGTTTCCAGCGCCGGCTCCACGGTATATTCGGTGCCGTCGTGTACCGTAAAGTAAAACTCTTCTTTTCTTTCCTTGGTGATAAATTTGGCCACCGCCAAACCGTCAAAGCCCTCAAATTCAATGTCAAAGAATTCACCCAGCACGTCGATCTCCACACTGCCGCTGAGGTCTTTTTCGGTGATCTTATACCGACACGTAAGATTGGTGGAAAACTCAATATTCAGCTCCTTTTCCACCGACCGGTCCACCTTCAGCTCGGCGACCAGCTCGTCGCCCACCGAAAGTCCCTGTTGCTTTTCAAAATGTAGCGTCACCGCGCCTTTCAGGACGGCGGCCCTCTCTTTGTATTCAATCTGTTTTTCGCGGATCTTGCCGTCGGTACCGGTAGGATACTCGCCCAACGCCGCCCGCTCCAAAGCGTCGGTATCCAGTTCGCAGGTAGCCACGCCGTAACCGTCGTACCCACTCACCTTAAAATCAACGTATTGGGTCACGTCCACCTTTACGGGAGGCTTGTGCAGGGCCAGCGCCAAAATCAGGGCGATGATGGCCACCAGACCGATTCCGCCGCCGATCAGCCCCCACAACAGTCCTTTGCTGATGGGCTTTTTAGGCGGTTCCTCGTCCTCTTCCTCCGGTGCCTCTTCCTCCGGCGCCGTTGTCACAGGGGCCACACGGGTAGGGGCCGTATCCACCGGCACTTGCTCTGCCACCGGCTCCTCCTCCATAATAGACGGCACGGACGCAAACCCGTCCTCTTCCTTCAGGATGGGGGCGCCGATCTCCTCCATAGGAGCAGGCTCCTGCTCCGGAATCACCGGATCACTATATGTTTTCTGCACCAGTTGGCCGCAAAACTCACAAAACTTGCTGTCGTCTGCGATCTGTCTGCCGCAATGCTTGCAATACATAAACCACACTTCCCTTTCTGTGATTTTCCTCGCCCGTCGGGCGACAAAGTTATACAAATTTATTATATCATTCTTTCCTCTCAAATTCAAGGACTAATCTATTTTCGTTATTCTTCAACTTTTCTCCGTAAAAATCTACAATTCCAATACATACATTGAGGATGTCTTTGTATAATATCTACCAAATTGTTTTCAAGTAATTGAAACTATATAGAATAAGCGTATAATTATTTTTATAATTATGTTTATTTTTACATATGACGAAGGAATTTTAAACTATGAAACACCGTTTCTTCAAACAACTGATCTGTATCTGCAGTATTCTGGTACTGTTGCTGGGCCTTTGCCCCACCCCCACCATGGCGGAAGGAGTGAGTGTGGAGATCGTAGGCTTTATGAGTGGCAAGACCACCGGCCTGCGCTCCAGTGAGCTGTTGCAGGCCCGTGTCACCGGCTACAGCGGCAACACCGCCGATCTGACCTACAAATGGACCAACGCCCTGGGTAGCGTGACCCAGAGTTGGTTCTGGAACAATTACTACGGTACCTATCTTTACGTTTTCAACGACCATAATATGTACACCGTACAGGGCACCGTGGGCGAGCAGGAGATCTATAACACCGCTCATAACGTTACCGCCTCGGACAATATGGCCGGCCGCACCCAGGACAAGACCTTCACCGGCACCGGCTACGCCTACGCCGCCGTATACGGCGCCGACCTCAACGCCAGAGACTATACCACCGGCAGTATTTCGGTGGAAGTCTACGACGGAAATACCTTACTGGGTACCGCCTCCTACAGTGGCTTTCAAGCCCCCAACCTTGGCGGAGATCTGGACAACGCCGTGTTCGGTGTGTTCGTGGGCGACACCATTGACGTAAAGGACCTGCTGGGTGAGAGCGCCATTCTCCACGTAAACTGTGAGGCCTGCTCGGTCACCGAGGCCGCCATCACCGATAACAGTAAATGCATCACCATCGGCGGCAGCGCTCCCAACTACTCCGTCACCGGCAACGCCGAGGGCACCGCCGCCATCCGCATCACCGTCAAGAAAGAAAACTGCAAATTCCATCAATATGCATCCTACACCGCCACCCCCACCGTGCACGTGTTTAAAAAGCCCACCGTCACCGGTGGCCTGACCACCCTGACCCTCACCGATCTGGACGACGATTGCACCTATTATATCGGTAACGCCAAGGGAGAACGCAGTGCCGACGGAAAAACCGTCGTATTTGAGGGACTTACCCCCTCCACCACCTATCCCATCGAGGTACGGGGCCACTATACCGACGACGGGGAAGAAAAGATCGTTTACGCCTACGTTTCCGGTACCACCCTCACCCCCAACGTGGCCGCCGTGCAGATCCGTCTGGACGGTGAACTGACCACCATGGAAGCGGTGGGCTTGGAGGGCCTGTATCTGCAACAGACCATTGATAACCTGCCCACGGGCGATCCCATCCCCCTGACCTATCACTCCGAGGGGCAGAACTATACGGCGTTGGTTACCGACGGCGTATATCACGTTCACGCCGCCGACGACGTACACATCGGCGATCATCACATCGTTATTTCCGGTGTGGACGCCACCACCACTCTCCAATACTACACCCTGACCTATGATACCGACGGCGGCGCCTTGAGCCAAACCCCGACCAAGCAGATCTATCTCTCCCGTTCCGCCGTGATCACCACCAATGAACTGCCCAAAAAACCGGGCTATTATTTCGCCGGCTGGAGTGACGGCACCAAAGCCTATCAGCCCAATACCACTCTGATCAACGAGATCATCTCCCCCCTCACCCTCACCGCTCTTTGGGAGGATGCGGCGGACGTCTACGTTCATTTTTCCATCAACCACATCGCCGCCGACGGTGACGGACATAACAACGATAAAAGCAAGCACAACGTTACCTTCACCGTAGACAGCCGCGAGACCGGCTCGGTGGGCGACTATACCGAGCTTGCCCACCGCGCCATTACGTGGGACGGTAAGAGCGCCTTTGACACCGACGGCTATACCGTAAGCTACGCCCCCACCCACGAAGCGGACGTTACTTATTACAACGCCACCGCCCCCACCTTCTCCGATCTCCCCAAGGGGCTGGACTACACCGTCACCACCGCCAAATCCGGCTATAACGTGGTAGGGATCACCTCCACCACCGATGCCAACGGTGACGTCATTCTGGAGGTGGAGCTGATCTACGATCCAAGTAACTTTGACCTGACTTTCAACGTACTGCTGGACGAAGAGGCCAAGGCCCTGCCCGCCGCCCTGCGCCCCACCCACGTCAATCTCAAGGTCACCTCCTGGGGCGAATCCCCTTATGATGATGACGAGGCTATGGAATGGGATACCATCACCCAGCATCACGAAACCTACCTGCAACTCACTCTGGATGAAAACGGACAGGCCGTGGGCACCTTCCCCGTCTGGATGAACAATACCGACGATCATCTGCCCTACCACTACCGTCTGGAGATCATCTCCTACGAGATGCCCGACCGTTCCGTCCTGCCCGCCGCCGACCGTATGTTTGAACACACCCACTATCTCACCGCCGATGAACGTATTTCGGCCGAGATCATCGTGGACGGCGGCGCCGATCCCGACACCACCGATACCGATTTCTTAACGGGCGTGTATTTTGCAAACGGCGCACAGCAGGGCACCCTCACCGCCCTGATCTCCATCCGTAAACCCGATCTGACCTTGGACGCCGCCGGCGGCACCATCGGTGAAAACACCACCGCCCTGATCCCCGAGATCATCACGGTCCCCGACCTGACCCCCTATACTCCCACTCGGGACGGCTACGTCTTTATGGGTTGGTTTGACGAGGCAGGTAACGCCGTAACGGCAGGGATGACCCTCACCAAAAACACCACCGCCTACGCCCGCTGGGCCGAAGCGCTGACCATCAACGGTACCGTCACCGTAGAAAACTTCTACGAGCTCAACGGTGTTAAGACCCTGCTCAATGCGGCGGATCGCATCACCCAGACCACCGTGCTGTTGCGCCGCCGTCCCACCGGCATCGGTAACTATATCACCATAGCGGAGCAAACCGTTTCACTGGATCCCTCTGCCGACACGTCGGTCAACACCTTTGCCTTTACCCATCTGCCCGCCACCGATACCGACGGCGACGGTTATGAGTATATCGTGGCCCTGCGGCAAAGCAATTACAACGTGGACTATACCCCGTCCTACACCTACACTGCCGTTGCCCCCGACGGCTCCTCCGACACCCGTCAGGCGGCAAAACCCGTATTTGTCAACCGCACTGCCGAAGTAGAAGCATTGCTTCACTTCGATCCCGTTTCCGTCGCCATCCCCTTTACGGTAGACACCACCCGCATCACCACCCAATCCGTCCGTCCCATCGCCGTCACTCTGGCCTATGAGGCGGCGGCCGCCGACAATAACGGTCTGGATTGGTACGTCATCACCCAGCACAGCGGTGATAACGATCCCATCTCCGCCACCGTGACCGACGGTTTTGCCACAGGCAGTTATCCCGTATGGAGCACCACACCGGACGGCGCTTACGAATATCTCTACCGTCTGAAGGTCATTGACTACACCATGCCCGACGGCACCGTGATCCCCGTGACGGATAACGTATTGTTCAACATCTATATCGGTCCGGCAGTCAGCACCAACACGGCAAACGCCATGCTCACCGCCACCTTCTCCCCTCTGCCCTTTGAGCTGACCCTCAACACCCTGACCACCGACACCCATATTGAGGACGCCGGCTATACCTTCACGCAGGATACCCACGATATTTACCTGCGTCAATTCTTCTACGGTACCGGCGTACCCGTCCTGCCCATCCCCCAAAAGGAAGGCTATTCCTTTGAGGGTTGGTACGACAGCGAAGGCAACCGCATCACCACCGTCGCCCCCGAAACCCAAACCGACGTCACCCTCTACGCCAAATGGGAGGCGGGCTTTAACGTCAACTTCCACGCCAATCACCCCTTGGCCGAGAGCGATATTCTGCGTTCCTACTACGAGCCCGACGTCACCCTGCCCGACGGCGACCGTTATTTCTCCCTTACCGACGAGGGCACGGTAGGCGATCCCTTCTACGATCTGCCCACCCTGTCCGACAGCCGTCGCTATATTTTCAAGGGCTGGTATCTGGACCACGATAACGAAAACGACAGCCATCCTCTGGACTGGTCCACCGTGTTCACCGATGAGACCCATATCTACGCCCATTGGATCTACGTGGACGACGTAGCCCACGAAACCGAGGATAAAAAGATCATCGACGGCGCGGGCTATCTGGGCTTTGAGCTGGCAGGTGTGCAGATCCGCCGCCTGGAAAAGGACAAAGAAGAACATCACGGCGAAGTCGGCAGCGGTCTGCGCTTCGTCTCCGTCTTAAGCAAAAAGGTGGCCGACGGCATCACTGCCATTCACCCCGCCAACGCCGACTACGAATACGGTCTGGTACTGGCCAAAACCGCCACGGCGCAAAAATACGCGGCGGCCGCCGGCATTGCCGACAAGGACTATCTGTTACAGTATAAATCCGAAAACGTCAACGGCGTCAACACCGCCACCGCCTACAAGTTCGTGCAGAATCTCAAACTCAGCGGCGTGCCCGACCATTACGAGGGCACCGCCTATCGCCTCTTTACCGGTGTTGTCACCTTTAAAAACAAGGAGGGTGACGAGCTGATTGCGGCCCATAACACCGCCTTCTCTGCCCGTCCCTATCTCCGTTGCTACGACGCCAACGGTCTCTACCGCACCCATTACCTCAGCTACGGCGGCACCCTGACCTACGGCGGATGCTCCGCCAGCTATGCCGGCGTTGCCGCCACCTTGGAGAAGTAATATGAAAAAACTGGTTTTTTGTCTGATCTTCTTACTGCTCTTCAGCCTGTGCGGCTGTACCGACCGGCCTCCCACCGTCACCGATCCCAAACCGGAGGACCAAACGGTGACGGGCACCGTGGATTTTGAGGAATTTGAGGAGGAGCCCACCGAACAAGACGAGCCCTCCCACAATTCGGCCACCACCGGTAGCACCGGCAACACCGGTAGCGCCGAAAGTGTCGGTAGCGCCAACAACGCCGGAAACACCGGCGCCACCGTCGGCACCCCCACCACGGGCGCCTCCCCCACCGACACGCCGGACAACGATCCTCCCGCGGATCCCGTCCCGCCAACGTCGGACATCCCCACCCCGGAGGGTGAGTCCATTTCCCCCGCCCCGCCCGTCACCGACAGCGAGGGCTATAACACCACCATCGTAAAACCTTAAAGGAGCTGATCCCCATCAAACAATTATACGAGCCGCCGGAGTTTATCGCCCTGACCATCACGGGCGACAGCGGCATAGAAACCTCTTCGGAACACGACAACGGTTACGTGGATTCCGATGAAATGGAATAACCGTGGGCGTCTATAATCTGGGCGGCATACCGTTGGAAATCCACCCCGCCTCCCCGGAATCCGCCCGTTTCCTGGCCCCCTTTGCCACCGATCTGGCCCCCGTGGCCTCCCTGCCCGTCCCACCGAGAGAGCAACGGGAGATCACCGCTCTGTTTTACAGCCTGTGTGAGTTGATGCTCACCCGCTTTGAGCGGTTGTATCTCCACGGCGCCGCCCTGCAATACGGCGGCAAGGCCTATCTGTTCACCGCTCCTTCCGGCGTGGGAAAATCCACCCATCTGGAGCTGTGGCGGCAAACGGTACCGGAGGCCACCATCCTCAGCGGGGACAAGCCACTGCTTCACCCCACCGCCGAGGAGTGTACCCTCTACAGCACCCCTTGGCAGGGTAAAGAAGGCTGGGGCACGCCGGGACAGGCGCCCCTGGGTGGCATCTTCGTGTTGCAACGCGGCAGGCAGGACAGCGTCACTCCCCTTTCCGCCGCCCACGCTCTCCCCTTTTTGTTAGAGGCCACCTGGCGCCCCACGGACCGGGCCGCCTACGATCAGCTACTAACTCTCTTGGACCGTCTTTTGCGGCAGGTACCCGTCTATCTGCTCACCGCCACCCCCACCGTCGGAGCGGTTCACGCCGTAAAAACAATCATTGATTCAATATAAAAACGGAGGCACTTTGTGCCTCCGTTTTTATATGTTGTTTTTATTCTATGATCATCAATATGCTGCCAAACAGCGGCAGATGCATAGCAATCTCTGCCCCGCCGTCAATCTCCAACGTACGGATCAGATCCAGATCTCGCTCCTTGTCCAGTTGATAGATCTGTAGCCGCTTTTTGCCCACAAATCCTTCCAGTTTTACGGAAATGCTTTTCTCCGGCGTAGAGTCGTCATCATTAAAATGGGTAAACATCAGTGCCCCTCGGCTGCCGTCGGTGGCGGCAACAGGATACAGGTCGGCGCCGCCCTCACATTGGGCGGCCGTCCCCAGCTGAAACAGCTTGTTAAACATATAAAAAGGATAATACCCCTTCAATTTGTCACATACAAAATCGGTGTTGAACATTCCGTTCATTCCACAAGGACGGGCATCGTAGTACATCAGCATATCCATCGGGCCCTTTTGACTCAGCGCCATCACCGCCGCAATAAAGGCGGCCCCTTTAATATCCTTTTCCCGGCGTAGGGAATACAGCCACTTTTCCCCCGTCCAGCCCTTTACGTAGTTCCATTCGTTGCAGATGCTCTCGGTACTCTCCCGTCCGTAACGCCGCAACAGCTCGTCAATCTCATTCGCCCGTTTTTCGATCTTTTCAGGGACTGCGGCATAGCGGTGCCAGGAGAAAAAGTCCAGGGGCGTTTCGGGTTTTAGGGATTTCATAAATTCTTCTGCCCACTCCATATTCCCCGCCAAAGCAGGCCCCCCGATCTTCAGATGGGGAAAACTGGCTTTCAGATGGGTGGCAGCGATTTCGTACAGTTCAAAAAATTCCTTGGCCGTGCCGCCCCAATTACGCTTGTGGGTGGCATCGTCGGGATCCAGATCCGCCTCGTTCCAGATCTCCCAGTACTCAATGCCCAACTCCATACCGTCGGCCCAGCCCTCGTTGTAGTGGCGGATCACGTGTTCGCAGATCACCGCCCACTTTTTAAAGTCCTTTGGCGGCAAAGTACCGTATTTTTTGCTCCAATGTTCAATCTTGTTGCCCAGGCGGTAAAATGGCTTGACCCCGGCCGCCGCATACACCCGCATCAGTTCATCGGTAAGCTCAAAATCGTAAGAGGCGGGATCCGTCGGATCCGCATCAAAGTTGGGAAAGAGCGCCACGATGTCCACGCAATGCTCCCCACCGTAGGTGGAGCAAAAGGAGGCGTCATGATTGCGCGCATAGGGAATGCCCGCCTCAATAAACGCATCCAGATTGGAGATACGCTGATCCTCCGCAAACTTGTGAACAGGACCGTTGTTGACAGCGTGCATCGGCTTCATTTTGCCCGCCGTATTGGCAAAATTTACATAAACGTCGTACATAAGATTACTTCCTTACATCTTTTTTTCCATTATAAGCAAACCCGGGGGCAAAAGTCAATATACGGACTACTGCTTTTTTCTGCACCCATCGATCTGAATATTCTGCCCGCAGATATAGCCGGCGCCTTCACTGGCCAAAAAGCAGATCAGCTCCGCGTTTTCCATATTACTGCCCGTTCTGCCGGCAAAGGAGAGCTGGCTGGGCTGTACGTGATTGGGATCGGGAATGTCCGAGGGACTGACACTGCCGGGGGAAACACTGTTCACCGTAACGCCCTTGTCGGCCACTTCCTTGGCCAGAGCACGGGTCATGGCGATCAGGGCGCCCTTGGTGGCGGAATAATGAGCCATCTTGGCATTGCCGTACACACCGGCCACCGAGGCAATGTTGATGATTCTGCCCCAATTTCGTTCCAACATGCCGGGCAATACCGCCTTGGTCACGTAAACAACACTCATAATGTTCACGTCCAAAAAGCGCTTCCATTCCTCCACCGGCGTGTCCACAAAATCACTGTGACAGCGCCACAATGCGGCGTTGTTGACCAGTATATCCACCGGTCCCAAACGGCTCTCGCCCTCCCGGATGGCCGCCACAATGGCCGCCTCGTCGCTGACGTCGGCCGTAAAGCATTCTACCTTTACATTAAAGGGCGCAACTTCTTCCTTCACCGCCGCCAGTTTTTCTTCACTCAGATCAACCAGCAACAAATCGGCGCCACCTTCTGCAAACTTAAGCGCCGCCGCGCGACCGATTCCTACGGCCGCCCCCGTAATCAATGCAACCTTACCCTTAAAATTCATTCCCGGTTCCTCCTTTATTTTATAATTTGATTATACTCCCCTCCCTTCGTCCGCGCAATAGCCACTTTGATACATTTTTTGTCTAAAATAATACACTTTTTCTGAAAACAACAATATTTTATTGTCTTTTTTGATACTTTTTGCTATACTAATACCGGAGGGATCGTATATGAAAGATCTGATCATCACCGGCTATTGCAGTTGTTTTTATTCCGTGGACCCCGCAGGGCGACGCCTCGAAATAAATGATCGCCACGCCGCCTGTTTTATTCTGCCCGTCAAAGGGCAACTGTGTTTCACTACCAACGATCAAAAACTGTATGCAGATGCCGAACATCCCTTGTTTTTGCCCCGTGGTCTGCGCTACAAAAACGAATGTATCCAAAGCGCCGAAAGCTACGTGTTCAATTTTTACACCCTGCATCCCTATGAGGCGATGGTATCCCTCTCCCCCGTTTCTCCTGCACTCATCAGCGAAAACTTTGCCGCCCTGCGACAGGCGGAAGCCCATCAGGACCACTTAAACGCCCTGCGCCTGCTCTACACCTTGGCCCATCCTCTCTGCACCCCCGCCACACCGACCGGCCAGGGACAACGACTGCTGGGGCAGGCCTGCACCTTTATTGCCGAGCATCTGCAGGACCCCGCCCTCTCCGTCACCGCCATTGCCGAGCATTGTTTTATCAGCGAGATCTATCTGCGCAAGTTGTTCACCCGCCGTCTGAATTGCCCACCCATGCGCTACGTCACCCGTCTACGAATGGAAAAGGCCCGTCTGCTGGTGGCAGAAAAACGCCCCGTCGGCGAGATTGCCCGGGCCGTGGGCTACGGCGATATCTATCAGTTCAGCCGCGCCTACAAGCAGCATTTCGGCGTCTCTCCCCTCAAGCATCAATAAACCAAATGGGGACAGTCCCCATTTGGTTTACTATAACGGCGAAGCGGCCGGATGTCCATACAGAACATCCGGCCGCTTCATTTTACAGTTTTTCAAACAACTGCTCCTGGATCAGCGCTCTGGCGGGACTTACATCCACCGCCACGCCTTCCGCAGGAAATAAAAAACAATCGTTTTTTGTTTTTTCAAACACACCAAACAGATCAAAACAGATGGGTTTTCCACCCGCTTTTTCCGCCGCCACCAGCACTGGATAAGGGCTCAATGCCAGGTTACTGTCAATGCGGCACTCCACCTCGCCGGTGGAATTTAAAAAATTGCACAGGGTAAAGAGCTCGTAGCTTGCCGCCGCACGGGCCAATTCCAACCGCACCGTTTCCCTTTCTTTGCCCTCCCGCAGGGCCGCCACACCGGCCATCATCAGCGGAATGGCGGCAAAATCATAGGTAGCCATCTGCAGATCCAGCGGCTCCCCCTTCTCCCCTTTTTCCGAATATTCCATCAGCTCCAGCGCATAGGCCGCCGCCTTTGCAAGCTCGCCCTTACCGGCGGCCAGCTTCACCAGTTCTTGTGCCGTATAGGTCATTTTTCTTCCTCTTCTTTCAACAAATACTCCAGCGCCGTGCAAATATGCTTGTCCCACCACTGCCAGGAGTGATTACCCTCACTCTCTATATAGCGGTGCGCCACGTCGCATTCGTTCAACAATCCGTGCATCTTCCGATTGGCGCCCAACAAACTGTCCTCGGTGCCGCACCATAAAAAGAGCTTGGGAAAGGGTACGCCCTGCGCCCCATTGTTCCCTACCAACGTCAGCAGATCGTGTTCACTGCCCGCCAGCTCTTCAAAGTGTTGCAACTCATATCCAAAAATGCCCTGCCACTCCGGCAGATCCCCGTATTTGTCACGGGAGGCAATATCCAGCGCCCCCGACAGCGAGGCGCATCCGCCGAAGGTTTCGGGACAGCGTAGCGCCACCTTCATAGCGCCGTATCCACCCATGGACAGCCCGGCGATCAGATTATCCTCTCTGGCCTCACTCATCCCTTTAAAATAACTGCGGCACACCCGCGGCAACTCTTCACTTACAAAGGTAAAATATTTTGTCCCATAGGCGGTATCGGTGTACCAGCTTCTGCCCACACCGGGCATCACCACGGCAATGCCGTACTCCGCCGCATACCGCTCAATGGAGGTCCGCCGCATCCAGATGCTCTCGTCGTCGGACAACCCGTGTAACAAGTACAACGTCTTGTACTGCGCCGCCGCCTTGCCGGACATACCGATCATGCTCTTTGCCTTCTCCGGCAAGATCACGTTCACCGTAACTCCCTGCCGCAGGGCATCGGAATGATATTTCATTTCAAAAAAAGCCATCCCACTCACCTCGTTCTCTTTTCTCCCTATTATATTACATCCTCCCCCCCACTGTCAAACCGCATTTTTTGTCACCCTTTTTTCTTTTTCAAATATCCCCTTGACAAACGCCCCGTTTTAAGATATACTATATTGGCAATCAGATATTGCAAAGTAGAGCCGTCGGGGTACCCGACGAGCATTCAAAAAGTCTGTACCATCTTCTAAGGTGTTGCAAAATACAATATATCGCGGAGTAGAGCAGTTGGTAGCTCGTCGGGCTCATAACCCGAAGGTCGTTGGTTCAAGTCCTTCCTCCGCAACCAAAAAATCTCCATACACCGATGGTGTATGGAGATTTTTCTTGTTATGAAAGAAAGATATGTACCTGCGTCCCCTATGGGTTATGAGCCCTTGGGCGAATAACCTGTCGCGACGCCGAGCGCACCCGGTGGGTGAAGCAGCGAGGCG
>JAZQJG010000080.1:0-24049 GCA_045541535.1 Eubacteriales bacterium
TAAATTATACAAATTTAATTCTGCACGACAATCATTGCAATGGGTTTGGTCAAATTTTCCTTGAAAATTTGTAACCAAATCGAAGATTTGGCGTCGAAACAGTAATAGAAGTTACTGTTTCGACAAACCACAACCATTATAGTGACGGAAGGTCGCCCCACCGCATACAATGGGTCGGAGGGATGGTATGGAGCGGGCGGCAAATCTGTGTTTGTATTCTTATCTTTGGTCCTCACAACTGCCCAGGGTAGGGGATCGTCTGGAGGATCTTTTTGACACACTGACCGATCCCAGAGGAGCGATCCTGCGAAATGCAGCGGCGGGGGACAGGACGCTGGCCGACAGTCGGGTGGGCGGCGTTTATTATACCGAACGGGGCGGGCAGGCCTTTTTTGTCACCCATCCCGAGGGCGGCGTCACCCTGGTGTATCGGGGGAGCGGTAGCGGCGAATGGCTGGACAACGGGCTGGGTCTTTCGGGATGGCCGATGGAAGCGGATTATCAATGCCTCGGCGTACAGCACCGCTTGCGATATGCCACAAGGCAACAGCTTCAGGCATTGGAGCTGGCCTGCGGGTGGGCCGAACGGTACCGATGGCGGGAGATCACCGTCACCGGTCATTCCAAGGGCGGGAACAAGGCCCAGTTCGTGGCCCTGCGCACCGATTTTGCGGCCCGGTGTTACAGTTTTAACGGTCAGGGCTTTTCCCCCGAAGCGTTGGAGGAGTTGGCCGCCGATGAAAACTATTCCGCCCGTCAGGGACGGCTGTGGAGCATTGCGGCGGATAACGACTACGTCAGCGTATTGGGGGTGCCGGCGGCATCACCCCACCGGCGATTGTTTTTGCAGACCGAGGCGGAGGAGCCCAGGGCTCTTCACGCCATGGAAACCTTGCTGGATGCCCGGGGAAAATTACGCCCGACGGGGGAGCAGGGCGAACTGTCTCAGGCGGTGGAAGCCCTTTCCCGGCGGGTGATGGCCCTGCCACCCCATCGGCGCTCTCTGCTGACCGTCGGTATCACCGATCTGTTGCAAAGATATATGGATGCCCGCTATCACGGCCAATTGCCGCCGTCGTTATCTGTATAAAAATCCCCGAGGCTTGGAAAACCCAAGCCTCGGGGATCGTCTTATTCCAGATGATATTTTTGTCCCGAGGTGCGGTACTGAAAGGCCTCGGCCAGGTGTTCCATACGGATCTGCTCGCTCCCCTCCAGATCGGCGATGGTGCGGGCCACCTTTAAGATGCGGGTATAGCCGCGGGCGGAGATGTCGTCGGTTTCAAATTTCAGCTTCAAAAACCGATCACCCAGAGCGTCGGGGGCGCAGAATTGCTTGATGGCCGCCCCCTCCAGATCGGCGTTTTTGGTGATCCCCAACGATTTATAGCGCTCGGCCTGCAGGGCACGGGCGGCGTTGACTCGCTGACGGATGGCCTCGGAGGACTCGGACTTTTGGTTGGAGGCGATCTGCCCGTATTCCACGGCGGGGACGTCGACGTGCAGATCGATACGGTCCAAAATCGGGCCGCTGACACGGCGGTGATAGCGGCGGATGGCCGCCTCGGTACAATGGCAGGGCTTGGTGGGATGCCCCAAAAAGCCGCAGGGACAGGGATTCATGGCCGCCAGCAGGATAAAGTTGGCGGGATAGGTGATGCTTCCGACGGCGCGGGAAACGGTGATGCAGTTGTCCTCCAAGGGCTGGCGCAGGGCCTCCAGCATTTTGGGCGGAAATTCGGGAAACTCGTCCAAAAAGAGAACGCCGTTGTGGGCCAGAGAGATCTCGCCGGGGGTGATGTGATTGCCGCCACCGCACAGGGCCACGGGGGAGGCGGTGTGATGGGGAGATCGGAAGGGACGGGTGCGGATGAGGGCGTCGGTGGCCAGTTGGTTGGCCACGGAATAGATGCCGGTGCTCTCCAGCGCCTCTTCATAGCTCAGATCGGGCAGGATGGTGGGAAAGCGCTTGGCCAGCATACTCTTACCACTGCCGGGCGGTCCCACGAGGAGCACGTTATGATTGCCCGCGGCGGCGATCTCCAGTGCCCGACGGGCCATGGGTTGCCCCATTACCTCGGAAAAATCCACCGTACGTACCGATGGCAAAGAATGAAAGTCGGCGGGGGTGATGGGCTGTATTTTCGCCTCTCCCCGCACGTGGGCCAACAGCTCGGCCACCGAGCCTACGGGAAAGATGGCGATGTCCTTTACGTAGCACACCTCGCCCAGATTGCCCCGGGGAACGAACACGGCGGGATAGCCGGCCGCCGCCGCGTGGCGCACCATGGGCAGGGCGCCCCGTACCGGCAACACCTCCCCGGATAGGGAAAGCTGACCGAAGATCATCGCCTCGTTGTTCCATTCCAATTGACCGCTGGCGCAGAGCAGACCCACCAAAATGGGCAGATCGTACAGGGCGCCGTTTTTGGGAATGTCGGCGGGGGAGAGATTGACGATGATTCGCTTGAGGGGGAAGCTGGTGCCGGAATTGCGCATGGCGGCCCGCACCCGTTCCTTGGATTCCTTGATGGCGGCGTCGGGCAGTCCCACGATCTCAAAGCCGGGCAGGCCGCCGGCGGCATCCACCTCCACCTGTACGTCAAAGCCCTGCAGACCCAACAACCCGCAGGAATGAATAAAAGCAGTCATCGCGCTTGCCCCCCTTTTCTTATTACCATCATTATACAGTTTTTGACCCCGGATTACAACATTTTCAGAAAAAACCAAAAAAATATCCCCATTTTTCTCCGTTTATTCCTTTACAATACGAAAAAAAGTGATATAATTAAACTGTATATTTATGTGACAATTAAAATGCACATACAAAATTAAGGAGGATAATACTCATGGCAAGAAAAATGATGACCATGGACGGTAACAACGCTGCAGCTCACGTCAGCTATGCGTTTACTGAGGTAGCCGGTATCTACCCCATCACCCCGTCCAGCCCCATGGCCGACTACGTTGATCAGTGGTCTGCTCAGGGAAGAAAGAACATTTTCGGTACCACCGTCAAGGTTTCCGAAATGCAGTCCGAGGCCGGTGCCGCCGGTACCGTACACGGCTCTTTGAACGCCGGTGCGATGACCACCACCTACACCGCTTCTCAGGGTCTGCTGTTGATGATCCCCAATATGTACAAGATCGCCGGCGAGTTGCTGCCCAGCGTATTCCACGTTTCCGCACGCTGCGTTGCTTCTCACGCTCTGAACATTTTCGGTGACCACAGCGACGTTTACGCCTGCCGTCAGACCGGTTTTGCAATGCTGGCCGAGACCAACACTCAGGAAGTTATGGATCTGGGCGCCGTTGCTCACTTGGCTTCCATCAAGGGTCGCGTTCCCTTCATCAACTTCTTCGACGGTTTCCGTACCTCTCACGAGATTCAGAAGATCGAAGTATGGGATTACGATGATCTGAAAGAAATGGTAGATATGGACGCTGTTGAGGCTTTCCGTAAGAGAGCCCTCAACCCCGAGCATCCCGTAATGCGCGGTTCTCACGAGAACGGCGACATCTTCTTCCAGCACAGAGAGGCTTGCAACAAGTATTATGATGCAATGCCCGCCATCGTAGAAGAGTATATGGACAAGGTGGATGCCAAGCTGGGCACCGACTACAAGCTGTTCAACTACTATGGCGCTCCCGATGCCGAGAGAGTTATCGTAGCCATGGGCTCCATCTGCGACGTTGCAGAGGAAGTCATTGATTATATGATGGCCAAGGGCGAAAAGGTTGGTCTGGTTAAGGTTCGTCTCTATCGTCCCTTCTCCGCCAAGAAGCTGGCCGAAGCCATCCCCGCCACCGCCAAGAAGATCGCCGTTCTGGACCGTACCAAGGAGCCCGGCGCTCTGGGCGAGCCCCTGTATCTGGACGTTATCACCGCTCTGGCTCAGACCGGCAGAACCGGTATGACCGTTGTTGGCGGTAGATACGGTCTGGGTTCCAAGGATACTCCTCCCTCCAGCATCTTCGCCGTATACGACGAGCTGGCCAAGGACGAGCCCAAGAATCAGTTTACGCTGGGTATCAACGACGACGTTACCGGTCTGTCCCTTGAAGAGAAAGAAGCTCCCAACACTGCCGCTGCCGGCACCGTTGAGTGCAAATTCTGGGGTCTGGGCGGCGACGGTACCGTTGGCGCGAACAAAGACTCCATCAAGATCATCGGTGATCATACCGACAAGTACGTTCAGGCTTACTTCCAGTATGACTCCAAGAAGACCGGCGGTATCACCATTTCTCACCTGAGATTCGGTGATCAGCCTATCAAGAGCCCCTATTATATCAACAAGGCCGACTTCGTTGCCTGCCACAACCCCTCCTACGTTCTCAAGGGTTATAAGATGGTCAACGACGTTAAGCCCGGCGGCGTATATCTGATCAACTGCCAGTGGACTCCCGAGGAACTGGCCGCTCACCTGCCCGCCGATGCCAAGCGCTATATTGCCAAGAACAACGTTCAGCTCTATACCGTAAACGCCATTGATCTGGCTGCCGAGATCGGTCTGGGCAAACGTACCAACACCGTTCTGCAGTCTGCTTTCTTCGCTCTGTCCAAGGTACTTCCCGCCGAGGAAGCCATCGGCTATATGAAGGAGAAGGCCCAGAAGTTTATGAAGAAGGGTAAAGAGATCGTTGAGATGAACGAAAAGGCCATCGATGCCGGTGCCACCGCTTTCGTTAAGATCGACGTTCCTGCCGATTGGGCCAACGCCACTGACGACGCTGTCGCCGAGAAGAGCGAAGGCGCCGAGAAGCTGGTGAAGATGGTTGACGGCATTATGAAGCCCGTTTCCAAGATGGACGGCGACAGCCTGCCCGTTTCCGCCTTCGTTGATCACGCTGACGGTACCTTTGAGCACGGCGCTTCCGCTTACGAGAAGCGCGGCGTTGCCGTACTGGTTCCCGAGTGGGATGCCGCTACCTGCGCCAAGTGTAACCGTTGTGCCTTCGTTTGCCCCCACGCCACCATCCGTCCCTTTGCCATGAGTGACGAAGAGGTTGCCGCCGCACCCGAGGCCATCAAGATCGCTCCCAAGCCCGTTGTTAAGACCGAGTACAAGTATACTCTGGCCGTTTCTCCCATGGATTGTATGGGTTGCGGTGTCTGCGTAGGCGTCTGCCCCACCAAGTCCCTGAAGATGGTTTCCAGAGAATCTCAGGAAGCTCAGCAGCCCGTATTCGATTACTGTGTTGCCAACGTTACCGAGAAGGAAGAGACCACTGCCAACATTACCGCTGTTTCCAGCCAGTTCAAGCAGCCTCTGCTTGAGTTCTCCGGCTCCTGCGCCGGCTGTGCCGAGACCGCTTATGCCAGACTGGTTACCCAGCTCTTCGGTGACAGAATGTATATCTCCAATGCAACCGGTTGCTCCTCCATCTGGGGTGGCCCCGCTGCTACTTCTCCCTACACTGTAAACAAAGAGGGTCACGGTCCCGCTTGGGCCAACTCCCTGTTTGAGGATAACGCCGAGCACGGCTTCGGTATGTATCTGGGTCAGAAGGCCATCCGTGCCGCTCTGATTGAGAAGGTACAGACCTTGGCTGACGGCGAGAACACTCCCGAGGCCACCAAGGCTGCCGCCAAGGCTTATCTTGACACCGTTAACGACGGTGAGGCCAATGCCAAGGCTACCAAGGCTCTGGTTGCTCTGCTGGAAGGCTGCGAGTGCGAACTCTGCAAGTCCATCTATGCGCAGAAAGAGTATCTGGCCAAGAAGAGCGTTTGGATCTTCGGTGGTGACGGTTGGGCCTACGACATCGGCTTCGGCGGTGTTGACCACGTACTGGCCAGCGGCGAGGACGTAAATATCATGGTATTCGATACCGAGGTTTACTCCAACACCGGCGGTCAGGCTTCCAAGGCTTCCAACATCGGTCAGGTTGCTCAGTTCGCAGCCGCCGGTAAGGCCATCGCCAAGAAATCTCTGGCCGAGATCGCTATGTCCTACGGTTACGTTTACGTAGCTCAGATCGCTATGGGCGCTGACATCAATCAGACCCTTAAGGCCATCCGTGAGGCCGAGGCTTACAACGGTCCTTCCATCGTGATCTGCTACAGCCCCTGCGAGATGCACTCCATCAAGGGCGGTATGGTCAACTGCCAGGCCGAGATGAAGAAGGCTGTAGATTGCGGTTATTGGGATATGTTCCGTTACAACCCCGCCGCCAAGGCAGAGGGTAAGGCTCCCTTCACTCTGGACTCCAAGGCCGCTACCGCCAGCTACAGAGACTTCCTGCTGGGCGAGGCTCGCTACAGCGCTCTGACCCGTTCCTTCCCCGAGAGAGCAGAAAAACTGTTCGCTCAGGCCGAAGAGCAGGCCAAGGCTCACAGAGAGCATCTGGAGAAGCTTGCCAAGCTCTACAACGAGTAAACATCGTTTTAAATCAAAAAATGTGCAACACTTTTGTGTTGCACATTTTTTTAAAATAAACCAAAAGGGGACAGTCCCCTTTTGGTTTATTTTAAACCGTTTGGGGACAGTCCCCTTTTGATTTTTTTATAACGAATAACGAATAGCGAATAACGAATAACGTCGGAATGGTTTTGCTTTGCAAAACCTCCATTAAAAATTCGGAAATCGGAATTTCGGTAGCCTTTCGGCGGGATAACCAACGGTTACTCAACCTCCGAGGTTGTCTGCGGGGACTCACTGCGTGGGATCATTTCAATCTTGCGTTTGCGTACCGATCGTGGGTGCCTGCCCATTCGGCGAGATAACCATGGGTTACTCGCCGTCCGTGATCGTCTGCGGGGACTCCCCGCCGCAGGCTTTTTTGGCATAGGCGGGAGTGATGCCCATCACGCAGGGCTTGCGACAACCGCATTCCACGCAAAAATCTTCTTTCATAATAACGTCCTCTAACGTTACGAACTCGTCAATATATTTCTTAAAACACTCAAAACAAAATTCAGCCATTATTTCCTCCGAAAATGTTATTTAGTATTACTGTATCATATTATACAAGATAAAGCAATATAAATGAGTATAATATCCTACGAGGAGTGATAAAAATGAGACCTCTTAAGGAAAGAATCAGTATTACGATAGACAACGATCTTTTGGAAAAGGCAAGATGGTGGGCAGAGGAGGACGAGCGTTCTCTTTCCCAGTTTATCAACATTGCCCTGCGGGAATTCATCAAGAAAAAAGAAGAGAAAAAATAAAGGGATGGCTGTGCCATCCCTTTATTTTTATAAAGGAATAATGAAAAACGGCGCAATGCGGAATTTCGGTAGGCTTTTGAAGATGGGTGCGAGGGGAATAAATAATGGGAAACGTCCCCCTCGCACCCATCTCCGAAAACGGAATATTTTACCGAAAAAAGAAGGGCAAATCGGAGGGCTTATTGGCGACGAAAAACTACGCAAATTAACAGGAATTCCTGTCGAAAATAGGGGGGTTTTCCTTGCATTCCGTACGCTATACTGCTATAATTAAAGCAAAATACACCGATAGAAAATCACAGTGAAAATATAGAGAATGTGAGGAAGTAAAAACAATGGCTATTGATTTTAAACCGGAAGAGTTGGCCCAAGTGCAGAGCAACGTGCTGGGCAGTAAGGTCATTACCAGACGTATTGTAAACGACGGTGTTTCCGCCCTGTCGCTGAACGTGGCGGTGGAGATGAGCAAGAGTCAGTTTCGCCCCGACTATGCGGGTGCCGACGGTTATCACGCCCTGCAAAGCTTTTATAAAAATCTGAGCATCCATATGCCGGAGCACTTTTTTGCCTTGAGCGAGAGTCGGGCGGTGGAGGATCACGCCGTGTTTTCCTTCTGTGTTTCCGAGGAATGGACCGGCCTTGCCCGACTGGAGCAACCTATCTCCGGGGCACTGGCGCTGGAGATTTTTCGTCGGTTGGTGACGGCTTTGGCGGCCTATGAGCAATGTGCAGTCAATGCCGGCGGCTATCGTCCGCTGTTGTTTATCTGTGCAGACAGCGTGTACGTTTCGCTGGATGAAAACGGGGAACTGCGCAAGCTGTGCTTACTGCCCTTGCCCTATGATCCTGCCACCGATTATGTGGGGATGCCCCGACAAATCGGCACCGGAAGCGGAGCAGACGTTTATATGGCTGCTTATCTGTATTTGCTACTGAAATATCCCGAGGCACAGCCCTTTGAGGGGGGCTCGGAATATGACGCTTTGGCAGAACGGTGTACCTCGCTGTTTGTACAGCGTCGCCCGCAACTGGCGGAATTGACAGCGGCGTTGTGTCTGGACGAGCCGCCCGCCCGCCAAAAGGTGGAAACCGTGGAGGAGACCGAACGCTTCCACGTCTACGTTGCAGAGCAAAACACCCGTAAGGTTGAGCCGAAGAAGCCGCGCAAAAGCTTTTCACTTTTCGGCAAAGAGCTTTGGCGGAATACAAAAAAACTGGACCGCAAGATTTCCGACGTGAAGGGGCAGATGGGCGATTTCCTGTCCACCGAGCGCGGCGATGCAGAGAATAAAGATCAGGAGTAAAAAGATGGAAAAGATTACAACGAACGATACCTTTGCCCTGCGTAAATACGTCCCGTTTTCCCATCAGGGCAACACCTATTATTTTGAGGTGCTGGAGGAAAAGCAGGGAGCAAGTCACCACAAAAAGATCTATTTCGGTCATTTCACCAAGGATGCCGATGAGGCCCACAGCAATCCCGGTCTGCCCGAGGGTGTTGAATACAATCGGCAGTACTGTCTGAAGGAGGCGCAGTTTTATTTGCCGCTGGCAGAACAGTCCTATCCGCAAAACCGTCACTTTTGGGATTTTTATCCCTTTGAGGGGGAGAATCTGCGGCAGGTGGTGGCGCTGAATGACGATGCTAAGGAGCTGACGGAGCAACTGCGGGCGGGAACGCTGGATCTGCTGGAAAGCGGAGAAAAGACCGCCTATAATTGCGCGGTGCTGGAGCCGGTATACAAACCCTTTAATCCCGCCCTCTTCCGCACCTATGCCGCCAAGGTAGACGCTATGTTGCAGATCGTTGCCGGTGTAAAGCAGTTGATGCAGGAGCAGGCGTTGCATAACTACAGAATCATTGCCCATCGGGATCTGAAATTTGATAACGTGATGATGGAAGAGTTGCCCGACAACCACTACAAGCTGCGGCTGATCGACTTCCCCACGGTAAAATTTGAGCCCAGAGTGATCACCAAAAACAAAAACTATACCAGAATGGGCTTTTTGTCTCTCAGCAACACTGCACCCGAGGACGTGATGGAAAAATATGCCGTTTCCGCCAAAACCGACGTCTTTGCGCTGGGTACGATGTTGGCGGAGATTTTGGAGATCTGGCAGTACGGTATGACGTGGAACCCGCTCAGTCTGCTGTTTTCCGAGGCCAACGGCATTGATTTTTGCAACGTGGATGATTGCGAGCAGTTTTACGTCCGTCTGGAGGAACGGTATCCTTATAAGGGAACGGAGGTCCCCGGCTGGCTGGAAAGAGCGCTGGATCAGCACGATAAGAATGCGGCTTGGGGCAGAGTGGAGCGTTTTTGTCCCCAACTGCGTACCCTGTTCCGCGGGGCAACCGCCATCAATCCGCAGGCCCGTATGACCTTGGATCAATTTGAAAGCGGGCTGATGGCCGCAGGAAAAACCCTGTCCAAAATCACCTATGCCGAGGAAACGGTGGAAGAACAGATCTCCTATTTTCTGGTGGATACCACCGATCTGGACGCTTACCGTGAGATCTATTTGAGCGGGGTAATGAGCGCCTTGCTCAAAAATCCTCAGCAGAAGATCGCACTGTTGCCCTATGCCGGCTGTCACGCAGAAAATACCCTGGTGCCCAGTCCTGAGGCGATGGATCCGGAGGCCTTACCGGGACTGGATGCCGTTAACGTCTTCCGTGAACTGGCACAAACGCCGGCCGGAGAGAACGATTGCAGTGCCCTGAAGGGTTGTCTGTTTGATCTGTGCGGATATCTGGGCAACGAAACGGTCCGACAGGATTTTAACGGGGAGATCCATATTTTCGCACCTGTCACGCCCAATGAAGAAAATATGAACTGCTTTAAGATCATTGAGGAAGGCGTGGGCGGTGCCATGCAGGACAAACTGCTCACCGGCGCCGAGATCGCCGCACAACTTGGGGAGGGCGTGAGCATCACGGTACATACCTTTGCTGAGGATGCCGCCATGGACGAGCCCGGTTGGTATACCGTTGAATTTTTCCGGCAGACCAAGCCCGCCGTCGGCCCTGCGCCGGTTGCCGCCGAAACGTCGGTATCCGACGGTCGGGGTCAAAAGCGGGTGAAAAAAGGCGCGGGCTTCCACTTCATCGGTGGCGAGCAGATCTTTGAATAGGAGAAAGGATAGCAATATGGAACGTTTGAATGGATATAATCGGGCGGTGCTCTTTTTTAAATCGGTCCGACAGCAAAAGGGCTGGGGCATCACCGCAACGGTGGTATTTCTTTTGGCCATTGGACTGATGAGAATCCCGATGGGAACGGATACCTTTTTCTATAAGTCGTTGATGGCGACCGCCGTTTTGACGGGAATTCTCGTTGCCTTTTGGCTCAGCTCATACGCCTTGTTGCCGCTGTTGCGGCGCAGACGGACGGCCTACGCCGCCAAAAGACAGCAATTGCTGGGCAATATGGATCGGCAAAATCGGGGCAATTCCTCCGAGCGCTTGAGCCCCGCCCAGAAAAAGGCGGCCCAGAGAAGACTGGACGCCTTGCAGAAGGAAAGCGATTATTGTTTTTTGCGGGGAGAGGAGTCCTATCTGCGGGTGCAGTGGCTCAGCGATAAAGTCAAGGCGGTGAACGGTGCTTCCGATAAGGTATATATTTGGAACACCGCCTGTTTTCAGTTCTCCGTCAACTACGACGGCGATATCTGTTATCTGACCATTGAAAAGGTCAACAACGGCGGGGCAGAACGGGTGTTTGCCAGATGGACCCCGCCCAATCCCCGTATGACGGATCAGTTCGCTTCGGAAAAGGTGGAGCTGTTAAAGGATCAGCCGATCCTGTTTTCCTATGAAGAGATCTTTGAATGGGAGGACGGATCCAAGGAACTCCACGACGAGCATCTTTGTGCCATCACCTGGATAGGAGGAAAACAATAATGTTACAGGCTGGTTACGTGCTTTGTTGTCGTTGCGGTCACGCGACGGACGAGGCGTATTATTATAACGGTGATTTGAATATGTGGGTACAGTTGGTCAAACTGCCCAAGGACGGCGGTTGGACCATCCACCGTTACGTTCCCGAGTATATGAAAAAGCAAACACCCACTCCGGGGGCGCCGGTGGACCGTGCCGTGCTTGTGACTCGGGTGGAGGAGATCTTGCCCCATCGGATCACTGTAAATTGTCAGGTGGCCGGCAAAGAGGTGGAAACGACCTTTACCCACAGTTGCCCCTTCTGCGTGGGCAAAAAGCCGGAATGGAATTCGGTCAGCGAGATGTTGCCCGGTATGGGCAATCTGCCCATCTACGTCATCGGCGTCATCGGTGCCCGCACGGTGGGCAAATCCTGCTGGATCCACGCCCTGTCCAATCCCGCCAATCTGGTCAACGTGAATTATCTGCGGATCGGTGATAACGATGAATACGGATATTTGCTGAGCACCGCCGAGGTTACCGAGGCGGCGGATCATCCGCCCCAGGCCACTCCCGTAAACGCTTTGGGTAAGACCCGAATGATGAGCGTGATCCTGCGCAAGGGGATGCAACGGACCGACGTGGCGCAAATTTTGGTGCTGGACTTTGCCGGCGAGCTGTTTGCCAGAGAGAATGCCGGCAGGTACAACGACACCGTGGCTCCCTTGTTCCGCGGAACCGTGGGATACAGCGGTGTGGATGCCGTGGTGTTTATGATGGATCATAAAAACGACGACGAAAGATATTCCTTGGCTGAAACCTATAACCGTGTCAATGCGGAGCTCAAACTATTGGAGCAAAAACCGGTGGCCTTCGTGATGAATAAGGTGGACAAGCTGTTTGACAACCCGCCCACCTGTGAGGTGGAGGCCGGTACGCAGCGGGTGGAGATCCCGCTGTTAACAGAGGACACCTTCTGCAGACAGGGGCGGGGAATGTACAGCAGAGAGCAGATTTTGCCGAGAGTTACCCTGGAAACCATGATCTTAAAGCAGATGAAGCCCCTGGTGGCCAGAGCAACCACCGAAAATCACAGCGCCGGCTTTTTGGTCAAGGCCACCACGCCCTACGTGGCAGACGGCGTGGATATGCTGGACTTTGAGGATTCCATCAACGTTATGGACCCACTGCTCTGGATTCTCAACGAGCTGGATATTTTCCCCATTGAGATCAATCGCTAAAGCAGCGGAGGGGTTTGCGTGCTGAAATATATGATCTACGCCGGCGGCGGGCAGGGTTATCAGGTGTACGACGCCCATCCCGATTTTCCGGCGGAATATAAAACGAAAATCATCAATTTATACGAAGGGCAACGGTTTGACGGCTTCGCTCACAGCGAGGCCGACCGTCGCTGTTATCGCTTTTTGCCCGTGGGAGAGCAATACGTTTTTTCCGTTATTTACAAGGATTGTACTTGCACGGCCCAGGGGGAATCCCGCCGCATTTTTGCCACGGTGAACTGGTTGCTGACACCCCAGGAGGCAGACCTGTTTTTCGGCAGAGATATGGTAGAAACCATAGAGTCCTGCCTGTCTGCCTCTGACGGATGTCTGCAAGAGGCAGGATACGTTTTTGAGCCCACTCCGCTCCCCCTTGTTTTTGAAAAGGTGTCGCCCTCCAAAAACGAGCAGATGGCCCTGTCTGCCGGTGCCTATTTTGCGGCGGCGGCCTCCCAGCGGGAGGACAAGGCCCTCAGCGCCCAAGTGTTTGTGGGCTGTTCCAGAGAGCAGGGACTTTTTGCTTCACTGTTCTGGTTGCTTTTTACTTATCCTGAGAAAATGCGCAAAACCGTCTCCTTCTATCTGGGCGCCACCCGCGTTTCCGAAACCTACGGCGTGGCTGTTGCGGTATTTTACAATGATATTTTAGAGGGGATTCAAGGCGCCGGCGACTATAGCGGCGCCATGGCGGTACAAAGAATCGTTTTGTTGCAGGGGGAGTTTACGCCCACCAGCTTTTTGCCGTCGGTGATCGAGCGATTGGAGCCGATGCCTGAGGAAAAAGACAAAAAACTCTACGACGTATTTCGCGAGTCGGAAAATGCCGCCAACTTTTGGGCGTATATGAGCGCTCTCAACGAGGAGGACAGCAAACGCTTGTCAGGGGCCGCCTTGGTGGATACCATCGGAGAGGCGACCTTCCGATCGGCCTTGGAGAACGATTGCTTTTCCAAGGAAGAATTGCGCAAGATCTACGACGAGCAGGAGCAGCTTTTCGTTGCGGAGGAGACCTGGACGGCCCTGACGGACAAATTGGATCTGCCGGCCAACACCCGCTCGTTGCACGGAGCCACCTTGGTAACCGTGATGGGTGAAGCGGCGTTTTGCGATGCTTTGGAAAAGGATTGCTTTTCCCTCAAAGAACTGCAACTGATCTATGACGAGCAAGAGCGGCTGGACGTGTCCGATCACACCTGGGCCGCCATAATGAACAAATTGGGTCTGCCGGAAAATTTGCGCAATCTGCACGGCGCCGCCTTGGTGGAGGCCATGGGCGAGCAAGCCTTTCAGGCCGCTATGGAAAAGGGTGTGTTTTCCAGCCGGGCGTTGCGACAGGTTTATGATGATTATAAACAACTTACGGTTGATTGGGAGACCTGGCAGCTTTTGGCGGCAAGGCTGGAACTGCCGGAGAAGCCCTACAAACGCTATTGCGCCGGAAATAAAAAGAAAAAGGCGGCAGGGCAAAAGAATGGGTGGATATCCAAAGCGTTCTCTGCCCCGGGGCAGATCAAATGGCCGTCGGTCAATCGCTCCCGTCTGGCCTGCGTGGCCGGATACGCCGCACGATTTTTGATCAATATCGCCTTTGCCGTGGCCTTTATTTTGGAAATGTATTGGATCGGCATTGCGGTGATCGCACGGTTGGCGGCGCCCTATGCATCTATGGCATATTTGGCCCAATTGCTCCTGACGAGTTTGTTTTTTACTTTGTGGGGTTGCGGTGTGGCTTCCCACGTTCGGAGCCTGCGCAAGCGTCGGGAGGAACAGTCGGCAACGGAAACGCCGCAAGAAAATACAGTTATACCACAGGAGGAAGAACGGTGAGTATCGCAATCGTTATTATCATTGGTTTGGCGGTCACCCTTTTGCTGCTGGTGCAACTGCGCAACGAGGCGCGGGCACAGAGCGAGCAGATTCGGGACGCCTTCGGTCATTTGTGTATTCAGGTAAGATGCAGTCCGGTGGGCACCGGCAGTCAGGGGATCAACCCCGGCCTGTGTGAGCCGGCGGTCACCTATCCCATTATGTCCACCAGTATCACCTGCGGTAAGGAGAGCACAGGCAAGCGCTATCAGGTGGACCTGCCGGTACCCACGGGGGATCCGGGACTGAAGGGTACGGCGGCGGAATTTACCGTAGATCCCGAGGAGGGCTGTCTGCGTCTGTTCGTGCGTCGTTTGGAGCAACCCGTCGTTTGGGTGTTCAGTGAAGATTATCGGGTGGTACGTTGTTTGATCAAAGAGCTTCCCCGCAAGGAGGTTAACGGTCAGACGGTGGTGGACAGAGACAATCTGCCCAAACCCGCCTTCGTGGTTAAAAATCAGGATTTTTCCTTTTTTGAGGACAAGGAAACCCGACTGCCCTTACAGTTGGGGGATGTGATCGTTATGGGGGATACCATCTTTACCGTTTGTCGTGAAAGGGGGACGGGAGAATGAAGGTAAGAAAGAATTGGACGACCAAGGGGCTGGGTTTCTTTTTGCAACTGGCCGCAGTGGTCTTTATCATCGTTTTGATGATCTCCGCTTCCGCTTCTTTGGCGCCGGTCACCGAGTCCCGCATTGAGGATTGTCAGTCCCGGTTGGAACGCTGGACCGCCGAAAAGGAGGCGGCCGGCACGGAGGATGAGATCGAAAAAGCGGAGTACAACGTCCGTTTGTATACCAACCGTATTACAATGCTGGAAAACCGAGATAAGATCTACAAGATCTCTATGGTGTTTTTGGCCTGCGTTTTGTTGGCAGGTGCGGCACTGCAGTGTATGAATTCCTCCACCTTTTCCCTGCCGGGCAGTAAGGATTCGGCGCGGGGGGTGCAAAAATACTATCCCTTTTTAAGCGCGCCGTTGACGGCTACCTGCGTATTGCTGGCCATCGGCGTTACCTATCAGCTCATCTTTTCCTGGGAATTTTCCGACTTTGTGATATTGATGGCGGCGGTGCTGGTGGGAATTATTGCATTTTTGCTCTATCGCCGCGCGCCCTTTGTTTCGGCAAAACTGCAAAAGCATCGGCTGGGAAACGGCGGGCTAACCTGGGATGATCTGGTGTTTATGTTGCCGGCCGTGGCAACGATTCTGCTGATCGCCGCGCTGTTTATGTTTGGTAAAGAGGTTTACGGCGCCAAAATCTGTATCGTGTTATTGGGCAGAGAGATCCATCCCAGCGAGGTGGTCAAGGTACTGCTGCTATTGATGTTTGCCGCCTCCTACGGCAAGATGTGGCGCGCCATTTTCTCGGTGGCCGTAGGCGGTGTGGCCGTTCTCGGATTTTTACTGCTCAAGGATATGGGTACGGCCATTGTGATCTTTGCCATGGTGCTGACCGTTCTGTTTTTGCTGTTGGATAACAAAATGACCTTCTCTCTGTTTGAACACAAAAAGATGCTGGTGATCATTTTGTTTTTGGCCATTTGTCTGTTTATCGTGGCCCTGGCCTTCTTCCCCCACGCCCAACAGCGTATCGTTAACGTGGGAACTGCCATGACCAACGAGGACAGTATGCAACAGCGAGAGATGCTGCGGGCGATGATCTTCGGCGGTCTGGGCGGCTTGGGGTTGGAGCAATCCACTTATATTATCAATATTTTTGCCATCAGCAGTGATATGGCCCTGACCGGTCTTACCGCCATCTTCGGTTACGGTATGCTGTTGATCGTGTTGCTTTGCTTTGCCACCCTGATCATCGTACCTATGCGTAAGTTCTCGCTGTATCGCCCCTTCTATTTTGCCTCGGCGCAGTTTTCCGTGGTGCTGTTCGTACAGGTGCTGTTCAATGCTTTGGGTGCGGCGGATGCGCTGCCCTTTACCGGTATCGTGGCGCCCTTCATTTCTGCCGGCGGCGTGGCGCTGATCTGCTTTGGCGCTATGGTCGGTATTATGATGGCAACCCTTTATCCCCTTGTGAAGCCTTTGGAGGTGCAGTATTGATGAAAAGAAAAAATCATACCGTTTCGGATGTCAACACAGTGATGGAGATCAAAACGCCTCTGCAATCGGGCGTTAAGGTATCCACCAAGCAGATCCGCCCCCGCCGTGAGGTTTTGTTTAAGGTGATGGCACTGTTGCTCATCTTTTGCGTGACGTTGGGCATCTTTTGCCGCGCTTCCTGCGCCGCACCTGAGCTGACCACCGAAGATATTCAAAACTTTACCAAGGTTTCCTGTCGTATGGAGGACCGCTTCGGCCTGCCCATCTATGAGGAGGGCGAGGTGACCGACTATAGCGTCTTCGGTAATCTGGTGGGCTATGAGAGTCAAATCCACAACTCCTTGGTGTATGCATACGCCGATCTGCTGAAACCCGCCGGCGTGGATCCCATCACCGGCTATCGCACTCTGGAAAGACAGCCCCGTGTGCTGAAGACCACCCTGCTTTCCGCCGAGACCCAGCAGGAGCTGTTGGAGATGTTCGGAGACAAGGCAGGTTGCTGTTTCTCCTATAATTACGAAACGGGGGAGGTATATACGGCCCTTTCCACACCCATATTCAATCCCCATATTGCCAATCCTGACTATAACAACCGTAGCATCAAGGGCGAATACGCCCCCGGCTCTATTATGAAGATCGTTACGGCGGCCCTTGCCGTGGATCAGGGACTGGACGTGGAAAACCTGAGATACACCTGTGAGCGAATTTATACCCTTTCCAACGGTGACGAGATCGAGTGTATGGGATATCACGGCACCATCGGCTTTTCCACCGCCATCGGTGTGAGCTGTAACTGCTATTTTGCGCAGTTGATTCAGGATCTCAAGCTGGAGCCGGCGTTGGAAACGTTGGAGAAAATGGGCTTTTCCGTTAATGAAAGTGAAAAGAAAACCGAAAAAATCGGCCTCTTGAACAAGTCCGATTGTATGGTGACCATGACCAATACTGCCAGCTTCAAAAACGTCTGGAGCCTGATCGGTCAGGGCAATACGAGAATCAACGCCGTTGATATGGCTATGATCGCCGCCGCCGTAGCAAACGGCGGTGAGGTTGCCAGCCCTTACATCGTTTCTTCCATAGAAAACCCCAATCAGAAAAACGAGAAGAAACAGCAGGTATATCTGGGCCAATCCCAGCCCGTTACCCTGCTTTCCGGGCAAACCGCCGACACCACGGCCGGTTATTGGAAAGAAGGCGTGGACAGATATTATTACAAAAACAAGAAGATGGACCCCAGGATCACCTATGCCAAGACCGGTACCGCCCAGCGGGAGAACGACAACAAAAAGGTTAAAAACAGCCTGCTGATCGGTGTGATGGAGTCCTCTAAAACCGCCTTCTGCATCGTGCTGGAGGAGAATGAGGACAGCATTCGCGCCGTCCAGATCGCCAACAAATTGGCAGAGCTTTTACCCAACTAAATAAAACACCGCCCTTGGGCGGTGTTTTACTATTTTCGTTTTTTAAAGAGTAGACTTCGGAACAGGATGAGATTCATCACGCCGAAAAAGCCCAATAGGATCAGCAGGGTGGTCAGGGGCTTGACGGGAGCGAGGGTGGCCAACAGCATCAGGGGAAAGCCGAACACAATGGCGGGGAAGTTTTGGTACACCAGATTGTCGGCGGCGGGGGTCTTAAAGTCGCCGTCGATCTCCCGCAGCAGAATGATGCCGGTGCTGGCGGTGCCGGTGAGCATACCGTACATCACCAAAAACTGCTCCTGTACGTATTCGCCGAAGAGGGTTTTGGCCACCAGATAATTGTACAGATAGGTGATCACCAGACCCACCACACCCATGATCAGGATGATGCCCCAATACCGTTCCAGCACGCCCAGACGGATGGCGGCGATGCCCGCCACCACCATAATATCAAAGAAGAAATTGCTGGCGCGGGTCATCAGGAAATTGTTGGTGTATTCCTTGCGGATCCAGCCCAGCTTTTTGAAGAGCTTCATCACCGTTTTCACCAGCGTTGCGGCCAACACACCTAACAGAAAGTTAAAGCCGAAGATCACCGATTTCATCCCCGGCAACAGGGCGCCCAGACCGCTCATCAGCAGATAGGACAGCAGATAGGCTACCCCCACCAGAGCGATCTGCACCGTCATTTTGTCCATACTTTCCTGCATGGGGATCTCGTTGTCGGATTGCACCTCCTCCGAGCGCAGAGCCCTTTCCGTGACGGCGGAGGCGGACAGTTTGCCCTTACGCCGCAGGAGATTCAGGTGGATCACGCCGCCGATGCTGGCGCTGAGAAAGCCCAGCGCGGCGATGGTCAGGCCAAAACTTTTGCCACCGGAAAAACCGAAATCGTTTTCAAAGATGGTGCCGTAATTCATTGCCTGCCCGGTGCCCTGACCGTAGCCGAAGGGTAACAGAATGCCGGCGGCGGCAAAAAAGTCCTTGACCACCAGTGCCGCAACCATAGAGATGATCATACCCGCCACCGCCTGCAACAGATAGGTGGCCACGGTGGTCACGCCGGTGTTAAAAATTTCCACGCTTCTCTTGCGGGTCAGTTTGCCTTCGGAGGTCTTAAAGGCGGAGGCGATAAAGCCCAGGGCCAGGGTGTGATAGGTGATCAGCTCCAGCTTGGCGGTGCCGTTGCCGCCGAAAAAGGCGGTGTCAAACATCACCTGACCGGTGCACAGCTTGTATATGCCGGCGATCACGATGAGGATGCCGCCACCCAGCACCGAGGTGGGGATGAGAGAGGCCTGCAGGAAGGGCACCGTTTTTTTAACCACGTTGGCAAGCAGCAGGCTGATCAACAATACGGCGATCAGATTAAAACTGCCCCAAACGCTAAAGTCCCAAAAATTTTCCATTTTCGTCTCCCTTCCGAATGTTTTTGTATCGGTAATAGATTTGTACGTATTTCAGGGCGTTAAAGCGTTTGTCGCCCTTGAGCTGGTACAGCTTATCTTCATAATAAATATTCAGCTTGTTGCGTCCCAATACCGAGAGGGCGGAGATCTTGTCAAAGGGCAGGCATTGCCCCGCCAGCTCCATCCGATCGCCGTACAGGGCGATCCTTGCCGCCTTGTTCAGCAGATGCTTGCACTTGTACAGTTCCACCTGTCGCAGGGCGGCGGTGTCGGTAAAGAGAGGGGTATCGTTGAGCTTGGTTACGTCCAGCCCGCAGATATATTCACTCTGATAATCGTACCATTCCGTTACAAAGGAAAAGGGGAAATCGCAGTTGATACCCGTCAACCGCTTGTCCTGACCGTAGCGAGTGCGACAGCCGCACTTGGTACAACGGATCTCTTCTCCCTTGCTCTCCAAAACCGCCGGCCCGCAGGTGGGGCAGACGTAGATGGCCCGCTCCAGATATTCAGCCGTTTTGCCGGAACGGAAGGTGGCGTCTGCCACCCCTTCGTTGACGTACAGACCCTGACGGATGCGCTCCATCAGTGCATCGTTGTCCATGGTTTTGTATTCCTCCGGTCGGATGACTTCGGAAACGTAACTGCGCATTTTTCCCTTGCGGGTGCCGTCACTCCAACGGGGCTGTACTCCATAGCCCCCTTCGATGCGATAGAGCGCAATGGGCAACCCCAGCTTGCGGGCCAGTGGCGCGATGGCGGGATTCATATATTCGGTTTTACCGCTGTAGGTGCGGTTGCCTTCGGGGGCGATGGCAATGGTGCCCCCCTCCTTGGCCAGTCGCAGACAGTTGCGCACGGCGGTCATATCGGTGGTTTGCTTTTTGATGGGAATGGGGTCCACCAACCAACGAATCAGTTGGGAAACAAGGCCGTTGGAAAACAGATCCTCCGAGGCCACGTAGTAGATGGGCCCCCGAAAGGCCATCCCCACGAAAAACTGGTCAAAGGCCGTTTGGTGATTGTATAGGATCAGATAGGATTCCCTGCCTTGGGCCCGAAAGGGCTCTACGGTGATGCCGTATTTCAGCCGCGCCACCGGCGCCAGCAACAGATAGGCCAGATTCCGCACGATCCGATGGCGGTATTTCATCCGTCGTTTTGCTTTCATACATTTCTCCTGAAGTGGATTTTTTATCATTATAGCACAGCTTGGGCTTTTTTTACAAGGAAACAATTATAAAAGGAGGCTCATTTGCCTTTCTGCTCTCGCAGGTATTCGTTGGGGGTCAGGCCGAAATGCTCCTTAAAATTGCGGTTAAAGCTACGGATGGAGGCGTATCCGCTCTCTTGGGCGCATTCCAGAATACTGCCGCCGCCCTGCTCCAACAAAAAGCGGGCGTGCTCCAGCCGATAGACCTTGAGGTAATGGTTAAAGCCCATTCCCGTGGTGCGCTTGAAAAAGCGGGAGAGGTAGGCGTGGTCATAGCCCAGCGCCGCCGCCAGCCCCTTCAGATTGCAGGTCTCCCGATAATTCTTTTCAATATAATGAAAAATTTTGCCGATGAGGCCCGGCGTCTTGTCGGTGCGCCGATGATAGACCCGCCCCTGATCAAAGGTTTCACAGATCAGGTATAACAGCCCTTTTTTGGCGGGTATACTGTCCTTTTCCGTGGCGTCCAGCATCTTTTCCAGCAAATAGGGCGGCAGGGTCAGACGGCTGTTCTCCGGCAATAGTTGGGCCCGTCCGGCGGCAAAGGCAGAAACCAGCTTGGGGGAAAAGATGCACAGATGATGTCGGCATTTTTCACTGGCCATCGAGTGGGTCTGTCCCGGGAACACCAGTACCGACTGGCCCGCCTGCAGCCATTCACACCCGTCGTCGATACGCACCTGCATTTGCCCGGAGCATACCGTGATCAGCTCAAAGCATTCGTGGAGATGGGCAGGAAAGCTGAAGTCGGTTCCCTCTTCAATTCTAAAATAATCCGCCGTGGCGGGATGGTTGAACTGATAAAACATAGATTTACCTCAAAAAGTCAATTTCTGTCCATAAATCATAACATTTTTGGCGAGAAAAGTCAATAATACCCTATTATAATGAAATTATACAAACTTACAGGGGAGGGCTGTTTATGAAGTATTATATCGGTGCGGATCTGGGTACCTCGGCGCTGAAGCTGTTATTGACGGACAGTGAAGGCCGCATTTGTGCCTCGGTTTCCAAGGAATATCCCGTTCATTACCCCCGTTCGGGTTGGAGTGAGCAGGCCCCCGAGGATTGGTGGGCGGCGCTGGTAGCCGGCATCAAAGAATTGATCGCTGATATCGACCCCCAAGCGGTGGCGGGTCTGGGCGTGGGCGGCCAGATGCACGGTCTGGTGATGCTGGACAAAGAGGATCGGGTGCTCCGTCCGGCCATTTTGTGGAACGACGGTCGCACCCATCGGGAGACCGTTTTTCTAAACGAAAATATCCAAGAGCTGGGGCGGCGCACGGGTAATATGGCTTTTGCAGGCTTTACGGCGCCCAAAATTCTTTGGGTGCGGGACAACGAGCCCGAGCTCTTTGCCGCTACGGAAAAGATTATGCTCCCTAAAGACTATCTCAACTATCGGCTGACGGGGGCGCACGCTACCGACCTGTCCGACGCTTCGGGAATGCTGTTGTTGGACGTGGAGCACCGTTGCTGGTCAAAGGAAATGCTCTCCCTTTGCTCCCTGCGGCAAGAGCAATTGCCCCGTCTGTACGAGAGCGGCCGCCCCATCGGCGGCTTGTTGCCCGAGGTGGCAGAGCTGTTGGGTTTGCGGTCGGAGATCTGCGTGATTGCCGGCGCCGGTGACAACGCCGCATCTGCTATGGGCGTGGGCGCCTTTACAGAGGGGACGTGTAATATTTCTCTGGGCACCTCCGGCACCCTGTTTATTCCCACCGACAGATTTTTGCCGCTGGAAAACCGTGCCATTCACAACTTTTGCCACGCCAACGGCAAATATCATCTGATGGCCTGTATACTGTCGGCCGCTTCTTGCAATCTCTGGTTTTGTAAGGAGGTGCTGGGAAGCACCGATTACGCCGGCGAGCAGGCAAAGATTGCAGAAGAAAAGTTGGGGGAAAATACCGTTTTCTTTTTGCCCTATCTGATGGGGGAGAGAAGCCCCATTAACAATACCGACGCCTCCGCCTGCTTTATCGGTTTGCGGGCTGATACCAAACGGGAGGATATGGTGCAGGCGGTGCTGGAGGGCGTAGCCTTTGCCCTGCGGGATAATCTGGAGGAGATTCGGGCCGCCGGCCTGCAGGTGAGCGAGAGTTTGCTGACCGGTGGCGGCGCCAGAAGTCCCCTGTGGCAACGGATCATTGCCGCCGTATTGGGGCTGCCGTTGTTGCTCCCCGTGGCCGAGGAGGGCCCTGCTATGGGCGCCGCCCTGATGGTAAACTGCGCCGAGAGCGGCAAGAGGATGGAGGACTTTGCCTATCCCTTGCGGGGACGGGTGGAACCCGATCCCGTTTTGGCGGAAAAATACGAAAAACGGTATCAGCAATACCGCAAAATTTATCCCGCTCTGCGTGAAATTTATGCAAATTTAAAATAGAAAGGAAACGAGTCAATGAGCTATTTTGAAAACATCCCCGTCATCCGCTATGAGGGAGCGGAGAGCAAAAACCCTCTGGCCTTTAAGTTCTACGACGCCGAAAAAATCATTTTGGGCAAGCCGATGAAGGAGCATCTGCCCTTTGCTATGGCCTGGTGGCACAATCTGTGCGCCGCCGGTACCGATATGTTTGGCAGAGATACCGCCGACAAAGCCTTTGGCGCCGAAAAGGGCACGATGGCTCACGCCCGTGCCAAGGTGGATGCCGGCTTTGAATTTATGAGCAAGTTGGGGATCCGGTATTTCTGCTTCCACGACGTGGATCTGGTACCCGAGGCGGAGGACATTAAGGAGACCAACCGCCGTCTGGACGAGATCACCGACTATATACTGGTGAAAATGAAGGAAACGGGCATCAAGTGCTTGTGGGGCACCGCCAATATGTTCTCCAACCCCCGGTTTATGAACGGCGCAGGCAGTACCAACAGCGCCGACGTATTTTGCTTTGCCGCCGCACAGGTGAAAAAGGCGCTGGAGCTGACCGTCAAGCTGGGCGGTAAGGGCTACGTTTTTTGGGGCGGCAGAGAGGGTTATGAGACCCTGCTGAACACCGACGTAAAATTTGAACTGGACAACATTGCCCGCCTGATGAAAATGGCGGTGGACTATGGCCGCAGCATCGGCTTTACCGGTGATTTTTACATTGAGCCCAAGCCCAAGGAGCCTATGAAGCATCAATACGATTTTGATGCCGCCACCGCCATCGGTTTCCTGCGTCAGCACGGGCTGGACAAAGACTTTAAAATGAACATTGAGGCCAATCACGCCACCCTGGCCGCCCATACCTTTCAGCACGAACTGCGCTTTTCCGCCATCAACGGTATGCTGGGCTCCATCGACGCCAATCAGGGGGACACTCTGCTTGGCTGGGACACCGACGAGTTCCCCTTTGACGTGTACGAGACCACTCTGTGTATGTACGAGGTGCTGAAAAACGGAGGGCTCACCGGTGGCTTTAACTTTGACGCCAAAAACCGCCGTCCCAGCAACACCCCCGAGGATATGTTCCACGGCTTTATTCTGGGGATGGACGCCTTTGCGCTGGGTCTTATCAAGGCGGCGGCCCTGATGGAGGACGGCCGTCTGGAGGAAAATCTTAAGGAGCGGTATCACAGCTTTTTTGAGGGCATCGGTCAAACCATTCTGGACGGCAGTGCCGATCTGTGCTCTCTGGCCGCCCACGCCGAGGCGCTGGGCAACGTTCAAAACCTGCAGAGCGGCAAGCAGGAATATCTGGAAAGCGTGGTCAATCAGATTCTATTTAAATAACAAAAAAGTTGTTTGTCCTATCATAGGAC
>JAZQJG010000081.1:0-9605 GCA_045541535.1 Eubacteriales bacterium
TCTCGCCGATAGCGAGGTTTTTCACAAAGACAAAAGCCGCCAAGCGGCTTTTAAGGGAATGGAAAAAATCTCGCCGTTGGCGAGGTTTTTCGCAAAGACAAAAGCCGCCCTCAGCAGAGCTGGGCAGCGGCTTTTAAGGGAATGGAAAAAATCTCGCCCATGGCGAGGTTTTTCACAAAGACAAAAGCCGCCAAGCGGCTTTTAAGGGAATGGAAAAAATCTCGCCGTTGGCGAGGTTTTTCACAAAGACAAAAGCCGCCCTCAGCAGAGCTGAGCAGCGGCTTTTGCCTCTTTAGGAAAAATGGAAAAAGCGGATTTAGTCGTCGTTTTCGGTATAAACGACGGTGAGATCGGGATGCAACTGCAAAATGGAAGCGGGCACCTCGGGGGTGACGGGTCCGTACAGCGCTTTTTCAACGATCTCGGCCTTCTTACTGCCGTTGGCAACCAACAGCACCTTTTTGGCCTGCATAATGGAACGCATACCCATGGTGATAGCGTGGGTGGGTACCTCGTCAATGCTGTTAAAGAAACGGGCGTTGGCCTGACGGGTGGATTCCTTGAGCTCCACGGTATGGGTGGCCATATCAAAGGCGGCGGCAGGCTCGTTAAAGCCGATGTGACCGTTGCCGCCGATCCCCAACAACTGCAGGTCAATGCCACCCAGGGCTACGATGCGGGCATCATAGGCCGCGCTCTCCGCCTCGGCATCCTCTGCCAGACCGTCGGGAACAAAGGTACACTCCTTGCGCACGTTAACGTGGTCAAAGAGATTGGTGTTCATAAAATAACGATAGCTCTGATCATTGTCGGGAGTAAGACCGCAATATTCGTCCAGATTGACGGTGGTGATCTCGGAAAAATCAATCTCACCGTTATTACACTTTTCGATCAGGATTTTGTAGGCACCCACAGGGGTGGAGCCGGTGGCAAGACCCAATACCGCATTGGGCTTGGTAATCATCTGTGCCGCAATAATCGAAGCCGCTTTAGCGCTGACCTCGGCATAATTTTTACATTTAAAAATACGCATAATCATCATCCTTTCAAAAAAAGTATACCAAAGAAACAAAACCGCTTCCATATAAATTTAGTCGCATTATTTACAATTTTGGTCGCATTTTGTAAAAAACGACCCGCCCATCCTTTTGGACAAGCGGGGTGTCTTTATAATTCTTCTACCGACAAAATGCCCTCGGTGCGGGCAATCTCGGTTAAGAGCTCCTCGTGATTGGTGCGGCGGGTAGTTTGCAGTGAAAGGATGGCGGTGGAATGACCGGAGGAATGGCCGGTTTTGGCAATCTCCAGATCCAGCATAATAATATCCGTGGCTTTGATCATTTTGAGCACGCTGTCCAGCGCCTCCGCATCCCCGTATTCCATAAATACGTTCATAGTTCGGGCGGTGGCCAGAATATAATACTCAATCTTGGAAAAGACCACCTCAGCCAGCAGGATGAGCAGGGTGGCGAGCCCCGCCGCCTCATAATAGCCGGCGCCGGCGGTAAGGCCGATGATGGCGCAGGTCCACAAACCGGCGGCCGTAGTAAGACCCTTGACCTGCCGCTGTTTGGTCACGATAATGGTACCGGCGCCGATAAAGCCCATACCGGCAATAACCTGAGCCCCCAGACGGGCCATATCGGTAAACATCTGCATATTCAGATACAGGTATTGACTGGTCATGGTGGTGGCGGCGGCGCCCATACAAATAAGAATATGGGTACGAAAGCCCGCCGGACGGCGCTTGAATTCCCGTTCCACGCCGATCATACCACCGCAAAGCATTGCCACGCTCATTCGAATGAGGACCGACCACAAATTCAAGCCCCCTGCATCCATAATTCGTAAAGGTTCCAAAATACTCAGCATCGTTAGATCTCCTCAATCATTAATACACATTCTTTTTTGGCCAGCAGAGCGATCAGTTGGGAATGATACATCTTTTTAGGCAACTTGACCGAAAAGATGGCGCTGCGGGTGACCAACTCTCCGTTTTTTGTTTTGCTGATGTCCACGCTGAACACACGGATATTCAGACCTTTAATGGTAGCAAGGATCTCAGGGATGGAATCGGTATGATCGTATTCCAGATAGAAATCCATATTACGGGTGCGGGCGATGATCCACGCCCCCAACCGATTGAAAACGAAGAAGGTGAGCAAAATGTACAAAAAGCCCACCAACGCACACTCGTAAAATCCGGCGCCGATGGCCAGCCCCATACAGGCACTGGCCCACAGACCTGCCGCCGTGGTCAGCCCCTTGACCTCCTGACGGCCGGTGATGATCACCGTGCCCGCACCCAGAAAGCCGATACCGTTGATGACCTGGGCGCCGAAGCGGGAAACGTCGGTCTTAACGCCCACCACGCTTGCCAGATCCGACCAAAAAGAGGTGAGCATAGCCGATTCGTATTGCCCCAGGATCATCGCCAGCGCCGCTCCCATACATACGATGAAATAGGTGCGGCAACCGGCGGGCCGGTGCTTTTGTCCCCGTTCGATGCCGATACAGCCGCCCAGCGCCCCTGCCAACACCAGCCGCAGGGTCAGAGAAAACAGATTGAGTTGTTGCAAATGCTCTGCCATCTTTTTCACTCCTTTTATGAATTAAAACATTATAAGTCTTTAAATTTACTTTGCAAGGCTTTCACCGTTTTTTTGTCAAACTTTCACAAAAGCCCTCGTTTAATTTGGTGCTTTTGACCAAAGGTATTTGATCTCGCAGGCGCCACAGCGCCAACAGATTGGGCAGGGCCATCCCGCAATTGAGCAGATCCGCCAACCGCCAGATCCGCTCCGAGGACATCAGCGGTGTCATCAGCAGCATTCCCACGTAAAACAAACGAAACCACTTTTCCCACCGACCACCGGTGAGATAACAAAAACACCGCTCGGCATAATAATACCAACCCACGATGGTGGTAAAGGCAAAAAAGCAAAGAAACACCTGCGGCAATACGGCGCCGATCGGACCCAACGCCGCACCGAAAGCGGCAGAGGTGACGGCCCCGCCGTCCTCGCCTACTGCCCCGGTGATCACCACACACAACCCACTCAGGGTACACATCAGAGTGGTATCAATAAACACGCCTGCCATTCCCACCAGACCCTGCCGACGGGGGTCCTCTCCCTTGGCGGCCGCCGCCGTGATGGAGGCGCTGCCCAGACCCGCTTCGTTAGAAAAGATCCCCCGACTGACGCCGATGGAAACCGTTCCCAGCCAACCGCCCACCCCTGCCCGCAGGGAAAAGGCGCTTTGCAAGATGCAACCAAGGGCTGCCGGCAGTAATGCGGCAAATCGGATCAAAATGGCAAAACAACAAACGATATATCCCACCGCCATCACCGGCACCACTGTTTCACACAGGGCGGTGATACGCCGCAGACCGCCCCACAGCACCAGTCCGGCCAGCGTTGCCACCCCAAAGGCGGTGAGCATTCCTACCAAAGGAACGGCACCAACCGTCAGCGCTTTTTCAGCATCCAGCGATCGTTGCAGGGTACGGACGATGCCGTCCGCCTGGGTCAGGGTACCCATTCCCAATGCGCCCCCCAACGCGCCGCTCACAGCGAACAATCCGGCCATTCCTTTGCCGAGGGAGGCCTCGATATAATAAAAGGCGCCGCCCTCCCGTCCGTCCCTGCCGGTACGGCGAAAGCTTACGCCCAAAGCGCATTCGGCGTATTTGATCACCATACACAAAAGGGAAGCGATCACCATCCAGAAAAGAGCGCCGGGGCCACCCACCGTAACGGCGGAAGCCACCCCTACGATATTACCGGTGCCAAGGGTGGCGGCAAGCGTGGTACACAGGGTACCGAAAGCGGAGAGTTGGCCCTCCCCCTGCTCCTTTTCCAACACCGCGCGAAGGCCACGGCCAAGCTTGCCCAACACGGGCCCCAATCGCCGCAACAGCCCCAATCCACAAATCAAAATCATTCCGCTCAGCAAACCGCCCATTTTTTCTCTCCCCGTTTACTCTTTTTTCAAGATATATGTCCGGTTTGCCTACCGTATTTTATTTTAATGTAAAATATTATACATATTTTGTTGACTTCTGGGGAGGTTTTAAGTATAATATCAATATTAGTTTACACAATATTAAATCAAAATTTACGGAGGGCCTATGTTAGTTTACAGCAAAAAGAACGACAAAATCTCAAGCGCATTTTACGATCATCACGAGAAGGTTGCAGAAGCTTTTGAAAATCTGGAAAGATTTTTTGAATTGCTGTTTGCCGAGAATCCTGACAAGCATCTCTTGGAATCTGCCAAGCTGGCTATTGCCAACGCTGAAGCGGCCGCCGATATGGATATCCGTCACGTGGTTACCGTGATGAAGGATTCCTTCCTGCCCGTCACCCGCAAGAATATGATCGCGCTGGTGCAGAGCACCGACTCCATTGCCAACCGCTGCGAGACCATTTCCCGCCAGATCTGGCTGGAGGATATCGTAATTCCCGAAATGCTGCGTCACGACATCCTCAAGATCATGGAGATCACTAAAAAGCAGCTTAGTATGCTGTACACCGCCATTGATATGGTGCTCAACGACTATAAGAAGATCGCCAAGGATCGCAAAATCCTGCACGACATCCGTGAGGAAGAGAGCAAGGTAGACAACATTGAAGAGTTGCTCCACGAGCGCATCTTTGACACCGACATCACGCTGACCGAAAAGATCTATTACAGAGATTTGGTAGAGATCATCTGCGACCTTTCCGATATTATTGAGGATATTGCCGATCAGATCTCCGTGATTTTGGTGGAGAGAGAGGTATAAGTTTAAAAAATGATTTATCTCTTACTGTTTGCCGGCGTATTTATGGGCTGGTCCCTGGGTACCAACGATGCAGCCAACGCCTTCGGCACCGCCGTATCCACCGGTGTCGTTAAATACAGAACGGCAGTTATCATCATTTCTGTTTTCGTTGTCATCGGTGCCTTTATGATGGGTGCCGGTAATATGGAAAGCGTAAACGATCTGGCCATTTCCAACGAGGTCATTCCCTCTGCCGAGGCGGCGGAAGGCCTCATTGCCGAAGGCAAGGGTGACAACCTGGCGCTGATGTCCTCCATCAAGGCCTTTATCATCTTCGCCTGCGCCGGCGCCACCGTTTTCCTGATGTCCTATCTCAAATTCCCCGTATCCGCCAACCAGTCCATCACCGGTGCCATCATCGGTTGGGGTCTGTTTTATGCGGATTACAGCGATCCGGTGCTGCGCGCTGCAAACCTGGGCCAGTTGGGCAAATTCGCCTCCACCTGGTTGCTCTGTCCTCTGGGGGCCGCCATCATTTCCTTTGTCATTATCAAGGTGGCCAACAAGCTGCTGATTCCCCATCTGACCAAGTTGTCCCACTATGACATCATCGTTAAGGTCGGTTATCTGATCGCAGGCGCCTACGCTTCCTTCAGCATCGGTATGAACTCTTCTGCCAACGTTACCTCTCTGTACTATGGCGAGGTGGTTGGCGGCATCCCCACCAACCTGCTCACCGATGCCAGACTCACCTGTACCATCGGCGGTCTTGCCATTGCGCTGGGTGTTCTGACCTATTCCAAGAAGGTTATGATGACCGTCGGTTCCAGCATCGCCCCTCTGACCCAGATCGAGGGATTTTTGGTCATCATCGCCATGGCCACCACCATCGTATTGCTGGGCAACTTTATGAAGATTCCCGTTTCCACCTCTCAGGCCGTTGTCGGCGCCGTAGTAGGTGCGGGTATCACCAAGAGCTTTAGGTGCGTAAACTACGGTGTGTTTAAAAACATCGCCATCGCCTGGGTGTCTTCCCCCGTGATGGCCGGTGTGCTTACATATCTGGTTGCACTGTGCACCCAGTCCGTTTTCTAAATCAAACCAGAAAGGCACCGCCGGAGGGCGGTGCCTTTTTTCTTGACAAGAACGCTTTTTTGTTTTTATAATAAGGATAAAATAGTTTTTTCAGCAAAGGATATAGGTATGACTGACCAAGAGTTGTCGATCAAAATTGCAGAGCTGGTAGCCCGGGCCGGTGGGCGCGCCTATTACGTGGGCGGCTGTGTGCGGGATGCCCTGTTGAAGCGGGAAAGCAAGGATATTGACGTGGAGATCCACGGCATCACCCCGGAAGCACTGGAGGGCATTTTGGACACGCTGGGCACCAGAATGGAAATCGGCAAAAGCTTTGGTGTGTATGCGCTTAAGGGATACACGTTGGACATCGCCATGCCCCGCAAGGAAACGGTATTGGGACGGGGTCATCGGGATTTTGCCGTGGAGGTGGATCCTTTTATCGGCACAAAGAAAGCGGCCGGTCGTAGGGATTTTACCATCGGCGCTTTGATGCAGGACGTGCTCAGTGGGGAGATCGTGGACCACTTCGGCGGTCTGGAGGATCTGAAAAACGGCGTGCTACGGCACGTAGACCCATCCACCTTCCCCGAGGATCCCCTGCGGGTCTTACGAGCCGCCCAATTTGCCGCCCGATTTAACTTTACCGTGGCCAAAGAAACCGTTGCCCTCTGTGCGAAAATGGACCTGTCTGCCCTTTCCAAGGAGCGAGTGGCGGAGGAACTGAAAAAAGCCTTGCTCCGTTCTGCCGGACCCTCCCGATTTTTTGAGACCCTGCGAGAGATGGGGCAACTGCAGGGCTGGTTTGACGAACTGCATTCTCTGATCGGCATCCCCCAAAACCCCGTATACCACGGAGAGGGAGACGTTTGGAATCACACCATGATGGTGCTGGACCGTGCCGCCCATTACCGTGACCGGGCCAGGGAGCCCTACCCCTTTATGCTCTCCGCCCTGGTCCACGATCTGGGGAAGGCCGCCGCCACCGAAGAAAAGAACGGCGTTTTGCACGCCTATTGCCACGAAAAACTGGGATTGCCCATCGTCCGCCGATTTTTAAAACGGCTGACCAATGAGAAAGCCCTCACCGCTTACGTTCTCAATATGACCGAGTTGCATATGCAACCGGGCGCCGCCGCCGGACGGGAAAGCAGTATTAAGAGCACCAACCGCCTTTTTGATCGCAGTTGTTGCCCCGAAGATCTGATCCTGCTGTCTCTGGCCGACAACGAGGGTAGAATTTCGTCCCATCCCACCGATCCCGCCGTTTTTTTATATCAACGGCTGGAGATCTTTACCGCCACGATGGCCGCCCCCTTCGTCACCGGACAGGATCTGGTACAGGCGGGGCTTACCCCCGATAAAAACTTCACCCTGATCCTGCGCCACGCCCACAAACTGCGGCTGGCAGGGATCCCCAAGGAACAGGCCCTGCGGGAAACGCTGGGCTATGCACGCAAGCTACGACAGAAAGGCTGACACCCATGATCATTGATTTTCACACCCACACCTTCCCCGACAAAATTGCCGCCGCGGCCCTGCAGAAAATGCAGGGGGACAGCCATTCCCGCACCTTTTCCGACGGCACCCGTAAAGGACTTTTATCCTCCATGGCCCACAGCGGCATTGATCGTTCGGTGGTGTTGCCGGTGGCCACCAATCCCCTGAAAGTGGCCCACATCAACGACCTGTCTATGGAGCTGAGCGGGCAGGACGGGCTGATCTATTTCGGTTGCATCCATCCCGACACCCCTGATTGGAAGGAAGAATTGGGCCGAATTACCCGTGGCGGCCTGCAGGGCATCAAGCTTCATCCCGTGTATCAGGGCGCCGACTTTGACGATCTCCGGTATCTGCGTATTTTGGATCGGGCCGGTGAGCTGGGACTGACGGTGATCACCCACGCAGGGGATGACATCGGATTTCCCGGGGTGCGCCGTTGTACCCCTACGATGATCCGCAACGCCCTCTCGCAGGTGGGCGAGCTGACCCTGATCCTGGCCCATATGGGCGGCTGGAAAAACTGGAGCGAGGTGGAGGAAACATTGGTAGACACCAAGGTATATCTGGACACCGCCTTTTCTCTGGGGCAGATTCCGGCGTTGGAGCCGGACTACTACTCCAAGGAGGAGTTGGCCATGCTGAGCGCCGAGGATTTTTGCCGGATGGTACGGTTGTTTGGCGCGGAGCGCATTTTATTCGGTACCGATTCCCCCTGGACCGATCAAAAGGAAAGCGTGGAGCAGATCCGGGCCCTGCCCCTGACCCCGACGGAACAGACCGCCATTTTAGGTACCAACGCCGAAAAGTTGCTGAAATTATAAAAACAAGAGGACAATGTTTGACATTTGTCCTCTTTTTCGTTACAATGTTGTAGGAAACAAAACAGGAGAAAAAACTATGCGACTGAGAAAAAAGAAAAACGCAGCCTCCCGCTACGACGCCTGTCGGGATTGGCTGTTAACCAAGGAAAATACCGCCGACTGGTGCGCCTGCGACCACCTGGCGCTGGAGATCGGTAGCGGCAAGGGTGGCTTTATCACAAAACTGGCCGCCCAAAATCCGCAGATCCGCTATATCGCCGTGGAGCGGGAGGTGGATTGCATCGTAATGGCCCTGGAAAAGGCCAAGGCCGCCGGCATTGAAAACCTGCGCTTTTTAGCGGAGGACGCCAAGGAATTGGGGTTGTTACTCCCCCACGGAGCCTTTGAGACGCTGTATCTCAATTTCTCCGATCCCTGGCCTAAAAAGAAATATGCCAAGCGTCGGCTGACCCACCGCAACCTGCTGCGCCACTTTTTGCCCTTATTAAAGGCGGAGGGCGAGTTGCGCTTTAAAAGCGATAATGACAAGTTGTTTGACTTTACAGTTGAAGAGTGGCGGGAATTGGAGATGGAGGAGTTGTTTTTGACCTACGATCTCCACAAAGAGGACGTGCCCAACGTTATGACCGAATACGAGACCCGCTTTTCCCAAATGGGTACCCCCATCAAATCCATGTGGGTCCGTCCCACCGCCGCCACCTTTGCCCATCTGGCGGCTTATACCGAGGAAAAGGACGTATTTCCCTTCCATCAGCTCATCATTGACCTGACCGAGCCTGCCGGCGTGGACACCCAAAAACTGTTGTGGCGGGCCATGGACAACATTGGTATCCGTATGGCCCAAACTGCCCGCACCCACGGAGCGGTGGATTGCCCCTATCTGCGCCTGCGGGATACCGACACCGATCTGGCCGCCCTTGCCGCCGCTCTTGGCGGGAACATAGAGGAAACCGCCCTGCTCTCGGATGATGCCACCTTGCTGGAGACGGCAAAAAAACTCGGAATGTACACCGTCGCCCACCGCATCGGTACCGAGGCTGACGAGCTCTGGCCCACCCTCTCCAAGGACTACCTGCAAAAGAAATAATACTTACCAACGTCAAAAGCCGATAGATTCTGCAAATCTATCGGCTTTTTATGATTCGTTAATTCTTTGAAAATGCAAGATATTTACAGTTTTCACCCTCAATTTTCAAACGAAACATCTGCTTTTCAACCAACTCCGGATCCAACCAATTGCGTTGATTTACAACCACCGTATATACGTTATCGGTATGTTCATAGCTGATCAACTCTGCATAAGGTGACAAGAGTCGAACCAATATGCCTGCCAAGGCATAATGTTTTCGCTTGATCTTGTCTCATCGTTTGTAATACGTTAGTATAACTGCACTCTTCGACTTCGCCAAGCAAAAAATTCTGACCTTGGCAGGTCGAAG
>JAZQJG010000082.1:0-4011 GCA_045541535.1 Eubacteriales bacterium
AATAATACCGAAAACATCGTTGCCAACGGCAACAACGATATCACCTCCTATAAGGACGGTGAGGGCAACGAATATACCTTTGAGTATGATGGCGGCGACACCTCGGTGAAAAAGCATTTGCTCACCAAGGTGACCGATCCCATCGGAACTACTACAGAAACAACGTATAATTCCAACGGTCTTGCCACACAAAACGAGATCACCTCCGGCAGCCTGATCATGCGTTCTTCTACCACCTATACCGATGGGAATCACCAAGTGCTGACGGAAACCGACTCCGCACAAATCACCACCGCATATTATCGAGAAGACGTAATTGGTCGTTTGGTGGCTTTGCGCACCCAAACAGCCGATGAAGCGGTGTATTTGAGCACGGATTATGAATACGATCCACTGACAAAAGAGATAGTTTCCATCCATGCCGGCCACTATGATAAAGCAGGAGGTTATCTTTTTCAATTCCCCATCAACGTAGGTTATACCTATGACCGCGGGCTGTTGACCGACATTGTTCGCAATGCCGGCAATGTCAAGCAAATGGGCTATCATATGACCTACGATAACGTGGGTAAGCGTACCGGCGTGTATTGGTCGGGCAAGAACGCTACACAGCACCTCTTGCAGACCACCACTTATAAGCCCTTTGGCGCGGTGGATACCGTCACCTACGGGAACGGCCAGACCTTGTCCTATACCTACAACAATGCAGGATTGGTCACCGAAAAGGCATATAATAATACAACGGTTGCAAAATACGATTATAACAATACCTATGCTTTGGGCACCGCCGCCTATTATCGTCCCCACGATGCAAAGTGGGAGACTACCAGTTATTTCTACGATCTGGCGGGACGTGTCAGCGAAACCAGAGATACCCGTGGATATACCGTAAACGGATTGGTATATGATAAAAATAATAACCTGACTGCCTACCAGTCCGGTGTTAAGGATGAGCACATCAACCTTGCCTATAACACCAAATATACCTATAACAACTTGAATGCATTGACCAAAATGAGTTTCAACGTGCCCGGTGGATACGATAGCGGTACCCTGCGCTACGGTTATGACGGTTTGGGTCGTCTCACAGCCAAAAAATCTGTTTTGGTCGCCGAGGATGAAAGCACTACGGCCGTAGAGGAAAAAGGCTTGATCACGACCTTTACCTACAAAACCGCTACTGACAGTAATGGCGATACTCTGCGTACCTTGCAACCCTCTACTACTCATATCACGGATGATTACAACGGCACGGTGGATGTTAAATATTATGACACCTACTATGCCGACGGTTCCTTAAAACGTAGCCGAATCACCGAGAATGGTACGCATAGGTATACTTATTATACCTATGATACTTTAGGGCAGTTGATTAAGCAGTATTCCTCTTATGATCTTAACACCTATAACTATACCTATGACGATGGCGGCAATCTTACAGGTAAGAGCTATGTGGTAGATACCGATACAGTATATTCCGCCACTTATACCTATGACAGCAATCTTTCTGACCTTTTGACCGCTTATACCAAGACCGAAGATGGCGTCACTACCACTCGCACGTATACCTATAATACTGATACCGATGGAAATAATGTTTTTGTGAATCCGTTATCCATTACCGAAACGGTAAACGGTGTGACCACCACCAAAGCACTCACTTGGCGGGAAGGCCGGACCTTGGAGAGCATCACCACCCCCGACGGCACCATTGAGTATGAGTACAACGATAATGGTTTACGTATTTCCCGCCGCACCGCCGCCGGAGACACCTATCTGTACCATTACAACGGTTCTCAATTGGAATATATAGAGATGCTGGATGCCAATGGAAATCTCACCAACACTCTGCGCTATATCTATAACAGTGGCGGTCAGGCAGAATATATTTTGCACAGTCCCGCTGCTTATGCAAATAAGCCCGGTGTATATTCTCTGTACTATATTTTGCGGGATAACACCGGCTCGATCCACAAACTGATTCGAGTCCGTAAACCCAATTCTGCCGCCACCGGCGTGCAAACTGTTGTGGAAACAGCCGTAGAGTACAAATACGACCCTTACGGCAAACTGCTCTCTACCACCGGCACCGATTCCATCGCCACCCTCAATCCGCTAATTTATAAGGATTATCTCTACGATAGTGAGACTGGTTGGTATTACTTACAGTCCAGATATTATGATCCAGAACTTGGGCGGTTTATTAATGGTGATATATTACTTGATCAGCGGTCATTAATGGGATATAATGTTTTTGCATATTGTCTTAATGATTCTATAAGCCATCAAGACGAAAGTGGCACTATTGCAGCAAAAGGCGGCGGCGACGGCTGGGACGATGATATCCCAGCAAACACAATTGACAAGGTAATTCAACATGATGTGCCACTTTATAGCCAAGGAAATAGACCGCTGTGCTGGGCATATGCACAAGTAATGGTTGAGAGTTATGCCACAAATGAAGTGTTGACCCAATCGGAAGCAAACATAAAAGCCAAACATATTGCAATGGCCTATCATGGACCTGAAAAATGGTTTCAAGGCGGCTATGCTCCGCGTAATGATAAACTGCAAAACTTGGATTTTATGACCATTTTTGATGCATTACAGTATGGCCCTTTATATGCCAGTTATCGAGCACCAAACGAAAAGGTAGGACACCTTGTTGTGGTTACAGGCGCTAATTATTGGACCCAAGAAATATTTACTGCAAATCCACACGGATGTTATGCGGTACAATCATATAATGATTTTTTGAATGGCTATGTTTCTCTGAACAATGAATTTATAAGTAAACCATTGGTTAAATGTAATCATATTTTTTATATGGGGTGTAACTGATGAAACGAATAATTATACTTTTGCTGTTCTTTGCTATTATGATGAACGGATGTGGACAGCAATCCCTCAAAAAAACAACCGTTTCACCCGATGTGGCTATACAAGTTGAAAAAGACATTTCATCCAATGAAACCGTATTAGACAACGTTACTCCTGTAATGCCGCAAATAATAGAAACAGAAAATCTTTCCATCAGTTTCATCACTGATACAGCCATACCCACTTTTATAGCACAACCGTCTACGGAACAACTGCATACCACAACCTCTGCCATTTTTTGCAATAATAATGAAAGCGGTTGGACCATCACCTCACAGGAAGACAAAGAAGTTGAGCAATTTACCCTTGCCGTAGACCACTTTTGTTATCTATGGAATAGAGGAATATACATTACCGCTGGACTGTTGGAGTTCATGGAGCCGGTAAACATCAAAAATTATCTTTCAACAAACGGTGTAAAAGAACCCGTGGTGCAAGTGCATGCATTTGCAAGCGAATCCTATCCTGTTACAATTTGGGTGCAGACCGAAAAGAACCATTATTTCATCACTCTTAACGACGCCTATGAAGAAGATTTTTTTGCGGAAGATTTTGTTTACCGTTTTTATACTCAGCAGGAATGCATTCAAAAATATAAGACTCGTAGTGGAAAAATGCTCATAAATGATCACGCCTATGAAATGGAATTTACCGGCATTAATGCCAAACTTTCTTTGGTCACTATTTTGGAAGAGTTGGCCGATAGTGTGATATGGGAAAGCGAAAACTTGGCTGAAATTGTATATAATGATACAAAATACACATTAAACCTTGAAAAAGCCACCTTACTCAATAAACAGAAAGAAGATCTATTGGGGCTTCTTGAGGGTGGATCTCCGTACATTTGTCAAAAAGGAAAAGACTTGATAATTGATGCCACGACAGCTCGCACGGTGTGCGATTGTTTTGGTGCTATTTTATCAACTGATTTTGAAAAGAACATTGTTACCATAACTTAAACCGCAAACACAAGGGAACGGTTAGAACACAGGAACACAAGGGAACACAAGGGGACGGTTCTATTGTGTTGACAGCCCCAGGCCGTTACGAACAGGCAATCAGGGGACGGTTCTCTGATTGACAAAACAATCGCCTGACCTCCTACCATTCGGCCCTGTCGGATGCCCACGT
>JAZQJG010000083.1:0-11464 GCA_045541535.1 Eubacteriales bacterium
ATATTATGGTAAAAATTCGTCCGTTGTGTTCACAACGCACGATTTTTAAGGGTGTTTTAATATTTCAATTATTTTACGATGGTGCCTACGGCGTTTCTGGGCAGGCAGACGGCGTTGGCTTCGTCGGTGTCAATGTGCATAGCGGCGGCGTAGGAGGGGCTGACGCGGCAAACGACGTCCTGCAGGATGGCGCTTCTCTCGCTCTCGATCTTAACGCCTACGATCTCCTTGTCCACAACGCCCAGTCTCTCGGCGTCCTCGGGGGTCAGGTGGATGTGACGCTTGGCGGCGATGACGCCCTTCTCCAGCGTAACCTCACCGGCGGGGCCACGGAGAACGATACCGGCGGTACCGTCGATGTCACCGCTCTCACGGATGGCGGCGGCAACGCCCAGGGTACGGGCATCGGTCAGAGAAACCTCTACCTGAGTTTCGGGACGGCAGGGGCCGAGGATGGAAACGCCGGGAATGGTCTTCTTGGGGCCGACCAGATCCACTCTTTCCTCACAGGCGAACTGGCCGGGCTGGCTGAGATCCTTCTTGGGGGTCAGCTCGTGGCCTTTGCCGAACAGAGTTTCCAGATCTTCCTTGGTGACGTGCAGATGTCTTGCACTCATTTCAACAATAAAAGTCTTATCCATTTTTATATCTCCTTTGTAAAGTGAATTCATACATCCCTATTGTACAACACCCGTCCTGAAAATTCAACCTTTTTTCTCTCTTGAAAAATAGGAAGTTATATAATATAATGATTGTATATATGTTGAAAAAAGAAGGTATGAACTATGAAACCCAAATATTATCTTACCACCGCCATTGCCTACGCATCGGCCAAGCCCCATATCGGCAACACCTATGAGATCGTGTTGGCCGACGCCATCTGCCGTTATAAGCGGATGCAGGGCTATGACGTATATTTTCAAACCGGCTCCGACGAGCACGGGGAGAAGATCCAGCTCAAGGCCAAGGAGGCAGGGCTCACCCCCCAGCAGTACGTGGACAAGACCGCCGGCGTGATTCAGGCCATCTGGGACAAGATGAACACCACCTATGATAAGTTCATCCGCACCACCGACAAGGCCCACGAGCGTCAGGTACAGAAGATCTTTAACAAGCTGTATGAGCAGGGCGACATTTATAAGGGCGCCTATGAGGGAATGTATTGCACCCCCTGCGAGTCCTTCTATACCGAGGGTCAGTTGGTGGACGGCAAATGCCCCGATTGCGGCAGAGAGGTCTATCCCGCCAAGGAAGAGGCCTATTTCTTTAAAATGCAGAAATACGCCGACCGCCTGATGAAGCATATTGAGGAAAATCCCGATTTCATCCAGCCCGAGAGCCGTAAAAACGAAATGGTCAACAACTTCCTCAAACCCGGTCTGCAGGATCTGTGCGTGTCCCGTACCTCCTTTGACTGGGGCGTACCGGTGGAATTTGACGGCGGCCACGTGATCTACGTTTGGATCGACGCCCTTTCCAACTATATCACCTTCCCCGGCTTTGACGTGGACGGCAATCACGGCGAGCTGTACAAAAAGTTCTGGCCCGCCGACGTGCATCTCATCGGTAAGGATATTTTGCGCTTCCACACCATCTATTGGCCCATTTTGCTGATGGCGCTGGGTGAGGAGTTGCCCAAGCAGGTCTTCGGTCACCCCTGGCTGATGATGGCCGACGGTAAAATGAGTAAATCCAAGGGCAACGTCTTGTACGCCGATACTCTGGCCGACCTTTTCGGCGTGGATGCCATCCGTTATTTCGTGCTGCACGAGATGCCCTTTGCCAATGACGGCGTCATCTCCTACGATCTGATCATTGAGCGGATCAATTCCGATCTTGCCAACATTTTGGGCAATCTGGTCAGCCGCACCGTTTCCATGGTGGATAAGTATTTTGACGGAGAGATCAAGGCTCCCGGCAAGAGCGAGCCGGTGGACGAGGAGCTGAAGGCCGTATGCCTGAGCGCCGTGGACAAGGTGGCCGCCAAGATGGACACCCTGCATATCACCGACGCCATTGACGAGGTATTTGCCATCCTGCGCCGCGCCAATAAGTATATTGACGAAACCACCCCTTGGGTGCTGGGCAAGCCCGACGGCGATCACGACCGTCTGGCCACCGTTTTGTACAATTTGTGCGAGAGCATTCGTTTTGCCGCCGTTTTGCTGATGCCCTTCCTGCCCGAAACCGGGGAGAAGATGCTCCGTCAGATCGGCGTCACTGATAATACGCTGGAATCTCTGGCCGTCTTCGGCGGAGTCAAGGCCGGCAGTCACGTTGGTCAAAGAGAGATCCTCTTTGCCCGTATCGATCCCAAGGAAATGGCCGCCAAGATCGAGGCCGCCCAGCCCAAGGAAGAGAAAAAGGCGGAGAAAAAGGAAGCAAAGAAAGAGGAGCCCGTGGGCATCATCGGCATTGAGGATTTTGCCAAGGTGTCCCTCAGCGTGGCGAAGATCACCGCCTGTGAAAAACTGCCCAAGAGCAAAAAGTTACTGAAACTGCAGGTGGAGAGCTGTACCGGCCCCCGTCAGATCGTCAGCGGCATCGCCCCCTGGTACGAGCCGGAGGCGCTGGTGGGTAAAAAGGTGATCATCGTGGATAACCTCAAGCCTGCCAAGCTGTGCGGCGAGCTCAGCGAGGGTATGATTCTGGCCGGGGACAATGCCGACGGCAACGTCAAGGTCCTCTTTGCCGACGAGTTGGACGTAGGAGCGAAGATTCACTGATGTTTTTTGACACCCATACTCATTTAGACGACGAAAAATTTGAGACACTGCGCGGGGAGCTTTTAACAGAGCTCCCCGTTCGGGGTATTGCCCCCATTATGGCCATTGCGGCGGACAGAGAGAGCTGTTTTTCCGCCATCCGTCTGGCCGAGGAAAACGACTTTGTTCTGGCGGCGGTGGGTCAGCATCCTGCGGCAGCCCAGGAGATGGACGAGGAGCAATTTGCAGAGCTTAGAGAACTGGCGCATCATCCCAGAGTCAAATGTATCGGGGAGATCGGTCTGGATTATCACTGGCCGGAGGACACCGATAAAGAAAAGCAAAAATATTGGTTTGCCCGTCAGATGGAACTGGCACGGGAACTGGGACTGCCGGTGAGTATTCACTCCCGTGATGCTATGGCTGACACCTTGGAGATCTTGGGGCAGTTTCCCGAGGTCACGGGAGTGATGCACTGCTATGCCGGCAGTTATCACACCATGCGGGAACTGGTAAAGATGGGCTATTATATCGCCTTGGGCGGTGTGGTCACCTTTAAAAACGCCCGTCAGTCCAAGGAGGTGGCACAGTACGTGCCGCTGGACCGATTGCTGTTGGAGACTGACTGCCCCTATCTGGCCCCCGAGCCCCATCGGGGCAAGCTGAACACCCCGTTATACGTGCCGCTGGTGGCCGAGGAGATCGCCGCCCTGCGCCGCACAACTGTGGAGGAAATTGCCGCCGCCACCCGTGAAAACGGGATGCGTCTGTTCGGCATTACACAAAAGGGAGATCGTTATGAATAAATCAAAATTGCGCTATCTTGCCAAAACCTATGATTTTGAGCGGGGCTATCTGTCCAAGAGCAATGCGGCCATTACCTCCAAGGTGGTGACCCATCCCTTGTTTCAGGCGGCCAAGCATATCTTTTGCTACGTGTCCACCAACAGTGAGGTGGATACCCGTTCTATCATCAAATACGCCCTGCGGGAGGGCAAGACCGTCAGTGTGCCGATGTGTGAGGACAAGGGACAAATGACCCCCTACGTCATCTATTCCATCAGCGAGATGCAGGACGGCCCTCTGGGCATCCCCCAGCCGCCCATCGGCGCCCCCATCGGGCGGGATATCGATCTGTGTATCGTGCCCTGTATGTGCGCTGATAAGGAACGCTTTCGCGTGGGTCACGGCGGGGGCTATTACGACCGCTTTTTGGCTGGATTTGAGGGCAAGAGTATGCTACTCTGCCGTGAGGTATTGGTGCACGACACCGTGCCCCATATGGAGCACGATATTCCCTGTGATCTGCTGATCACCGAGAAAAATATCTATTAAAGGAGCAACACTATGGATTGGGAAAAGGAACTGTATCCCGTGGATGAAAAGCCCTTGGACCGACTGGTGGAGGGGTATAGCAACACGGCCATCTTCCGCACCATCGGTTTTATTGGGGACAGCTTGTCCTCCGGCGAGTTTGAAACGCTGGATGCCGAGGGCAATCGGCACTATCACGATCTTTACGAATATTCCTGGGGACAATATATTGCCCGGAAAAACGGCCTGAAGGCCTATAATTTCTCCCGTGGCGGTATGCGGGCCGAGTGGTATATGGAATCCTATGCCGAAGAAAACGGGCTGTTTGACCCCGAAAAGGCCTGTCAGGCTTACGTCATCGCTATGGGTGTCAACGATATTTACAACAATCATCAGGAGATCGGTACCGTGGCGGATATCGAGGTGGATCGTGCTACTCGTCCCACCTTCGTGGGCTTTTACGGGGATATGGTAAAAAAGTACAAGGAGATCAGCCCCGACGCCAAGTTTTTCTTCGTCACCTTCCCCCGGGGCTCCCGTGGCAACAACGAGGAGACCGTCGCTATGGTGGAGGCGCTCTATGCTATGGCCGAATACTTTGAGAATGCCTACGTCATTGACCTCTATCAATACGGCCCCACCTACGATCAGCGGTTTAAGGATCAGTTTTACCTCCACGGCCATCTCAGCGCTGCCGGGTATATCTTCACCGCCAAGCTGGTGGATTCCTATATCGACTATATCATTCGTCACAACCCCGACGATTTTCGCAATGCCGGTCTGATTGGCAGCGGCATTGCGTGGAAGTAAGCCGTGTTCCGCGCGTTGGCCCGGAAAGGGCAGGAGCTGGAGCGGGAGGCCTGTCTGGCCCTGTTGCGGCAGGAAAAATGCGGCGTTCTGTCGGTACTGGGGGAGGGAGACTACCCCTACGGTATGCCTATGAATCATTATCTGGACGAGGAGGGCAAGCTCTGGTTTCATTGCGGTCGGAGCGGCCATCGGCTGGACGCCCTGCGGGCCCACGATAAGGTATCCTTCTGCGTGATGGACGCAGGCGAGCGCCCCGAGGGCAAATGGGCCAGAGTGGTCAACAGCGTCATCGTCTTCGGTAAAATGGAGATCGTGGATGATCTGAATATGGTCAAAAAGATCACCACCGCCCTCAGCTATCGCTTTACAGAGGATACGGCCTATATTGAGCGGGAGCTGGAGAGCGCCGCGCACAAGACCCTGCTGCTTTGTCTTACCCCCGAGCATATCTGCGGAAAGCGGGTCGTGGAGGAATGAGGCTGTATCATACCGCCCGTGGCGCCGCGCTGTTTGGGTTGTGGCTGATCTGCGGCGAGGGACTGTGGCGGGGATTGTTCGCCGCCGGCGAGCCCTTTAAATTTTATACCTACCAGAGCAATCTGCTGGCCTTTTTGATGCTGAGCGCCGAGCTTGTACTGCTCGCCGTCAGCCTCTTTCAGCGGCGAGAGAGTGGGAAACTGCTTCGTCTGCCCGCCGCTCTCAAGGGTTGGGTGGCGGTGACCGTTCTGCTCACCTTCTTCACCTATTGGACGGTGCTCAATTCCTTCGGCGCTCCCTTAAGCCGACAGGATGCCATCATTCATTTTATCGTGCCGCTGGGAACGGTGGCCGAATATCTGCTCTTTCACCCCTACGGCCGCCATCGCTGGTTTGACCCGTTGTGGTGGTGTGTTTCCCCCGTGGCCTATTGCGCCTTTGTGGCGGTGATGTACTTTACCCAAAATTATTTTAACGGCGACTATTTTCCCTACTTTTTTATGGACGGCTTTTCCCACGGCTGGCCACGGGTGGTGACCACCGGCATCTGCCTCTTGGCCTTCTACCTTGCCTGCGGCTATCTCTTTTACCTGTGGGACAAACTACTCTGTTTTATCAAACAAAAACTTCAAAACAATAAACACGCTTGAAACAAGCGTGTTTATTTATTTAAAATTTTTTGAACTAAACTGCCCAAAATGGGTTATTAAAAAAGATCCGCTTATTGCGGATCTTTTTTGGATGAAAACTTTTTTCGCTGGTGATATACCAAAAGCAAAATTACGGTGATTGCGGCAATCAGGAACGTTACGATTCCCGCAATCAGAGCGGCGGTGGGGAAATGTCGGAGCACGGTGATTTTGGCGCCGTTGTTGGTCGTTTTCGTGATTTTTGTGTAGGGGAAAAAGGCAAACAAAAGTTTTATGACGGAGATGCTGACGTTTTCGGCTTCATAAATGGTTTGACCCACCTGTTTTTTCTTGTGTTGGAGCGTGCGTCGGTAATCTTCGTTTGCGATGGTATCCTCCAATTTTCCAACCGTCGTGCATTCTCCCTTTTCATTTAACGAATAGACGGTATCTCCACGGGCGGTGAAAACAAGGACGTCGTTTCCGCTCCAGGCAACGTCATAAGCGCCTTCGGAGAGAAAGGTGTAGCCGTATTGAAATTTACCGTTTTGGTCATATATGCACAGCGTTTTTAACGGAAAGACGTCCGACCCGGTGACGATCCGTCCATCTGTATGGACGGCATAGTTTTCAAAGGAGCGAAACAAAGGCGCCTTGGACAAATAGCGGAGATGGAGCCACTGTAAAAGGCGCTGTTGCTCGGCTTCGGAAACGCTTTTGATGGAAAAGTCAGTATGTAGGGCTTCGGCACAAAAATTGGTTGCAATACAGATCAGCAAAAGGCATAGGAAAAAGGTTGTTACTTTTCTTTTCATCATCGTTCATTCTCTTCGTTTAATTATAATTGGAAGTGGGCGTTGAGGAAGTGGATGGGGGTGGCGCGGTGATGGGTGGCAAAGTCAATGCGACGAAAAGCCTCCCGACACAGCCGTAGGGCATCCTCGGAGGGGGTCAGCCCCGCCATACGGCAGGTGATGAGGATGTTGGGGGCGTCTTGCAGGAGGTAAAAGCTGTCGGTGTCGCCGGGGTCACGGTTTTGGTAGACACCGAATTCGTTGGGCGCCGCCTGCTGACGCAGGGGGAAGGTGCGGAAGTCCCCGTGAATTTGGTTAAAATTGTCTCTGGCGGCGATCTTTTCGGCCACCTTGTCCACCTGTGCCTCGGCGTAGGCCGCCACGGCGGTCATCAGCGCATCGTATTTTGCAGTCCATTCGGGGTCGGCCGCCTTGCACAGGGCCAGGGAGGCCTGCATCTGTTGCAGGGTGTAGAGGTGGTAATAGCGCTCCCGCATGGGCAGGGCACGGGCCATGGCCTCTTCTCGCAAGGCCAGATATTCCTTGCGCCACTCTTCCTTGCCGCTGACCAGATAGGCGGCGGCGTAAAAGGCGGGGAGGCGGTGCACCTCGTGATTGCCCAGCGTCGGCCCCCACATGGTGGTGGCCAGCGTCCTGCCGCCGTCCTCCCGCAAGAGATCATAGCCGTTTTCGGGGGTGACGTTTTGCTTGGCCCGCCGGGCCAGCCTTAAAACGGCGGCGCGGATGCGTGATTTTTCCTCATCGGTGCAAAGGGGCGTTTCAAAATAGCGCCAAAGGGCGTAGAGAAACATGGTATATTGATCCCGGGAGGAATCCATATAATGGCTTTTGCCGTCGGTGGGGCAGAGCCCACGGGGCAAAAAGCCCTCCTTGCCGCTCTCGGCACAGCGAAGGAGCCCTGCCACCAAGGGGTGGAGCAGGGGGGAGAGCTCTCCCTCTTTTTCCCACTGTAAGAGCAGAGCCTCTATCATGGTGGCGCCGCTGATCATACAGTCCTCCATCCCGCCGCCGTAGCCGCAGGGATTGGGGTCGTTTGCCGCGCATTCCGCAGGTGTGGGGAAATGGGCAAGGTTTGTTACGGGACGGTCATAGAGCAAGCCGGTGGCGGGGAAAAACAGTTTTTGTTTGATATACTCCGTCGCTGCATTTACCTCGGCGGCGGAAAGAAGTGTCGTTTTCATATGATTTTTTGCAGTTCATTTGCCAACTGCTCGGCAATATAGGCGTGGGCCGCCCGCAGAGGATGCAGGGGCTCTTGGGGGACCCAATGAGAGCCGTCAATAAAATGCAGTTTATCATCCTGCTGACGGCGGTGGGCGATATAGTTGGCCAGCGCTTCGTTGTGGGAGCCCACAAAGGCAGACAGACAGATGATCACCGCCTCGGGGTGGGCGGCACGAATGACGTTTAAGAGCTTGTCATAGTCGAAAATATATTGCTCGTCGGTGGCCTTACGGTCGTTGGCGCCGTGATTGATGAGCACGTAATCGGGATGGGGATAGGTGACGGGAGCGCCGTCAAAGCAGAAGGGATAGGCCTCGGCCGCCTTGGGCACGCCGCCGTTGCCGCCCTTGGTGGCGCCCACGGCGCCGTAACCCATATGTAAGGGGCGCAGGCCCAGTTTTTCGGCGGCCAGATGACCGTAGGTGGCGGTGGCGTCGTCCTGATAGGGACGGTTGTTCTGGTCGTCACCGGGGGTGCCCACCAGATGGGCGTCGATCAGCACGCCCTCGGTGATGCTGTCTCCCACCAGTTCCATGGTTTTGCGTTCATCGGCGGGCAGGGTGCCGCAACCCTCGGCCTCATAGCCCACCAGAGCCAGCTTGGCCTGTAAGGGATGGTAAAAACGGTGCTGGGTCTCCTTAGCGCTTTTGAGGGTGACGGTGAGCAGATGCTCTCCTTTGCCACACTCCAGCCGTAGGTATTTGTCCAAAGGTGCCTCCATTTTGGCGCCGTCGTCCAAACGGAGCCAGAGATGGGGCAGGGGATGCTGACAGCCGCTAACGTCCAGTTGGAGCAGGATGGATTTGCCGCTAAAGGCGATGGTAAAGCTTGCGCCGCAGGCGGTGGCGGTCATATTGCCGCCCACAGGGGCAAAGCGGCCGCTGTAACGGATGGAGGGGTGATCGTTGTGGTAAAACATAAGAGGTCTCCTTTACTTTTTCACGTCGCCGTGGCGCACCAGACTCATAGTCACAAAGCTCAAGGCGCTGAAGAGCACGGCATAGGGGAACAGGGCGTTGTAGCCAAAGCCCAGATTGTCAATGATCAGGCCGGACAGCAGGGGGGTGGTGATCTGGGCGGCCATGGAGAAGGTGTAGTAAAAGCCGGTGTATTTGCCCACGTCGCTACCGGTGCTCATTTCCACCACCATAGGGAAGGAATTGACGTTGATGGCGGCCCAACCGATGCCCACCAGAGCAAAGATCAGGTACATCACCGGCGTTTGCTGACGGATGAAAAAGGCGATGCCGTAGCAAAGGGTCATCACGGCGATGCCCAACAGCACGGTGCGCTTGCGCCCCAATTTGCCGGAAAGGAAGCCCAGAGGCAAAAAGGAGATAATGGCCGCCACCGTGGCGGTGAGCAGATAGCCGGAGGAGACGCTCAGGTCGGCTCCCCAGACGTTGACGCAGAAGCGGGAAAAGGCGGTGGTAACGGCGTTGTAGGCCATAAACCACAAAAAGACGGAAACAAGGATCAGCACCAGACTGCGCAACACGTCCCGATCCATTTTGCCGGCGGCGTGGGTGAGGGCCTCGTCCTCGTCCACCACGTGGGGCAATTTGTTTTCCTTAAGGGTAACGACCATCACCAGCACGGTGATCAGCATAAAGGCGGCCACAATGAGAAAGACCGGCAAAAATTGCTGATCGGCGGCGTAGACCGCATTGCCCGCCGCATCCTTACCGGTGCTTTTGAGCAGAAACATCATCACGATCATAGAAAAGATGCCGCCTACGTAGCCCATCAGGTTGATGATGGCGTTGGCCTTACTGCGCAGAGGCTTTTCGGTGACGTCGGGCATATAGGCCACGGCGGGGGTGCGATAGACCGCCATCACGAAGAGCAGAGCCATCAGGGTGAAGAAAAAGCCCCAGAAATTACTGCCCTCGGTAAACAGACCCAATACCACCATCAGTACCACGGCGGCCAGGGTGCCGAATAAAATATAGGGGGTGCGCTTGCCCAGACGGGTGTCGGTGCGGTCGCTCAGGGCGCCGAACAGAGGGAGCATAAAGATGGCCAACACGTTGTCCACCGACATAATGGCGTTGGCGGCGAAGGTGCCCAACTGAAAGCGCTGTTCCAGCAGATAGGGCACCACTTGATCGTAAAACTGCCAAAAGGCGAGAATGGACATAAAGGCCAGACCCACCAGCAGGGTGCGTTTGTAATTGAGCTTCATAGCGGTCTCCTTTGTTTTTTGGTAGTAGTGTTTCCGCAGAAATGCAAAAATATGTTTATTATATAAATAGGAAGAATTTTACAAAAGGGCGGCCAGCGCCTTCACGTCCTCCTCGGTGGTGGCCCAACTGGTGCAAAAGCGCACCACGGTGTGCCCTTCGTCCTTGGGCTCCCATACGCTGAACACCACCTGCTCCGACAATTTTTTCATCTGTTCGTTTTCCAATACTACAAAAATCTGGTTGGTGGGGGAATTGAGGTGGAAGGCATATCCCTTGTCGGCCAGAATTTTTTTCAGCTTGTCTGCCATACGGATGGCGTGGGCGCTGATGTGGAAATAGAGGTCGTCGGTAAACAGGGCGTCAAACTGTACGCCCACGGCGCGGCCTTTGGCCAGCAGAGCGCCGTGGCGCTTGATATGGGTGAGGAAATGGTCGGGACAGTTGTTCTTGGTAAAGACCACCGCCTCGCCGCACAGGGCGCCCACCTTGGTGCCGCCGATATAAAACACGTCGCACAGCTCGGCCACGTCCTGTAGGCTCACGTCGGTTTCGGACATCAGACCGTAGCCCAGACGGGCGCCGTCCATAAACAGAGGAATTTTATATTCCCGACACACCTCGGCCAGCGCCGTCAGCTCCGCCTTGGTGTACAGGGTGCCGTATTCGGTGGGATGGGAGATATACACCATTCCGGGGAATACCATATGCTCAAAGGTTTCGTCGGCATAAAACTTTATAAGGTAGTTTTTAACATCCTTCGTCGCCACCTTGCCCTCGTAATGGGGCAGGGGCAGTACCTTGTGACCGGCGGCCTCAACGGCGCCGGATTCGTGGGCGTTGATGTGGCCCGTGGCGGCGCAAAGCACGCCGTCATAGCTACGGCACAGGGCGTCGATGACCACCTTGTTGGTTTGGGTCCCGCCCGCCAGAAAATATATCTCGGCGTTTGGTTGCCCGCAGGCGGCGCGGATCTTCTCCTTGGCTGCGGCGGTAAACTGATCGGCGCCATAGCCGGGCTGGGGGATCAGATTGGTCTCCACCAACCGCTCCAACAGCTTGGGGTGCGCCCCGTGTAAATAATCGCAATTAAAATATAACATTTTGTTCTCCTTGTATGAAACGACTTTTTTGACGCTTTAAGCAGCGGATGCTCCTCCACTGCTTAAGGTGACAAGAGTCGAACCCATTATGGTTTGGCGCAATGGCTTTTTCTGCCTTGCTTGTGTTCATTTTTGCAAGGCGCCAGCCTTGCTGCAAATTGCACACTTCACCTTTCAAAAAAATCCATTTGCGCGAAACTCTTC
>JAZQJG010000084.1:0-19583 GCA_045541535.1 Eubacteriales bacterium
GCCGTGCCGCGTGCTTTGACAAAAGGCAAGCCTGCTCTTTTTGCCGGCACCTGCGAGCACCAAGGCCGGGCAACCCGGCTGTTGATCCGACCATCTTTGCGGGCACCGATTATAGGTGCTCGAAGATTGGCCGGCAGACTAACGGTCGACAGGCGTCAGTGACTGATTCCCACCCGGTGGGACGACAAGAGGGTCAAAATTCCTACCACTGATCTCGTTTTGCACAAACTTTCAGGATCCGCACATCCCCCTCGAGCCCTTTCCTAAAGGACCCGGTGCGGGAAGATAACAAAAGAAAGCTGGCAGGAAGTGCCGGAGGGGTTTGTATACAATCGTGGGATCGGATTCATTCCCGCTTGGCGGGCGGCAGGTTGCCGCCCCTACGTTCTACCTCCGCTCTCCCATCAGCGGCAACCCACTCCCAAAGGATTCCGTACAAAAATCCATCATAACGAACAAAAATCTATTTGTTTTCGGACGATTTCCTATATAATGGTATCATAGGAGTGGTGGAATGTCAACTTCCGCCCGAATCTGAAAGGAGAATTGCAATGAACGCAAAACGAATCCTTTGTTTGTTGCTCAGCGTGATGATGTGCCTGTCCATGATGGGTACTCTGTCTCTGTCTGTTGCAACGGCCGCCACGGCAAACGATGCCCTGACGGACAATATGATTTTTGTAAATCTTAGCTGGACTCCCGCCAATCTCCCGGCGGAGTATCGGGTGGACGGCCGCACCTACGATCTGGTGTGGGGGCGCAATGCGTATGCCGACGCACAGACGGCGGTGGATGCGGCTCCCGAGGGCGGTACGGTCTATCTGTGCGCCGGCGGCTACGTTGAAGACATCTATATCAAAAAGAGTCTGACGTTGCTTGGCGCCAAGCACGGTATTGACCCCAATATCCGCGGCGCCAAGGAGAGCGATCCCTGGACCCTCAACCCCGAGCGTGGCTTTGGGGAGACGGTCATCGAATGCGGGATCTATCTCGGTATGATAAATACCGGCGTCTTTGACGATTATTCTCACATCACCGTTGACGGTATTAAGATGAGCGACGATGCGCGTCTCAGCGCCAACAACGGCGCCGCCGGCTACGTGGATCTGAAGCTGCGCAACATTTACGTGGCGGATATCGACCGTCAGACCGGTGTGCTCTTCTATATGTCTTCCCGTTATAACCCTACTATAAACACGATGAAACGTTATATTACCGTGGAAAATATGCGTGTGGAGGGCTTTACCGCAGGTAACTACGTTATGTCCGTTACCGCCGAAGAGCTGGACGTCAGCGGTGTATATATGGATGAGAACTGTACCAAGCCCTTTATCCAAAACTGCTCCGTTTCCAACGGCCCCACCGACGAGGTATATTGGAACATTCACGATAACTTCTTTGCGGCGCCTGTATATAGAGTGGTGTATCTCAACTGGTACAATCCCACCACACCAAACGGCCAGGATATGAAAGAGGGTGCCAAAACCCGCAGTAAAATTGTCAATAATATTTATAACAACGTATTTGTGGAAGCTTCGCTCGGTTTCCGTATGGATGCGATGGAAAACGTGCATTTCAATTTCAGCGGAAATGCCTTTTACAACGATAATACCATTGAAGATGTCAAGAACAATGGAGTCATAGTCGGTTGGATTGCTGACGGCACTCAATCGGATTATTCCGATCAGATCGTTGTTAAAAACAATAAATTTATCGGTAATTTAGAACACACGTATGCATTTACAAGAACCACGCAGAAAGTCGACGTTTCCGGTAACTATAGCTTTAAAAACGGCACTGTCACCACCGCTCTGCCTGCAGCCAAAGCCTGGGCAACGGAGTCATGGTACTGGAAGGACGAGGCCATGAGTGTCAAGAGCACCGATTCCGGCACGGGCGTTACCGTCACCGCCACTCAGGGTCTCTATAATGGCAAGTTCGTCCCTGTTTCCGACAGCTTGCCCGACGATGCGGTGCTGGTCAACCCCTCCTGGACCGAGGAAACTTTGCCCGCCACCGCTGACGTGCGGGGTAAGACCTTCTCCCTTCATTGGGGTGTCAACGCTTTTGCTGATTTTCAGGCGGCCACCGTCAGGGCGCGGCAATTTGGCAGGGTGTACCTCTTCCCGGGCACCTACGCCGCCGGTTTTGTCGTTGAAAAGGATCTGAACATCCTCGGCGCCAACTTCGGCATCAACCCCAACGTAAGGGGACAGAATGAAAAGGAACTCTGGACCCGCAACACCGCCCGCGGGGATGAGTCAAGCATCACCGGTCAATTGGAGCTGGTCAACCCCACTACGGACACTGCCGACTGCATGGTCGTTGACGGCGTGCAGCTCACCGGTTCCGGCTGTTTGCGAGTCGACACGCCAAGACTTCAGGGTTATGCCAATATAAAGCTCAAAAACATTTACAGCATTGATTCCACGGGCATTCCTTTTTATTTAAAAGTGTACGGCATCCAAAACCATGACGATTACAACGCCTTCCGTCGTGACGTTACGATCGAAAACGTCCGTATATTACACTACACCGGCGGTCGCGCTTTCCTGGAGCTGACGGCGGAGCGCGCCGATATCAGCGGTGTGTATATGCATACCGACTGTACACAGGTCTTTTTGCTTGATGCTTCCGTTTCCATCGGTTCCACCGCCGAGGCGATATGGACCATCCACAACAATCAGTTTGCCGCCAACGTCGCCCGCGGCATCTATCTGAATTGGGACAGTCCAAGTGTATATGTCGCAGATCAGGGCTCGAACAATATCATTGATGAAGGCATGCTTTTGCACACCAAGATCATCAACAATGTCTTTAATAACGCTTTTGTAGATTTCTATAATAAAGACGCTCAAGAATATAATCATCGTTCCGTAGCCGCGCGCCTGGGTGTCGAAAATATATATTTTAATTTCGTCGGCAACTCTTTTTATCAAGAGAAAGAGATTGCCCCCAATCAAGGCTCCTTGATGGTATATGACGACCAAGGCAAAAAATTGGACTTTTCCGATCAGGTGGTCGTGAAGAATAACCGATTCCTCGGCAGACACGTTAATGATTTTGTATGTGAACAGTCTACCAAGGCCATTGATATCAGCGGCAACTATGCCGAGAGCAACGGTACGGCACGTAAGCTGACCACCTCGGCCGCTACACTCAATACCCAGTCCTATTATTATCTTGATCCCCTGATGACCAAAAAGAGCACCGATACTTCCGTGCTCAAGGCCCCCACCAACGTTTATTATGAGATGAGCCTGCCCGGCACGGGACGGGCCGACGGTGTGGTCACCGTCGTTCTGCCTACCGGTCACAATGCCGAGGATATCTATCTCTTCTGGGCGGATGCCAACGGCAAGCTTGCGGGTTACAGCGGCCTTGCTCCCTTCAAGGTGGCCGGTACCATCACCGCCAACCGGATCAAAAACGGCTCCTTCGTTCCCGCCGGCGCCACCCGCCTTCTGGCCTATTCCTATTCTGCAGAGTGCGGCCTGTCCGAAGCCTTTGCCTCCCTTGATCTGCCGGAAGAAGCGGCGATGGTCACCTCCTCTCTGGGAGCGCTGAAGGCAGAATTCCAGATGGTGGGCGACCTGCATATCGCTTCCAAGACCGTGGACCGTATCCATCACGACGAGCATATGTATGCCATGCTCAATGATATCAAGGCGGTCAGCCCCGAATCCATCGGCATCTTCGCCAACGGCGACCTTGCCGACAGAGGTACCGATGCCGATTATCAGAAGGTACTGAAGATCCTTGGCTCCGTGGAGGATGCGGCAAACTTCTATCCCACCTTCGGTAACCACGAAACCTTCCGTTTTGATCTCCCCGTTCCCAGCGGAAAGACGCTGGCGGACTATCAGGATGTTTTCTACGACTTCTATGGCAATTTGATTCCCGACACCGCCGTCTTTGCCGGTGGTGAGCGCTTCAGCACACTGACCTACGCCTTTACCAAAAACGGATATAAGTTTATCTCTCTGGGTACCGACGTGCTGGACCAGAACAGAATGCAGCTCAATGATACCACCGTTACCTGGGTCAAAAATCAGCTGGATGCCGACCGGGATCCCACCCGTCCCGTATTCGTCATTATGCACCAGACCCTGTCGGATACCGTAGCGGACGACGACGGCGTACTCTCTCCCACCGATGCGGATCTGAAAAACCTCTTTAAAAACTATCCCGAGGTCTTTATCTTCAACGGTCATACTCATACGCCGTTGAACAGTCCCATCTCTGCCTATATCGGCGACGAAAGCTTCCCCAGCTCCTTCAACTGCTCCTCCGTCGGCTATATTCCTCCCGAATATCTCGGCAATATGGAAAGCAGTAAGGTCGGCAGTGAAGGCTTCTACGTATACGTTTACGAGAATGCAGTCCTCGTTCGCGGCCGTGACTTTATCAATGGCGAGTGGGTCGCCACCGCCCAGTACGTCATCAACACGGCCGACGGCGCCCCCGATCAGGAAAATAAGGTTGTGGAATCCCCCGTCTACGGTATGACGACCACCCCCACTATGATCAAAACAAGCGGCAAAATCAGCGGCACCATTCAATGTTGGTTGCCCGCCGACCACAAGGCAAACGATCTGGTACTCTTCTTTGCAGACAAGGACGGCGGCATCCTCAGCACCCAGCCCTTTGCCACCGCCGCCGTCAGCAGTACCTATGCCGCGCAGTATTACACCGCCAACTTTGCAAATCAAGCGATTCCTTCCGGCGCCGATTACATTTTGGTTTATTCCCACTCCGACACGCTGGGTTATTCCGCCAATTGCGAGGTAATCCGATTGGATGAGATTACCTTCGCCACCAGCGGAAGCGTTTCCGCCGGCAGCCCCGAGCAATTTGGTCTGCCCGTGCTCACAACGGGTGAGGCCGCCATCGGCAACGTGGAATACGCCACCGTTGCAGATGCCTTTGAAGTCGTAAAGAATGGTGAAACTATCCGACTGCTGAAAAACGTCACCGTCGGTCAGATCATCATCCCCGCCGGCATTACGCTGAATCTCAACGGCAAAACCATGAAGGCAGACTACGTGCTTGGCTTGAACGATTCTCAGTTGATCGACTCTACTGCTCCGGCTGTGGTCGGTAAGATCATCGTTGCCAAGAAAAATATGGCGCTCTCCAAGGACAACGAGTATCTGCCCGTCTACGATGCGGCCGCCGGCGCCTATCTCTTTACCCGTTTGTTGCATAGTCACGCAATCGATAATACGGGTGTCAGACCCATATATTCCACCGGCCCCTTGGTTAAGGAGTACGTTCACCCCTTGCTGAACACCGAGTCCGTGGTTGCCGCCAGCGGCGTGGACGTAATCATCCGTCTCACCTGGACGGACAGCGACGGTCAATATACCGGTTCACAGGACTATGCCTATTTTGATCATTCCATTGCAAGAGTAATTGCCAGCTACTATACCTGGAACGGCACGGTCAAATATGATGATGCGTTTTTCGCAAGATTTGTGGGTACCGAGATTGCAAGCGGTGTAGGCGTTCTCGTTTCCACCGTTGTAAAGAGCAACACCGGCGTGGAGATGGAGAGTGAAAAACTGTCGCTCTTCACCACGGTATAAGGAGGGTACTATGAACGAGTATACTGCCCCCGAGATCATCCCTATGGACTTATTTGAGGAAGATCCCCGCACCGTGGTCGGTGTCACCTCCTCTCCGTTGCCGTCCATGCCGGAAGACTGGTAAAAACCAAAAAGGTGTTTGTCCTATCATAGGACAAACACCTTTTTTTCATTAATGAACAAAGAACAAAGATCAATGAACAATTATGGAATGATTTTGCTCCGCAAAATCTCCACCCATGGCAAATTGCACACAAAGCTGTGCACAGACTCGGCGCGGGAAGATAACAAAAGAAAGCTGGCACGAAGTGCCGGAGGGGGTTGTATACAATCGTGGGATCGGATTCATTCCCGCTTGGCGGGCGACTGTTAAAATCCAAAGGATGGGCGTAGGACGGCGTAGTAGTGGTAGGCGGAAGGCATTCTTGCCAGGCGGATGTCAGCGCTGTAAGTATCGTTTGCAAGGGAGGAAAGATTGATGAAAATACCGTCTCCGATGTACATATACAGCGGCTCACTCGACTGAAATTTAACTACAAGTATATCACCGACGACCAGATCCTGCTCACGGGCAAGGCGGTTGCGGTCGGTGTTTACTTTGGTCGTTGCGGTGTACTGATTGGGGGTAAAGAAGCGCCGACCGCCGTAAAGCGTGGGAGCAACCAATTTGCAGTAGGGGCTTGCCGTGTTCAGGCTCCACGCCTTGTTGGAGGAATTTCCGGCGTTGGTGACCGATGAGAATAGAGAGGAGCGCAGGGCGCTGATGTCCAGCGTGCCGCTGCCGCTGACAAAGGGAGCTGTAAGTCCTGCCTTGGTATAGATCTCGTTCACGGCGGCAAGACCTGTGAGATTTTTGGGATTGTTTGCCTGTAGCTCCAGCGCGGCGGCGCGGAGGGCGGCCTGCTGGGAAGCGGAAAGGGTGTTTTTGATCAAAATGCGGGGGCAGGTGTGGAGCACGCCGCCCACCTTGCCCACGGCGCTGTAGATATAGTCGCCTTCGTTTCCGGTGGCGGTGACGGTGTAGGATACCTCTTTGGTCTCTCCTGCATTCAGGGTCACCTGCCAGGTCAGGGCGGTGCCGTCTACGGTGGCGCCACCGGCCGATTGCAGGGTAGCGCCGGCGGGAACGCTGTCGGTGACGGTGAGGGTCTTGACGACGTTGTTCAGATTGCGGATGCGGAAGGTAAAGGTTACCTCACCGCCCACGCTGACACTGCCGCCCTGACCCAGAGAGGCCACCTTTTCGGAATAGATATTCTTCAGGTTGGCCATACGGTTTTGGGTGTTTTCGGGGATGGTGCCGTTGTAGGTGTCCAGAGGACGGACGATGCAGAGATGCTGGATATAGCCGTCCTCGCCGAAAACGTAGTTGTCGGCATTTTCGTCAAAGAGATACCAGCGCAGGTCCATATAACGAATGGTGGGCTCGTAGGTTTCGCTGTCACTGCTGTAGGTATAGCTGGAGCCGGTGGAATGAACCACGGTGTTGTTACCCACGTACATCATCACGTGACCGTTGCCGTTGTTGCGGCGGATAACCACCAGATCGCCGATTTTAAGGGTGTTGAAAAACCCTTCTTCAACGGCGGCCCGTTGGGCAGGGATGGCGGCGGAATCGGGCTTGTAATAATAGGGATACATCGGCACGCCGACGGCACCGCCGTTTACGTAATGGCTTGCCAATTGTTCGGTGGTATAGAGTTTGCCCAGATCGTGGCCCAGCGCTGTGCGATAGATATCATAGGTAAAGCCGGCGCAGTTGAGATAACCCCATTTGTCGGTGGTGTAATCCTCGGGCTGATATTGGCCGATCTGCCAGCGGAATTCGCCACGGTCCGTGGAGGAGGGGTAGGCGTCCGGCATACGGGTGTCGTCATACTGTACCCGCAGACCCCGCTGAATATAGGCGTCTGCCGTGGCTAGCAAGGCCTGCTCCACTTGGCTGAGCTGATCGGGACGGTTGTTTTCGTAGAATACAAAGCCGGCAGGCATATGAAGGGAGGGGCGCAGAACGGCGTATTTTTTGGCGGTGGACAGACCGGTAAGGACGGCGGCGGTATCGGCCGCCACGCAGTTATCGTCCAGACACAGCAGCTCTTTTCCATCAAAGATATACAGATGATGGCCGTCCTCGGACTCGCTCATCACCACGTCACCCACCAGCAGATTTTCTGCTTTGGGCAGAGCGCTCTCTCCCACAAAGTTGGCGGCGATGACGTTTTCTCCGCCGTAGAGGGTGGGGATCACCATTTTTCGCAGGTCATCGCCCTTGTCGGTGCGCTCTTCTTCAAAAATATAGCCCAGATTCAGCTCCACGGTGTCACGGAGGGTGGGCGTCTTGGAAAAAGCGATATAGTAGATTCTTCTCAACAAACTGATGGGATTCAGCCGCTCGCTGTAGGAATGGGCGGCCACGGCCTGCTTGAGATAGGCCTGATTGATGGCATCCAGGGTGAGCCCTACGTAGTTGGTAATGGAGTCACTTTTCAGCTCTCCCAGAGTAGCGGCGGGGGCCACCACCGTTTCGGTATTGCCCGCCACCTTGACGGTGTAGGAAAATACAGCGGTATCACCGGCGGCAAGCTCGTCGGTAAAGGTCAAGGCATCGCCTGCCACCGTGGCGTCACCGGACAGATAGGTGGTGCCTTGGGGTAAGGTGTCACTTAGGGTAAAGCTGACCTTTTTGGCGTTGTTGTTATGCACCGTAAGGGTGTAGGTCAGGGTGCCCTCGGGAGAAACGGTCAGGGGCAGGGAGGCAGTTTTTTGCAGGGTCATATTCTTTTCCATAGGGGTGTCCTCAATTTCCGGAACGTCTTCCACGTCAATATAGTTGCGATGGAAAACCATCAAAATTTGCGCCGCTTGGGCACGGGTGGCGTTACCGGCGGGCAGGAATACGTAGCCGCCTGCCGCCTTTTCGCCGCTGACGATGCCCGCCTGTTGGCAGGCGTAGACGGCGCTTTTGGCGTAGGAGGAGATGGCCTTGTCATCCACAAACTTGGCCTTGGCCACCGCCTTTTCCAGGGTGATGTTTTTAAATTTGGCATAGCGCAACAGCATGGCGCACAATTGCTCACGGGTGATGGCGGTTTCCGGCTCGAAGGTGGTTTTGCTGGTGCCGTAGACGATGCCGTTTTCAGCCGCCCAGCGCACGCTGCCGGTATACCATTGCTTTTTGGGCACGTCGGTAAAACCGCTGTCAGCCTTGTTGTTTACCTTGGCGCCGTCCAGACGGGCGATAACGGTAACGAACATAGCGCGGTCCACTTTGGTTTCCGGTTCAAAGGTAGTCTTGCTTGTACCGGCGAACATACCCCAGGTATAGGCATAGTCCACCGCCTGCTTGTACCAGATCTTTTTGGGGATATCCGTAAAGAGGGCGGAGGTATCCACCATAGTCTTGGCGGCGCAGGCCTGCAGGGGCAACAATCCGATGAGCAGACTCAACAGGATCAGTACGGTGATCAGGCGTGTTTTTTTCATAAAAAACCTTCCTTTATAAGAATTTATTTTTTGACAAGCGCCAGCTTGTTTTTTCTCAGGGAGATCACGCTGACGCCCACCATACGGACGAGGATCAACGTAAGGCCTACGTAATGGTAGGCGTACAGTCGTTCACCGGCAAAGCATACGCCGATGAGAATGGTGACCAGCGTGGAAACGCCGGAAAAAGCGGCAATAGTGGACATTTGCAGACGGGAGAGGGCGAAGTTGCCCAGCGCCGTGGCCACGATGGTGGAAAGGATGCCCAAAAAGGCAAAGCCGATGAGATTGCCCACGGAAAAATAGGGGGCAAAGTAGGTGGGGAGGGTGCCCTGCCAGAGATGGCGGAGTACGTTGACGGTGTTAAAGGCAATGGCGCCCAGCACACAGGAAACATAGGTGATCTCCATAGGGGAGAAGGCGCCGGAGGCCTTGCGGGAGCAGGCGGCAAAGAGAGCGCCCACCGTGATGGCGCAAAACAGCAGCAGGATCCCCGTCAGGCTGTTTTCCCCCGTTTGGGTGTCGGTGTTGAGAGCAATGTACATTACGCCCACGATCCCCAACAGCAACAAGATCTTTTGGAGCAGGGAATTCTTTTCCTTCAGCACCAAGGCCTCCACGATGCAACTGGCAATGGGGGATAGGGAGATGATCACCGCCGCGGTGATGTTGGTGGTCAGGCTGATACCCGCCGTTTCAAAGAGCATATACAGCACCGGCTCAAAGAGGGCGGCCAACAATAAGGATTTGATCAGCGGCTCCTGCTTGATGTGGCGCACCACGTAACGAAAGCCCACCTTGATTTTGATGACCTTGGTCACCTTCAACAGCCACATTGCCAAAAAGCTCACCAAAAACCGCAGGGCCAGGATGTCCAGCACGTCGGTGGTTTTGTTCAGCTCACCGGTGAAGAATACCGAGGAGCCGTAGATGACGTATTTACACAGCGCCATCAGATAGGGTAAGATGTTCATAGGACAGGACTGTCGGATATTTCGAACTATCCGACGGGAATTTCAGATTTACAAAATGCATCCTGTATGATATAATCTTAATACATCGTTTTGTCCAAAACAATCCATTTTTTGGAATGTTTGTGCCACTTTTTGACATTGGGGGTGTTTTTGGTATGCGACCGGTGTTTAACGTCAAACGGGAAAGCAATAACCATCTGTTTTATAAGACTTATACAAACGACTGGGGCGTATTTTCCTTTCATTCTCAGATTGAGCTGTACTTCATCGACGAGGGAGAGATGGAGGTTTGGGTGGGGGATCGCCAGCAACTGTTGCACGCCGGGGAAATGTCGGTGGCCCTCAGCTTTGAGCCCCATACTTATCACACCCCCAACGCCTCCCGTTCCAGCGTGTTGATCATCCCTCAATATATGTGTGAGGAATTCGTGGCGGAAACCAAAACCAAGCGGGCCACCAATCCCTTTATCACTGACAAGGAAGCGGTAAAGACCATTCGCTATTATTATGAGAAGCTCAAGGAGCCCCAGATCAATCCCATTGAAAAAACGGGATATATTTACGTGATTTTGGGGCTGGTGATGGAGCATTTGTTTTTGGAAACGGTGAAGCTGGGAGATACCTCTCTGTCCTCCAGAATGCTCTACTATATCAACGAGCATTATAAAAGCGGGCTGACCCCCTCGGAGGTGGCGGAGCATTTCGGTTACAGCCAGAGCTATATTTGCCGGTATTTCAAGTCTAATTTTCGGATCACGCTGGGAGATTATCTCACCACCCTCAAGTTAAAAAACTCCTTGATGCTGATGTATGAGCAAAAACACAATATCACCTATTGCGCTATGGCAAGCGGTTTTTCCTCCATGCGCACCTTTTACCGCGCCTTTCATAAGGAATACGGTTGCTCCCCTAACGAGTATTTTAAAAACCGATAAAATTAACCCCTGCGGAAAAGGGCTTCGGGATGAAGGCTTCCCACAGGGGTTACTTTATTTTCAGCGGATTATTGTATGCCGAATTTGAGGACGTTTTCTACCTCCGCCTTGGCGTAGTTAGACATTTTTGCCATACAGGTGGAAGTTTTGTAGGTGCCGGTGTAAATGGATTCGAAGCAATGGGTGGCGGCGACTACGGGGCACCTCAAAAATTTGTGTGTACAAATCTATATTTGTATGTTATAATGTAGATTGATATATTATAAGGAGGCATACGATATGAAAAAAAGCTTTGCCCGTGTACTGGCATTGATTTTGTGTTGTCTGACGGTGTTGGCAATGGTGCCTGCCGTTAGCGCCGCCGACGAAAACGTATTAAACGTTTTTGATGATCTGAAGAAAAAGGATTGGTTTGTGAAAAACGGCGCCATTGATTACGCCTATAACAACGGTCTGTTTTCCGGCCTCACCGCCACCACCTTCGGCCCCAATGAGAATATGACTCGCGGTATGTTCGTAACCGTCTTGGGCCGTATGCACGGCGTATCCGTCAGCAAAAACGTAAAGACCGTCTTTTCCGACGTTGCCAAGGGTAAATTTTACACCGGTTACGTCAAATGGGCCAATGAAAAGAACATTGTTTCCGGTCTCACCGCCACCACCTTCGGTCCCGACGAGAACGTAAACCGTGAGCAGATCTGCGCTATGATGGTGCGTTACTGCAACTTTGCAGGCATCACGCTGGAGAAAAAGAACACCGCCATCACCTTCAAGGATGCGGCAAATATTTCCAAGTTTGCCCGTTCCGCTGTCAAGGCTTGCCAGCAGGGTGATCTGGTCAGCGGTGAGGCGGTTGCCGGTGGCTTTAACTTCCGTCCCAAGGGCAACGCCACCCGTGCCGAGGTTGCCACCATTTTGATGAAATTCTGCAAGAATTATAAGGAAACCACTCCCGAGAATCCCGAAAATCCCGAAAATCCCGAGAATCCCGACAACCCCAACCAGCCTCCCTTGGAGCCTGAATTGGGTGTTGGCCCCGGTACCCTGCCGCCCGAAGATGAAAACTGGTAAGCTGCATTGTACCATTGCCGAGCTGAAGGTGTCCGTGCCCGCCACCCTTGCCGCCCGTTGCGCCGAATATCTGGACGACTGGGAAGGGGAGGCAGACATTGAGATTCTGGAGGAGCGGTATCGGGAGGATTTATACGAAGGGCTGAACGCCACCAAAGAGGAAATTGAGTATCAGGAAACGGGACGGCAATTTTGCTTTTTCCTGATGCGGCATCACGGCTTTTATCTCCACGCTTCGGCGGTGGAGTATCAGGGTCGGGCCTATCTGTTTTCCGCCCCCTGCGGCACCGGCAAATCCACCCACACCCGCCTGTGGGAGGCTCATTTTGACGGCGCGCAGGTGTTCAACGACGACAAGCCCGCCCTGCGCCGTCTGGACGGCCGCTGGTATGCCTACGGCACCCCTTGGTGCGGTAAAGACGGCATCAACCAAAATCGCAAGGTCCCCTTGGCCGGCATCTGCTTTTTGCGGCGGGGAGAGGAAAATGCCATCCGTCCCCTGAACGGGCAGGAGGCGGTACAGCAAATTATGACCCAGACCTTCCATCGCTTCAAGCGGCGGGAGCGGCTGGAGGATATGCTGACCATGTTGGACGAGATCGTGCGGGAGATCCCCGTATACGAGCTGACCTGCCGTCCGGATGAAGCGGCGGCGGAGCTGAGTTATCAAACTATGCGCCAAGGCGCCGAGGAGAGAGATCTGTGAAACTGAGTGAACAATTCGTACTGCGGCAGGTTGCCGGAGAATATTACGTTTTCCCGCTGGGGGAGGACACCCCCGAGGGTATTTTCGCCCTCAACGAAACGGGGCTGTTGCTCTGGCAAGGATTGGAGGCAGGGGAGGACCGTGACGCTCTGGTGGCACGGCTCACCGCCGAATACGCCGTCAGTTCGGAGCTGGCCGCCGCCGACGTGGAAAAATTTATTGCCAAGCTGACGGCCATTGGCTGTCTGGAGGAATGAGAATGAAAAAAACGGTCTGCTTTTTGCTGTTGGCCGTGATGCTGTTGTCCTTGGTGGCCTGCAGTAACGGCACCGATCAGCCCGTGACCGATGGCAACGGCGCCGCCGAAAACGCCACCGATAATCCCACCGATACGCCCGCCGACAACGTCCCTGACAATGGGGCGAACGGTACGGAAAGCAATGGCGGCGGCACCACCCAAAACGGCAACGGCACGGAGGGCACCACCCCCTCCACCGAGGATCCCGACACCCCCGTTTCCAACGACACGCCGACCGCCCCCGATAACAAAACCGAGACCGATGGTACCAATGGCACCGATTCCACACCGGTAACCGAGATCCCCGAAAAGCTGACCGACTGTACCTATGAGGATTATCACAATATGACTCCCGAGGTGCAAAAGCAATTTGTGGATAAGTTTGAGGATCTGGCCGCTTTCTTTGATTGGTACAACGCTGCCAAGAAAAAGTACGAAAAGGAGCATCCCACCATCGGCGTGGAAAACGGAGAGATCGACATTTCCAACATCGGAAAATAAATCTGACTGTCAAAAAAGAGATTGCCGAGGCAATCTCTTTTTTATTTATTTTGGCAGTTTGCAGATATAGTGATGGCAAAAGGACGTTGCCAAAGTGGATAGGTTTTTCTTCATACATACGCACTTGGTGGAGGGCGCAGTGATTTTCCACAACCCGACCGCCGGGGTATGCGGCGTGATGGTGCTGTTGGTTGGATCGTTCCAATACTTACAAAAAGCACATTTGGGAACAACTTTTACATTGCATAACATTTTTTGGTCACTCCTTTTCCTTTTGAATCCATTATAACACAAAAATCGCGGAATAAATACATTTTTATCAAAAGCACTTTAATTCTGTTTTGTTTTATGCTAAACTGGTGTGGAAACGAGGGATAACAATGGAACTCAAATTAAAGGTTTTACAAAAACCAAACAACGAAAAAACGGTTGCGCTGTTTGGCCATCTGATCAAATGTAATCATCAGATCCACAGTTTTCAGGAACAGATCATACAGCATTATTTGCAAACGGCTGAGATTATAGACCGTGACCTGATCAAAAGGGTGATCTACGAACAGAAAGATGCCGTAAGCTTTGACGAGGCTTATGGTCTGTTTGCCGCAGAAGCAACGAAAACACAGCGGGAGCTTTTTTATTATATGCTCCTTCTTGCCAAGGTGGACGGCGCTATAGATGAGGAAGAACGGGCGTTTTTTGACAGACTGATCAGGGACGTACCGGGATTGTCGGATGCTTCCTTGGAGGAGAGGGCGGAAAGAGTGGCCGCAAGACTCCGAAAGCAAATGAAAAAAGAAAACGCAAAGGGACGGACCGGCCGTCGGGCAGACGCACGGAATAATCTGTTCCGCATTCCGCAAAAGGAATACGTGGCCGCCATTGACAGATGCAGAAAGATTGCCCGAAGAGATTTTGATGAGATCTTGCCGATTTGTGAGGGCATCTCGGCAAAAGGAGAGGCCTTTCTCCCTGCGGTCAAAGCTATCGTAGAAAATGCGCAGAAAACCTTTCATCCGGAGGTGGCCGCCGTGCTGTCTTCTTTTGTCAAGCTGATGGAAGAGGACGTGTTGACCGGCGTGAAGGCCTACGGCAAACAAATCGGCAAAAAGGCTGCGGCGCTGGAGGATTTTACCATCGTTCTGGTGGGAGAGAGTAAAGCGGGCAAATCCACGCTGCGTGCCGTTCTGACCGGCGAAGGTCACGACGGTATCGGGAACGGGTGGCAACGGTTTACCAGAGTAAATCACGTTTACGAGTGGAATCATCTGCGGCTCATTGATACGCCGGGCATCAACGCCGGCAGTGATACCGAGGATCAGGATATAAACGTTGTCAAAAGAGTTATTAATGAGGCAGACCTGATTTGTTTTGTTACTCCCACGGAAGGCAAATTTAAAAAATCAAAGGAATTTGTCACAGAGATCCTTAAAAACAACAAACCGGTGCACGTTCTGGTCAATTACAAAAATAATCTTTTCAGCGCTTACGGTTTGAGTGATTTTTTGGAGGAGCCCGACGCCTGGCGTGATCACAGCGGCGAAAATCGGATCGACGGTTATTACGAGCCGATTCGAAGGGCGGCCGAGGATGTCGGTGTGGAGCGGCTGTTGAGCTGTGACTTTGTTTATTTGTTGGCGGCACAGCTCAGCGAGGACGTGCGGTATGCCGCTCATTCCAAAACCCTGATGCAACATTCCGGTGTGCAGGAATTTTTGGCAAACCTGAAGATCATCGTTACCGAGCAGGGCTCCTTTCTGCGCTCCAAAACGATCATTGACGATACCGTTGCCATCTGTGAAAACTGGCGCGACAGCGTTTTGAAGCAAAAGCAACCCATATTGAATTGTTGCGGTTCCCTGCAAGGCAAGCGGGGAGAAATCTATCGTAAACTGCAAGAGGAAAAACGCCGCTTTTTGCAGAAGGCGGAAAAAATAATCCGGATGCAATTTCGGGAATTGGCCACTACCCACGCAAGGAAATTTGTGGAAGCAAATTACGGTTGCAATCAAAAAGAACTGGACAAAAAATGGGCGAGTTATTGTCAGCACATTTCCTTTGAACAGACGCTAAAAAATAAACTTGCAAACTGCCGGGAGGAGTACATGGACGTATTGGCTGAAATTTTGGAAGAGATTTTTGAGGACGTGAAATTTGACCTTGAAATTGATCTGCGGGAGATCGGTGTTAATAAGCGGCATAGCGCCCCGTTCCGAGAGATCTTTTCCTTCCTCGGCGGTGGCGCCGGGTTGTTGGGTTCAATCTTCGTGCTTCTCGGCGTGGGCGGTCCGGCGGGTTGGATTTTGGCGGGAGTTGGCTTGGTGTGCTCCCTGATATCCTCCCTGTTTAAAAAGAACAAAGACCGCCAAAAACAGGTAAAAGAAAAGATGTATACACAGTTGAACGGCGCAGTGATGAGTGCTTGTGAAGACAACTGTACGGCCACAATGCAAACGCTGAACAAGTCGGCCACCCGTATTACCAATGAGGTTTTGCAAACCTACGACGATTTGCTGATGGGGTTAAATCGGGTGTGCGTTGCAATCAACGATTTGATCGCCGGTATGAATGAAAATATTGGCAGGCTGAATCTGCTGTTTGCAGATCGGATTGTAAAGTACGCTGCGGCCTCTCCTGCACCCGTGACGGAGGTACAGCGTCAATTTGGCAAAAAGATGACGATATATACACAAAAAGCAGTAACGTGTCAGACCGAAAAATTGAAGGGTCTGATTAACGAGGACCTTGAGTTTAAAGTGAGGTAATAAAATGAAACAGTTTCAAGCAGGAAAAATTACGGAAATTTCTCAGGAGAAGATTAAAAAACTGATGGAATTGTTGGAGCAAAACGGCCGAGCGGAACAGGTCGCGGCTCTGCATGAGGCGTTGCAGGGGACCCGGGCGGAGGATAAGATCCGTATCGCTTTCGTCGGGCAGTATTCATCGGGCAAATCCAGTATTATATCGGCGCTTACCGGTAACCGGCAAATTGAAATCGGTTCCGACGTTACCACTCAAAACGTTGCCGACTACCGGTGGGGTAACTTCCTGTTGAGCGACACGCCGGGCTTGCACGACAACGAAACTCACGATAAGATTGCAGCCGAGGCCATCCAAAATTCCGATTTGATCGTTTATTGCATCACTTCCGAGCTCTTTGCCCAAAATACACGGGACGATTATGTGAATTTGGTATATGAAAAGGATTATGCCGGCAAGGTTATTTTGGTGATCAACAAGCTGAACAGCGAGGCCACCGAGGATCGGGATCAGCTCATTCAAAATTACATTGATTCCATCAACGCCGCCATAGCACCGCATACCATTGACGACGTTAAATATGCCTTTTTTGACGTAAAGGATTATCTCAAAGGCGTTGCCACCGGCAACGAAGGAAGAGTGCAGTACAGCAATTTTGAAACCTTTATAGCCTTGTTGAACGACTTTTTGCAGGAAAAAGGCTTGCTGTTCAAGTTGACCACGCCCCTGTACGTGGCTAAAAACGTGATTGATCAGGCCTTTGTTGGCGGTGCGGATGATCTGGTGGACCGCACACATCGGGACATACTGGCCCGCTTGGAAAAGAAGGTCAACAGATTAAGGGGTCGGGCCGCCCAGAAATGGGACGGTATCGTTTTGGAGCATTACGTTGGTTTTGCAGAAAAGGCTTATGCGTTGCTGGATCAAACGGTAGACCAGAATTTTGATTTTGCGGCGGCCGTTGAAGTTTTGCGGAGCAATACGCAAAACGAGTTGATAAGTTGTTTGGACGCAATGGTGGCAGAAGAGCAGGCCATGTTGTCTGAGGAACTGGAAAGCATTTTGAACAGCAAACAGGCACAGTACGTTGTCAATTATGGGCAATCCGGGTCGGAAGACGGAGCGCAAATCAATCATCCGGGTGGACAAAATAGAGGAAACACTGCCAAGCAAAACAAAGCGATCAAGGGAACGGTGGATCGTGCCTTGGGTGTGGCCGCCAAAAAGGTTGGCGATAACAGCTATAAGATCGTTGAAAAAGTGGGTCACGCCATCGGTGTAAAATTCAAGCCCTGGGGCATTGTCAAAGCCTCTCAAAAGTTGGCGAAGGCCTGTAAGTTTTTGGGCCCCATCACCGAAGCGATCTCCCTGGGAATGGATATCTGGGAGGCCTGCAAGGATAAGCAAGCGGCCAAAGAGTATATGAACGCAGTGGCCAATGTGCGGCGGGAAATTGATCAATATAAAGTTGAACAAATCAGCGCTTGGCAGAAAGAGAAGACGGATTTTCTGACGGAAGTTTATACCGACGTGATTGAGCAAATTGCGCAGGAAAAACAAAATATTTTGTCCAATCAGAAAAAAGACGAGGCGTTCAACCGTGGCCTTGCCGCTTTGTCACAGGAACTTGAAGAATTGATTCAAGCCGCATTGACCGGTTCGACCGATCATTTGACGGCAGAATGACGGAGAATAGTCTATGTACGAGTTTCTGAGCACAGAACAAAAAAGGGAACTGGGAAAGCACCTCTATTTTGAGGGCAAAACGGAAGAAGAAAAGAAGGACGGACTCAAGCTGCTAACGGAGGCCCAAAAGGACAAAGATCCCGAGGCCTACTATCTGGTGGCCCGTCTGATGCTGGAGCGCAAAATTATGGGATCGGACACCACAGCCCTGTTTTTACTGTCCCATGCCGCGCGGCTGGGCTGGCCCCAGGCGCGGATTTTGCTCAATCAGTATTGTATGGAGCGCTATAATCAATCGGTGCGACCCGCCCGTCGTTCCAAGGGACGGCTGGTGGATCAGGCGGGCAAGGTGATCCGCATTCGCCGCAAGGGCGTGTTTACGCCGGTGGATGCGGAACTGACCTATGAAAACGGCAAAAACCTGCTGACCCTACGCACCAACGTGCTCTTTCTCTCCTATGAGAAGCCCACCGACGAGATGCTGGACGCCGTAAACTTCGGCCTGAAGGCGTGGGAAGGGGACTACGAGGTATTTGGCGGTCAGCCCCTCACCGTCAAGGTGGAGGTGACCTACGAGAATCGGGTATTTGACAATCTTGTGATCGTGCCCGTCACCGACGATCTGGCCGACACCGTAATTTCGCTGTCTGACAAGCTGAACACCGCCAAACGGGCGGAACGGATGAAGGGCATCTTTCGGGACAAGCGCTCCTTTGCCACTCTGGGCCTGCGCTGGTCGGCCCACTCCCGCAAGCTGATCTATCTCCGGAGCGAGGACGGGCAATTTAAAGATTATGAGGAAATGGCCCACGTGATCAAGCACGAATTCGGCCACGCTCTGGGTCTGGGGGATCTGTACCGCAGTCTTTCCGACGATCTGCCGGGGGTGCCGGAGGGCAGCTATCCGGAGCTGGACAGCTTTATTATGATGAAGGGCATATACAATCTGGTGATGTGCGATCACCACGGCCCTATCAGCAATAATGATATAGAGATGGTGCTGTTGGCGTTTCGTGAAAACCGCCTGCAGGCGTATCAGGCCAATAAAATGCAAAAACAGGTTTCCAAAGCCTTGGGCAAGGGAAATTAAAAAATCGTCCGTTGTGAGAACAACGGACGATTTTTGTTTTATAGTGAATTTATCGGCGAGTACCCGGCGTTTGTGTATGATCACAAGATCGGATTCTCTCCCGCATGGCGTAGGCGGAGCGGCGATGACGAACCGTCTTTATCGGCGAGCACTCAACGATTGTGCACGGGGATAAGATCGGATTCTCTCCCGCATGGCGGGCGGCAGGTTGTTACGGGCGATCTGATTTTATCGGCGAGCACTCAACGATTGTGCGCAATCACAAGATCGGATTCTTTCCCGCATGGCGGGCGGGGTTGAAAATGGCGGCGGCGGGTGGTATAATACTATTATATGTAAGCAGTGGAGGAGCAACCGAACACGCCTGAAAGTGCATAATTTCGGTGCTTTTTGGATTATCGTCGTCGGCAGGCGTCAGCCTTGCCTCCTCCTCTGCACCAAAAATCTCTTAAAATTCTGCGCTTTCAGGTCGCAGAATTTTGCCGGAGCCGATT
>JAZQJG010000085.1:0-5297 GCA_045541535.1 Eubacteriales bacterium
TCTTCGACCTGCCAAGGTCAGAATTTTTTGCTTGGCGAAGTCGAAGAGTGCAGTTATACTAACGTATTACAAACGATGAGACAAGATCAAGCGAAACATTATGCCTTGGCAGGCATATTGGTTCGACTCTTGTCACCTTAAGCAGTGGAGGAGCATCCGAACACGTCGGAAAGCAAATGATTTCAGTGCAACGCTTGGTTGATCTGCGCATCGCCCTCCTAAAAAACAGTCCACCGGACTGTTTTTCTTAACGGAGTTCGCCCTCTCAGGGTTCGAGTCCCTTCCGTTTCAATGCAAAAGAAAAAAGCACCCCGAAGGGTACTTTTTGTTTTGGTCGAGGTGACGGGACTCGAACCCACGGCCTCTGCGTCCCGAACGCAGCGCTCTACCAAACTGAGCCACACCTCGAAATATTAACTTGAAATCACACGGCGCTCTACCGCAGTGGGCTGCAACCAATCGGTCGGCGCCGCCGTACGGAAAAGCGGAAAAAGATGTACAAGGCGGCTTGCCCTCTTGGGCATCCCTTGCCCGGGTCGCACCAACCGTTTGCGTGGGCCTGCGGCGCCCGCAAAAGGGGAGCGACTCCGAAACTGAGCCACACCTCGAAATATTAACTTGAAATCACACGGCGCTCTACCGCAGTGGGCTGTTCCCATTGCCGGGCGGCGGATTTTTCATCACTATATAATTATACACATTTTTGGCGGTTTGGCAAGTGATTTTTTTGAAAATGTGAGGAAAATATGAATTTTTGAGTGGGGAGACAGAAGGTTGTGGACAAAGGGCGGGAAATATGTTATAGTATAAACATATATTATTCTGTAATTGGAGTGGTTTTGGGTGAAAAGATGGATCTGCGGGCTGCTGGTAGTGCTGTTTCTGCTTTCGGCGGCGCCCTTTTGTTTTGCAACGCCCCAAGAAGAGGCGGTTGTGGAGCCGGTGCCGGAAACGGAGGCGCAAAACGTGTTGCTGATGAGCACGGAAACGGGCGCCGTTATTTTTGAAAAAGCGGCAGACGAGCGGATTCATCCTGCCTCCACCACCAAGATTATGACCCTGGTAGTGGCGTTGGAAAACTGCAAGGATCTGCAGGCGGAGGTCACCGCCAGCGAGCACTATGACGACGATCTGGTGATCGGCAGTTCCGGTATCACCGTTAAGGAAGGGGAAGTCTTTACGGTGGAGCAACTGCTGTACGCCGTGGCCATTGCCAGTGCCAACGATGCGGCCAACGTTTTGGCAGAGCATATCGGCGGCAGTGTGGAGGGCTTTGTCAAGCTGATGAACGACAAGGCGGCGGCTCTGGGACTGAAAAACACCCATTTCGTCAACGTTCACGGGCTCACCGCCGACGGTCATTACACCTCAGCCAGAGATATGGGCATTTTGATGGAATACGCCTTGGGACAAGATTTGTTCCGCACCCTGATGTCCACCTATGCCCGCACCATTCCCGCCACCAACAAAACGGAAAAACGGGTGATCAGCACCACCAACAGTATGATCTCCGCCGTTTCCTCCAACTATTACAAATACGCCCGCGGCGGCAAGACCGGTACCACCACTCCGGCCGGCTATAATCTGGTCAGCTGGGCGGTGAAAAACGATCGGGAATACATCTGCGTTGCTATGCACGCCCCCAAGGAGACCAATTATTCCAACCCCATTTTCCGTGACAGTAAGGACCTGTACGAATGGGCCTTTAACAATTTCACCACCCGTCTGGTGGTCAACACCAGCGATCCCCAGCAGGAGATTCCGGTGGAGCTTTCCGCCGAAAAGGATTACGTGGTGCTCACCGCCAAGGAGGAAATTTCGGCGGTACTGCGGAAGGACGTGGCACCCCAATCCCTGACCTATACCGTGGAGGTACCCGAAGAGGTGCTGGCACCCGTGCACAAGGGAGATGTGATCGGCCGTCTGACTGTCAGTCAGGAGGGGATCGTGCTGGGCACCACCGAACTGGTGGCCGGTGAGGATATCAACCGCTCCACCGTGCTGTATTATCTGTATTGCATTCGTCAGTTCGTGGGCAATCTGTGGGTACAGATCGCCGGCGGCGTGCTTTTGCTGCTGATCATCATTTATATTATCGTTATGATCCGTCACAACCGTGCCCGCCGCCGTCGTGCCGTGCGGCTGAAGACCCGATTGCGCTACTAAAATTTCATTTCTCACCCGAGTACGCTTTTTCGTATTCGGGTGATTTTTTGTGACCTTAAGTATTGAATTTTGCGGGGCCATCTAATATAATGAAAGTAAGAAAAAATCCCTTTGGAGGAAGAAAAATGAGTGTAAAGATCTATCCCGTCACACCCACTGCCGACGTTTGTACCGACTATACCGTTCTGATCAACGGACAGGCGGTGCCGGTGCATACCGCCCGTGTGTCGGCGGTGCCCTTCAACCGTCGTTGGCCGGGCCATCAGCGGGAATTGGAACAGACGGAACTGATCAATTTCGTTTTGCTGGAATCGGACGAAATGGTAAGCTTTGAGATCACCGCCCCTGCTTCCTTTGAGGGTGTGGAGGTACGACCCCGTACCCTTGGGATTATCCCCGAAACCCGGGGACAGACCATCCGTTTTTCGGTGGAAGGGAACGCCTATCTGACCGTGGAGCCCTATGGCAGACGGCGGGCGTTGCATATTTTTATTGATCCCGTTTGCGATTATGGGGTGGATCCAAGGGATCCCAACGTGCTCTACTTCGGCCCCGGCGAGCACGACGTGGGCCAAATTGATCTGAAAAGCGGGCAAACCCTCTTTATTGACGAGGGCGCCGTGGTGTATTCCTGTGTCACTGCCCGTGGGGCAGACCATATCCGTATTTTGGGCCGCGGCATTTTGGATAACAGCCGTAATAAAGAAAAGATTTTGTACGAATGCAACGCCGTGGACAATTTCGCCGCCGTGGAGAATGCCCGGCGTCAGCATTGTATGCAACTGGATTATTGCACCAACACCGTCATCGATGGCATTACCATCCGGGATTCTCTGGTGTATAACATCCGTCCTGTTTGCTGTGACGATCTGTTGATCCAAAACGTCAAGATCATCGGTTGCTGGCGGTACAATTCCGACGGCATTGATTCCCACAACTGCCGCCGCTTGACCATCCGCAATTGCTTCTTGCGTACCTTTGACGATTCCATCTGCGTCAAGGGAATGGATTGCTGGCAAAAGCCGGAGGATATGTATTATAACGGCGTTTGTCACAACACCGCCGAGGACGTGCTGGTGGAAAACTGCACCATCTGGAACGACTGGGCCAATTCGCTGGAGATCGGCGCCGAGACCCGCGCCGACGAAATCAAAAATCTTACCTACCGCAATTGTAATATCATTCACGTCAACGGCCCCGCCATGGGATGCTACAACGTGGACCGCGCCGAGGTGCACAACGTATTGTATGAAAATATCACGGTGGAATATGACGACGTGATGGAAAAGGGTGTGATCCAGAAGGCGGATGGGGAGCAGTACGTCAATCCCGATCCTGATTACGCGCCCCGCCTGATCTACGTCAATACCGACTATCACGCCGAGTATTCCGAAGATGCCCACCGCAGAGGCAAAAATCATCACTTTACCTACAAAAACATCCGTGTATACGGCCGTCATAAGCTGTGGATCCATATGGAGGGCTATGACGAGGAGCACCTGACCCACGATATGCTCATTGATGGGCTGTATCACAACGACCAACCCATCACGGATTTTAAAGAAATCAAAGTAAAGCTGGAACCCTTTACAGCTAATATTGAACTGAAATAGGAGGTCATTATGGATCAAATTGATAAGAACACCGTCAAGGGTGAAGGACAACTGAAAAGCAATAACTACGTCACCTTTTTTAACACCGAAGGCAAGGGAAAACGCATTTTGTTCGTGGGCAATTCCATCACTCGCCACGGCGTTTTGCCCTCCATCGGCTGGCATTGGGATTGGGGTATGGCCGCCTCGGACCGATCCAAGGACTACGTTCATCTGCTGGCAGATAAAATGAGTGAGATCGAGCCGGATCCCGTTTGCGGCATCTGTCAGGTGGCTTTTTGGGAATGTAATTACAAGACCCTTACCGACTATACTCCCTGGGAGCCTGCCCACGATTTCGGCGCGGATATCATCTTTTTGCGCCTGATTGAAAACAGCCCCAAAAAGGAATTCGATCCCGTGAAATTCAAGGAGCAACTGCACACCCTGCGGCAGTATCTGGACCCCAAGGGGACGGCGCAGATCGTCATCGGTACCTCCTTCTGGAAACACGTGGGGGATCCTGTGCTGATGGAATACGCCAAGGAGCAAAATATCCCCTTGGTGTATATGGGAGATCTGGGCGAGGAGGACGAAAACAAGGCCATCGGACTCTTTGAGCACGACGGTGTGGCCAGCCACCCCGGGGATCTCGGAATGCAGCGCATCGCCGACCGCTTTTTTGAAAGCTATCTGGAAAATTACCGATAAATCAAACGAAAGCAAAAGGGGGTAAAACGATGCGCAAAAAGAAGATTATTCTGTTTGTGGTTTTAGGCCTGGTATTGTTTTGGGTTTTGGTGTGTGCAGTGGTATACACCGGTTACCGATTGATCCGTTATAACCCCATTGACACGGTAAGCGAAGAAATGGAAAAAGTGCCTCTTGATGCGTCTGAAGTGGAGCAAGAGAGTATCACTCCGTTGGAATCACAGAAATTGACGGCAGAGGAAGAAAAACTTTTGTCATATATCAATGATTATTATTTCTTTGATACGAGGTGGCAATACGACGAGGAGAATAAGCTTTCGTACGATATTGCCTTTCAGAGCTTTGCCATTTACGGATTTTGGGATGATGACGGCGATTACCGCGAGGAATTAAAGCAGTATGCCACCGGAAACCTGTACAGCGCTCCCTTCAAAGTGCCGGCAAAGATCGTGGATGACTTCGTTACTGCGAAATTTGACGTAGCGGTGGATCGGTCCAAGATCCAAGAGTACGATGAAACCAGCGACTCCTACCTCATTCTGCCAACGGTTATGGATGGGCACGATTAAGGTGACAAGAGTCGAACCCATTATGGTTTGGCGCAATGGCTTTTTGTGCCTTGCTTGTGTTCATTTTTGCAAGGCGCCAGCCTTGCTGCAAATTGCACACTTCACCTTTCAAAAAAATCCATTTGCGCGAAACTCTTCGACCTGCCAAGGTCAGAATTTTTTGCTTGGCGAAGTCGAAGAGTGCAGTTATACTAACGTATTACAAACGATGAGACAAGATCAAGCGAAACATTATGCCTTGGCAGGCATATTGGTTCGA
>JAZQJG010000086.1:0-21942 GCA_045541535.1 Eubacteriales bacterium
TCGAGGGTCAGTCCTGCAACGCTAAAAAAGAACCTGGCGTTGATTAACGCCAGGCCCAAAAAAGTTTTAGGGTTTCAAAAACCAATTGATTTGTTTGAATCTTCAATCAAAAACTGTTGCACTTAGTTTGACAATTCATCAGAAATTCATCCTCCAAAACCACCACGTTGACCTTGCCGGATACGACGGTGCAGGCGTCCAGCGCAATCAGCTTATCCTCATAGTAAAAGGGGCTGTGATCGGCGCCGGGGCCGAATTCCGGCGTACCCTCGGTGAGATAGTGGCCGAGGCTTGCGTGCCAGTGACCGCAGACCACCGTTTTTTCCACCGTCTGTCCTTTTCGGGTGGCCTCAATACCGTTGGTCCAACGGGCCTTTTTCCAGCTATGAAAATCTGCGTCCCGCCAATCCTCCGGCACCTTTCCCTCCCGTAGGGGTAACCAGCCGTGGACGAAGATATAATTTTTCGTTTCAAAATAGTCCTTCATTTCATAAATAAAGGGTTTGACACGGGTGTATACCTTGTCGCAAACCTCCTCAAATTCCCGACCCTCCCCCAGGCGCAGGGCCGTTTCCACCGTGCCGTTGGTATAATCGTGGCTTTGTGGGCAACCCCGATACAGCGCGTCCAAGAGCAGATCCTCATGATTGCCGCAGATACAGACGGCTCGGGGATGGTTTTTCAGATAATCCAAAATCTCCTTTGGTTGTGTCCCTCTATCAAAATGATCGCCGCAACTGATCAGCCAATGGTCCGGATTGTTCCGATCGTAGCCTGCCTCCTCAAGCGCCTGCATCCATTCATCGTAAAAGCCGTGTATATCGGCAAAGCAAAACAGTTTTTTCATCCTGTATTCTCCTTTCAAGAAGTGTTTTCTGTGGGCATTGTAACACACTTTTTGCCCGTTGACCATAAAATTAACAAACTCTCATTGCACAAAAGTCTTGATTGCTGTATAATAAATGCGTATTATAAACGTGAGGTGAGCAATATGCCCTTTTTGCCCATAACGAAAAATGAAATGCTTGCACGGGGATGGGACCGGCCGGACATCGTGTTGGTCACGGGGGATGCCTACGTGGATCATCCCAGCTTCGGCACCGCCGTCATTTCCCGTGTGCTGGAGGATGCGGGCTTTAGGGTCTGTATTATTTCCCAGCCCACCAAGGACGCTCACTTTACCCAGTTCGGTGCGCCCCGGTTGGCCTTTTTCGTCAACGGCGGCAACATTGATCCCATGGTGGCCCATTATACCGCCGCCAAAAAGAAACGCAGTGACGACTATTACACCCCCGGCGGCAAGGCGGGCAAACGGCCTGACCGCGCCACCATCGTATATTGCAAAAAGATCCGTGAATTATTCGGTGATATTCCCATTGCCATCGGCGGGCTGGAGGCCTCTCTGCGGCGCTTTGCCCATTACGACTATTGGGACGATAGGGTGCGCCCCTCCATACTGATGGATTCCGGCGCCGATCTCTTGATGTTCGGTATGGGTGAAAAGCACGCCGTGGAGATCGCCCGTCGGCTGGACGGCGGTGAACCGGTGGGGGCGCTCAACGACATCAAAGGCACCTGTTTTGCTGTAAAGGCAAAGAACTACACACCAAGAAAATGCGCCGAGTGCCCCTCCTATGAAATCGTTTCTGCCCCAACGGATAGCGGCAAAAAGCAATATGCCATCTCCTGCCGTATTCAGCAAGAGGAGCAGGATGCGGTGATGGGCAAGGCCATCATCCAGCGTCACGGGGAATATATCGTGGTACAAAATCCTCCCATGCCCCCGCTGACCACCGAGGAAATGGACGAGGTGTACGCCCTGCCCTACATGAGAAACTATCATCCCTCCTACGAAGCGCTGGGTGGGGTACCGGGCATCGAAGAGGTGAAGTTTTCCGTTATTCATAATCGCGGTTGTTACGGTGCCTGCAACTTTTGTTCCATTGCCTATCATCAGGGACGGCAGGTGGCAGTCCGCTCCCACGAGTCGGTATTGCGGGAAGTGGAGCTGATCACCAAAATGCCCGACTTTAAAGGCTATATTCACGACGTGGGCGGTCCCACCGCCAACTTCCGTGCCCCCGCCTGTGAAAAGCAACTGAAGGCGGGTCTGTGCAAAAACAAAAAATGTCTGGCCCCGTACAAATGCTCCGCCGTTAAGGTGGATCACAGCGATTATCTCTCCCTCTTGCGCAAGCTGCGTCGGGTCCCGGGGGTGAAAAAGGTATTTATCCGCAGTGGTATCCGCTTTGACTATCTGATTGCCGACAGCGACGACAGCTTTTTTAAAGAACTGGTGGCCCATCACGTCAGCGGACAGCTCAAGGTAGCGCCGGAGCATTGCTCTGCAAACGTTTTAAAACATATGGGCAAGCCGGAGATCGGCGTATATATGAAATTTAAGGCGCGGTTTTATGAGCTGACCAAGAGCATCGGCAAAAAGCAATATCTGGTGCCCTATCTGATGTCCAGCCATCCCGGCTCCACCATCAAGGATGCCATTGAATTGGCGGTATTTCTCAAAAAAGAGGGCCTGCATCCCGAGCAGGTGCAGGATTTTTATCCCACGCCGGGTACCGTATCCACCTGTATGTTTTACACAGGCCTCGATCCCTACACCCTCCAGCCCGTCTACGTGCCCCGCACCATGAAGGAAAAGGCTCATCAGCGGGCGCTGTTACAGTATTTTAAGCCGGAAAACAGAGAGCTGGTATTGGCGGCGCTGAAAAGCGCCAAGCGCTTTGATCTCATTGGTACGGGGCCCGATTGTCTGGTGGCCCCCGACCCCAAAGATCGCAAGGCGCCGATCCAACGCACCCGCTTTGGTAAACAGGTAAAAAACAACAAAAACAAAAGGAAAAAAGTACGATGAAAAAGAAACTGATCAGCATTGTTTTATTATTCACGATGATGCTGTCCCTGCTTCCCGTTCTGCCCCAAGTGGCGGCGGCGGGATATCTAAACAGTGGGCTGGACGACGTTGCCAAGCTAACCAAGGCAGAAATCGTCCAACTCTTACAACAGCATAAGCCGGAGGAAAGCATTTTTGGCGTAAACCCATCGGATTATTACAGCGTAGCGCCCGGTGTGTCCCATCCCCATACTACCGGCACACTAACCAATAAAGCCATACAGGATGCCGTGGGACGGCTCAACGATCTGCGGAAGTTAGCGGGACTGCGTTCGGTGAAATCGGACGCCGCTCTCAATGAAAGCGCCCAATACGGCGCCGTGCTGTGCGCAGAGCTTGGAAACATAGCGCACTATCCCGACAAGCCCACCAATATGAATCAGAGTTTTTATGAAAAGGGATATGCCGCCACCTCCACCAGCAATCTGGCGGCGGGATATACGCTGAAGCAATCGGTGGACGCCTTTATGGAGGATTCCGGCGTGGAAAGCGCAGGACATCGCCGTTGGCAACTCAATCCCGATATGGGCAAAGTGGGCTTTGGATATGCCTACAAAGACAAAACCGATTACCTCCATTACGTTACGCAGAAGTGTATGGATTACAGCGCCAATAACACAAACTACGACTTTATCGCCTGGCCTGCCAGCGGCAATTTCCCCGCCGGACAATTTGGCGGCGGCACCGATTGGAGCATCACCCTCAATCCCCGGCGCTACACCATTCCCAACCGCAACGGCATCACCGTAACGGTGACAAGAGCCAAGGACGGCAAGCGCTGGGTGTTTGACAAAAACACCTCTTCCGACTATTCTTCCGCCAAATATTTTGACGTAAATCGGGAAGGATACGGTGTGAGCAATGCCATTTTGTTCCGCATTCCCTATATGGACGTACCCGTTTATGAGGGCGTGTACACCGTTACCGTCAGCGGCCTCAAAAACACAAGCGGCGCGGCGGTGAATTTTGCCTATCAGGTGGACTTTTTTGATGAAAGCAAAGCGCAGAAAGCGCTGGGATATTGGGACATTTCTCCGAATGACTGGTACTACAAAAACGGCGCCATTGAATTTGTCAAGGAAAAGGGATATTTTTACGGCATTGAGGAGGATCTGTTCGGCCCCAAAGAGCCTATGACCCGCGCTATGTTCGTGACGGTGTTGGGACGGGTACACGGCATTTCCTCCGCCAAGGCAAATACCGTATTTACAGACGTAAGACGGAGCGCCTATTATTCGGGATACGTGAAGTGGGCCAATGAAAACGGCATCGTCGCCGGTACAAGTTCCACCACCTTTTCCCCCGACAAGGATATCACCCGTGAGCAGATCTGCGCTATGATGGCAAGGTATTGCGATTTTGACGACATTCAAATGGCCGAAAATGCTGCCGTCGCCTTTAAAGACGCCAAGGATATCTCCCGCTATGCGCGTCAAGCCGTAACCGCCTGTCAGCGAGGCGGCATCATCAGCGGCGAAAAGCACCGGGGATCCTATTATTTCTATCCCACCCGCAGTGCTACCCGTGCGGAAGTGGCCACCATTTTAATGAACTTTTGCAAAAAGTACAAATGATTTTTGAGGACCGAAATTTTGATTTCGGTCCTCATTTTTTCCGAAATTGAACATTTAAAAACCGATTTTATATTTACATTTACAATTTTGGTGTATATAATGAAAATATAATATTATGCGCAAAAGGAGTAAAGTGCCATGAAACAGTTAACAGCCATCGTAATCGGTGCCGGCAGCCGCGGTCAGCGGTATACCGACATTATGTTTGAACAGCCCGAACGCTTTAAGGTGATCGGTGTGGCCGAGCCTATTGACGCCAGACGGGAATACATTCGTGAAAAACACGGCGTACCGGAAGAGAATTGCTACGTCACCTGGGAGCATATTTTGGACAGACCCAAGTTTGCGGATATCGCCATCATTGCCACCATGGATCAGTTACATACCGAGCCCGCCGTGAAGGCCATGGAGCTGGGCTATGATCTGCTGTTGGAAAAGCCCATTGCCAATACCAAAGCGGAATGCGCCGCCGTATACGAGGCCGCCAAAAAGTACGACCGTAAGGTGATGGTGTGCCACGTGTTGCGCTATACTCCCTATTTTAAACAACTCAAAAAATTCATTGAGGACGGCGTGCTGGGTGAGGTCATTGCCGTATCCCATCTGGAGGCGGTGGGCAACGCCCATCAGAGCCACAGCTTCGTCCGCGGTAACTGGGGTAATGAAAGCCGCGCCAGCTTTATGCTGTTGCAGAAATGCTGTCACGATATGGACATTCTGCAATGGCTGTTGGACAAGAACTGTGAGCGTATCCAGTCCTTCGGCTCCTTGCAGTACTTTACCGCCAAAAATGCGCCTGCCGGTGCACCTGAGCGTTGTCACGAAGGTTGCCCCGTTGGCGCCGAATGTCCCTACAACGCCATCAAGCTTTATTATGACGATAAAAACAACGATTGGTTCCGCAACGCCATCTCCGGCAAAGTAAAGCCCACCGACGACGAGATTATGGAAGCATTGAAAACCACCCAATACGGCAAATGCGTCTTTAAATGCGACAACGACGTGGTGGACCATCAGACCGTCAACATGGTATTTGAAGGCGGTACCACCGTCACCCTGACCATGGCGGCCTTCAATCAAGGCGGCCGCAAGACCCACATTATGGGCACCAAGGGCGAGCTGTATGCCGATATGAAAGCAGAGGATAAATTCCTCTTCTACGATTTTGCCACCAAAGAGACCCGTCCCCTGTCCGGCGAGGAGATCGCCATTGCCGGTGACAGCATTGCCTCCGGTCACGGCGGCGGTGATCAGGGCATTGTGAACGCCCTGTATCAATACGTTACCGGCGAGCTGTCTGCCGAAGACGTCAGCGAGATCGAGATCTCCTTTAAGAATCATATGCTCACCTTTGCGGCGGAAGAAGCCCGCAAGAAGGGTATCATCATCGATTTTGACCAATACAAATAAGGAGAACGCTCTATGGAATTTTTGATCGGCTGTAACTATTGGGCCTCCAATGCCGGCACTGAAATGTGGCGGCAATTTGATCAAAAAATAATTGAAAAGGATATTTCCGTTTTGGCGGCCAACGGTGTGAAATGCATCCGTTTGTTCCCCAACTGGCGGGACTTTCAACCGGTACGTCCCGTATACGGCGTGATGGGCGCAGTGGAAGAATACGCCATGGAAACGGGCGGTGAAAACCCCTATTTTCTGGATGAAGAAATGCTGGAGCGCTTTGATACGGTGATGGAAATCTGTGAACAACACGGTATTCGTGTTATCGTAGGTCTGCTCACCGGTTGGATGAGCGGCGGGTTGTTTATCCCCACCGCCCTCTACGGCAAGAATCTCATCACCGACCCCTTTGCCATTTATATGGAACAACTTTATATCAAAGGCTTTGTCAGCCGAATGAAAAAACATTCCTGCATTTACGCTTGGGATATCGGCAACGAGTGCAACTGTCTCTCCCCCACCGAAACCCGCTGGCAAAACGCCGCCTGGACCGGTACCATCACAGGCGCCATTCGGGCCGCAGACGGCAGCCGTCCCGTAATTTCCGGAATGCACGGTCTGCACCTGTCGGCAGATTGGGCCATGGAGGATCAGGCAGAATTTACCGATATACTGACCACCCATCCCTATCCCTATTTCACCCGACATACAAAGAATGATTTCATTCTTTCCTATCGCACCACCCTGTTCCCCACCGCCCAGACCAAGATGTACGCCGAGATCGGCGGCAAGCCCTGTTTGGCGGAGGAAATGGGCACCTTGGGGCCCACTTTAAATTCTCAGGACAGTGACGAGGATTATTTCCGCATCAATCTACTCTCCCTGTGGGCCAACGGCGCTACCGGCGCCCTATGGTGGTGCGCCAACGACCAGACCCTTCTGGACACCCATCCCTACACCCACGTGATGATGGAACGGGAGCTGGGAATGCTGGACGTATACCACCAACCCAAGCCCGTAATGAAAGCCGCCAAGGCGGTGGGCGAGATGATCGCCTCTTTGGACTTTACCCTGCCCTCTGCCGAGAGTGACGCCGTATGTCTGCTGACGGAATATCAGAACTATTGGGGCGTGGGCTATATGAGCTACTGCCTGATGAAAAAGTTGGGACTCAATCTCACCTTTGCCCACGGCAACAAAAATATTCCCGACGCACCCCTCTACCTGTTGCCCTCCATCAAGGGAGATAAGGTAATGATCAAAAAGTATTACGAGCAGTTACTGGCCAAAGTAAAGGCGGGCGCTACCTTATATATTTCGGTGGACAATTCCCTGCTCTTTGATTTTGAAGGGGTGACCGGTCTGCGGGTAGAGGATTCCTACGAGCATCCCCGTCGGGCCACTGCCACGATTGATGGCAAGGAGATTCCCTTTACAACCTCCCGCACCTATCGCACCACCCCCGTCACCGCCAAGGTGTTGGCCCATGACGAGGAGGGACTGCCCTTTATGGCGGAAAACACCTATGGCAAGGGCAAGGTATACACCGTGATGGCTCCCATTGAGGACAATCTGGTGAATGCCCATAACGCCTTTGACGGCCCCGTCCCTGCCGTGTATCAGGCGCTGTTCGGTGCCGTAACCCGGAGCAAGACCCTGCAGTTTGCAGGCGACGTACCGGCGGTAACCTATCACACCGACGGCGAAAACCGTTATGCCGTATTGCTCAACCACACCGACAAAGCACTTCGGCCCCATATCACAAATCTGGAGCGCATCGGCACCGTGTATTACGGTGATCCCCATTGCATCGCTCCCTTTGACGGTTGTGTTTTAAAACTGAAATAAAAAAAATCCCTTGTAATCCGCAGATTACAAGGGATTTTTTTATAAAGTTAATAGGTTGCGTGGACAAGAACCGAACGATGATCGGACATAGCCAGCTTGTTGCCGTCGGCAAAGGTATAGTCCCGGGGCATCAGTTGGTATTTTTCAATATTCATAGCTTTGGTGTTATAGTAGACAAAGTCCACACTGCTGTCCCCGTCGGATTCCAGCGCGGCGGTGCAGGTCTCCCCGTAAATACCGCGGGTGAGGTATTGGATCTGGGGATCGGAATCAATGGTACAGTTATAGTCGCCGGTGGCAAAGAGGGGCTTGTCTTTCACGTTTTCCTCCCACCAGGTGACCAGCTCCTCGGCCTCACTGCAACGCAGGAAGTTGCCCTGTTCGATATCACGGCTGACGCCGTCGGCGGCCATGGGATTGATGGACCAGTGGGTATTGGTAACGTAGATCTCCTTGCCCGCTTTTTTATCCTTCAAAAGCACCCATTGGAACCATCTGCCGTTGTCCTCCCAGAAGTAGGTGCAACCGCTGTTGAGCAGTTCAAAACGGTCGGTGCGGTAGAGGATCATCAGGCCTGCGGCAATATTCATCTGTTTATTGCCGTATTCGTATTCCTCATCAATGCGGCGGGCGGTATACACGCTCTTGGTGTCCTCGGCAATTTTGGAGGGCCAGTTAAAATCCTTGATCTCCTCGTTACCGTGGCTTTCGTCTGCCTCCTGAATGCCCACGATATCGGCATTTTGCTCCATAATATAAGGAATGATCGCCTTGTAACGCTCCTCGGGTGTGGGATATTTGGTGCCGCCGGTGTTGTAGGCCAAAATGTTAAAGCTCATACAGGAAATGGGGGTGTCCCCGATCTCCACCGTCGTTTCCTCTCCCTCAGTTTCTTCGGCGCCACCGACAGGGTCGGTGGTTTGGGTATTGTCGGCGGGAGGAGTGGAGCCCTCCCCCACAGGCGTTTCCGCCGCCGGCGCACAAGCGCCCAGCAACAGCAACAAAATCATCATCCAAATGACAATATACTTTTTCATTTTACTACCTCCTTCGGTGATATCTCTATTATACAGCCTGTTTTATAAATTGTAAAGCAAAAGAAAACCGATGCTTTGCCATCAAAGCATCGGCTTCAGTCGTCCAAGCCCAAAAAGAATTCATCATAAGAGCAGTTGTACAGTTTGCGTAGTTCCATCAAAACGCTGACACGAATATTCAGTTCTCCCGATTCGTATTTGGCGTAGGTGGTGCGACCAATGTCACAACCTTGTCGTTGCAGTTGTGCACACAGTTTTTCTTGAGAGATGCCATAAGCATCCCGCAAGCGGCGCAAATTGTCGCCCATATTACGATCCCGTCTGATTTTTTGTTCCATATAATTTTTCCTCTTGACCAATATTGGTTGCAATTTTCTCTATTATATGTTAAACTAAAGAAAATAATTGACCGCTATACTGGTCTGCTTTAGAAGGAATTTACTATGGAACCTAATTATCAGGCAATGTATTATAAAATGATGGATGCCACAGAAAAGGCCATTGAAATTCTGATCAAGGCACAACGTGAATGTGAAGAAATGTATGTGGATGCAGCAGAAGCAGAAATCCCAGCCGACCAAGAGTGACGGCTGGGATTTTTTAGTATTTTATTTCAATTTGATCTCTGCCAAGGTTTCCTTGGGGAGCCAGGCGCCGATGGGGCGATCCCATTCTTTGCCGGCCGAGGCATAATCAATCAGCGTGACGGTACCCGTTGCCGTTTCCGCCTCTTGGCGCACCAAGCTTTGTTTGGCCTTTTCGTCAAGGGTCAGCACCAAGGGGCCGTATGTCAGGGCCAGATAGTTTTCCTGAGCGGGGTCGTAGGTGACCTCCACCGGCCCGGAGGTATAACTGTAGCCCGTTTGCTCGTTGCCGATGCACAAACTTTCGGTGTACACCACATCCTTTTCCCATTTTTCGGGGTGATGCAGGCGCAGAGCCATCTTCCATTGCAACGAAAACTCGTTGTTGCCCGGCGCCACCGTAAAGCATTCAAAGCCGCCGCCGGCAAAGGCGGGACGGCGCAAACGGAGGGTAAAGGGACCGGCGGCGCTCTCCACTTTGAGGGAAAGGTTGCCGTCGGCAGGATAATCGGTGGTCATTCCGATGGTGACGGAGGCACCGTCAAAGGTGGTTTGGATCCGACCCTGCTCGTAAAACCACAGGGTCAGTCCTTCCCCGTCGGCCATCAAAAAGCTGTCGGCAAACATACCCACACCAGCGGCGCCGATACAGGCGCAACAACCGTAATAACTGCCGTCTGCCAAAAACTGCAATCCGCCCACCTTTTTGCCCCGTTTGTCGGGCAGGAGGGGGCTGTAACTGTCAAAGGGCATATAGGTATCCTGCAGATTTTGGATACCAAAACGAATGGCATATTTATTACGCACACATTCGCTGTAACGGTGTTCGGTATTGAGGGCGCCCAAATAGGCGTTATAAAAGGCGCGCTCCATAGCATCCGCATAGGCGGCATCCCCCGTCAGCTCCAGCATTCTGGCGCAGAATTTCAGCCAGGTGACGGTGACGCAGGTCTCTTGGGAAACGCCGTCGTAGGCCACCGTTTGGCGAGTACGGGTGTGGTCAAAGAGTTCGTGGGTCACACCGCAGGAGCCGATAATGGAAACCTCACTTTCCAGCACCGCTTTGCCGAAATTTTTCACCGCCGTCAGCAGATGGTCGTCCTCGGTGATCAGGGCATATTCCAACAATCCCTCAAAGCAGGAGATCATCTCATAAGCCTTGACGACTCCGTATTGGTAGGGGAGCAATTTGTTTTCATAGGCCTTTTCAAAGATATTTTGATCCGCAGCGCCGCCGCATTGCACGATATGGCGGGCAAAGTCCAGATACCGTTGTTCCCCCGTTTGTTGATACAGCCGCACCATCGGCTCCAGAATGGAAGAAGAATTGAGACCCAACCAGAAGTTGGAGGTGGCGGTTACGGGCATTTTACCCTCCCCCACGTGGCGGAGAATATAATCGGCGTGTCCTTTTAAAAAGGTGATAATCTCATCTGTGAGCGCCCCATCCTCGGTGATCTCCAGAAAATACTGCATTCCCAGCAACACGTACTTACGGCACCACATATCCCAGCCGCAAAATTCCGTTTCACGGCGATAGGAGGAGACACGGCCATCCTCGTCGGCGACGGTTAACAGATCCCGCACGGTGCCCTCCAAAACGGCATAGAGCTCCCCATCCTTGGTATATTTATACACCAAGGCGGCGCCACGCATCATTTTGCCCCAGTATTCTCCCCGCCAGCCCAGATTATCACTGTCCGGCTGATCGCGGAATACCTGCACGAATTTGGCCCATTGGGCGGCATCGGTCAGTTGTTCCGCCTGCAAAAAACGTGCCGCCTTGTCGGCACAGCCGGCAAGGGTTGCACTCATAGGAAGGAAAGAAAGTTTTTTCATAATGTTCACCTGTAAAAAAGGCCCGTTTGAAACAAAAGGGCCTTTTAATATGATTACTTAAGATCCAGCTCGGCGGGAGCAACGGCGGCAAGACCGTGGCTCTCCAGCAGGGCAACAAAGGCTTCCTCATTTTCGGTGCGGAAGACCATATAGGCCTTGCCCGCCTGATGGGTAAAGAGCGCATACATATACTCGATATCGATCTTACCCTCGGACAAGAGAGAAAGCACCTCGGAAAGGCCGGCGGGCTGATCGGGCACGGCCACCACCACTACAGGATTCATAGTGATGATATTGCCTGCCTCCAGCAGTACGTTTGCGGCCTTGGTACTGTCATCCACGATGATGCGCAACAGGCCGTAATCGGCGCTCTCGGCAATGGAGATGGCACGCAGATTGATATGGTTATCGGAAAGCAGTTTGGTCACCTCGGCCAACTGACCGGTGCGGTTTTCCAGAAAAACGGAAATCTGATTAACATGCATAACCTTTTCCTCCTTTAAATCTTTCTCTTATCAATGATACGGACGGCTTTACCCTCGGAACGGGTAATGGACTTGGGCGCCACCAATTTGACCTTGGCGTAAATACCCAACATCGCCTTGAGCGCGGCCACCAGCTTCTTTTCCATTTCGGTGATCTGACCCAAGGAATCGGAGAAGATCTCGGGGGTCATTTCCACCATAACCTCCAACGTATCGGAGTGGTTGACACGGTCCACCACGATCTGATAGTTGGCGGGATAGCCCTGCTCCAGCAACACGGCCTCGATCTGGGAAGGGAATACGTTAACGCCCTTAACGATGAGCATATCGTCACTTCTGCCCATAGGCTTGCTCATCTTAACGAAGGTACGGCCGCAGGAGCACTTTTTCCGGCTGAGCACGCAGATGTCGCGGGTGCGGTATCTGAGCAACGGGAAGGCTTCCTTGGTGATGCAGGTAAATACCAGTTCACCCTTGCTGCCCTCGGGCAGTACCTCACCGGTTTCAGGATCAATGATCTCGGCGATAAAGTGGTCCTCGTTAATATGCATACCGGTCTGCTCTTCACATTCAAAGCTGACGCCGGGACCGGAAATTTCGGTCAGACCGTAAATATCATAGGCCTTCAGTCCCAAATTATTTTCAATATCACGGCGCATTTCTTCGCTCCATGCCTCGGCGCCGAAGATACCCGCTTTGAGTTTGATCTGATCGCGGAGTCCACGTTCGTGGATGCTCTCTGCCAAATATTCGGCATAGGAGGGGGTACAGCAAAGAATGGTGGAGCCCAGATCGGTCATAAACTGCAACTGTCTGTCGGTATTGCCGGAGGACATCGGCAAGGTAAGACATCCCACCTTGTGCGAGCCGCCGTTCATTCCTGCGCCGCCGGTGAAGAGACCGTAACCGTAGGCAACGTGCACCACGTCCTCCTTGGTTGCGCCAACCGCTACCAGAGCTCTTGCACAGCACTCATCCCACAGGTCTATATCGTGCTGGGTGTAGAAAGCCACCACGCGTTTGCCGGTGGTACCGGAGGTGGACTGAATACGGACACAGTCGCCCAAGGGCTTGGCCAGCAGGCCGTAGGGATAGCATTCTCTTAAGTCATCCTTCGTGAGGAAGGGCAGCTTATACAGATCGTCACGGGACTTGATATCGTCGGGGGTGACGCCCTTCTCTTCCATCTTTTTACGATAATAGGGAACGTTGTCCCAAACGTGCTGCACCTGCTTTACCAGACGCTCGTCCTGCCAAGCCTTGATCTGTTCTTGGGAGGCAGTTTCAATTTCGGGTTGATAATAATTGCTCACTGGAATGAACTCCTTTCGTTACTTTGCGTTTCTACCGAGCATAAATGCTTTTTTATTCAGTTCCAAAAACTTGGGCGGAACGCTCTTTTCAATAGCCTCCAGCCACGCCTCTTCGGAAAAATCGAAAAACTTTGAGAGTTTACCCATCAGTACGATATTAACCGCCTTGGCAGAGCCGGCCTCTTCTGCAAGGGACAGAGCGTCCAATGCCGCCAGTTCCAGACCGGCATCGGCAATCTTTTGCTCCAATGCCTCGGGATAGCTCATAGCGCCGGTGATGACGGGCATGGGATTGATCTTTTGGGTGTTGGCGATGATCTTGCCGCCGGGCTTTAAAAACTCGGTCCAGCGGGCCGCCTCCAAGAGTTCAAAGGAAAGGATAAAATCCGCCTCACCCTTATCAATAATGGGAGAATATACCTTATCGCCAAAGCGCACGTAGGTGACTACACTACCGCCGCGCTGGCTCATACCGTGCACCTCGCTGACCTTGATGTCATAGCCCTTGGAAAGGAGCATCCGACCCAACAGCTTGGAGGCCAGCAAACTACCCTGTCCGCCAACGCCGACGATCATAATATTTTGGGTTTTCATTATTCAGCCTCCCCTTTCAAAGCATCAAATTTACAAAGCTGGGCGCAAACGCCGCAACCGGTACACAGGGTGTTATCCACCTTGGCCTTACCGCCCTCCATGGAAATAGCGGGACAGCCGATGCGCATACAGGCCTTACAGCTCTTACACTTATCGTTGTCCACCGTCAACGGCTTGCTGTGCTTGACGTATTTCAGCAAAGCGCAGGGACGGCGGGAAATGATGACGGAGGGCTCGGCGGCGGCCAGTTCTTCCTTAATGGCGCTCTCACACTCCGCCAGATTGTAGGGATCTACCACCCGTACCCGACGGATGCCCACCGATCTGCACAGAGTCTCCAGATCGATCTTGGCGGCGGGATCCCCCTTGAGGTTATAACCGGTGGTGGGGTTTTGCTGATGGCCGGTCATACCGGTGATGGAGTTATCCAGAATAATCAAAGTAGCGTTGGAATTGTTATAGGCGATGCTCACAAGACCGGTGATACCGGAGTGCATAAAGGTGGAGTCACCGATAACACCCACGGTGTTACCGTCGGCCTTCCCCTCCATAGCCTTGACAAAGCCGTGGAGGCCGGAAACGGAGGCGCCCATACAAATGGTGGTGTCAAGGGCTGCCAAGGGAGGCACGGCGCCCAAGGTGTAACAGCCGATATCACCCAGAACGGTGATCTTGTTCTTGGCCAGAGTAAAGAACAGTCCTCTATGGGGACAGCCGGCGCACATTACGGGAGGACGGGCGGGAATCTGCTCGTCCAGCGCCTTACCGGTGGGAACGGCCTCCCCCAGTTTTTCGGCCACCAGATTTTGAGACAGCTCGCCGATGCAGGAAAAGAGTTCCTTGCCCACTACCGTAAGGCCCAAGGTGTTGCAATGCTCTTCTACAAAGCCGTCCAGCTCTTCCACCACGATCACCTTATCCACCGAGGCGGCAAAGTCCAGAATCTTCTGCTCGGGCAGGGGCCAGATCATCCCCAATTTGAGTACGGGATATTTATCGCCACACACCTCTTTAACGTACTGATAGGAGGTGGAGGAGGTGATGATGCCGATGCTGTGATCACTGCCCTCTTCCACACGGTTGATGGGAGCGGTCTCCGCCCAAGCGATGAGATCGCGGGTGCGTTGCTCCACCACGGGGTGACGCTGTTTGGCATTGCCGGGCATCATAATATATTTCTGGGGGGTTTTGGTATAGGGCTTTTGCACCTCCACCCGCTCCCCTGTTTCCACCACGCTCTGGGAGTGAGAAACACGGGTACACATCTTGAGCAGTACGGGGGTATCAAACTGCTCGGAAAGCTCATAGCCCAATTTGGCAAAGGCCAACGCTTCCGCCGAATCAGCAGGCTCCAGCATAGGGATCTTGGAAGCCTTGGCATAATGGCGGGAATCCTGCTCGTTTTGAGAGGAGTGCATTCCCGCATCGTCTGCCACGCCGATGATCAGACCGGCATTGACACCGGTATAGGCAATGGTGAAGAGGGGGTCGGCCGCCACGTTGAGGCCCACGTGCTTCATACCGCAGAAGGCACGCTTACCGCTGAGAGAGGCGCCGAAGGCGGTCTCCAGCGCAACCTTTTCATTGGGGGCCCATTCGGCGTATACCTCGGGATATTTGGCAACCGCCTCGGTAATCTCGGTACTGGGGGTGCCGGGATAACTGGAAACGAAGCTGCAACCCGCTTCAAACAAGCCGCGGGCAACGGCCTCGTTGCCGAGAATCAAGCTTTTCATATTGGAACAAGTCTCCTTTTATGTATAAATATACAGTTATTATACTATATAAGTAAATTGCCCGCAACATTTTTTTGCTTGTTACGGGCAATTTTTTACAAATTATTCGGCTTTTTCGCCAATGGCGTCCTTGGCAAGCACCGTTACCTTTTGTTCATAGCAGGCAAAGGCGTTCTCCACCTTTTCTTTGTTCATTTTGGGCGTGATGAGGCTGACCAAGGGTACGATGATCAGGCCTGCCAGCATACAGAAGGCACCCGCATTGATGGGGCTCTGCAAAACGGGCGGGAAAACGTTCTTGAAGAGAACGACGCCCAGCATAAAGACCACGGAGAAGGTCATATTGACCCAAACGGCCGCCTTGGTGACCCACTTGCCGTACAGACCGTAGAGGAAGGGAGCAAGGAAGGCACCGGCCATAGCGCCCCAAGACACGCCCATCAACTGCGCAATGAACGCCACGCTCTCACTGGTGGACTTGGTTTGGAAGATGGCGATGGCGGCGGAAATGGCAATGAACACCACGATGAGGATCCGCATCACCAACAGCTGGCTCTTTTCCTTCATATTCTTGACGGCGTGATCCTTGATGAGATCCAGGGTCAGGGTGGAGGAAGAGGTCATAACCAAGCTGGACAGGGTGGACATAGAGGCAGAGAGCACCAGCACCACTACCACAGCGATCAGAACATCCGGCAGACCCTCCAGCATGGTGGGAATGACCGAATCAAAGCCGTTGGCCTTAACGTCAATTTTGTCGGAAAACAGTCGGCCAAAGCCGCCCAGAAAATAACAGCCGCCGGCTACCACCAGCGCAAACAGGGTGGAAATGATGGTACCCTTGGAAATCTGCTTTTCATTTTTAATGGCGTAGAACTTTTGCACCATCTGGGGCAGACCCCAGGTGCCCAGAGAGGTAAGGATGACCACACCCAACAGATTCAGCGGATCGGGGCCGAAAAAGGAATTGAACACGCCGGGGGTGGTGCTGACGGCAGGATCGGAAATCTCGGCCAGACCGTTGAGCGAGGCAATAAAGCCGCCCTGAGAATTCAGCACCGCCGCAATCACCGCCACGATACCGAAGAGCATAACAATGCCCTGAATAAAGTCGTTGATAGCGGTGGCCATATAACCGCCCACGATAACGTAGATACCGGTGAGCACGGCCATAACGATTACGCACACGGAATAATCAATGGGAAAGGCCATACTGAACAAACGGGACAAACCGTTGTACAGTGAAGCGGTGTAGGGAATCAGGAAAATAAAAGTGATGGCGGAGGCATACACCTTGAGCGCATTGCTGTCAAAGCGGGCGCCGAAAAACTGGGGCATAGTGGCAGAATCCAGATGCTGGCTCATTACACGGGTACGACGGCCCAGAATGACCCAAGCCATCAGAGAGCCGATCAGGGCATTGCCCACGCCCGCCCAGGTGGCGGCAATGCCGTATTACCAACCAAACTGACCGGCATAGCCAACAAATACAACGGCGGAAAAATAGGAGGTGCCATAAGCGAAGGCGGTAAGCCACGGGCCCACGTTACGTCCACCCAACACAAAACCGTTGACGTCGGTGGAATGCTTTTTACAGTAAAATCCAACGCCGATCATAATAGCGAAGAATACCACAAGCATTGCGATTTTAATAAACATACAAACTCCTTCTTTCTTTATTTTTTAAATATATTAACCGGTGATCTGCGCCTCTACCAGACGGCCCTTACAATAGCGCTCACGGAGCACCGGTTTTTCGATCTTACCGGTGGGGTTGCGGGGCACGTCGGCAAAGATGATCTTGCGGGGACGCTTGTAACGGGGCAGTTCTTCACAGAAAGCACGAATTTCTTCCTCACTGCATTCCATCCCCTCTTTGATCTGAATAATGGCGGCGGTGATCTCTCCCAATCGGGCATCAGGCAGACCGATGACCGCCACGTCGCTGATCTTTTCATAGGCTCTCAGGAAGTCTTCAATCTGTACGGGATAAATATTCTCACCGCCGGAGATGACCACGTCCTTTTTACGGTCTACCAGATAGATAAAGCCGTCCTCATCCTCTTTGGCCATATCGCCGGTATAGAGCCAGCCGTCCTTCAGCACCTCGTCGGTGGCTTCTTGATTCTTATAATAGCATTGCATCACGCCGGGACCGTGGACGATCAACTCGCCCACCTCACCGGCAGGTACGTCACAGCCCTTTTCGTCCACGATACGGGTCTCCCACAAATAGCCCGCTTTGCCGATAGCGCCCACCTTGTGTACGTTTTCCACGCCCAGATGGACACAGCCGGGGCCGATGGATTCGGACAGACCGTAGTTGGTATCATACTGATGATGGGGAAATACCTCCAGCCAGCGCTTGATCAAACTGGGAGGAACGGGCTGGGCGCCGATGTGCATCAATCTCCATTGATCCAGAATATATTTGCTCTTATCGATCCGACCGCTCTCCAAAGCATCCAGCAGGTCCTGCGCCCACGGCACCAAGAGCCAAACAATGGTACATTTTTCCTCGGATACGGTGCGCAGGATCCACTCGGGCTTTACCCCGCGGAGCAACACCGCCTTACTGCCCGACAACAGAGACCCGAACCAGTGCATTTTGGCGCCGGTGTGATAGAGGGGCGGAATACAAAGGAACACGTCTTCCCTGCTCTGGGAGTGGTGGTTTTGCTCGGTCTGACAGGAGGAAACCAATGCCCGATGATTGTGCAAAATCGCCTTGGGAAAACCGGTGGTGCCGGAGGAAAAATACACGGCGGCATCGTCCGTCTCCTCCAATGCAACGGGCGGCGCGGAGGAAGAGCAAAAGCCCATCAGCCGCAAGCAATCCTCGGTGTAGGCGGGGCCGTTTTTGCCCACGTAAAACATCTTAACGTCGATCTCCTCGGCAATGGCGTCCATCCGACTGATAAACTCCTCGCCGAAAATGAGCAGTTCCACGTCTGCCAGATCCAGACAATACTTGATCTCATCACTGGCATAGCGGAAGATGAGGGGGACGGCCACACAGCCGGCCTTGAGAATACCGAAATAGATGGGAAGCCACTCCAGACAGTTCATCAAGAGAATGCCCACCTTGGTGCCCTTTTTCAGGCCACGGCTGAGCAAGAGATTTGCAAAACGGTTGGCCCGTCTGTCAAAATCCGTCCAAGAAAGCTCTCTGCGATAAGGGGCCTCGGGATGGTTGCTTTCAATGAGATTAAAGTCCTGCCAGGTCTGGGCGCGATCCCGTTCCTCGGAGGGATTGATCTCCACCAAGGCACTCTCGCCGCCGTACAGTCTGGCGTTTTTTTCTAAAAATTCCGTAATTACCATTTCTTTTTCTCCTTTAGAGTGAAATAAAAAAGCCCTCTGCACAAGTAATGTGCAGAGGGCGAAAGTTCGCGGTACCACCTCTGGTTTGCCACCACGTCACCGTGATGACCTCGGGGAGATCCATCAATCTCCTGTCGCTGTATCGGGCGCACCCGTCACCGCCTACTGTTCCGTTCAGCGATGCCACTCCGAAAGGTAATTCCATCTTAACTCTTTTACTGTCTCGCAGCTACCGACAGCTCTCTGAAAAAGAGGGGTAAGACGTACTGGCTTTCTTCAACGTGTTCAAATATGAATTTAGTTTAGCACTTTTGTTTGCTAAAGTCAACAGAGATTTTGAAATTTTTTCAACTTTTTACAAGCCCGCCTGCCGCAAGCGGTACATCAGTTCCCCTTTTTGCTCTGCCGAAAATCGTTTCAGCGGGAAATGGGCGTTCCCCACGGCAAAGCCCGTTTGCTCCATTGCCGCTTTCAGCGAAGGGATCAAACCATCCGCACACAACACTTTGATGATCCCCAAACATTCCCGTTGAGCTTTTTGCGCTGCCGACAAATCACCCTTACAAAAAGATTCATATACCCGACGGATGCGGGGCAAAATGATATTATAAGCGGTGCCGATCCCGCCGTCCGCCCCTGAGGAGAGTCCTTGCAAGAGCATTTCATCCGGACCGTTTAAAACGTTCATTTCTCCGTGGGTCATTTCTTTCAGGCGGGCGATTTCATCAAAGGAAGAAGCAGTCCACTTTATGGCGGTGATGTTATCCACAACAAACAACCGCGCCGCACTCTCGGCGGTAAAACGATACCCCGCACTCGGATTATAGTAAATCATCAACGGAATGTGTACCACTCCGGCCAGTGCTTTATAGTATTCAAAAACCTCCCCCTCGTCGTATCCGAAAAAGAGAGGCGGGATAGCAGAAATGGCATCAGCGCCTGCACGCTCCGCCTGTTTTGCCAGTTCCACCGCCAAAGAAAAATCGGTGGCGGCTATATGCACGATAGTGGGCACCCGATGACGAATCATACGAATACTTTCACTTGTCAGCGCTTCCCTCACCTCTCGTCGCAGGGCCAGACCCTCCCCCGTGGCGCCGCCGATATAAAATCCGTCGGCCCCTTGTGCCAAAAGATGTTCCAAAAGTTGCTCCAACACCGGAGCGTTGAGCTCTTCCGTTTCGGTCAGCGGTGTGACAAGTGCGGGAATTACACCAGCAAATTTCATTCTTCCATCCTCCAACGCAGTCCGTAAATGCGGGCGGGCTGTCCCTGTCCCACACGAGCGTAAAACACGGTATAGAGACTGCCGTCCGTCAGTTCCGCCGTGGCTGGATACCCCACGTCCCAATTGGCGCCGCCCTGCCACAATACAAAATCCTTTTCCCAATCGGTGCCATTTGAAGAGAGCATGACCCGAATGCCGAACGGCTCGTTGCGATAGCCGTAGACAGAGAGGATCACTCCTGAGGAATGGCGCAGCAGGTGGGCAGGTGCCCCACCCCGATCGGAAAGCAGTTGCACCGGCCTGCTCCAGCTTTTGCCGCCGTCCACGGAACGGGTTTCAAATAAGGTAAAAATGTTTTTATGCCCCGTTTGTCCCTGAACTCGGAAATGACAGAGCACGCTACCGTCGGGCAGGGTCAGCGCGTGGGGCTCGCAGGAGAGCAGTTTCTTTCCCTGCCGATACACCGACGCAATGGTACCTGCAAACTCCATACGGCCATCGGTGTGCACCCGCCAGGCCTCCAGTTGTTCGGCATCACGGACGGAATCATCGGCGCTGAAAGGACGCCCCACCCATATAAGACTGCCATCCTTTAATACACAAGGGCCGTGGGGAGAGGTGACGGGAGATTTAAAAAGTTCACTCCAAGTTTTTCCTCCGTCAAAGCTCAATCGAAAAGTAGCACCCAGCGCCGCCGCTTCCGCCGCAGGTGTGACGGTGTCCAGATAAGCTAAGTCCTCCGCATCCGCCTCCTTTCGCTTTCGTTGAAAGAAGGCGGTATTATTGAAAGAAGTGACCATCAGACCCTTTTCACCAAAGGCGCACAGACCCGCATCCCTGTCATCCAACACCGTATCAATGACCGGAGTGGGCCGGCTCCACGTAGCACCCTCATCCTCACTAAAAGAAAGAACACATTTCCCAAAAGGACATACGTGCCGCTTGCGAAATCCGGAGGCGCCCACTGCCAAGCGTCCGTCTCCCAAACGGACGATACTGGGCCAACCGAAATATTTTCGGTCGCCTTCTTCTGCCGACATAATCACCTGTAAGTCCTCTAATATCTTGATTTTCATAAAAAACTGTTTACCTTTCCGCAAAATAGATATATACTGTTTTTATCATACCGCCTCTACCCGTTTTATGCAATAGAAAGGGAAGACATCTTTTTGATCCAATGTCTTTTTAGGAAATTATATGAACTATGAAATGACACTCTATCTCCCCCAACCCACCCGATTGTATCTGCAAGACGGTTTTTTTAACACCGCCCCGCCGTCGGCTGCCCCCCATCGTCACCGATACGGCGAACTTCACTTTGCCGACGGTGCAGTACACTACGAAATCGACGGAATACCACACACCCTGTCGGGATCGGAGGCACTGTTTATTCCCGCCGGAAAACTGCACCGTTGTGTGCTGACGGCACCGGAATTACGCCACACCGCCTTTCAGCTCCCCCTATCCCTGCCCCTTACAATCAAAAAACTGCCCACGGGCTTTACAAAAGAACTGTTTTCCTGTCTTGGATCGGGACGGGACAGTGTACGTTTGCGGGGGCTTTTGACCTTTTTGATCTCCTATTTCACCAATACCGAACTGCCGCCCACCCCGACCGATGACCGTGGATTTGTTATATATGAGTTTTTTGCCAACCGTTACCACGAAAATCTTACACTCGGAGATTTGGCCGATCTTTTGGGACTGAGCATTAAGCAGACCGCCCGTGAAGTAAAAAAACAAATGGGGCGCTCTTTTCGTGAAGAGATCACCGCTCGCCGTTTGGAAGCGGCGGGGGTATTACTTGCCCTTGGGGTTTCCGCCCCCGAAGCCGCCGAAGCGGTGGGCTACCGTTCCTACAGCGGTTTTTGGAAAGCATATCATAAATGATTGACAATGTTTTTGTTTTTTGATATATTTTAAATGTATAAGGTGACAAGAGTCGAACCAATATGCCTGCCAAGGCATAATGTTTTCGCTTGATCTTGTCTCATCGTTTGTAATACGTTAGTATAACTGCACTCTTCGACTTCGCCAAGCAAAAAATTCTGACCTTGGCAGGTCGAAG
>JAZQJG010000087.1:0-4612 GCA_045541535.1 Eubacteriales bacterium
TCTTCGACCTGCCAAGGTCAGAATTTTTTGCTTGGCGAAGTCGAAGAGTGCAGTTATACTAACGTATTACAAACGATGAGACAAGATCAAGCGAAACATTATGCCTTGGCAGGCATATTGGTTCGACTCTTGTCACCTTAATCTGGGAAGTATTGCCCTACGCAAAGAAGAAACGGTAATACGACAATTATTGATATTATAGGAGCGTGTGATATGAAAAGACGGGTTTTATCAATGCTGATGATCGTTTTGATGCTACTGTCGACCTTACCCGCCGGCCTGACCGTCAGCGCCGCCACAAGCGGCACGACCGGGGATTGCAGCTGGACGTTGGACGGCGGTGAGTTGACCGTTTCCGGCAACGGCGCTATGGAAAATTATTCCTATGACGCTCCCTTGCCTTGGGGCTCAAACGTCACGTCTGTGGTACTGGAACCCGGTGTTACCGCCATCGGTGATTACGCCTTTTACAATTGCGGCAATCTGACAAGCGTCACCATTCCCGAAACGGTTGTATCCATCGGCGATCGCGTCTTTTACAATTGCACCGGTCTGATGAATATTACCATTCCCCAAGCGCTCACCTCTCTGGGTGATTACGTCTTTTACAATTGCGTCAGTTTGACAAGCATTACCATTCCCCAAACGCTCACGTCCCTTGGCAGTTTTGCTTTTGGAAATTGTGCCGGCCTGACGGGCGTCACCATTCCCGAAACGGTTGTCACCCTTGGTGATTATGCTTTTTACAGTTGCACCGGCCTGACCGATATTACCATTCCCGATTCGGTTGTATCCATTGGCAATAACGTCTTTCGGAATTGCAGTAACCTGAAGAAGGTGACCCTCTCGGATAGCGTTGCCGCCATCGGTGAGAAAACGTTTATGGGTTGCAACAGCCTGGAGGACGTGTATATTTCCGATATTGCCAAATGGTGTGCAATTACGTTTTCCGATGCTACGGCCAATCCTTTGTGCGCCGCAGGAAAACTGTATCTCGGCGGCCGGCCGATTACTGATTTGGAGATTCCGGACGGTGTTGCCGCCATTGAAAATTATGCCTTTTATAATTGCAGTGGTCTGGAAAATGTTGTGATGCCCGATTCGGTTACGGCCATTGGCGTCGGCGCCTTTTCCGGTTGCAATGATCTGAAAAAAATCACCATTTCCAATGCGGTTACAGCCATCAGCGAGAATGCCTTTTATAATTGCAGGAGTCTGACAGGCGTTGTGATTCCCAATTCGGTCACCGTCATTGGTGTCGGTGCCTTTTCCGGTTGCGGCAATATGACGGAGGTCGGGATTGCCGATTCGGTCACGTCCATTGGGGAGCGTGCTTTTTCCGGTTGCAGTAGTCTGAAAAGCATTGTGATCCCCAACTCGGTCACGTCCATTGACCGGTACGCCTTTGAAGGGTGCAGTGGCCTGACGGATCTTGGAATTTCCCGAAGGGTCACCTTCATTGGGGAACGGGCTTTTTCCGGTTGCAGTGGTCTGAAAAGCATTGCGATCCCCGATTCGGTTACGGCGATGGGGAATGAGGTCTTTTACAATTGCAGTGGTCTGACAAGTGTCACGATTTCCAATGCACTCACCCAAATCGGTTATAGAACGTTTTGCGGTTGCAGTAGCCTGAAGGGTATTACGATCCCCGATTCGGTCACGGCCGTGGGTGATGAGGCTTTTTACAATTGCAGTGGTCTGAGCGATATCACGATTCCCGATTCGGTCACTCAAATCGGTTACGGTGTCTTTTATGGTTGCAGCAGTCTGAGCGACGTTACCGTTCCTGATTCGGTCACGTCTATTAGTTGGAGTACTTTTGAGGGCTGTGGTAATCTTCAAAAGCTCACCCTGCCTTTTGCCGGCAAAACGCCGGAGGGTACCGCCAACACTCACTTCGGCTATATTTTTGATGCGCCGACTTACAGTGAAAACGTGCGCTACGTTCCTGCCACCTTGACGGAAGTGGTGATCACCAAGGATGCGGAGATAAAGTCCTATGCCTTTTACGGATGTGCAGGGATCACAAAAATTTCACTTGAAAAGGGTGTTGAAGCGCTGGGTGATAATTCTTTTCAAAATTGCAGTGGCATACGTACCGTCTATATTTCCGAAAACCTGACGGAAGTCGGGGAGGAGGCGTTTGACGGCTGTTCGTCGCTGACGGACGTTTGGTACGGCGGATGGGATATGGCAGAGATCCGGATTGATTCCGGAAATGACGCCTTGCGAAATGCAACGTGGCACTATGGTAGCTGTGCGCCGAATCAATATCACCAATTTGACAATGCGTGTGACACGGATTGTAACCTTTGCGCAGCTACACGCACCGTGCCCGATCACGTATATGATTACGTGTGCTCCACGGATTGCAGTGTTTGCGGCGCCACTCGCAGTACGACGCACAGCTACGGCGAGTACGTCTGCAACGATGATGCCACCGCATTCAAAGACGGCACCAAGACCCGTGTCTGTTCCGTTTGCGGTGCCGCCGAAACGGTTACCGTGCCCGGCACTCAATGGAAGAATCCCTTTACCGACGTAAAGAAGTCCGACTATTTTTACGCGCCCGTTTTGTGGGCGGCGAAAAACGGTATTACCGCCGGCACCTCCGGGACCACCTTCAGTCCGCAGGAATTCTGCACCAGGGCGCAGGCCGTTACCCTCCTGTGGCGTGCCGCCGGCTGTCCTGCCCCCCAATCCGACCGCAATCCCTTTACCGACGTGAAAAAGAAGGATGCCTATTATAAGGCTGTTTTATGGGCAGTGGAAAACGGCATTACTGCCGGCACCTCCAAGATCGCCTTCGGCCCGCAGGAGGCTTGCACCAGAGCCCAAGCCGTCACCTTCCTGTGGCGGTCGGCGGGCAGTCAAAAGGTGAGCGCTCCCAATCCCTTTGCCGACGTCACAAAGAAAGATTATTATTACAAAGCGGTATTGTGGGCAGTGAAAAACGGCATCACCGCCGGCACCACCAAAACCGCCTTTGGCCCGAGTGAGCCTTGCACCCGTGGCCAGATCGCAGCCTTCCTTTACCGTGATATGGTAAAATAACTTTTCCCCCCCGTTCTCTTGCTTTTTGTTTTCAGGGTGGTATAATGACATTGAACGTAGTTGCTTTTGTTACCGATGAAGGAGAAGGAATATGGCACTCAAAAATCGGGTCGATATGTTACACGGCTCTTTGCAAAAAAATATCATTCTGTTTACGCTTCCCATCATTGCCACCAGTCTGTTGCAATTGTTGTTCAACACGGCGGATCTGTTGGTGGTGGCGCAGCTCGGCGGGGAAAACAGCGCGGCGGCCGTCGCTGCTATCGGCTCCACCGGTTCTCTGACCACGCTGCTGGTCAATTTCTTTATGGGCCTTTCGGTGGGTGTCAGCGTAACGGTGGCCCAGGGTATGGGCGCCAACGATCAAGCGAGGGTGCATCGCATCGTCCATACCGCCATTCCCTTGGCGGCGCTGTGCGGCGCTGTGCTTACGGTAGTGGGCGTCTTGGGGGCGGAAACTTTCCTGCGGTGGATGGGCAATCCCGAAGAAACGCTTGCCCTTGCCACTCTGTATATCCGCATTTACTTTAGCGGTATGATTGCCAATCTGGTCTATAATTTCGGCGCCGCCATTCTCCGCGCGGCGGGGGATACCGTGCGTCCGTTGCTGTTTTTAACGGCGGCAGGTGTGCTGAACGTTATTCTCAACGTTATTTTCGTTACCTGCTTTCAGATGACCGTGGACGGTGTTTCTTTGGCCACCGTTCTCTCCCAGTGCTTGTCTGCCGTTCTGATCCTCTGCGCCCTCAGTCGCCGCAAGGATGCCTGTAATCTCCGATGGAAAGAATTGCGCATTCATCGCAAACCTTTGGGGCAGATTTTGTATTTGGGTGTGCCGGCGGGCATTCAGTCCTCTATGTTCAGCATCGCCAACGTGATCATTCAGTCTTCGGTCAACGCCTTTGGCGCGGCGGCTATGGCGGGATCTGCGGCGGCAGGCACCGTGGAGGGCTACGTATACGTTTGTCAAAACGCCTTTTATCAGGCGGCCATCAACTTCACCGGTCAAAATATGGGCGCCGGCAACCCACGACGCATCCGCAAGATCTTGTTGGTCTGCGCCATCAACGTGGTGGTGGTGGGTCTGGCGCTGGGCAGTTTGATGTACGCTTTCGGCGAGCCGTTGTTACGGCTGTTTTTAAAAGAAGGCTCGGAAGCAATTTCCATTCCGGCGGCGCTGGAATTTGGTATGGTCAAGCTCTTTTGGGTAGGACTTTTGTACTTTGTCTGCGGCCTGCAGGAGGTTATGACCGGTGTGTTGCGCGGTATTGGTTGCTCCATTTCTTCTATGGTGATTTCCATCGTGGGCGTTTGCGGTGTGCGTTTGGTGTGGATCTTTACGGCGTTCCGCGCCCACTCGGATGATCCGGCGTGGCTGTTCGTTTCCTACGTTATCTCGTGGGCCATCACCTTTTTGGCGGGCTTTTGCGTTTACCTGTATCAATCCCGCCGTATGTTACGCAAAAATACCGAGTCGTGATCCCATGGCGGTCGGAGGGTCGGGCTCTTATTTCATAAACAAAAAAGAGCCAAAAAAACAACCGCGCTTTGGGGGTTT
>JAZQJG010000088.1:0-8356 GCA_045541535.1 Eubacteriales bacterium
TACGAAGTCAATGGCGCCGTTCTTGACGTACCAATCCTTCTTCTTCAGATCCTTGAAGATGGTGAGAGTGTCCACACCGGTGGTGGGGATCTTCTCGGTCTTGGTTTCACCGCAGACGGTGCAGGTGAAGGTCTTAACGCCGGTTTCCGTTTTGGTGGGCTCTTTGGTGATCACACCATTGTCCCAAGCGTGGTTGCCGGTGGCAGGAACGGCCAGACCGGTTTCCATGGTGATGCCGCAGGTGCCGCATACGGAGTGGCCAACGCCGGCAACACCGCAGGTGGGAGCAGTATCCACTACCAACTCGTCGGCTGCAACGTGCTCGCCGGTGGCGGGAATGGTCAGACCCTCTTCCATCGTCTTACCGCAAGCGGTACAATCCTTGTGACCGGTACCGGTGGTGTTACAACCGGGAGCGGTATCAACGATGATCTCGCCGGCGGTATGCTCGGCTTCTTCATTTCTGGCGGTACAACCGTCAGTGGTACAAGCATAGTAGTGGGTGGCATCGCCCTGGGTCAGGGTGGTGGCCCATACGTGCTCGCCGGTGGCAGGAATTACGAGACCCTCTTCAATGGTGGTGCCGCAATCCTTACATACGCTGTGACCGATACCGGTGGCGCAGCAGGTGGGAGCGGTATCAACTACCAAATTATCGGCAGGTGCGTGTTCACCGGTGGAAGGAACAACGATGTTATCCTCAACCAAGGTGCCGCAAACGGTACAGTTCTTATGGCCTATACCGGTGGAAGCACAGCCGGGTTGCTCGTCAACGATGAGCTCGCCGGGGGTGTGAGCGCCGGTAGCGGGAATCACGATACCGGTATTTACGGTTTCGCCGCAATCGGCACAAACCGTGTGACCGACACCGGGAGCGCCGCAGGTGGCGGGAGTGTCAGCAACGATGTTTTCGGTGTCTTCATCATGCTCGCCGGTGGCGGGAATGATCAGGCCCTCTTCCAGAATCTCGCCGCAATCGGCGCAAACCTGATTACCTTCACCTCTGGTGTTGCAGGTGGGAGGAGTGGTGGGAACCAGCTCTTCGGCAGGATTGTGTTCGCCGGTAGGATCGATAACGATATTGGTTTCAACCTCTTCCTCACAAACGGTACAAACCGTCTTACCTACACCGGCAGTGCCGCAGGTGGCGGGAGTAACAACGATCATCTCGCCGGGGATATGGTCGGCCTTGGGAATGATCAGGCCCTCTTCCAGAGCCTCACCGCACCAGCCGCACAGAACGTTCTTAAGACCGGTGGCCTGGCAGGTAGCGGGAGTGATGATCTCGTCGATCAGTTCGCAATCTTCGTGATCGCATTCGGTGGTCAGTTCGACCATCTGGGTCAGAGTGTAATCGCCGCTCTTAACGGTCAGATATACAGTCTGGGGATGGGTGAAGGGAGTGTCAGCAGCCAGAACGGTCTTAACGTCTGCAGCATTTTCGCCCTCACCGGGAGTCAGGGTATAAACTTCCAGAATTTCAGCACCGGTACAGGCCTTGAACATGGAGGAGTTAGCTCCGCTGTTCTTGGTGATCTTGTACTCGTTCCGGTTGGCCCATCTTACAAATTCAAAGGCATCGTAACCATTGTCAACCAAGGAAGCAACCTTGTTGGTGGTGGTCTTTTCGATGTCCAGATAGTAAGTGGTAGGATCCTTGGTGAAGCCGACAGAGTTGGAGGACAGATAGGCTGCCTTCAGTTCTTCGCCTTCATAGTAACCGTAGAAGTTGTCATCAATGTTTACGGTGGCGCCGTAACCGTAAACATAGTTCTTGGAACGGGTGATAAAGACGTTGTCCTTGATCACGGAGTCATCGGTGTAAGCATTGGTGTTCTTGAAATCGCTGGTGTTGTAGTGAGCAATGATGTTACCGTCAAAACCGTCTCTGTAGAAATAGTTGCCGGTAACGGTGGCCTTGGTAAATTTCTCAGAACCGGTGGCCTCACCGTTCTGAATACCGTACAGGTAGCCGTAGCCGCCTTCAAAATAGTTATCCTTAACGATCAGTTCAGCGCCGTCGGGATAATAGTCGAAGTTAGCGTTGACAGTGGTGGTATCTCTCAGAGTGTAGAGAATACCGTCACGCTTGGAGTCCATAATAACGTTGTTGCTGAAGTCTGCAAACAGACGTCTGGCATTGTATTTTACCTTGGAACCGTCGGTCAGAGAAACGTAAACGGTTCTGTGCTGAATCTGCGCAAAGTTGTCGTCATCCACGACGGCGCAGTCGGTCATGGAGAAGCGGTTGGCACGAACCAGAATCAAAGCGTCGGTGTTGTCCACGCCGCCGTCGGCCTTGGAGTAGTCAACGTCACCACCGTCAAAGTAGCAATCACGGATGGTGAAGTCACTGATACGAACGGACTTGTTATTGTCATAGCCGCCGCCGGCGATGGCCTGTCTGTTGTTGAACACACAGTTGTCAATGAGGTAGTGCTGCTGGTTGGAACCGAGCAGATTACTGGCGGAAGAGCAGCTCAGACCGGTTTTTCCGGCAAATACGATACCGTCGAATACGAAATGCAGGGAGTTGTCGGCTGCAGGGTTCAGAGAACCAAGCAGAACTGCCTCGGTTGCAGGATCGTAGGAACGGCCGTTCGCCATCTGTTTCTCTTTAGCGAGGTCGGCATCAAAGGGAGATACGCCCCACTGAGGACCAACGTAAGCTACGCTCTTACCCATACCCTGTGTCTTAAAGTCATAGGTGCCGGGGGTCAGAACGATCAGGTCGGTCATTCTGTTCTTATAGATATCATCGGCATTGTCAGCAACGCTGGGGTTGGTGGCATTACCGTAAGCGCAGTAGTCTGCGTTGGTGGCGGAAACGTCGGCGTGGCTGTTATCAATGTACTGATAGAAGCCGTTTTCCTTACCGTCGCCGCGAATCTTTGCCTTGTGAGCCATGATACCGGTGGTAGCATTGGTCTCGCCGGGCATATAGGTGGCGCCGTTGAAGGTGTAACCGCTTTCGCCATAGTCACCCTCGGGGTCAACGATCAGGTATTCCTCGGGAGTGGTAACGCGATATTTAACGGTCAGGGTGGTGCCTGCCTCGGTCAAGGTAGCCTTGGCCCAGATGGTCTTACCGGCGGCAGGATAGAGATCTGCCTGGGTGATCTTGTCCATCTTTTGGGTACAGGCCTCGTCCAGATACATACCCTCGTATACGATGGCATCGTCACCATATACCAGCAGGGTGTCAGGATCGAATTCAACGCCGTCCTTGAGCAGCAAGCTCAGAGAAGCGGCAATATAATCTCTGTCTTTTTGCTTGGCAGGGGTAGAACGCAGTTGGAAATAGTTGTACAGAACGGCCGCATTTTCAGCGCCCAGCTCACGTACGGTGAACATCTCGCGGATGCCGCCCTTCATGGCAGCGGAAGCGTACAGGTCAGACTGTACGGTCCAGTTAGCGGTCAGAGAGGATACCCAAGAAGCTCTCATGGGCAGAACGTTGCCCTGATTGTCGGCAAACAGGTTACCGGACAGGTCAAGCTGAGCATCGGCAGAGTTGAACAAATTGTCCTTGCCGGTGTTGGGAGCATAGAACACGTTGTTGAAAATGTTAAACTTATAGTACTTTTCAATGTTCACGCTGCCAACCTTCTGGTCAGCACTGCTTCCCTGAACAAAGATATAGTTCTTGTCACCAAAAACTTCGTCAGAGAAGTTGACATAGTTGCCCTGAATGTTCAGAGTAAAGCTGTCGGCCATATCCTGAGAGGAAATCGTGGGGAGCATAATGACGTCGCCGCCGCCGTGGGTATTGACGTCCATAAAGCTGTTATTCTTAATGTTAATGGCAGCTTCGTTGGCATTGTATTCCAAATAGCCGGCATTATCAACGGGGAAACGCAGGAAATGGTTGCTTTCCCAATCAACTGCAGCGTTGTTGGTAAAGTTGATCTGCGGGTTGGCAGCCAGCTCTTCACCGTAGAAATCGGCAGAAGCGGCAGATTGCTTGGTGGGATAGAGCTTGATGTGCCAGGCCTGGTTGTACTGATCGCTCTTGGCAATCTTACCACCGGTAAATACGTTACCGTCAAACTCAATCAGGTTACCGTACATATCCTGAGAAGAGGAGCCATCACCCTGAATAAACTCAAAATAGTTGTCATAGAACTTGATGATGGACTGTCTGGCGTTGCCGCCGATGGCCAAGAACTGGTGGCCGGAGGGATTTTTGATGCCCAGAGCCAAGCAGTTTCTGAACTCAGTAGCCAGATAGGGGAAGGCTGCCGCAAACAGCTTGGCGCCGCCGGCAAAGGCAAAGCCGTCCCAAACAGCGTTTGCATGGGTGAATACGTAGGTGGTGGAGCTGAAAACGAACTCGGTGGCGCTGTCGGTGGTACGATCGTTGTTGATCACCTTGGCAGCTTCTTTAGAGGTCAGATAGTTGTCAGCTACGGGAGTCTTGCCGGCCTGGGGACCCAGCAGGGTCAGCTTGATCAGGTCGTCAAGGGTGATGTTTTCGTCAGCAGCGGGAGTCATATTGGAATAGGCGCCCGCACCGCTGTCGGGGCTGGTAGCAGTGGTCTGCTTACCGGGAGCGAATACCAGTACTAATTCATCTTTATAGTACTCGGGATCGGAAGCCCAGTCGCTGGAATAAACCTGAGCGGCAGCCTGAGCAGCCTTAAAGTCAGCGAAGGTATTGACGTCCCAGGTCAAACGGTAGGTCTTACCGTTACCCCAGGTTTCACCGTCACCGTAGGTATACTCGAATTCATCGCCGTAGGCCAAATCGTCGGGATTTTCAGCCCAAGCGGTGTTCACAAAGTATACGTTTTCATCGGGAACGATGACGTCGCCGTCAGCTTCGCCGGTGATCTTGGCATAAGGATCAGCCGCAGGTTCGGGTGTGGTGGCGGAAGCGGGCAGCACGATGGCCGTCAGCATGCTCACACACATCAAAACCGCCAGCAAAATACTTAAGCCGCGTCTTGCATTGTGTAACATTGCAAATCTCTCCTTTTCCGGACCCATTATATTTTTGTAGATACGGGCCCAATTTACTATTCCATTGTACACTATTTTTATAATAAAAACAATCACCTTGCTTCAACTTCGAAACAAAAAACACCCCCGCTTTTTTGTGCAACTTGCACAATGAATTTTCAAAGATTTAACAATTTCGGACAAATTGTTTATAATTGTGAACAACTTTGTGGAAAACCGAGGGGTGGTGCGGGAGTGGGTGCGGTTGGGACGGCCAGCGGGCCCAGAGTCCGTGCAAAACGAGGTCAGCGGTAGGAATTTTGACCCTCTTGTCATCAAAATTCCCGTGTCACTACGAACGCCTCGCAGGGCGGCGGGGTCGTCTGCCTCCGTGCTCGCAGGTGCCGACAAAAAGCGGTTACTTTTTGTCATGGCACGCGGCACGGCACATCCTCCCTATTCCCCAAAAATTTTCGTCTGCTTTTTTCCGAGTGTTCAAAAAGGATAGAACACTCGGCACAGACTGCCAAATTTTTGAGGTGCCCCGTAGCCGCCGCCACCCGAGGTGTGTATTCTACCGCAAAAAGGTGCGATGCTTTTTAAGCATCGCACCTTTTTTGGATTTAGTTTATTTGTAAGCTTTTGCAAAGTTCATGCGGCGGCTGCCGCAGAGCAATCCGATCGCATCTTTCAGCACAATCGTCGCTGCTCGATGTTTTTATTTGTAAGTTTTTGCAAAGTTCATCATGATGGTGGCTACTTTGAGCAACTTCTTAAAATTGAGATGCCTCGCAGAGGCGTGTCAATTTTAGTTTAGAAGTTGCCATGCGAAGAACGCCCAAGAGAGCAAGCGCGAATGTTCATCAGTTTCCTTTAAACGAACGAGTGCGCCGCTCGATTGGTTGCGGTCTACCGCCGGCGCGGAGCGCCGAGAAAAGTGTGGCAGAAAACAACAAGGGAACGCCCTAAAGCGTTCCCTTGTTGAAAGCTAATGCTTATTTATAAGATTTTGCAAAATTCATCATAATGGTGGCAACCTCGGCGCGGGTTGCATTTCCCTGGGGACGGAAGTTGTAACCGCCGGCGACTTTCTCACCGTTTACGATGCCGCCCTGCTGGCAAGCCTTAACGGCGGAGCGGGCGTATTTGGAGATCTTGGCCGCATCCAGGAAAGTTATCGCGGCGTTTTTCTTCTCCAGCGTGATGTTTGCAAAATTGCAATACCGCACCATCATGGCGCAGATCTGCTCACGGCTTACGTTCTCGTCGGGACCGAAGGTGGTGGTGGTCAGACCGGCGACAATGTCATTGTCACTGGCCCATTTGACATAGCCGGTGTAGTATTGATTCTTCTTAACGTCGGTAAATTTGGTGGTCACCTTTTTGCTGACGGATACACCGTGGAGCCGTCCCAAGACGGTAACGAACATACCACGGGTCATATTATCATTGGGTCCGAAAGTGGTGGCGGTGAGGCCGGAGAACAGACCGTTGTTATATACGAAATCAATGGCGCCGTTTTTAACGTACCAATCCTTTTTCTTCAGATCGGTGAAAATGCTGAGAACGTCCACACCCTTGGCGGGGATATCTTCGGTCTTGGTTTCCCCGCAAACGGTACAGGTATAGGTCTTGACCCCCTTCTTGGAAGAAGTGGGCTCTGTGGTGACAACGCCGCCGTCCCAGGAGTGGTTGCCGGTGGGAGAAACGGTTACGTTAGCGTTTACCGTGTTGCCGCAAACGGTGCAAACGGTGTGAGCGATGCCGGCATCACCACAGTTGGCGGGCGTATCGATCACCACGTTTTCGGTGTCTTCGATATGTGCACCGGTGGCGGAAATGGTAACGTCCTTCTCCACCGTCAATCCGCAGACGGTACAATCCTTGTGGCCGGTACCGGTGGCGCCGCAAGTGGGAGCGGCATCCACAATGATCTCGCCGGCGGTATGGGCGTTTTCTTCATTTTTGGCGCTACAGCCCAGCGTGGTACAAGCATAGTAGTGGGTATACTGGCCTTGGGTTAAAGCGGTGTCCCATACGTGATTGTTGGTGGCGGGAACGTCCCGTTCATTCAAAACTTCGCCGCACAAAGCACAGTTCTGTACTTCCTTACCCACGGCATAGCAAGAGGGAGCCACCGTCTGGGTCCAGGCGCCGGGAGCGGAATGCTCACAAATAAAGGCTTGCAGGCCTGCCTGCTGAACGCCGCGAATGGTTTGAATGGACCAGAGATCGGTAAAATCAAACCGTTCATAACAATCTGCCTTGCCAAGATCGGCAATATTTATACTGTCAGTATCCGATACCATGGCGCCGGCGCCGGAGTCACCCGTGGTGGCCTCCAACGTGTCAGCATAATAACAGCTGTCAATGATACCGCAATTATTACCCGCAAAAGCGCCATACCGACTGTTTGCGGTACCGGCGGAATTGGCAACAGAAATTGCGGCGTTCACGTAACAGAATTCCACACACGCAGCGGAAATATCCAATTTGCCGACGATACCGCCCACTCTTGTCCAGATATCGGTATTACGGGCAACGGTGATATCCGCATAGCACGCACTGTCGGTAATCTTACCGTGAGAAAAGCCTACCAGACCGCCCACATTGACACGACCGTTGCCGACAATGTTAACGACCATGGAGCCGCTGACAGCGCATTGTTCAATGACGGCAGTTCTGCTCATGGTGGCGGCAATGGCACCCACACGCATTTCATTAAACACGGCGTCGATGTTGGCGTCAAAGGACAACTTGATATTTTTCAACTCCAGATTTTTTACACTACCGGAAAGGAGCCCGAACAGTGCAGCGAAGTTGACGCCGATTTCCTCCGTGACGGTGTCGGTATCGTCGAGATAATAGTCTACGTCAATGATCAGACCGTTTACGGTGTGACCGTTACCGTCCAGCGTGCCGCTGAAAGGCACGTCTTCTACAGCAAAGGGCAATTTGCCGTACATCACGCCCCCCTCGGCAAAGTCTGCCTCGGTGAACACGATATCGTTTACCAGACGGTAGTTACCGCTCAAATTATTCCCAATGGCGGCAAAGCCCGCCTTGTCCGAGATGTCGGTAACCGTGGCGGCGCTGACCGCCGGCAGACAACCCATCAACAAAATCAGGCATAAAATTACTGCAATGATTCTTTTCAAAGGACATCGCTCCTTTCTTATCTTTATTATTGTATCATACCCAAAGGCCAATAGCAAGTGGATTTTTTTACAGGCAAAAAGGAAGAGCACACCCGCGCTCTTCCTTTTCAGACTACCAAAAAAGTCGTTTCATCACAGTGAAAAGAGAATCAAAAGAAAAAATGGTTTGTGGAGTCATAATAAACACAAGTCGTTTTTAATAATGGAAAGTCATCAAAGCAATTCCTTCTTTCCCTTGCGTTGCAAGGGATTCACTG
>JAZQJG010000089.1:0-14197 GCA_045541535.1 Eubacteriales bacterium
CAAAGACCCCCTCTTTGACACGCTGGCAGGCTGTCAAAAAGGAAGTTGCATTTCGTCAACAAAGCTCCGTCGGCGTACGTGGGTACGGTAGGAGATTTGTTGGCGGAAAACAGTGATTCCCTTGCGGTGCAAGGGAATAAAAAATACTTTTGTAAGGTTTAATTATTAAAAAATGGTTTGTGCTTATTATGCCCCCACAAACTATTTTATCTTTTTAGTTTCTCTTCACTGTGGTGAAACGACTTTTTTGCAGTCTGAACGGTCCGTTGTGCATACAACGGACCGTTTTTCAGCGTGTCAAAGACCCCCTCTTTGACACGCTGGCAGGCTGTCAAAAAGGAAGTTGCATTTCGTCAACAAAGCTCCGTCGGCGTACGTGGGTACGGTAGGAGATTTGTTGGCGGAAAACAGTGATTCCCTTGCGGTGTAAGGGAATAAAAAAATACTTTTGTAAAGTTTAATTATTAAAAAATGGTTTGTGCTTATTATGCCCCCACAAACCATTTTATCTTTTTAGTTTCTCTTCGCTGTGGTGAAACGACTTTTTTGCAGTCTGAACGGTCCGTTGTGAATACAACGGACCGTTTTATTACCAAATAAAGGGTAAAATACGGTATTTGACCTTTTGCTTATACTCGGAGTATCCTGCAAGGTTTTCCTCCAGAAATTTTTCTTCGTGGGCAATTCGTTTTGCTATGATGAAAGGATACGCCAGAAAAACCAAAAACGAATACACCGAGCCCAGCACCAGCGGCATAGCCAAAAAGAGTAGTACCGTTGCGCCGTACATAGGATGGCGCACCACGGCGTACAAGCCCGTGTCGATCACCCGTTGATGCTCCTGCACCTGAATGATGCGAGAAAGAAAGGCGTTTTCCCGCAACACCTCGGCATACAAACCGTAAGCAATTAAAAAGAGCACCGCCCCGACAACGGACGCCCAACGGGGCAAGGTATACCAGCCAAAGCGTACGCCCAGCCCCGCCAGCACAAAGCCCGTCAAAAACATCAGTCCGCTGAGTTTGACCACCAGTCGTTGCTCTCCTGCCGTCTCCTTCGCATCCAGACGGCTTGAGAGCAACCGAGGATTTTTGATCATCATCACGATGCCCGCCAAAAACATAGGGATAAACAGCACCGCCATCAACAGCCAACCGCCGAAAAAGCGCGCCGTTCCCGCCGGCACAAAGAGCAACGCTCCCACCAGCCCGACCCCCAAAGCAAATTTGCATACAGCCCCGAAAAACAACCCTTGCGTCACGTCTTCTTCCTCCCCCTTGTTTTTTTCCATTATACCGCTTTCCGCACGAAATTACAATGCAAAAGTCCTATGCTGTTTGCATAGGACTTTTGATTCAAATTTCAAGCTTGTTGTTGCACATAGACAGTAGCAGCCTTCTGTGCATCCTCCAAATCCTCGCCGCCAAAAATAACGGCACATTCTGCTCCGGTGGAATATGTGAGCGTCGCCTTTCCATCGGCCAACAACGTCACTACAAGTGTTTCTCTCTTTTCGGGCACCGGTTCGTCCATATCATATCCCGCTTCGTATAACAATTGCAATACAAACCGATTCTCTCCCTGCTGTTCATAACCGTCTATTTTGCCGGGTCTGCCATAACTGCCGGGGTATACACCACCCACACAGGTTTCATTGGAAATAATACAAAACTCATAATAGTATCCTTCCCATATAGGTTCAATCGTATCTGTATGAATCCAGACCCCTTCCACCTTCTCCATAAATTCTGTAAAAGTCAGCTTCTTCCATTGAGAATCGGTTTTGGGAACGGAATCGGGTTGCGTATCCGTTTCGGAGGATTGTTGAGTCTGCTCCGTAGGGTCGGGATCGGGAGTTTTGGGCGCCTCGTTTTTGCACGCCGCAGAGCACAAAAGCAACATTAGACACATCCAAAGGATCAGCACTTTTTTCAACATAACCATATTCTCACACTCCTTTTTATATTATAGCATTTTTGTTGTTTTGAATTATTTGCCTTCTTTGATAGCGGCCGGTGGTGCGGTTTGCAAAAGAGAAAAATTAACTCAAACTTGTTTTTGATATTATTTCATCGTAACATTCCGGGGAAGTATCACCTTTAATATAATATGTAATACCGTCAACTGTAGTTGTATCCATGCCTTGTTTAATGATGCTTCTGTCTGAATATTCAATTTCTACATAAATTGTGTTTGTGCCGGGCGGAGGCAACTCGGGGAACTCCCTATCAGTATCAACCTTAAAAGAGTCAAGCCATGATATAATTTCATCAAAATGTTCAGCGGGAACATCACAGCCCTTGCCGTCACCGTAATATGCGCAAAACGTAATGCGTGTAACATTCTCTGTTCTGAAAACAGATTTTGATTCTTTTAAAGTATCACTGATTGATGAGGATTCGTTTTGATTTGTACCGTCGTTATCGTTTTGATGAGTATGGTCATTGCCACAAGCAACAATTGACAGTAGCACAGTTATACACATAATAACGATAAAAATCTTTTTTAGCATCATTTCCGCCCCCTTTATATCTACAGTGTAGCATAAAATAATCATTTTTGCAACAAATGTAAAAATTCGCCCATCGTTTGATGGGCGGGTCGTTTTGCTTTATAAAGTCAGCAATTATTTGCCTTCTTTGATGGCGGCCTGTGCTGCTATCAGCAAAAGGGAGGAATCATTCTCTTATCAAAGTGAAAATTTCCATCTTGTTTTCCTTTACTTTTATTACAAAATCTTTAATATCGCATATAGGTTCTTCGCAACAAACACCTGCCAGGATTTTCTTGTTTGATGCGCTGTGATTATCCGAACCTGCAAATTCAATCAAGTTGTAATTTTGAGCATATATTCCGGCCATTTTGTTTTCAGCTTCTGTTCGGCTGGCATTCAACACTTCAACACCGTGAACATGTCTGGGAAAAAGACGAATATGGTTAATATATGATGCTTCACGAAATGGATGCGCTTGAATTATGAGTGCTCCGCTATCCATCATAAATGCAAGTTCATCACTCTTTTTCATATCCATAATTTCAGGATGCGAAAGAAACCACTCCTTATCTAAACCATAGACCAAAAAATCCGTGCCGCCGTAAGAAAGTTCAACCCCGCAAAACACCTTAATGCCAAGAGTTTTTCCGATTTCTACTCCTTTTTCAAAATCCGAAAAATAAAATTCTATTTTCTCTTCATAAGATTTTTCTTTTTCGATATTTATATTACCATCAAGAAAATGGTTTGTAATAAAAACACCGTCATAGCCAAGTTTCTTGTAGAATTCTAAACTTTCCTTAACATCCGCCTTTGCACAACGGCTTACAGGAAAGGTATGTAGATGCGTTTCGTATTTATACATTTCATCACCCCCAAAAATTATAGCATATCCTGCTGCAAAATGAAAGATATTCTAACAAAAATCCGCCCATCGTTTGATGGGCGGATCGTTTTGTTTTATAAAGTCAGCAACTATTTGCCTTCTTTGATGGCGGCCTGCGCAGCAGCAAGTCTGGCTACAGGTACGCGGAAGGGAGAGCAGGAAACGTAGTCCAGGCCGATATTGTGGCAGAACTCGACGGAAACGGGGTCGCCGCCGTGCTCACCGCAGATACCGCAGTGGATCTTGTCGTTGGTGCCCTTACCCAGCTTGATGGACATCTCCATCAGCTTGCCGACACCGTTCTGGTCCAGCTTGGCGAAGGGATCGTTCTCAAAGATCTTCTTGTCATAGTAGGCTTCCAGGAACTTACCGGCGTCGTCACGGGAGAAGCCGTAGGTCATCTGGGTCAGGTCGTTGGTACCGAAGCAGAAGAAGTCGGCTTCCTTGGCGATCTCGTCAGCGGTCAGACAAGCTCTGGGAATCTCGATCATGGTACCAACCTCGTAGGCCAGCTCAACACCGGCGGCTGCGATTTCGGCATCGGCGGGAGCAACAACAACGTCCTTAACGAACTTGGGCTCCTTAACCTCGCCGGTCAGGGGGATCATGATCTCGGGTTTAACAGCAAAGTCGTTTCTGGCGTTCACAGCGATCGCGGCGCGGATAACAGCACGGGTCTGCATAGCAGCGATTTCGGGATAGGTAACGGCCAGACGGCAACCACGGTGACCCATCATGGGGTTGAACTCGTGGAGAGAGGAAATGATTGCCTTGATGTCGGCAACGCTCTTACCCTGAGCGGCAGCCAGAGCGGCAATGTCGGCTTCCTCGGTGGGAACGAACTCATGCAGCGGGGGATCCAGGAAACGGATGGTTACGGGGTTGCCTTCGAGAGCCTCGTACAGCTTCTCAAAGTCGCCCTGCTGATAAGGCAGGATCTTGGCCAGAGCGGCTTCACGCTCTTCAACGGTATCGGAGCAGATCATCTCACGGAAGGCGGCAATTCTGTCAGCCTCGAAGAACATATGCTCGGTACGGCACAGACCGATACCCTCGGCGCCCAGCTCAACGGCCTTGGCAGCGTCGGCAGGAGTGTCGGCATTGGTGCGAACCTTCAGAGTTCTGAACTTGTCAGCCCAATCCATAATGGTCTTGAACTCGCCAACGATCTCGGCGTCAACGGTGGGGATGATACCGTCGTAGATGGCACCGGTGGAACCGTCGATGGAGATATAGTCACCCTCAACGTAGGTCTTACCGGCCAAGGTGAACTTCTTGTTCTCCTCGTCCATATTGATCTCGCCGCAACCGGGTACACAGCAGGTACCCATACCACGGGCAACAACGGCGGCGTGAGAGGTCATACCGCCACGAACGGTCAGAATGCCCTGAGAGGCCTTCATACCGGTGATATCCTCGGGAGAGGTCTCCAGACGAACGAGAATAACCTTCTCGCCTCTGGCGTTCCAAGCCTCGGCATCCTCGGCGGTAAATACAACCTTACCGCAAGCGGCGCCGGGGGAAGCACCCAGACCCTTACCGGCGGGAGTAGCAGCCTTCAGAGTCTTGGCATCAAACTGGGGATGGAGCAGGGTGTCCAGATTTCTGGGATCGATCATGGCAACGGCCTGCTTCTCGTCAATCATGCCCTCGGCAACCAGATCGCAAGCGATCTTCAGAGCAGCCTTGGCAGTTCTCTTACCGTTTCTGGTCTGCAGCATGTACAGTTCGCCCTCTTCAATGGTGAACTCCATATCCTGCATATCTCTGTAATGATCCTCCAAGATAGCGCAAACCTTGTTGAAGTCTGCGAAAGCCTTGGGGAATTTGTCAGCCATTTCGGCGATGGGCATGGGAGTACGAACACCGGCAACAACGTCTTCACCCTGAGCGTTGACCAGGAATTCACCCATCAGGCCCTTTTCACCGGTAGCGGGGTCACGGGTAAAGGCAACGCCGGTACCGCAGTTGTCACCCATATTACCGAAGGCCATCATCTGAACGTTAACAGCGGTACCCCAAGAATAGGGAATATCGTTGTCACGACGATAAACGTTGGCACGGGGGTTGTCCCAAGAACGGAAAACAGCCTCCACAGCGCCCATGAGCTGTTCCTTGGGATCGGTGGGGAAGTCCTTACCGATCTTGCTCTTGTACTCATCCTTGAACTGGCCGGCCAAAACCTTCAGATCCTCGGCAGTCAGCTCAACGTCCTGGGTAACACCCTTTTCTTCCTTCATCTTGTCGATGAGTTCCTCGAAGTACTTCTTACCGACTTCCATAACAACGTCGGAGTACATCTGGATAAATCTTCTGTAGCAGTCCCAAGCCCAACGGGGGTTACCGGACTTGGCAGACATAACCTCAACAACCTCTTCGTTCAGACCCAGGTTGAGGATGGTGTCCATCATACCGGGCATGGAAGCGCGGGCACCGGAACGAACGGAAACCAACAGGGGGTTCTCGGTATCGCCGAATTTCTTACCGGTGATCTCTTCCATCTTGTCGATGTTCGCCATGATTTCGGCCTGGATCTCATCATTGATCTTTCTGCCGTCTTCATAGTACTGGGTGCAGGCTTCGGTGGAAACGGTGAAGCCCTGAGGAACGGGAAGACCCATCTTGGTCATCTCGGCCAGGTTAGCACCCTTACCGCCCAGCAGCTCACGCATGCTGGCGTCGCCTTCTTTGAACAAATACACAAACTTTTTGCTCATTGCTATATACCTCCAAATAATATTTATCACAAAATTAAGGTGATATCGGGACGGATTGTCCCAATATCACCGATGATTATATCATATAAAAAAAGGATTGTCCACCTTTTTTGTAATTTTTTGAAAAAAACATATCTATCGGCCGCCAGAGAATGCCATCCCACAGCCGTAAATTGATTTTAAAGAAAATGCGTTTAGCGATATCCCAGTTTTTGGAGCACCTTGATACCGGTGGCGGGATCGTCACTGGTGATCATATTACAGCCAAGATCAATGGTTTTCTGATACATTTCTTCGGTATCCGGCACCAGAATACAGGTACGGCACCCGTTTTCCTCGGCGTAGCGATAATCCTCGGCAAAGCCGGCGGGATGATCCTCCGACTTGTTCCAGATCACCGCCCAGTCCATAAACTCAACGAGGGGGCGGGCGGCAAAATCCTTGGGATTTTTATAAAAAGGATAGCCGTGGATCATAAATTTTCCCGGCCATTTTTCCGCCACGTATTCCAGTACACGCTCGGAAAAGGAATTGATGATACTGCGTTCCGCCATACCGTACCCATCGATCAGTTCCACCAATAGATCCACCGTGCGGAAGGGGCGCTCCTCGCCGTGATCCATGGGCCATTCTTTCAGTTCCCAGTTAACGATCAGACGAGTTGGACGGACAAAATCCAAAAACTCTTCCGCCGTGGGGATTTTTGCTCCTCGAAACTGCTCCCCTTTCCATCCTCCGGCATCCAATGCTTTGATCTCGGAGAGGGTCATCTCGTCCACAAAGCCCTCCCCGTCGGTGGTGCGCACCACGTCCCGGTCGTGGATCAGGACAAGGTGATTATCCTTGGTGCGGCGCACGTCGGTTTCGATGGCATCGACTCCCAATTTTGCCGCGCCGCGAAAGGCCTCCATGGTGTTTTCGGGAAAGTTGGCGCGATCCCCCCGATGACAGCCCAGCAAAACACCCCTATGCCGAAGCAAAGGATTGTTACTGCGGATCTTATTTCCCATATCCCACCTCGGGATTGACGAAGAAGCGGGGCTTTTGTCCCTGCAAATAACGGGCGTAATCGGTGACCAGCATTTCGGGGCTGTCGCTGTAAGCGTTGAGGGTGTCGCCGCCCCGATGGGTGGTGAGGATCACGTTGTCCATTTTCAGGAAGGGGTAGTCGGCGGGCAGGGGCTCCACGGGATGGACCTCCAGCGCCGCACCCATCAGCTTGCCGGCCTGCATCATTTCCGCCAAGGCATCATAGTCCACCATATGGGCACGGGCGGTGTTGATAAAGAAGGCGGTGGGCTTCATCAGGTTCAGCATTTCTTTACTGAGGATGATATTTTCATTACGAGCGTGGAGGGTGACCACGTCACTCTCTTTCATCAAGGTGGGCAGATCCACCTGCCGGATGGGCAGACGGGAGAGCATCTCGTCCTCGGGATCATATTTGATATCATTGACCAGAATGCGGCAGCCGAACACGTTCAGCTTTTCCGCCACGATGTGACCGATGTTGCCAAAGCCCACGATACCAACGGTCTTGCCCTTCAGCTCCCAAATATTGCCGGTGTTGATAAAGTTTTCTTTCCATTCGCCCGCCTTCAGGCCCATATGGGAGGGCACCACGTTACGGGTGAGGGTCACCATCAGACCCACGGCAAGTTCGGAAACGCCGTTTGCGTTGTGGGCGGGGTTGTTGAGGATGGGAATACCCCGCTTGGTGGCCTCCTCTACGGCGATGTTTTCCAGACCGCCGCGGTTGCAGAGAATGGCACGGAGCTTTTTGGCTCTGGCGATCAAAGAAGCGGGGATGGGGCAAACGTGAGTCATAATCACGTCGGCATCCTCCACCAGTTCAAACAGTTCCTCGGGAATGGGATAGGCATCGGGGCCGTTGCGCTCGATCTTATGGAATACGTCCCGCATAATATAGCGATCCTCAAAACCGAAGAACACGGTTTTGAGCTCGTATTCGGGATATTTGGCAAAGCAAGCCTCATAATGCTCGGTGCGAACAAAATGATCACTAATGGCAACGATCTTCATAATCTTTTCTCCCATTGTACATTTGTAATATTTTGTTACATTTGTCCACAGTATAGCACCCTCTTCCCCATTTGTCAAGGGCAAATTCTTGACAAGCCTGCCGCAAAATGATATGCTAACGGTATGATGAATCGAAATATTTATACAAAAATTGCATATTGGTATTATACGCTGGAGCTGACACAGGACGAAATTGCCAAACGCTTGGGGCTCACCCGTCAAAAGGTCAACCAGATCATCAACACCCTGAAGGCCCAGGACATCGTGCACATCACGGTGCGGGGCTTTGAGGAGGAAAATGCGGCGCTGGAATGCAAGTTGGAGGAAAAGTACGGGCTGAAAGAATGTATCGTCGCCTCGGACTACGGAGAGGCAGACACCGCCGTCTACAAGGTGGCGCTGGTCGCCGCCCAATATCTGGAGAGCAATCTGCGCAACGGTGACACCGTGGGCATTTCCTGGGGACGCACTCCTTTCCTCACGGTGGAGCAACTCAAATTTTCCCACAAGCCCGACTGTAAGGTGGTCTCCCTGTTGGGTGCCCTTAATCTCACCCGTGAGATCCGCAAGGCCGACGAGCTTGCCCGCCATCTGGCCAACAAATTGGACTGCCCCAGCATTATGCTCTACGCTCCCCTCATCGTCGATCATCCCGAGACCAAACAATGGCTGATGAAGGAGAGCCACATCAAACAATCCTTTGACTATATGCGTGGGTGCGATTTGGCTATTTTGGGCATCGGCCTGCCCTCGGCGGAAACCTCGGTTTACAGCAAAACGGGGCTGGCAAGCGAGGAGTTTGTCTGCGATATTGCCACCAATCTGGTGCGAGCCGACGGCAGCTTTGACCGCAATCCTCTGCAGGACCGTCTCTTGGCCGCAGATATGGAGATCCTGCGGGCCATTCCCAACACCGTGGCCGTGGCGGCAGGCACCCACAAGGCGGCGGCCATCCGTGCCGCGCTGCGCTCCGGTTGTATCAACACCCTCATCATTGACGAAACTACGGCAAAATTGCTGGTGGAATAGAAAAAAGAAAAACGGAGGTGTAGCGTTGCTACACCTCCGTTTTCTTATCGTTTCTTATACATTACAAGTTCGGGATTTTCGCCGTTTTCTTCATAGGTGCAAACAAGCAGAAAATCCATATTTGCGGCGATGCCGAAACAACGCCCGCCGCCAAGCTCACATTCCAGTTGATTGCCAAGATAGGTTGCATTATCATCCAAAATTTTTACCCTTTGACCGTTTGGAAAACAGTATTCAAGGTTGATGTATCCGCCCACAAGAGCATTCAGCTTTTCAACCTTTGGCATTCCTTCAATATGTAACTCATTAAATTCATGGATGAGTTGTCGCTTGAATTCTTCAAACTTTTCTGCCCCACCGAGGTATTTATACTGTTTCCAGTAATCCAGTTTTGGAAGCATTTCCTTCAAATACCCGCGCGCCTGTTCCGAAGAAAAGTGCTCGCTTGTCATATTCTGCACGCAGACCTCTATTAAATCATCCATATTATGATACATATATTCGCCGTCTGCATAACACCATTTACAGTATTCCTCATTGAAAAAACCATCTTTTTCACGACTGATGTTCGCATCTTCCAGAGGCATACCACAGCATTGGCAAATCAGTTTTTGCGGAGCGCCGAGAAGTGTGTTGATAGAAACGTCAAATAGCTTTGATAACAATTTTAAAGTTTCGGTATTCGGCGTGGTTTCGCCCGTCTCCCAGCGAGAAACCGCCTGACGGGTTACGAATACTTTTTCCGCCAGTTCGTCCTGTGACATGCCTTTTTTCATTCTCAACTTAAGAATAATATCTTTCGTTTCCATAAAATAATCACCTCGTGTTTATTATACTGCGCTCCATAATCATACGCAAGCAACTCCCCGTTGCTCTCAAAAAAGATCATCTCTTTTTCTTTGGTTCCGGTAATTCATCATACATAGTAGCAATGAGCTTGGTCAAGAAATCCTTGTTGTCAACGTCATCAACCATCAGCATTTCTTTTGCTCCCTCATAGGGCAATTCATAGGTTGCCTTCGGCATAAGAGATATGGCAGTTTTAACAGGCTTTACAAGCAGTCTGTCATCATATATACCACCAACGATTTTTCCACGATAATAGAGTATGTACTCGCCCATCATCGCTCTGTATGTTATTTCATCCAACGCAGAGAGCTGTTCTAATATAAAATCCAAATACTCTTTACTTGAAGCCATAATCCACACTTCTCCAAACTCTAATCTGTAACATAGCCAAAGGAAAACATACCCGCAGTTGCTAAACTGCGGGTATTGTTTGTTATTTTTTGGTAACGTAAACACGGGGCACACGCACACCGATGTCACAAATCAGTTCATAATGTAAACGGTCGGACAGACGGGCCACCGTTTCGGTGTCCACGCCCTCCCCCATCACGATGACCTCATCCCCACGGCAAACACCGGGGATATGGGTGACGTCCACCATACATTGGTCCATACAAACTCTGCCCAATACGGGAGCCTTTTGCCCCCGAATCATCATATAGCCCCGTCCCGAAAGGGAACGAGGATAACCGTCGGCATAGCCGATGGGCACGGTGGCGATCACCGTTTCACGGTCAGTGACGAAGGTGGAACCGTAGCTGACGGGGGTACCTGCCGGCACAGTTTTGACATAGGTGACCTTAGCGTGCAGGCTCATGGCGGGAACCAACTCCAGCTTGGTGCGATCCACCTCGTCGGAGGGGTAAAGCCCGTAGGTGGCAATGCCGCAACGCACCATATTAAAGCGAGCGTCGGGCATCTCGGTGATGCCGGCGGAATTGCTTATATGGAGCATAGGGATACTGACCCCTGCCGCCTGCAAAGCGTCGGCAAACGCAATGAATTTTTGCAACTGGATATGGGCCGAGGTCTTGTCCGTTTCGTCGGCGCAGGCAAAGTGGGAAAAGAGTCCCTCTATCTCCAGATGAGGCAGTGCGGCAATGCGCTTGACCGTTTCCACGCTGGCCTCTCCGGGTAAAAAGCCGATGCGGCCCATACCGGTGTCCAGCTTGATGTGGACCTTGACGGTTTTGTTCAACCGCCCCGCCATCCGGGACAGGGTTTCGGCGGTATCGTAATCAAAGACCGTCAGAGCGACGTCCTCCATAATCAGGGCTTCACTGCTGTCGGGGAAGATATAGCCCAAAATGAGAATGGAATTTTTGATGCCCGCATCCCGCAGAGACAGGGCCTCCTCGGCGGTGGCCACGCCAAAGCCGGCCACACGGTGCCGCAAAGCCTTGGCAACCTGCAGGGCGCCGTGACCGTAAGCGTTGGCCTTGATCACCGCATACACGGCTACCGATTCCCCCACCACCCGCTGTACACGATCGATGTTTTGTTCAATGGCGTCCAGATCAATGCGCGCATATACACGGCTGGGATACATTACAACCACTCCTTTATCTTGCCAAAATATTCATATTCCCCGTTGCGACGCAAGAGGGCGTTTTCCTCGGTCTCCCCCGCAATGAGGGCCGCCGTGGAATAAACGTCTGCCCAGCCGGCATCGGTATGGAGCACGCCGGCCTGGGTGACCCCACTCTCCGCCGGATAACCGGTGGACAGATCCAGAATATGATGATAGGTTTTTCCTTCGTAAATAAAATACCGTTGATCGGTACCGCTGATGGACAGCGCCATATCCCGCAACTGCAACACGGCGCCCACGCCTCCCTGCTGATCGCCGATACCCACGGCAAAGGGTTGACCGTTTTTATCGCCCACGGCGATCACCGAGGAAACGGCGCTGATCAGCCCGCAAAAGCCCTCGGCCTTAAGCTGTTCCGCCACCCGTTGCAGGGCATAGCCCTTGGCAAAGGCGCCCACGTCCAGACGGGCCGCCGGATCGGTGAGGCGCACCTGTCGGTCCTTGATCTCCATTGATGCTATATTAATATGCTTCAGGGCCTCCTGCAAAGCCCCGGCGGAGGGCGGCGCCTCGGTGTCCTTCCACAGTCGGCTGACGGCGCCGCACAGCAGATTCACCCGCCCCTCGGTTTTCTCATAGGCTTCTATCCCAAATTGCAACAGACCCAACAACTCGTCGTCCACCGTGACCCATCGGCCCTCGCTGTGATTGACGGCGTAAATGCCCGTCACCCCCGCATAGGGATGATAGGCGTCGCTCAGCTCGTGCCAGTTTTTCAGTTGTTGCTCTGCCGCCTTGCCGTAGCGTTCGGCGTCGGCTCGGGTGGTGCAGATGATCTCCACCACGGTGTCAAAGACGCCGGTCACGGTATAGCGGTGGGTATCCGTCCCCTTGCAAGCGCACAGCGACAGACACAGGCAGAGCACCACCGCCCAAATCAATCCTTTGTTTTTCATTGTTTACAACCTATTTACATTTTCGTAACACAAAGCCGAAAAAGCTGTGCTATAATAAAATCACGATGAGAGCCACCCCCTCTCATCATCCATTTGCGGTTTATTCGCCGCACTTTTTCATCATTCTCCTATTTTGGAAAGAGAGGACTCATATGAGTCCTCTTTTTCTATGCCCATTCGCAGAATGGGCATAGAAAAAGCAAACCCTTTGGGTTTTTTCTTTCCAAAACATGGTTGAGCGATCTATGGCGAAGCCATAAGGGATAGCGAAACCATATTTTGATTTTCTGCGCTCGCAAGAGCGCTCTTGTTCTGTTTTGGGGTATTGCCTCAAAACAGAACAAGCCCCCTTCGTGGTCTTGTTCCAAAACATTCCCGAGCGATCTATGCCGTGAGGCATAAGGGAAAGCGAGGGGATATTTTGAATTTCTGCACTCGAAAGAGTGCTCTTTTCCTTTGCCTCCGATTTTCAGAGGCAAAGGAAAAGAAGATTTCTGCGAAATCTCTTAACCCAAAGAGGAGAATACAGACGCGACAGCGGCTGATTCGCCATATTTCCGTAGTCCCACCTACACCGCAGGCGGGAAGAACGGCAGTTCTTCCGGTGGGACGGAGGAAACATCCCCGAGCGATCTATGCCGCAAGGCTAAGGGAAAGCGAGGGGATATTTTGGCTTTCTGCACTCATATGAGTCCTCTTTTTCTATGCCCATTCGCAGAATGGGCATAGAAAAAGCAAACCCTTTGGGTTTTTTCTTTCCAAAATAAAAGAACGATGAAAACTCAATACTCTTTTTATTTTACCACGATATTTATTGCAAAGCAAGACCCACCGTGATATACTAATTACAAATACATAAGTTTATCATTTTAAGGAGGCCGCCCTATGGCCAAGGAAAGAAAAAAGCAAAACTGGGAAAAGGAAGACAAGCTGTTGGACTATATCGCCGGGCATAAGGCGGAGATCCTGCGGTATCTGGTGGTGGTATTGGTGGGCGAGGTGTTGCGCTGGGCCTTGGGTCTGGGCTGTGCGTTGGTGCCGGTACTCCAGCCCTTCCAGACGGCGCTGACCTTTATTATCTGGGGACTGCCCTATTTTCTGGCCTGTAAGCTGTGGGTGTGGCAACAGCGGGGCGACGGTCCCTATGAATGGGCCACCCAGAGCCTGAAATTTATAATGACCATTCTGGCGGTGGCGCTGTTGACCGCGCTGGCCAAGGGCTTGCTGGCCGCCGCAGGGATGAACGACAGCGTTTGCCGTCTGTTGAGCAATCTGCTGTGGGAGGCGCTGTACTTTGTGGCCATGCTGAAATTCGTGCTGAAGCCGAAAAAATAAAAATTCATCATTTCTTCATTTTAAAAAGATTGAAAAGTGCAAAAAATACTGTTATACTATAAACAAATCAAGTGGAGGTGTAAATATGAAAAAAAGTACTTTGATCACCATCATCAGCATCGTGGTAGGTGTGCTGGCCGCATTGGCCGCCGTGGGCGCCGTGCTGTACTATCTGGACAAGAAGGGTAAGCTGCGCAAGACCAACTTCACCTATTCCGAGGAATTCCCCGATGAGGAGCAGGCAGAGGTATTGCCCGAATAATCACAATTTTAAAAGCCCCAAAACACCGATGGTGGTTTGGGGGTTTTTTGTTTATGGAAAAAAAGGCCGCCCCTCCCCCCCCCATGGGATCACGA
>JAZQJG010000090.1:0-9627 GCA_045541535.1 Eubacteriales bacterium
ACCTATTGACATATACAATTATTATTTAATATAATATAAATAATAAAAATAAGGAGGCTACATACATGGCTGAATTCACTTATGACGTCAGAGAAACCTTTGGCAAGCTGGTGGAAGGTCCCAACGGTTGGGCTAAAGAGGTTAAGCTGATCAGCTGGGCCGGCAGAGATCCCAAATACGATATCCGCGATTGGTCTCCGGACGGTACCAAGATGAACAAGGGTCTTACCTTCACCAAGGACGAGATCGTTGCCCTGCGCGACCTGTTAAATACCATCGAACTTTAATTTAGCAATCACCGAAATGAGGGAGACATCAGTTTCCCTCATTTTTTTCGGAACTCGGAGGATAAAAATGCAACGAGAAAAATTTGGTTCCCGTCTGGGATTTTTGCTCATCTCCGCCGGCTGTGCCATCGGGCTGGGCAACGTGTGGCGTTTTCCCTACATCGTGGGACAATACGGCGGCGCCACCTTTATTTTGATTTATTTGTTCTTTCTGGTAATCTTCGGTCTACCCATTATGACCATGGAATTTTCCGTGGGCCGCGCCAGCCGAAAGAGCATTATGACCTCCTTTGAAGCATTGGAGCCTCAGGGGACAAAATGGCACGCCTTCGGTTGGGTGGGCCTCATCGGCAACTATCTTTTGATGATGTTTTACACCACCGTTACCGGTTGGATGTTTGCCTACGTTCTCAAGATGATCCGCGGTGACTTTGTGGGGCTGGATCCCGAAGCGGTGAGCTCGCAGTTTGATCAAATGACCGCCGATCCCCTGTCTATGTCCCTTTTCATGGCGCTGGCAATTTTATTGGGCGTGCTGGTTTGCTCGCTGGGACTGCAGAAGGGTGTGGAGCGCATCACCAAGGTTATGATGTTGGCGTTGTTTGCCATCATTTTGGTATTGGCAGTGCGTTCGGTGACACTCCCCGGCGCCGCAGAAGGCGTGAAATACTATCTGCTTCCCAACCTTGACGGTGTTCGCGAGCACGGTTGGGGCGAGGTAATCTTCGCCGCCTTGGGACAGGCCTTCTTTACCCTGTCCATCGGTATGGGCAGTATGGCCATTTTCGGCAGTTATATCGATAAGGACCGCCGGCTGATGGGCGAATCCATGTCCATTGCCGCACTGGATACCTTTGTAGCATTTACCGCCGGTCTGATTATTATTCCCGCCTGCTTTGCCTATGGGCTGGATGCAGGCTCCGGCCCCGGATTGGTCTTTGAAACGTTGCCCAATCTCTTTAATGAAATGCCTTTGGGGCGGGTTTGGGGCGCTATGTTTTTCCTCTTCATGGTTTTTGCCGCCATGTCCACAATAATTGCCGTGTTTGAAAACATCGTTTCCTGCGGATGTGACAAATGGGGCTGGAGCCGCAGAAAATCTTGCCTGATCAACGGAGGATTTCTGTTGGCGCTCTCTCTTCCTTGCGTACTCGGATTCAATCTCTGGTCCGGTTTTGAGCCTCTGGGCGCAAACACCAACATTATGGATCTGGAAGACTTTATTATTTCCAACAACATTCTGCCGCTGGGCAGTGTGGTTTACGTGCTCTTCTGTACCATAAAGAACAAGGCTTGGGGCTGGGACAACTTTATTGCTGAGGCCAATACCGGCAAAGGGTTGGGCCTACCCGTCAAAAAATGGATGTACGTATATGCCAAATGGATCATCCCCGTTCTCCTGATTATTTTCTGGGTTCAGGGCATTATTACAAAATTCTTCTAAACCAAAAGTCGGAGTCCAACGGACTCCGGCTTCTGACTGTCAAAAAGTCGTTTCACCACAGTGAAAACAGAAAATTAGAAATGGTTTATGGGTATGATACGCATAAACCATTTTTTAAAATTGAAATTCACTAAAGAGATTCTGTATTTCCCTTGCTTTGCAAGGGATTCACTGTTTTCCGCCAGCAAATCTCCTACCGTACCACGTACGCCGACGGAGCTTTGTTGACGAAATGCAACTGCCTTTTTGACAGCCCGCCACCGTATTGACAAATAAAAATTGCGTGCTATAATTAATAGCAGAAAAGCAGAGTAGACGGACAAGCGTTAAGTGGCCGCGGGACGGGGAGTTGCCCGAGGCACGAAAAGTCGGAAGACTTGCGGTTTGTCCATCGCATCCCGCTGCGTTGTAATCTGTATATCTCTTTACAACGAACGGAAAATATTGTAAGGAGGTATCTGCTATGCAAAAATTGTTTTTCAAATTCACCGATTCCCTTCAGAAGTTAAAACAACTCCGCACCCTGACCATTGGAGCAATGCTGGTAGCGCTGTATGTTTTATCTTCCTTTTTTTTGCAATTTTATCCCAGCGAATCGGTAAAGATCAGCATTGGGTTTCTCTTCATTGCCACCGCAGGATATTTGCTTGGGCCGGTGATGGCAATGATGGTGGGCGGCTTGGGTGACTTTGTCACCTGGCTGTTGCAGACCCCCGGCCCCTTTAATCCGGGCATCACCCTGTGTATGGCGCTGATGGGACTGGTATTCGGTTTATTCTATTATAAAGAAAAGGCCACCCTGCTCCGCTGTATTCTGGCAAGCGTAACGGAAACGCTGGTGGTGGAGCTGGGATGCAAAAGCCTGTGCCTGGCGCTATTATACGGCACGGGATTCGGCGCCACGGTACTGTTACGGTTGCTCCCCTCGTCCATTATGCTGGTACTGATGATCCTCTTAACCTTCGGATTTTTTAAGGCGATTGAGCCGATCCGTCAACATCTGGAAAGAAAATAAAAAACGCCCCGATTGTCTTTCAAGACTATCGGGGCGTTCGGCGTGTCAAAGAGTCCTCTTTGACACGCCGGCAGACTGCAAAAAAGACAGTTGCATTTCGCCGATGCGATCTCGTCGGCGTACGTGGGTACGGTAGAGAGCGTAGCGGCGGAAAACAGTGAATTCCCTTGCAAGGCAAGGGAAGAAAAAATCACCTTTGTAAGGGTTGATTATTAAAAATGGCCTGTGCTTATTCTACCCACACAAACCATTTTCTTTTTATTCTCTTTTCACTGTGGTGAAACAACTTTTTGGTCGGTCTGTACGCCGCGATAGTCCTGAAGGACTATCGGGGCACTGTTTTTCATATACTATACGGGGTGATAACGTGACGTATACCGTATGCGATTTAAAAAAGAAAGAAGTCATTGACGTATGCGACGGAGCCCGCTTGGGCTTTCCCGAGGATATCGTGATCGACGAATGCGGCAACGTACTCTATCTATGTCTCGGCTCCTCGGGCTTTGGTTTTCGTTTTGGCAAAAACGAGGTGCGGCAGATCCCGTGGAAGGAAATCCAACGCATCACCGAGGAAACCATTTGGGTCAAATCTATTCGTTGACCTGCTGTTCTGCTGAAGGCACCTTTTCCTCCAGGAAATCGTGCCAACGGCCGGCGGCCGCTTCAATGTCATACCGCCAACACCAAAAGCCGGCATAGCTGCCGCCCTTGGCATTATCCTTTTCAGAGGGGATTACGTATTGGCGCAGTTCGGTATCACAGGTGAGCATACCGGCAGCAAAAGAAGCCAGTTCTCCCTTTGACATAGAACAGGTAGGCACGGCGGCCAGTTTTTGCAAAAGGCCGGGGATTTCCAACAAATTTTTAGTCTTAAGTTTATCTACCAGCTTGCCGATCACCAGCCGCTGGCGGGCGGTACGCTGATTTTCGCTGTCAATTTTACGGATACGGGCAAAAGCGGTGACCTGTAAACCGTCAAGGTACACCTCGCCGGCTTCCTCCAGCAGTTCGCAGTCACCGTCCATTTCCCGAGCGATACGGTTGATCTCCCGACGCTCCGCCTCGGAAATTTCCAACACCAGACCGCCTACCATATCCACCATATCCGCCACGTTTTTGTAGTCCAGTACCACGTATTCCGTGACGTTCATGTGGAAATTGGTATTGATGGTATGGAGCATCAGCTCTGCGCCGCCGTAGGCAAAGGCGTGGGTCAGCTTGTCATTGCCGTGCCCTTTTATCGGCAGATAGCTGTCCCGCATAATAGAGGTCAGTTTTAATTGCCGATGCTTGGTATCCACGGTCAGGATCATAGTGCTGTCTGCCCGTCCGGTGTGGGAATCAAAGCTATCCACACCGAAGATGGCTACGTGGCGCAGACCGCCGGGGGCTTCCTTGGACACTGCCAGTTCTTTGCGGGAGAAGTTTTCGGCCGGCTTATATTTTATAAATATAAATTGAAATACCCCGATTGCAATCAGTAGCACTACGGCAATGGCCGTTACCAATATTCTGAGACCCGATTTTTTCCTTCGGGTCTTTTTCTTTTTGCGGGGTCGCCGAGGATCACCGGGTTCCTTTGACGGGCCGGGATACACACCCAGATCCGCCCGTCTGTCCCGTCCCGCCCGTTGGGCGGCCAAACGGGCCCGTTCCTCACGGCTTAAGGTTTGATTACTCATAATTTAATCACTCTACTTTTGTTTCCAAAAAATCGTGCCAACGTTCGGTGGCGGCGGGAATATCGTAGCGCCAGCACCAATAACCGTTATAACTGCCGCCCCAGGGCTCATCCGCCTGTGCGGGCACCGTATACTGCTTGATATCCATATCGCAGTTTAACACATCCAACGCCAGATCCAGCAATTCCGCCTCACCAAGGGAGGTTTCAAGCAAGGGTAAAAAGTCCCGCAACAGCTTGGGATAATCGGTCAGGTGCTGATTTTTCAGCTTATAGGCTAATTGCTGAATCAAGTACCGCTGACGGGCGGTACGCTGGGTTTCACTGTCAATGTTACGGATACGAGAGTAAGAGATAGCCTGGACGCCGTTGAGATGCACGTTACCACCGGCGGGCAAGGTCGGCGTCGAAGGGTCCAAGCTCTTGGCGCCATGATTCACCTGCTCACATTCAGCGGCAGTTAGATGAAGATCCACCCCGCCCAGCATATCCACAATGGTGATAAAATCCCGAAAATCCAGGGCCACGTATTCGGAGACGTTCATATTAAAATTACTATTGACGGTGTGTAGCATCAATTCCGCTCCGCCATAGGAGAAAGCATGATTGATCTTGTCCTCGCCGTGACCGTTGACCGATACCAAACTGTCACGCAGGATGCTGGTCAGCTTGAGCTGTTTGTGCTCCTGATCCACCGTGAAGATCATCACGGTATCCGCTCTGCCGACCATTCCGTTTTCATTATCAATGCCAAACAGGGCAATATGGCGAAGCTTTGCCTCGGGCGCTTCTTCGGAAATTGCAATATTCTCTTTTCGCACCGTCGTGGTGGTAGGTTCAAACCGTGAAAAAACGTAGCTGTATAAACCCAAGCCGGCAATCGCCAGTATTGCCACGCTGACCAGCGCCATACAGGCAATGGTGGTCAGAAACATCAACACGGACTTTAAGATCCGTTGGCCGCGAGGACCAAGGGTCGGTTTTTTAAATTTCATCAAATCACACCAACTGATTTACGTATTCTACAAATCGGTCAAAGGCGGCGGCATCGCGATATACGCCGGCGTGCTCCAAAACCTTACAGAACACCTTCCCCACCTCATCCTGCAGGACGGCATCGATATTGCTTTCGTCCAGCGTATCATAGCGGGCGGTAAACTCGTCCACCCAAGCCTTGTGCTTAACCAGCGTTTCATCGGCAGCGATGTCGGTGCCGTTTAAGATAGCGGCACGCAGACCTGCCAGTTCCTCCTTCAGTCGGGCGGGCAACACGGCCAGACCCATCACCTCAATGAGGCCGATATTTTCTTTTTTGATATGATGGAGCTCAGCATGAGGATGGTAGACGCCCAAGGGATGCTCCTCGGTGGTAATGTTGTTTCTTAACACCAGATCCAGCTCAAAATCCCCTTCTCTTCTGCGGGCAATGGGGGTGATGGTGTTGTGATCCTCACCGTCGGTATGGGCGAATATGAAGGCCGCCTCGTCGGTATAACCTCTCCAAGCGCCCAAAATCTTGTCTGCCAATTCAATCAGACGAGCCTTGTCCCCACAACGCAGACGGATAACGCTCAAGGGCCATTTAACGATACCGGCCTGCACGTCCTCAAAGCCCGCAAAGGTAACGGAACGATCCAAAGGCGCCTTCTCCATAGCAAAGGTGTAATGGCCGCCCTGGAAATGGTCGTGGGTCAAAATAGAGCCGCCCACGATGGGCAGATCTGCGTTAGAGCCCAGAAAATAATGGGGAAAACGGTCCACAAAATCCAACTGCCGCACAAAGGTATCGCGACTGATCTTCATCGGGCTGTGCTCCCCGCACAAAACGATGCAATGCTCGTTGTAGTAAACGTAGGGGGAGTATTGCAAAAACCACTCCTCCCCTGCCAAATCCATAGGAATAATACGGTGATTCTGGCGGGCGGCGGCATTCATACGGCCGGCATATCCCTCGTTTTCCTTACAAAGGGCACATTTGGGATAACTGCTCTGTTTGGCAGTACGGGCGGCGGCAATGGCCTTAGGATCCTTTTCAGGCTTGGACAGATTGATGGTGATGTCCAGAGCGCCGTACTCCGTTTCCGTTTGCCATTTGACGTCCTTGGCAATGCGGTAGCGACGGATATAATCGCTGTCCTGACTCAAAGCGTAATAATAATTGGTAGCAAGCACGGGGTCCTCGGCATAAATGGACCAAAAGCGATCAATCACCTCGCTGGGACGGGGCATCAACAGACCCATCAACTTGGCATCAAAAAGATCCCGTTCGGTCTGGCTCTCACCGTCGATCAGACCCAGTGTGGCCGCAACGCTCAACAGTTCCGCCAAAATGTCCTCCAGTTCCCGTTCTTGTGCGGGACGGTCGGGGGCAAAATCAGACAGACCAAAGGCGGCAATCAGTTGATTGGTAACGTAGATTGCATCCTCCACCCGCAGTAAATTGCAACGGATACCGTATTCAATCAAATCATTAATGGCATTAAAAGGCATAGTTTCCACTCTCCTAAAGATAGATATACAATAAGAGTATAACATATATTTTTACATTTTTCTACCCCTGTTTCTTGACGAAATATGCAAATTATGGTACCATCTAACACAGTATTTCACAAGGAGAACAAAACCTGATGAATATTCAAAAGCTTAAAGGCAATCTGATGATGCTGTTGACCGCGCTGATCTGGGGCACCGCCTTCGTAGCCCAAAGCAACGCCATGGACAGTGTGGACCCCTTTTCCTTTATGGCGGCAAGATATTTGCTGGGCGCTCTGGTGCTGTTACCCGTAATCGCCATTTTTTCAAAAAAGCAATCCACCGAAGACAGCAAAACGTTGTGGTTGGGCGGCATCTGCTGCGGTGTCGTATTGTTCATTGCCTCCGCCCTGCAACAATACGGGCTGATCTACACCACCACGGCCAAGGCCGGTTTTATCACCACCCTATACGTTATTTTCGTTCCTGTGGCAGGACTGTTCTTCCGCCGCAAGCCCGCCTGGATCGTCTGGCCCGGTGTGGCGTTGAGCACCGTGGGATTTTATTTGCTGTGTATGACCGAGGGATTTACCCTGCAAGCAGGCGATCTGCTGGTACTGCTCTGCGCCTTCGTATTCACCGCCCATATTATGGTAATTGATCACTTTTCCCCCAAGGTAGACGGGGTGAAGATGTCCTGTATTCAGTTTTTGGTCTGTGGTTTGCTGAGCTTGGTGGCGGCACTGTTCACCGGCATCAGCTCCCCTGCCGCCCTGGCCGCCGTATGGCTCCCCATTGCATACACCGGTGTGCTGTCCAGCGGCGTTGCCTATACGTTACAAATTCTGGCGCAAAAGTTCACCGATCCCGTGATGGTCAGCCTCATCGGCTCGCTGGAGGCGGTCTTTGCCACCCTGTCCGGCTATCTGTTCTGGAAGCTGGGCTATATCAGTAACGGCGACGTTACCCCCCGTCAGTTGGCGGGCTGTGCGTTGGTATTTATCGCCGTTATTCTGGTACAGATCCCCCTGCCGGAGAAAAAGAAATAAACAAAAAAGACAAGGAATGATATGCACCCCAAAAGTTAGACACTTTTGGGGTGCATATCAGCTGTGCGTCTTTTTTAATTTTTAGCACAATATTGTAAACATTTTTCCTCCGTCAAACCTGCAACTAATATGTATGCCCACATCAAATAACTTTGATTTTTATCAAGTTCGTGCAAACTTTTTTAAAAAAATGCCGTTCAAAGCTACATGGGCAATTGTGCCTTGTTTGAATTTTTACGAACTTAAACTCCCTAAAGGGACGAGGAAATGCTACGTATTTCCGTAGCCGAATCGCCTACGGAGAGGCCGGCTCTCGCAGCCGGCCTCCCAACCAAAGCAAAAACCACCCCGCTTGGGGTGGTTTTTGTTTTGAATTATAACGCTTTTTTGATACAAAAGTGTCTTGGTGCAAATTTTGCACCACTCGCCCATTTTGGTGCATTTGAAAATTAGAATCGCAACCTTTGGATAGCAACTCTGTATAAGGGAGAAGCATTACAGAATTTACTCAATGGTAATATCGGAAAGGTCGCAAACGACCTCGCCGTTATTCCAATTTTCAATAGCGTGCCTAATCTGCATTTCAGCATAGGTTGACTTCTTGCAGGACTTGCAACGAACAACATAGTCGCAAACAAAATCAAGCAGAATTTCGCCTTCACCGCCGCAAATGGGACATTTGCTATTTATGAAACGATCAAAGCCAAGAATATTATTATAAGACCAATGGTTTTCATTGTGATGGGTCTTATCCATTTTGCCAAGTTCATATATGTACAATTTCAAAAAGAAGTCGTCAAGCTGAATCATGTAGAATGCGTTCTCTTGTTCAACGGATATAATTTGCTGACCAACAAACAAAGTTGACTCAAAATTTACAATGACCTCATCCTCTAAATTATGGACATATTCTTCTAACCATTCGTGTTCAATTGGTTTGAAATCATCCTTGTTGGTGACTGTAACACCATCGGCGCCTAATGATATCATATAACTATCGGTCTCCAACAGAAGACGATACCCCTCGGTGGTGTGAAATGCAATGTCGTGATAAATATCAAACCAACAGTTCGCACCGTCAAAGTCGTGGTATTCGTTTTGCCCCAAATATACGGCAATAATCTTTTCGTCGCAAAACACAGCACTCACCTCATCTTAACTTTTTTATCATTATATCACATCATCTGTCCAATTAAAAGGACAATGACACTAATTTTTATTACGATGACACTTTTCTTCCCTATAATGACACTTATCTTTTGAGTAAAGTGTCATTGTTATTTGCTTTCGTGCAAAATGGGATGGGTTTAAGTCTCCTAACCTCGACTTCTGTGTGTTCAATTTTGATACGATGAAACTAATCTCATTTGCAAAAGTGCCAAAAAGCCTTGCACCAAGCGTTTTTTCTAAAAAGAAAAGGAACGCAAGTATCGTATCAATACTTGCGTTCCAATTTGTCTATGGGCTACAAAAAAGATATTTTTGACGTTTTCGCATATGACTTCGAACTCTTGCATAAATCACGGCAAAAGCCGTGTATATCATCAATTCCGCAGGAATTGCATATCACCAACACGAAGTGTTGTATATCATCAAGCCGCAGATAGATGCACGCTAAAGCGTGATGAGATACAGCCCCAAAGGGGCTGATGATATGCACCACGCTTCGCGCGGTGATG
>JAZQJG010000091.1:0-18962 GCA_045541535.1 Eubacteriales bacterium
ATCCCTTGCAACGCAAGGGAAAGAAGGAATTGCTTTGATGACTTTCCATTATTAAAAACGACTTGTGTTTATTATGACTCCACAAACCATTTTTTCTTTTGATTCTCTTTTCACTGTGATGAAACGACTTTTTTGACAGTCTAAAAAGAAAGCGGCAATCTGCCGCTTTCTTTTTTACTTTTTGGGATCAAAGGCCGGATTGAAGGCGTAATAGTTCTTGGAGTTCAGGTGATCCAGCACCTTGTTTAAGGATTCGCCGAAGCGCTGATAGTGCACGATCTCCCGCTGGCGCAAAAATTCCAGGGGCTTGATGACGTCGGGATCCTTCACCAGCCGCAACACGTTTTCATAGGTGGTGCGTGCCTTTTGCTCCGCCGCCAGATCCTCATGGAGATCGGTGATGGGATCTCCCTTGGACTGGAAGGTGGCCACCGTATAGGGCACGCCGTTGGCGTCGGTGGGATAGATGCCGCCGGTGTGTTCAATATAGAAGGGGGCGAAGTCGCCTTTTTCAATTTCGGCGGGGCTCAGCCCGTCGGTGAGCTGGCGGATAATGGCGGCAAGAATCTCCTGGTGAGCCATTTCCTCCGTTCCGATGTCCGAAAGTGTGGCGATGACCTCGGCATAGGGCATAGCGTAGCGCTGGTTGAGATAGCGCTGGGAGGCGCCCAGCTCGCCGTCGGGGCCGCCCATCAGGCTGATGATCATACGGGCGGTGCGGGCATCGGGCTTTTTGATGTCCACGGGATATTGCAGTTTCTTTTCATATTTCCACATACTTTATTCTCCTCTCTCCCACGGCCAGGGCTCGTTGATCCAGTCCCAATGGCTTTTGTTGCGGGTGCTGTCCACGCTCAAGGGGCCGAACACCGATTCATAGGCGTTTTTCAGCTCCATGGCCTCGGCGCGCAGCTTGTAATAATAGGCCAGCGCCTTGGTATCGGTGGGATGGGTGTTCAGGTAGAGGGCGGCATCGTGGGCGGCAAAGTCGGCGGCCTGCAGGCGATGCAGCAGTTCGGCTCTGGTCACGGACGATTCCCCCTCTCGAAGGGCAGATGCAGGGCAGGGAACAGGGTGCCCGCCCGCAGGGCCTCTTCATTGTCATAGGTGATCGTCCACTTCTGGGGCGGCACGTAGGCCATGGCCAGCGGCAGGGGCAATTGGCCCGCCGTTCCGCTTGCCATTACGGGGAAGATGGAAGCGATCTTGTCGTATTGATCTTGCATTTTGGATGCTCCTTTGGTTTTTTTGAAACTTTCGTTTCATCCTTATTGTATGAAACGGTCCTCCTTGTGTGAAAAATAGAATCAAGGGGGAATGAAAATGAAAAAACTGTTTTGTATCGGCGCCGTTGGCTATGGGTTGTTGGAGATTTTGTGGCGGGGCTATACCCATCCCGCGATGCTGTTGTGCGGCGGGGCGGGGCTGTGCGGTATCCGTAAACTCTGTGAGCAGAGGCGCGGCGTGTTCTCCCTGTGCTTGCAGGCGGCGGGAATGATCACGGCGATGGAGCTGGGCGTGGGTATGCTCGTCAACCGAAAATATCGGGTGTGGGACTATCGGCGGGAGTGGGGCAATCTGGCGGGACAGATCTGCCCGAAATTTTTTGCACTTTGGTTTTTACTTTCGCTTCCTTTTGTGATATACTTTAAAGTGAGGAGATGATTTCTATGGAGAATATCAAATTTACATTGCCTTCTCATAATGGGGAGGATACCGTTGCCTGTTATCTGGAGATTCCCGACAATCCCCGGGCGATCTTGCAGATCTGTCACGGTATGTGCGAATATTTTGAACGGTACAGAGAGTTTGTGGATTTTATCAAATTGGCCGGCTTTGCCGTTTGCGGCCATGATCACGTGGGCCACGGGCAGAGCGCAGCGAGTGACGAGCGTCTGGGTTATTTCGGACCCAAGGACGGCCACCGTGTATTAGCGTTGGACGCTCATTCCGTCAGCGTTTATGCAAAGGATAAGCTGCCCGGCCTGCCCCTGTTTTTGCTGGGACATTCCATGGGCAGCTTCGTGGCGCGGGACTATATCAGCGAATACGGTGACGAGTTGGCAGGTGCTATTATTATGGGCACTTCCGGCCCCAATCCCGCTCTGGGCGCCGGTCTCACCCTTGCTAAAATGCTACGGAAAACCAAGGGGGAGCTGTATCGCTCCGCTCTGTTGGACCGTCTGGCCTTCGGCAATTATAACAAACGGATCAAGCCCTGCCGCTCCACCTACGATTGGTTGAGCCGGGATATGAAATGTGTGGCCAAATACGCCGATGACAAATATTGCGCCTTTATGTTCACCGTCAGCGGCTTTGTTGATATGTTCACCCTGTTGGGGCGGGTCAACGAGCCCGGCTGGGCGGCCACCGTTCCCACCGATCTGCCCCTTTTGCTGGTGGCAGGAGAGGCGGACCCCGTGGGGGATTACGGCAAGGGTGTACGGGTGGTACACTCCCGTCTGGAGGCCGCCGGCGTGGAGGATCTGCGTCTCAAGCTTTACCCCGAAATGCGCCACGAAATCCTCAACGAGGTGGGCCGTGAGGGTGTGTATACCGATCTACTGCTTTGGCTGGAAAAGCGCTGTAAGCCGGCGCAGACAGCCGGTGCAGAGGAGCAGGAATAGATAAATAATCAGATAGCAGATTCCGGCAGGGATCAGCCCTTTGATCCCGCCCGTCAGCAAATGGGCGGGCAACACCGCACACAGCGGAAGCAGGATGCCCTGCAGAAAGGGTAGTGGTGTGTCGGTAACCTTCAGCAGGCGCCGCAGGCCCAACAGCGCCACCGAAGCGTTACTGATGATCATTACCACCAAAAAGCCGGTGAGGCCGTAGCGGTGGAGCAGTAAAAACACCAGCCCGATGCGGAGCAGGGAATCCGCCGTGGAATAGCGCAGGCTGGCCATCTGTTGCCCCGTGCCCTTGAGCAGGCCGTCGGTGATACAATCCAGATACATAAAGGGGATCACCGGCGCCAAAAAGCGCAGGATCCGTCCCACCTCCTCGGAACGGTAGATCAGTTGTCCCAATTGGGGCGCAAAGCGGAAGAACAGACCGCCCATCAGAATGGAAAACATCAGGGTCAGCCGCAGGGTGCTCTCGGTCAGCCGTCGGATGCGTTGATGCTGTCTAAGGGTCATGGCGGCGGTAAATTCCGGGATCAGCAATCCTGCCAGCGAGGTCAGAAACGAGGAAGGGAACATAATCAGCGGTAGGGCCATGCCCTTTAAGGCGCCGAAGTCTGCCAACGCCCCACTGCGATCCCCGCCATAGCGCTCCAGCCGTCCCGGCACCAGAATGTTTTCCACGGTGTGCAACAGGGAGGAAACGTATTTTCCGGCGGCGATGGGGAGCTGAATGGGTAAAAAGCGGGAAAATACTGCCTGTTTTCTTCCGCCCTTGGGCACCTTTGCCAGATCGATAGAACAGAATAACGCCATCAATGCCGCCGCGACCACCTCGCTGGCGGCATTTCCCATAAATACCACGTTACAGCCCGCCTCCATCCCCGAGACGCCGCCAATCAGCGCGGCCACCAGAGAAATGCGCACTGCCTGCTCCGCCACTTGGGCCCCACAGCTCAACCATACCTTGCCCCGGGCCAGAAAATAGCCGCCGTACACGGCGCTTGCCGCCATAAAGGGGAGCCCGACGGATAAGATACGAAGCCCCGCCGCACTCTTTGGAGCGTGCAAAAACAGGGTAGCAATGGCCTCAGCCCCCACAAAGAGTACGGCGGCGATCAACAGGGCTACGGTAATGCTCCAGCCCAGGGCAAAGCGGAGCACCCCCCGCACGCTTTCCCTGCCGCCCTCCACCAACTCTCGGCTGACCAGTCTTGTGACGGCAATACTGATGCCGGCGGTGGCAAAGGCGGCGCAAAGCATATATACCGATAGGATCAATTGATAGAGACCCATGCCCGCTTCGCCCAGCTTGCCGCTGATAAAAATGCGATACAGCATCCCCACCGCACGCAGACCCATCCCCGTCAACGTCAACCACAGGGCGCCGCTGATAAATTTGTTTTTTTGCATAAAAACGCACCTCTTCTTCTAAAAAATATGGCGCGCTTGATGAAAAAATGAAAAAAGGGTTGTAAAATAGGTAAAAATATTATAAACTATATTATGTATTAATATATAATTTTTGTAGGGAGGAATCGTCATGATCCAACTGAAAAACCATAACGGTGTGATCACCATTTCCGAAAACGTATTCGGCACCATCGTGGGCAGTGTTGTCAACAACTGCTTCGGTGTGGTCGGTATGGCCGCCGCCGGCGCCAAGGACGGCATCGTATCCTTACTGAAAAAGGAAAATTACAGCAAGGGTGTTAAAGTCTCGGCCGAGGGAGAAAATCTGGTGCTGGAGCTGCATATCATCGTTTCCTACGGTGTCAATCTCCACGCCATCAGCCACTCCATCATTCAGGAGACCAAGTACGCCGTGGAGCAGAAAACCGGCTTCCACGTCAAGAAGGTCAATGTTTGCATTGACGCAATGAAAACAGGAGAATAAACGATGATTAACGGTAATTTACTCAAGGATATGTTTATCTCCGGTGCCCATAACATTTCCAATCAGTTGGAGGCGGTCAATGCGCTCAACGTTTTTCCCGTGCCTGACGGTGACACCGGTACCAATATGTCTATGACCATGGCCGCCGCCGAAAAGGAGCTGCTGCTCCATTCGGACAAAACGGCAGGGGAGATCGGCAACGTGGTTGCCAATGCTCTGCTCAAGGGCGCCAGAGGTAACAGCGGCGTTATCCTCAGCCTGTTATTCCGTGGCTTTGCCAAGGGCCTGCAGGGGCTGGAAACGGCAGACGGTACGGCCATTGCCAACGGCTTTGAAAAGGGTGTGGAGGCCGCCTATCAGGCGGTTATGAAGCCCACCGAGGGTACCATCCTCACCGTTGCCAGAGTTGCGGCGGAAAAGACCAAGGAATTCGCCGCCGCCAACAACGATGCGGGGGCCGTATTTGCCTATTACATTGAGCAGGGTATCGAAACCCTCAACCAAACCCCCGAGATGTTGCCCGTGCTCAAGCAGGCCGGTGTCGTGGATGCGGGCGGTAAGGGCTTTATGGTCATTCTGGAGGGTATGAAGCACACGCTGGAGACCGGCGAGATCATTGAGGGCGGTCAGGTGGAGCAAACGCCGGAGACCGTGGATTTTGCCGACTTTAACAAGTTTGATACCGAAGAGATCAAATTTGCCTATTGCACCGAGTTTATTATTAACAAAGATCTGAAGAAAAAGAAAAAGGTTGCCGCCCTGCGCTCCTATCTGGAGAGCATCGGTGACTGTGTGGTAGCCGTGGAAAACGATGAGATCATCAAGGTCCACGTGCATACCAACCACCCCGGCCGTGCCATTGAGGAGGCGTTGACCTTCGGCGCATTGGCTACCTTGAAGGTGGAGAATATGAAGCTGCAGCACGAGGCCAACATTGCCGCCGCGCCTGCCGCTCCCGCTCCCGTGGAAATGAAGCCCTATGCCTTTGTAGCCGTATGCGCCGGCGAGGGTATTACCGGAGTCTTTAAGGATCTGGGTATTGACGAGATCGTCGGCGGTGGCCAGACTATGAATCCTTCCACCGACGATATTCTGGCGGCTGTGGAGCGTGCTCCCAGCAACACCGTATTCGTTCTGCCCAACAACAAGAATATCATTCTTTCCGCCGAGCAATGCGTGGATCTGACGGAAAAGAAGGTCGTTATCATTCCCACCCGCACCATTCCCCAGGGTATTTCCGCAATGCTGGGCTTTGACGCCGAGCAGGGCGTGGAGGAAAACGCCGCGGCGATGAACGAATACGTGGGCGCCGTTAAGACGGCCCACATCACCTACGCCGCCCGTGACAGCGTATTTGACGATAAGGAGATCAAGCAGGGCCAGCTGTTGGGCTTGCTGGAAAATAAGGTGTCCTTCGTAGAGGACGATATGGTGGCATTGGCGGAAAAACTGGTGGCTCCCATGATCGACGAGGATACCTGTTATATCAATCTCTTCTTCGGCGAGGGCACCGATGCCGAGCAGGCAGAGGAGGTTCGCTCCCGTATTGAAGCGATGGCACCCGATGCCGAGGTGGTCGCTCTGGAGGGCGGTCAGCCGGTATATTCCTATATCATTTCCGTAGAATAAAATACAGGAGGTCTCTATGAGCAAAACCAATATTATCACCATCAGCCGTACCTTCGGTTCCAACGGTAAGGGTATCGGTAAGGCCTTGGCCAAAGAGCTGGGCTATGATTTTTACGATAAGGATATTATGCGCATCGCCAGTGAGAAGACCGGTCTGGTGGAGGATTACTTCAAGAGTGACCGTTCTCCCCGCTCCAGTCTGCTGTATTCTCTGGCCATGGGCCTGTACAGCGGTCAGGGCGTGCCGATCCACTATAACGATTCTTTGAGTGACGACCGTCTCTTTGAGATTCAGAGTGAGATCATCCGTGAAAAGGCGGATCAGGGCAACTGCGTGTTCGTCGGCCGTTGCGCCGCCTACATACTGCGTCATTACGACAACGTGCTCAACGTGTATATTGATTGCGATATGAAGGTGCGTGTGGAGCAGATCTCCCGCCGTATGGAATTGGACGAGGCCGCCGCTAAAAAGCTGATCAACAAAACGGATAAAAAGCGCAGAGTGTATTATTCCTACTACACCAGCCGTGAATGGGGCAATCCCCAGAACTTTGACGTCTGCCTCAACACCGCCAAGATCGGTGAAGAGGGCGCTGTGGAACTCATCAAATCCATGATGAAGCTGACAAAGTAATGAATTTATTTCCCAAAGAACTGATCAAACCCGCCATTGCCCCCCTGCTTGCCTGGTACGACGCCTGCAAGCGTGAGATGGCGTGGCGGGATGAAGTATCCCCCTACCGCACCTGGGTGTCGGAGATCATGCTCCAGCAAACCAGGGTGGAGGCGGTGCGCGCCTATTTTGACCGATGGATGGCGGCGCTCCCCACGGTGCAGGACCTTGCGGCGGCGGATATGGAACAACTGTACAAGCTCTGGGAAGGCTTGGGCTATTACAGCAGAGTCAGAAATCTTAAAAAGGCCGCAGAGATCGTTGTACGCGATTTCGGCGGCTTTTTGCCAAGTGACGAAAAAAACCTCAAGTCCTTGCCCGGCATCGGTGATTACACGGCGGGCGCCATCCGTTCCATTGCCTTCGGTCTGCCCGCGGCGGCGGTGGATGGCAACGTGATTCGTGTTTTTGCCAGATTTTTGAATATTGACACCGTAATTTCCGACGATAAGCATAAAAAAGAACTGGCGGCGGTATTGCGGGAATTATCTCCGGTTGGCAAGTGTGGAGACTTTACACAAGCGCTGATGGAGCTAGGGGCATTGGTTTGCCTGCCCGGCGCGCCGAAATGCGAGAGTTGCCCGTGGCAGAGCCGTTGTCAGGGATATGGGGCAGGTCGTGCCGCCCGGCTTCCCGTGTTGCCCGCCAAACCGGAAAAGGAAAAAATCCCGATGACGGTCTGTGTATTGCGACACGGCGACGGCGTGTTTCTGCGCAAGCGCCCCGATCGGGGATTACTGGCCGGTCTGTGGGAGCCGTGGCACACATCGGGACACCTCAACGAGCCGCAATTGCGTCAATTGCTGGCAGAGCAGGGCATTCAAATTAAGGAACTCACCCCGTTGGGGCGGCGTAAGCACGTTTTCACCCATAAGATCTGGGAGATGGAGGGTTTTACGGCGGAATGTGTGAGTGACAAGATAGAAGGCTTTACATTTGTAAGACCTTCGGAATACGCCCTGCCCAAGGCGTTTTCGCCCTTTTTGGAGGACTGAATATGGAAAAAAGAAATAATATGAGGACATTGCGGCGGTTTTTGCCCTATTTTGCAAAATATAAATGGGTACTGCTCACCGATCTGCTGATGGCCAGCCTGACCACTGTGTGTGAGCTGGTACTGCCCCTGATGGTGCGGGAGATCACCGACCGCGCCACCGCCACACCCATGTCTCTCACGGTGGACTTCGTGGTCAAGGTGGGTCTGCTGTATATCGTGTTGCGGCTGATTGATACCGGCGCTCAGTTTTATATGAACTCGGTGGGCCATATTATGGGTATTCATATGGAGACGGATATGCGGCGGGATCTGTTTGAGCATCTGCACAAGCTGTCCTTTTCCTATTACGATAATACCAAGGTGGGGACCATTATGTCCCGTATCACCAACGACTTGTTTGATATCACCGAATTTGCTCATCATTGCCCCGAGGAATTTTTTATCGCGGGGATCAAGATCATCGTGGGCTTTATTATCTTGGGCTCCTTCAATTTATGGTTGACGATCATCATTTTTGCCATTCTGCCCTTGATGATGGTGTGCACTCGCTTCTTTAACAAGCGGATGCGTCAGGCCTTTAAGGACAGCCGCGCCCAGACCGGCGAGCTGAATGCGGCGGTGGAGGATTCTCTGCTGGGTGTGCGTGTGGTCAAGAGCTTTGCCGGTGAAGAACTGGAGCAGGAAAAATTTCGCAAGGGTAATTCCCTGTTTGCCAAGATCCGTCGCGGCGCTTATTTTGCCATGGCGGGCTTTCACGGTACCACCCGTCTGTTTGACGGTATTATGTACATCGCCGTGGTGATGATCGGCGGCATCTTTCTCATTTACGGTGGCATCACCATCGCCGACTATACCGCTTATCTGTTGTTCGTTTCCACCCTGCTCACCTCGGTGCGCCGCATCGTGGAGTTTACCGAGCAGTTTCAGCGGGGTATCACCGGTATTGAGCGGTTTGTGGAGATTATGGATCAGCCGGTGGAGATCAACGACGCCCCCGACGCCAAGGACCTGGAAAACGTGCGGGGTGAGATTGAATTTCAGGACGTTTCCTTCCGCTACGGGGAGGGGAGCGAGGATATTCTCGCTCATTTAAATCTTGCCATTCGGGCCGGTGAAAACGTGGCTTTGGTGGGCCCCTCCGGCGGTGGTAAGACCACTTTGTGTAATCTGATTCCCCGATTCTACGAGATCAACGAGGGCGCCATTCTGGTGGACGGAGAGGATATCCGCCACTATACCGCCGCCTCTTTGCGTCGCAATATCGGTATGGTACAGCAGGACGTGTATCTCTTTTCCGGCACGGTGCGGGAGAATATTCTCTACGGCCGTCCCGACGCCACCGAGGAGGAGGTCGTCGCCGCCGCCAAGCTGGCCGGCGCCCACGATTTTATCACGGGACTGGCAGAGGGCTACGATACCTACGTGGGCGAGCGGGGCCTGAAATTGTCCGGCGGGCAAAAACAGCGGATCTCCATTGCCCGTGTATTTCTTAAAAATCCGCCCATCCTGATTTTGGACGAGGCCACCAGCGCCTTGGATAACGAGAGCGAGCGATTGGTGCAACAGAGTTTGGAGCGTCTGGCCAAGGGCCGCACCACCCTCACCATCGCCCACCGCCTGACCACCATTCAAAATGCCGACCGCATTTTGGTGCTCACCGAGGAGGGTATTATGGAGGAGGGCACCCATCGGGAGCTGTTGGAAAAGGGCGGCCTGTACAGCGATTTTTATAAAATGTATTCTGCAAATTAAAAGGAACGAAACCAAATGATCTATTTAGATAACGCCGCCACCACGGCGCCGCTGCCTCAGGTTTTGGAGGCAATGGAACAAATGAATACCACCCTCTTCGGCAACCCCTCCTCTCTGCATCTGCAGGGGGTATACGCCGAGCAGGCGGTGGCGCAGGCACGGGACGAGGTTGCCCGTGCCATCGGCGCTATGGGGGAGGAGATTTACTTCGGCTCCGGCGGCACCTTTTGCAACAACGCCGCCATTCTGGGCGCCGCCCGCGCCCTCAAGCGACGGGGGGATAAGATCGTTATTTCCTCCATTGAGCACGCCTGCGTGCGGGAGGCGGCAAAGAGTCTGGAGGCTGAGGGCTTTCGGGTGGTGGAGGCGGAGCCTACCTTGCAGGGCTTTGCCGAGGCTATTGACGAAAAAACGGTATTGGTCAGTTGTATGCTGGTCAATAATGAAACGGGCCTGATCTTGCCGGTGGAACAGCTCAAAGGGCTCATCACCCGGAGCGGCGCGCCCGCTCTGCTCCACGTGGACGGTGTGCAGGCCTTGGGCAAGGTGCGTATCAACGTCAAAAAACTGGGCTGTGACCTCTTGACCCTCAGCGCCCATAAGATTCACGGCCCCAAGGGCTGTGGCGCTCTGTTTGTCAAAAAGGGCGTGCGGCTGGTGCCCATTGTGCACGGCGGGGGACAGGAGAAAAATCTGATCTCCGGCACCCACAATACTCCCGCCATCGTGGGCTTTGGTACGGCCGCGGGGCTGGCCACCGACGAATTTATCAACCGTGGGCAGGCTTTGCGGGCGCTGGAAGAGAGGTTTTTGAGTCTGGCGGCCCGGCGTGAGTATCTGGCCGTCAATCGGGACAGCCGTCCCCACGCCCCCCACATCATCAACCTTTCCTTCCTCGGCTACGTGGGGGAAAACGTGCTCCACGCCCTGGAGGCGCAAGAGGTTTACGTTTCGGTGGGCGCCGCCTGCTCCAATAACAGCGGTCACGGCTCCATTCTGGACAAAATGCACGCCGACCGTTTGCGGGTAGCAGGGGCGATCCGTGTCAGCTTCAGCCATACCACCCCACTCTCTGCCATAGACGCCTTTTTTGCGGCGGCAGATCAGGCGGCTGCTACCCTCATTAAAAAGTATAAATAGGAGATCCTGCAATGGATCCTTCAACATCAATAAGGGAGAAGAATATGAAAGAAATTATCCTTGCAAAATGCGGTGAGATCGTGCTCAAAGGGCTCAATCGCCGCCGATTTGAAAGTATGCTGTTGCGGCAGGTGCGTGGCGCCGTCAAGCCCTTTGGCGAGTTTAGCGTAGATCTGCGGCAATCCACCGTATACATTGAGCCCACCGTGGAGGGCTGTGATCTGGAGGGCGCTCTGGAAAAGGTACAGCGCATCTTCGGTTTTGTCAAGCTGTCCCGCGCCATCGTCTGCCCCAAGGACATTGAGCAGATGAAGCAGATGGCCGCCGAATATATCGCTCCCCAGCTTTTGGGCGCCAAGACCTTTAAGGTGGAGAGCAAGCGAGCCGACAAGCGCTTCGGGATGAATTCTCTGGAGATCAGCCGTGAGATCGGCGGCGCCATTTTGAGCGTGGTGCCCCGCCTGAAGGTGGACGTGCATCATCCCGAGGTTTTGGTTATGGCCGAGGTGCGGGAAAACGGCACCTATCTGCACACCGATCAGCTGCAGGGCGCCGGCGGTATGCCCTACGGTTCTGCCGGTAAGGGCGTGCTGTTGCTTTCCGGCGGCATTGATTCCCCCGTGGCGGGCCATATGATCGCCAAGCGCGGCGTAGAACTGGTGCCCCTGCATTTCTTCTCCCCGCCCTATACCGGCGAGCGGGCCAAGATGAAGGTGGTACAACTGGCCAAAATTATGAGCGACTATTGCCCCGGAATGCGCCTGCGGGTGGTTCATTTTACCGAGATTCAAAAAGAGATTTTGGAAAAATGTGAGGAAGATCTGTTCACCGTGATCATGCGCCGCTTTATGATGCGGGTAGCCTATAAGGTGATGAAGGCGGCTAAGGCCGAATGTCTGATCACCGGCGAGAGTTTGGGGCAGGTGGCCAGTCAAACCCTGCAGGCCATCGCCATCACCGACGCCACCGTACCGGCTCCCACCCTGCGACCCCTGATCGGTATGGATAAGGATGAGATCGTTAAGATTTCCCGTGCCATCGGCACCTTTGAAACCTCCATTGAGCCCTATGAGGATTGCTGTACTGTCTTTACTCCCAAGCATCCCAAGACCCGCCCCCATCTGGATGAAATTGAGCGGGAGGAGCAAAAACTGGATATTGAGGGTCTGGTGGACCGTGCCTTTGAAAACATTGAATTTATCACTTTATAATAAGGAGTGAAACTGTATGAAAACCTTTAAAAAGCATTTAATTGCAACCCTTGTAACCCTGCTGTTGGCGGCACTGGCCTTCTATGTCACCCTGCCGGCTCTCAGCATTCACAATCCCGGCCTGCTGTTTTTGGTGGTGATTTTCAGTGCCGTATACTGCATCACACTGACGGTGTGTGACCGCCGCGGCGCCGTGGAGGTGAAGGACGTCAAGGGCTTTCGCCATTGGCCCCTGCGCTTTAAGGTGCTGGGCTGTATCGTGGCGCTGTGCGCCGTGGTCCTGCTGTTGGGCAGTCTTGCGGGCGCGGTGATCTTCCGTGCCGGCGATTATCGCCAACTTATCGATGTAAAGGAAGGTAACTTTACAGAGGACGTAGAGGAAATTTCCTACGATCAGATCCCCACTCTGGATCTGGATTCCGCCACCAAGCTGGGCGACCGCAAGATGGGCGAGCTGTCAGATATGGTCAGCCAGTTCAGCGTGCTGGACGATTATACCCAGATCAATTATCAGGGCGTTCCCACCCGCGTTACTCCCTTGGGATATGCCGATCTCTTTAAATGGCTGGGCAATATGAAGAAGGGTATTCCCGCCTATATTTCCATTGATATGGTCAGCCAGGAGGTTACCGTTCACCGTTTGGAGGAGGGGATGAAATACACCCAGGACGACCATTTTGGCCGTAACCTGATGCGTCATCTGCGCTTTAACTATCCCACCTATATTTTTGAGCAACCCGACTTTGAGATTGACGAGGAGGGCACACCCTGGTGGGTCTGCTCCCGCATCGTGTATAACATCGGTCTGTACGGCGGCAGAGATATCGGTGGCGTGGTGCTGGTCAACGCCGTTACCGGTGAGCATATCTATTATGATATTGCCGACGTACCCTCTTGGGTGGACCGTGCCTATAATGCGGAAATGATCGTTGAACAGTACGATTATTACGGCACCCTGCAAAAGGGCTTTTGGAACTCCATCTTCGGTCAAAAGGATTGCAAACAGACCACCGAGGGCTATAATTATATCGCCATTGACGACGACGTGTATATGTACACCGGCGTTACCTCTTTGGCCGCCGACGAGTCCAACGTAGGCTTTATTCTGGCCAATCAGCGCACCAAGGAAACCAAGTTCTACGCCATCCCCGGTGCCGAGGAATATTCCGCTATGTCCTCCGCCCAGGGCGAGGTGCAAAATCTGCGCTACACCGCCACCTTCCCGCTGTTGCTCAACGTGGCAGGGGAGCCCACCTATTTTGTGGCACTCAAGGACGATGCGGGGTTGGTTAAGATGTACGCCTTCGTCAACGTTCAGCAGTATCAGGTGGTGGGTAAGGGTCAGACCCTCAAGGAATGCGAGGCGGACTACGTTTCTAAACTGCGCTCCAACGATATGATCACCGTGCCCGAGGATACGGCCAAGACGCTGGAGCTCACCGCCACCGTCACCGCCATTCGCAGCGGCGTGGTGGAGGGCAACACCCGTCTGTACTTCTCTCTGGAGGGACAAACACAGGTGTTTGCCGTAACGCTGGCAAGCAACGAGTCCCTTATCACCCTTAACGTAGGGGACGAGATCGCCCTGACCTACAAGGAAACCGAAGCCCCCTTGGTAAACGTTTTGACAGCCGAAAAAATAAATTAAAAAAATTCAAAAAAGGTATTGACTTTTTTATAGGTCTTCGCTATAATATATATCGTTCCCGCAAAACAGGAGCGATATATGCGGGTGTAGCTCATCTGGTAGAGCGCAACCTTGCCAAGGTTGGGGTAGCGGGTTCGAGCCCCGTCACCCGCTCCAAGAAAAAAAGTCACCTTTGGCTACTGACAAAGGTGACTTTTTTTAGTGATGCGTTCCTTTGGAACGTAATGCGCACTACGTGCGTGATGTCGACCTTCGGTCTGGCATGCACGCCTGCGGCGCGTGAACAGAACGCATCGCATCACTTATCACAGCGCAGCTGCATCACTTATCGCTTGTTTGCAAATAGGCATAAATTGTGATATAATTATTGCAAGAGGTGAACAACATGTTTGTGAAAGTTAATTACTTTGGGTTCTATCCCTTGGGTTCAGATGTTTGCTATAACGATGTGAAGATTATGCAAACTCCTTGGGAGTCATACAAATCCCCTGCCTTTGTATTTGGTAAAAAGCAAACTGTAAATCCTTGCTTTGGTCAAGTGTTTTATGCTAAGAATGATAATCAAACTGTATTCTTTGTAGCTATCGAATACGGCCTTGGTCATTATCACATTTTCTCAATAAACGATTGTACACAGCAAAAAATGATCCGTAAAATTAATAGTAACTGATTTGCACTACTTTTAGTCGTTTTACCCCCACTTATACACCGTTTGGTCGTTCTTTTTTTATCCAAGCCGCAGGCCCCGCATATCATCAGCCCCGACGGGGCTGTATATCATCCATCGCTTTGCGATGGCATATTATCCATCGCTTTGCGATGGTATATCATCACGGCAAGGCCGTGCATAAACCCTCCTGCAGCTTGATTTGATTGCTGAAAAGTGGTATAATCAGTTCAATAAATAAGAATTTGTGAAACGGAGGGTTTGGATAATGAAAAGTAAAAATTCCTTTAAGATTACAACAATAGTTCAAGGAATATACCTTTTATGTATGATTTTGAATTTTCTTTGTATATGGATGTTTACTATCGGTGTTCCATATACTTACCCCCTCGCAATATCGGGTCATCTGCTTATTTTATTATTCCCGATAGAACTTATCTGCTTAATATTCAATTTGATTTTTACAATAATGGATATAAGAGCATTAAGTGAGAGAAAACAAGCAATCGTCAGGCTTATTCTAAGTGGTTCTTTCTTTGTGTTGTTGTGTGCGATTAAAATTCTACTCTCTCTTTACGGGAATGTTTTAGTTGGAGTAGTATAAATTCCAATTTATCGGGCAACAATTTCAAAGTGATGTTTGATGAACAGCCGGCTTTTAAGAAAAAGTAATAAAAAATCTCTTTTGTCTTTGACAAAAGAGATTTTTTGGTTTATACCGTCCAATCCAAAATGCCGACGCCCTCGGGGGCCATACGGCAGTGGAGAATGCAAAGGCCGTCGCGGCGCTCCACTTTGGTGAGAGCAAAGCCGTCTTGTTCGGTAAAGACGACGTCGGTGGGCAGATTGTATTCGCTTTCTTTCACCGTCAGGGTGAATTCCGTTTCTTTGTCGCTTGCGTTGATGACAAAGAGGGTACGGTTGCCCTTGCCGTCCTCCCAGGCACCGGCCTGAATCAGAGTTTCGTGATGGAGGAACTTACCTCTGAGATAGGGCAGACAGTTCAGGGTGGGGGCATCGCCACCCACCAAGGGCGGGCGCAACATTTCCGCCTCGGCGAAAAAGGCGTTACGGTCATAGCGGATGCGGGCCATCTTCTTAAAGAAGGGGAACTGTACGGGATCGTCCACGATCTCGGGATGGATCCAGCCCAACTGTTGACCGAAGATCAGGGATTGGCTGATCTGGAAACGGAAATAGTCGTGATCCTTCCGCTTGTCGGAGGTGTACAGACGGCCCACGGTGGCCGTTCTGCCGCCGTACACCCGGGGGAAGGCGGGCACACAGTCCACCTGTGTCCAGGTCCAGGAAAGCATTCCGTCCACGGCGCCGCTGTAGACCTCGGCGGTACATTCGCTGATGATGCCAAAATCCTCGGGAGTTTCGGTGCGCAGACCGGCGATGAGGTCGGTAAAGGCCTTCCACCAATAATCACTCCAGCCGGGCGGATGGAGATGGGTCTCGTCGTGACAGGAATCATAGTTGAGGGACAATACGTCCAGATATACGCCGTCCATACCAAAGTCTTTGGAGAGTCGGCGGCAGATCTGCCGCAATTCGTTTTTCCACACGGTGGTGGTGGGGCACATCACGCTCAGACGGGCGTATTCTCCGTCGGGCTCGGTGGCGGCGTAGGTGTAGTAGATGGGATCGCCGTTGATGTTTTTAGCGGTGGCCTCCAAGGCCTCTACGCCAAAACGCACGTCCTCGCCACGGCCGTCCCGCATATCCCAAAAATAGCCCTGCACGTAGGGTACCACCCGCACGCCGGCTTCCTTGAGGTGCTTCATTCCTTCCTTCAGATCGTGATGGACGGGGAAATAGTTGGGATTGTCGTTGTTAAAGGGTACCCAGTGCCAGTTGTAGAGATGATAGGCCACCGGCACCCCCAGGGCCTCCTTAAAGCGGATGGCGGTGCGGTACCAATCGTCGGGACGGGTGTCAGGGGTGACGCCCCGCAGGGTGATGGGGAAGGGATTGGCGTCGGGATTGGTGTCGGGCAAATTGTGGACGATCCATACCGGCATCTCTCGTAACCACTCCGGCGAATTCTCTCTGCCCCGCAGGGGAGAGAGCCATTTGCCGCAGGAAAATACAAAGTTGCGATAGATCTCGGTGGCGTCAAACCAATCGCCGGAAAATCGCTTCCATACCAGCTCCCCGGGGAGGGTAAAGCTGTTGCCGGCGTGCCCGGCATAATCGGGGGTGGCCTCACAGAAGAGATAGGTACTGCCCGTCAGGGGGGCGCCTGCCAGACTCATCAGCTTGGGGGTGCCATCAGCATCGTGAATTCCCTGATAAAAGCCGTTGGTGCCTGTCTCTTCCACGGGATTATAGAGGGCGATATAGGCCATGTTCAGCCGGTTACCCGTGGGATATTTGCCCCGAATGGTGCCGCAACGACGATTGAAATTCTCAAAGAGCATACCGCTGTATTCCGAGGCATACACGTCTTTAAAGCCGCGGACGATACATTGGGGATAGGATAAATTGAGCACCGACCAACGGTCCGAGCCGTTGATCAGCCGCATCTTCCAGCGTACGCTGTGCTCTGTGGGGGATAAAAAGGCTTCTGCCACCACCGCCACGTCACGGATGCGGGCGTTGTCCGGATTTGTCAGGGTGATGCGCAGATAATTCTTTTTGGTAAGGATTCGGACGTGCTCCCAGCCGTAGCCACTGTCGGTGGTCAGCTTCTTCTCCCGCTCGGTGTCCCATAGATCCACGAAAAAGAGGGGACAGGGCTGAGCCTCCTTGGCGGTCTCTTTGGCAAAGATGGGCTCCATCCATACACCGCTGTCGGTTTGGAGCAGGGTAAAGGCCAGCTCACCTGCCTGCACGTCAAAACGCTCCTTGACAAAGGGAACGAAGGTGCGTTGGGGCAGGGTGGGCGCCGATTGCTCCAGCATTTCGGCACTGGCGAAAAAGTCGGCGGGCTCTTTCAACAAAAACCAGGCGCCGGGGGCGTTTTCGCCGGAGAAAAAGCGCAGATCGCCCGTCATCTTTTCCTCCATATCAAAAAAGGTTTGCAGATATCCCGCCTCAATATGATAGGTGGGGGTGCCGCCCAGAATGGCCAGATATTCCTTGCCGCCGTGGAGCGCGATCCCCTTGCGGAAGGTGCGGGGGCGGGCCTTGGTCTTTTCCAGCGCCACGTGCAGACGGGTGGTCTTCAGACTCTCATAGTCCAGACCCTGGGCGTTGATCGTCGGATCTACGGGAAAAAACTGCTGATAGGGCTGACCATTATAGTCGTATTCATAACCGGTAAAGCCCTCTACCTGCATTCCCTCCCAGCTTACGTCCAACAAGGCGGGCTTGCAATCGCTGATCCGCAGATCACTGCCGAAATCCACCGACAGATAAAAGGCGGCCACCGTGGGATGGAAATCAAAGCGGTAGGTAACGGTCAGCCCCGGGATGGGGGCACCGGTTTCCGCTTCTATGGCGGCGGTGCGCAGATACACGGTGTTTTCCACCTGATCCGTCGTTGTTTTGTGATGGAATAAATGATAGCGCTTGCCCTCTCTGCGGATGGAATCCCGCAAAATGAGAGTGCGTCTTTGTCCTGCAAACTGCAGGGCAAGGGTGTGATTCTCCCGCACCGTAAAGGTGGCGCCGGCCACCCCGGCGGTAAGGGTTACGGTTTTTTCCATGGAAATGCCCTCCTCTTAAAAAAACTCTTTTTTCTATCATAGCACTTTTATTGTGCGGGAACAATCTATAAAAAAGAAAAAATTATTCTATTTTTCGGTTTTATGTGTTATACTGTTTTTGGTGATATATATGAATTATATGGATTTTGAACTGATTTTAACTACAAATTTCAACATTTCAGACGTTGCCTGCCTCACGGCGGAATGGACGGCAGAGAAACGGGGCAACCGATTGGAGCGTCCTCGCCGCACCAACGGCCTGTGGTATCTCACCGACCGCCCCGCCCGATTTATCCTGCCCGACGGCAGTCGGGTGGTGGGGGAGCCGGGGGATGTGATGCTGTTACCCAAGGGATGTCGCTATGATTTACAGCTTTTGATGCCGCCGGAAAAAAAGAGCCATCCGCTACTCATCAATTTTCGTCTCACCGACGCCGAGGGACAGGAGATGGTACCTGCGGGAACGGTGCGGCGGCTGTGTGAGGATGGGGGCGAGCTGGGAGCGCTGTTTGCCGAAGCCTTGCGCATCTACCCCACGGCCACACCCGTGGAGCTGAAGGCAACGATTTACAACCTGTTCAACCGGTTGGCCCACTGCCGCTCCGAGGACGTTTTGGCGCTGGATTATATCCATCGCCACCCCGCCCATCGGTTGAGCGTTACGGCGCTGGCCAAACGGTGTATGATGAGTGAAACGGCCTACCGTAAAAAGTTTCGCGCCTATACCGGGCTGTCTCCCGTTCGCTATATCAATCGGCTGAAGATTGAAAAGGCCTGTCGGATGATGCTGGGGGAGGAGGCCCGCCTGCAGGAGATCAGCGACGGTCTGGGCTTTTACAGCCTGCCCTATTTTTACAAGGTGTTCAAGGAGCAGACAGGATGCACCCCCAGAGAGTATCTGCGCAAAATGAGTGAAGAGTAAAAAAAGGGCGGTGCTCCGCAGAGATAAAACCGCTTAAAAACGGCTATTTTCGCCCTATACTACGTCAAAACACCGCAATATGCGTCAGCATTATTGCGGTGTTTTTTCTTGTCTATGACAAAAAGTATCTCGTTTTTAAGTGC
>JAZQJG010000092.1:0-2974 GCA_045541535.1 Eubacteriales bacterium
AGAATTTTGCCGGAGCCGATTTTTGCATCGGCAAGGCATAAAACGCAGCCAATACTTTGTGTATTGGCGAGTATTTTAACACAGCTGAGGTGAAAATCGGCCCGTCAAAATCGGGTTCGGATACTCCTCCGCTGCTTAAGGCCATATTATGTGCGGTTGAATGTATTTTTGTATTGCAATAGATGGAAAAATATGGTAAACTAAAATCACAGAATAACGAAAGAGGTGAGTCCCATGGCAATAGATTGTTCTTTTAAAAGCTACAGTTCTTTGCGTGCGGCTCATTTTCCTTTGAATCGGTAGTAACAAAAGCATTAAAGCGCAAGGGGACGGAGCAACCCTTGCGCTTTTTTATCATTCTCTGACCTATTTTAGGAGGCGAAAACAGATGAAAACCAAATTATGGCTACGTGCCCTTTCTTTACTGCTTTGTCTAATGCTTTGTGTGCAATGTTGCACCTTCGTAGCGGCGGCGGAGACAGAAACAGAAACGTCGGTGCCGGAGGAGACCGCCCCCGTTGTGGAAGGCGAGCTCACCGAAAAGCGCACGGCCAACGAAAAGTATTTTATGCGCAGTGACCAAAGCATTTTGGCCGCCGTGTATCCGAGTGCCGTGCATTATCAGGATACGGACGGCAACTGGCAGGAAATTGACAATCGCCTGCAGGAATCCGAAACGGATGGCGTGACCGAGCTTGGAAACACCGCCGGCCCTTGGTCGGTGAAATTTGCCAAGAAAGCCAAGGACGGCAAGCTGGCCCGCCTGCAATACGAGGGTGCCAAACTCTCTTGGTCCTTAAACGGCGCCGTTAAGACTACGGGCCAACTGCCGGAGATCGCAAACGAAACCTCGGAGGATCCGCTGGTATTGTCCGGTGTCACCTCCGGTGTGCGCTATGAGGGCATTTTGCCGGAAGTGGATCTGGAATATCTGCTCATCGGCGATCAGATCAAGGAAAATATCATTTTAAATTCCGCTGATGCCCCCGGTAGCTTTACCTTCACCTACAACACCGGGGCCGCCACCATGACCCTGACGAATAACGTGATCACCCTGTGGAAGGGCGAAACGGCTCTGCTTTCGCTGAACGCACCGATTATGACCGATGCCGCCGGCAACAGCAGTGGCGCCATCACCCTGTCCCTGCAAACGGTTAAGGCAAATGAGGACAATCACGTTTATACCGTAACCGTCACCCCCGATGCCGCTTGGCTGCAGATGGCGGGACGGGTTTATCCCGTCACGGTGGATCCCACCCTGACCACACCCCAAGAACAGGGCAAGATTTTTGATACCTATACCGATAGCAGTAACCCCACCGTTAATTATAATAATGAAAAAACGCTGAAGGTGGGCGTTAACGGCTCGCAGGTCTTCCGCACCTATCTGAACTTCACTCTGCCCACCGAAATCGGTAAAAGCGACCGTGTGGTGGATGCACAGCTTTGTCTGTTGCCCGACGCTTCCCAAAGCAATTGGGAGAATATGGAAAGTCAGGGCTTTACCGTACAGGCCCACGCCCTGACCCAAAGCTGGGCCGCAGGGCACGTCACCGCGAGCGCATACGTTCCAAACCACGATGCAACGGTGGCCGATTACCTGCTCACCCCTGCAGAACCCTTAACAGATGACGGTGTGATCCCTTGTTATTGGGATATTACACAGATGGTGGACGACTGGTACTTTTCGGGAGACAGCTTTGGCGTGATGCTCAAGGCGGATAAAGAAACCGGCTACACGGGCAACTGTGTGGCCCAGTTTGCCTCCTCTACCTACGATCTGCTGGCGGAGAATGATCACCTTGCTTATCCCACCGTCCGGATCACTTATATGAATATGTTGGGTCTGGAGGATTATTGGACCTACCGTGTACTGGACGCCGGCGTGGCCGGTACCGCCTATATTAATGATTTTACCGGCGGTTTGTCCATTGTGACCCCCATTGCCGGTGTGGATAGCGCCCATACGCCTCTGAACGTATCCCTGGTCTATGCCCCCGGCTCCAACGATACGAATATCAACGCACTCCGGGTGGGCAATAATTTTATGCTCAATCTGCAGTGCTACGTAAAGCCGGTCACCATCGGCGGCGTGCAGAAATATAAATACGTGGACAGTGACGGCACCATCCACTATTTTGAAGATCATAACGGCACGTGGAAGGATGACAGCGGCTTGGGACTGACTATGACGGTCAGTGCCAATTATTATACCATTCGGGATAAACAAGATAATACCATGGGCTTTTATGCCGATACCGGCCGCCTGTGTAATATCAAGGATAGTGTGGGCAATAATACCCAACTGTATTATACGGTGGTGGACGGAAAATACTATCTCTCCTCCGTCACCAACGGGACTCATACCATCACCTTTGCACGCGAGAGTGATACCAGTAATCGGCTCTATCGTGTCCATTATCCCGATCCCGACAGCGCAGATGGAAAACGCTTTGCCCAGATCACCTACACCGATTACGGCAGTAACATTTATCATCTGACCCAGTACGTAAAGCAAAACGGTGTGGAGAAACCTACCCATATCGTCAGTTACTCCTGTTCCAATAATAACGTGGTTTATGAGATCTTCAGTTGCCCCTATGATGCGGATAATACGTCTGATGCTTTAAGCGGCACCGCATTGATCTTTGACTATACCACCGTAGGGGATGAAACTGCCCAGCGCCGCCGGATCACCGCCTATCGGATGGCGGCCTACGTAAACGGTGAGCTGGAGACAATACAAACACCCGAAGGCGAAGAAGCAATCAATTGGCAGTATAACTACGACGTTACCTATCACCATCGGGCCACCCGTTATACCTCGCTGATTCCAAGCGATAGCGGAGCGTATAATAACGAGCTTTACCTCTTTGATTCCTATGGCCGCACCGTATCCGTTAAGGATCAGGATGGCCACGCCGCCTATCAGGAGCACGGCATCAGCGGCGGCGCCAAGAACAAGGTCACCTTT
>JAZQJG010000093.1:0-5024 GCA_045541535.1 Eubacteriales bacterium
GGGAACACAAGGGGACGGTTCTATTGTGTTGACAGCCCCAGGCCGTTACGAACAGGCAATCAGGGGACGGTTCTCTGATTGACAAAACAATCGCCTGACCTCCTACCATTCGGCCCTGTCGGATGCCCACGTAGATCTGGGGTACACCACCCATTACACCTATTCGGCAGATAATACCATCAAATCCCTCTATCTCACTCCTGATGGTGGATATGAGAGTGGCACCATGCTCTACGGTTATGACGGCTTGGGTCGGCTGTATATCAAGCGGCTTTCGCTGGATAGCACGGAAAATTCCTTTGACGTAAGACACGCGTTTGAGGATAATGAGGACGGCACCCAGACCACCCTGATCTCCACCACCTCTTACGAAGGTGAGTACAACGGCACCACCGTCAGCGGCTCCTATTACAGCACCTATCATAACGACAATAGTGTAGCCTCCCAACAGGTCGTTGACAGCCATGGCACCATAACCACGGAATATGAGTATGACGATTTGGGACAGCTCATTTCTGTCGATGACGGCACCAACGAATATACTTATACCTACGATGCCGGTGGCAATCTCACGCAGAAAACCTATGCCACCTCGGCGGATGACAGCGATTACACCGCCACGTATGGCTATGACAGCAACTTTACCGACCTGCTGACAAGCTACACCAAGAAAAACGGCAGTAATCAGGTCATCTTCTCCAATACATACAATTATACCGATGCAAGTGGTAACACCTTCGTCAACCCCTTGTCCATCACCCAGACCGAGGACGGCACCACCCGTACCCTGGGTCTTACCTGGCGGGAAGGCCGGACCCTGGAGAGCATCACCACCCCCGACGGCACCGTAAAGTATGAGTACAACGAAAACGGCCAGCGGGTACTCCGCCAACTGGCCAACGGCGCCCGACGGGAATACTACTACAACGGTACGCAGCTGGAGTATATCAAGATCATCAACGCCAACGGTGTGCTCAACGGCACCCTGCGCTATATCTACAACAGCGCCGGGCAGGCGGAATACATTATGTTCGTCACCGCCGCCAAGGCGAGCACTCCGACGGCCTACAATCTCTACTACATTCTGCGGGACAACACCGGTGTGATCCAAAAGCTGATCAAGGTGCGCAAGGCCACCACCTCCTCCGTCACCCCCACCTTGTCCGTAGCGGTGGAATACAACTACGACCCCTACGGCAAGCTTCTGTCTATCACCAAGGCCAGCGGCGAGAGTGTGGGCACCTACAACCCCCTCGTCTACAAGGACTATATCTGGGACAGTGAGACCGATTGGTATTACTGTAATAGTAGATACTACGATCCGGAGACAGGAAGATGGGTTAATGGGGATAGCGTTATTTCAGAGGTTGGTGAATCTGTAGAAGGTTATAATCTATTTGCCTACTGTATGAGTGACCCCATTAATATGTCTGATTCTACTGGACATTGGCCTCGGTGGATTACTGCAACGGTAGCCGCTGTTGCCGCTGTGGTTGCTGTAATTGCATCTGCCCCGGTAGCGGCCACTGTAGCTGTCGTTTCTACTGTTGCATATGTTGCACAGTCTCATCATTATGATAAAAGAAAGGCTAAAAATACGGATTTGCCGGCAAATAAATCTGATGCGATTAACCAAGGATGGAAATCTTCAGAAGATCGCAAAAACCCACAAGCAGATTGTCATCAATATACTTCACCAGATAAAACAAATGTAAAATTTGTTTCTCCTGACGGACATAGAGAGGTTATATACAACTCTGCAGGAGATATGGTGTTAGATTCCAGAGATATAGGAACATATAATTTTTCTCCGTCAGGTACTTTTTGGGGCGGTATAGGTCATTTCTTTGCTGATATGCTTCCTTGGTATTTATTTGGCAATGATGACGACGATCCCGGTCCGGTAGTGAATGAAATTATTCGGTTATTAGAGTAGGAGGTGAACTTGTGAAGAAAAAAAGTCTTATTGTCATTGTGGCAAGTTTGATTTTGGCAGGGGGCATTTTGGTAGGATTTTTAAACAGCAATTATTATTACTCAAAAAAACTAATTGCTGCAATCAAAGAGGAAAACATAATTGCGGTTCAACAGATTGTTGATAAAAAACCAACTTGCGTAAACACAGTCCCCGCACTTATGCCCAAAATTTTTTACGTTTTTACTGATGTACCTCGTCCAATATATGCGCTTGGCGAAGCGTGTTATTCAAACAATTTGAAAATCATTCAGATTTTAGTTGATTCTGGCGCAAAAATTGATGGAGTTGAAGAAGCGGTGCCTCTTTCGATTGTATATCGCACTAAAAATGAAAATTGGTACGAAATTTCTCGATTCTTGCTTCAAAATGGTGCTTCGTTGGATTATGTTACCAAGCATTCAGGCGGAAAATGTCCAGTATTACAGGATATTGTACAAGTTCGTTCCGGCGCCGCATTACCCGGATATAAACCGGAAAGCAAAGAAGAAGTAATTAAAGCATTTAATTATGCGTTAGAAAACTGCGACCATAGTAATGTGAATTGGATGCGAGTATTACAGCATAGCGTTTCCAATGACAGAATCGAAATAGTAAAACTTCTATTAGATCAAGAGTATTGCGACGTTAATGACACCTCCGTTGGAATGACCGCACTTATGTTTGCTGCAAGGGATTCTACCCCTGAAATGGTACAGCTTCTATTGGATTATGGAGCAGACAAAAGTATCAAGGATTCTAACCAAAAAACAGCGTATGATTATGCTGCACAGTCAAACAATGCAGATATTATTGCAATATTAGAAAACGAAGAATAATAACTATGTCTTGAAAATCAAAAACAGGGCAGGAGAAATTTCTCCTGCCCTGTTTCTTTATATTAACGATTTCAGTTATAAACAAAAAACGCACCCATTTAGGGTGCTTTGTCGCAGTTGCCGGGAGCGATCTGCCCGCACATTATTTTGTTAGTACGCAACGGAGTATCTTTTTGGTATTCTAATTATAATGCTAATTTGCCCGCTGCGCTTAAGCCAGGACAAGTGTCCACAGATTTTCTGCTTAGTTATTCCTCTGACGGCCAAACGATTGATGATATCTCTGGTGCTTATTCCGGGGTTTCTTCTTATAATGCTTAAAATCCTTCTGTTTAGGCTCATTACACTCACCTCCTTTTCAAAAAAATATTACAAAAGGGTGGAAAGTTTTCCACCCTTAAGTTCTCCGGCAAAAAGTATCCTTGCAAAAATGTTTATTTAACATTTACGCCCGAGTTAATAATAATTTATTATATTCTTCTAATTGATACATAATAGTTGAATACATAAGATAGTCAAACGATCGATTCTGAACATTTCTTTTCGCCAAATTTAAAACCAAACTGTTTTCAAAAGATTCATGCTTTTTATCAGTATCAATTCCAGTATATAAATTAAAACGCCGCTGTTTTTTGAGCAATTCATATAGGTTTGGATTCGTTTTGGCCAAATCAAATAATGTCGATTGATATAAAAAAACAATACTTACGTAAAATGCTAGTCGAAAATTTATTAGAGCATTGTGCACCAACCAATCGGTATTTTCTTTGCTTTCATTCTTTGCTAGAGCTTCGCAAATTTCCAAATCAAATTCAAAAACTTTATATTCCATCATGGTGCGGCATAGAACGGCGCTAAGTTTGTGAAAGTCCATTCGTCGTCCGTCTGTTACATCACCATAATATTGCTTTTTCAATTCGTTTCTTTTTTGGCAATAATATACGGCTGCTTTTTCTTTGATTTCATCAAGATTTCTAGGTTTTGCACGTGTCTTTTCTTTAAAGACAGGATCCATCTGATTATATATCTCTTCAATTGTTGAGAGGATCCATGAATCCCAAATATAATAAAATTCCAAAATACTATTTTCGTTCATTTTTTAATCCTGAATTTTATATTTAACAACACCGTTTTTTTTGTGAAATTCCAACATTTCTTGTAAAGATGGAGCGATATTATCTGGCTCAAAATCTTTAATTATGAAATTGCTTTTTGAACTCTTTTGTGTACGATTTAACCGACTTGCCAAGAAATACATACTAGATATAATAATTAATAATGTTGCGATGGCCAAAAATAAAAAGTACATTTTGATTACTCCATTTCTAAATTAATCCAGGATCTCTATGCGTTTCGATATAAATCTCTCTATAACTCATAAAAGTCAATCCTAATAATCCCAAAGTGCTAATTGCAATGATTGTTAGCCACAAAGAGGATGATGAAATCAAATAAATAAAATACATTATGTTATATAGAAAAGCCGCCACTAAAGTCAAAGCATTCCATATAAAACGAGAGGTCTTTTTGTTTAAAATCTCCACGATATTATGTATGATTTCACACAATACATATGTAGTGGCTGTAGGAATCAAGGCTTCCAATATACTGCGTAACAAAACAGCAAACGTTCTTGTATTAACATCTTGCTTTCCATAATATGAAACTAATGCAAAGAAAATTCCACCAACGAAAGTGATGATTAACGGTAAAAGAAAAGATGCATGTTCTTGGAACACTTCTGAACGCGTGCGTTGATTTTTTTTATTAGCCACTTGTTATTTTCCTCTATTTTGAACAAATTATACTTTTAAACACCCGGAGCCGTTGTCATAGTATTTAAAATTATACAATATTATTCAAAACCTGTCAAGTAAAAATGTTTACACAGTGATATGTTTACACGTCAGGATAACTTAAATGATATGAATTGAAAAACTTGATTTTTTCTTGTTTAAGATAGCAAACAAACTCAAGTTTTATCAAATTTTGTTAAAAAACAAAATAAGCATTTGCAAACAATAACATTTGTTCTTTAATACGCGTCATACATTTATTTTTTTAAAATTGCTCATCTAATATCTTTTGAGAACACAAGGGGAGAACACAAGGGGAGAACACAAGGGGACGGTTCTATTGTGTTAGAACACAAGGGGACGGTTCTATTGTGTTTAAGGCCAAGAACACAAGGGGACGAACACAAGGGGACGGTTCTATTGTGTTTAAGGTCA
>JAZQJG010000094.1:0-9170 GCA_045541535.1 Eubacteriales bacterium
TACGAAGTCAATGGCGCCGTTCTTGACGTACCAATCCTTCTTCTTCAGATCCTTGAAGATGGTGAGAGTGTCCACACCGGTGGTGGGGATCTTCTCGGTCTTGGTTTCACCGCAGACGGTGCAGGTGAAGGTCTTAACGCCCTCGGTATTGGCGGTGGGCTCGGTGGTGACAACACCATTGTCCCAAGTGTGGTTGCCGGTGGCAGAAACGGCCAGACCGGTTTCCATGGTGATGCCGCAGGTGCCGCATACAGAGTGGCCGACGCCGGCAACACCGCAGGTGGGAGCGGTATCAACAACCAGATCTTCGGCGGCAACGTGCTCGCCGGTGGCGGGAATGGTCAGACCCTCTTCCATCGTCTTACCGCAAGCGGTACAATCCTTGTGACCGGTACCGGTGGTGTTACAACCGGGAGCGGTGTCAACAATGATGTCGCCGGCGGTATGGTCGGCTTCGGCATTTCTGGCGGTACAACCGTCAGTGGTGCAAGCATAGTAGTGGGTGGCATCGCCCTGGATCAGGGTGGTGGCCCATACGTGCTCGCCGGTGGCGGGAATTGCAAGGCCTTCTTCGATGGTGGTGCCGCAAACCTCACATACGCTGTGGCCGATACCGGCGACGCCACAGGTGGGTGCCGTATCCACTACCAGTTCGTCATCAGCAACGTGATCTTCGGCGGGGATCACTTCTTCATAATAGTCGCCGCAGATCTTGCAGGTGTAGCCTGCCAGACCGTCATTCTTACAGGAAGCGGCGGTGATTACGGTTTCGTTATAGGAGCAAGCGGTGTGCTCGGTCCAACCGGTGACCGCTTTGATCTCGGTGATCAGTTCTTCTGCTCTGTCCTCATGGGCGGCGCTGGTGGGATGACCCAGACAGGTGGTGCCGGTACCCATACCGACGTAGCTGAGTTTGGTTTCGCCCTCGGTTTTGAGCTGAGCGATGGCGGCCTGAATGTTGGCGGCAACGTTGTTACCATCGCCCATGGCGCCGAAGGCCCAGATGATGTGAGCGTTGGGATTGTCTGTTCTTACCTGCTTGATCAGGTTGTAAACTGCGGTTTTAAAGGTGGCCTGATCGCCAGCGGTAACACAGGAAGCCTTGTCGTTGGTACCCAGATTGATGACCACAACGTCGGGCTGATAGAGAGCGTGATTCCACTGGGTATGATTGTTCCAGTCGGTGTACTCATACATCAGGGGGGCGTGATTGGCGGTATCCTTGTTGCCGCCGGTATTCCAGATAACACCGCGGCCGGAAACGGCGACGGTGTGATTGTCGGCGCCGAAATACTTGGTGGCCAAGGCGGCATAGGTGATGGTACCGTCCTCACTGTCAGTACTCCACGAGCCGGGGTTGAGCCAATCCATAGAACCGTAACCAACGGTGATGGAGTCGCCCAAAAACTGGATCTTGCGGGTAGCCGCCTTGTTGGGGGCCAAAATCTCAGTACCCTCGTCAACCCACAGTTTTTTCAAAGCGGCGGTAGAAGAACGACCGTTGGTACGTTTGATCACTTTGATGTTATGGGGACCGTCGGTAAGGTTTTCGGCCAAGGTAACGGTCATAACGGGAGCGGTCATTTGAACGGTTTGGGTATTCACCCCGTCCACATAGATCTTCAAATAGGTTTGATTACTGGAAGGACAACTGGAAGTCAAAAGTGCGGTGGCGCCGGTACCGTTGATGTTAAAATCAAAGCCGGAATTGGTCCAGTTGAAATAGTGGCGATCGTCGGCAACGTAAGTACGGCCCAGCCACTTCAAATCGGTTTCAATGTCTGCCAAGCGGTCGGCAGGAATGTCACTACCGTCGTTTCGCTTGGTGAGGGCCTCATCCAGCCACCACCAATCCTGAGTGCAGGCGCAGGAACACAGGAAGTGGGAAACCACACCGTCGATACAGGTGTAGTTACCGCTGACGTTCAGACCGGAGCCGCCGATCTGACCGAAGGAAAATCCGTTGATGATCTTGCCGATCATTTTGTTATTGGTAACGGTGATCTGATCGGAATAATCAGCGGCAACGGTAGCATAACCCGCGATACAGGCGTGGCTGGAACCGGGCGCTTTGGTATTATAGAAAACGTTACCGTCAAAATTGAGGTAAACGTTTTGGGTGGCAGGGCGGAAGGCCAACGTAAAAGCAGCGTTGGTGCCGCTGGCAACAAAGCAGTTAACAAAGATATTGTCTTCAAAATTAAAGGTCACCTTGCTACGCTTGTCCAGATCGCTGACAAGGCTTTGGCCGTTACCCTTGGCGTTCTGAGAGTCAACGTAAATAACTCTGCCCACAGGGTTGGCAAACATATTGTCGTGAATATTCCACTCCACCTCGGAGGTGAATCCCGTGGCGGCGGAAGCGGTGTTAAAGAAGATCTGGGTACAGTCGGTATGCATATACAAACCGCTGATGTCTGCCTTGTCGGCAGTCAGTACCATCAACTCTTTTTGGGTCTGACCCTCAACACGGACGTTTTCAATGGTAACGTCTCTACGGTATTGGTTGTCGGTGGCGGCACTCATACCGTAGTAGGGTTGGAGATACAGGGGTGCGGTGGTCTTGGTGGAATTCTTGATATAGAAGTTTTTCAGAGTGATCTTTACCACGCCGTTATTGTTTTTGGCGGCGGCGTTGGAGCGGATCTGACCCGCGCCTTGAAGCATCACACCATCAATGGTCATATCGGTGGCTACCTGATACACGGTGGCACCGCTGACACCTATGGAGACATTGTCGGTAATAATGGTTTCGTTGGTGCCACGGCTTGCGTTCTTGGTCCACAGGTCGGTCTCCTTGGTCCCCTTAACGTTGGGGTTGATGCCGTATTTGGCGCCCAATACGGTGAGATTCTTTTTGATGATAAAGCCTGCATACTCGCCGGGGAACAGATAAACCGTTCCACCTGCAGTGGCGGCATCCAGACCGTCCTGAGCGGTAGCAAAGGCATTGGTACCCCAGGTGAGGGCAAAAGTCTTACCGTTTACGGTGGTGCTGGCAGGCAGAGTGGCCTCCGTCCAGGTAAGGTTTACAAAAACCGTACCGTCGGGCAGAGCGGGGACCGCATCAGCCGCATTTGCCGACAGAGAAATACCGCCGATCATACCCAGGATCAGCAATACGCTCATCAGCAAGCTTAAAACTCGTTTTGCTTTCATATAAACTCTCCTTTAATAATAATAGGCAATTACATTATAAACCAAAATTCCGTCATTTTAAAGGGGCATTTTCATCACACCTCACTTTTTGGCATCTTGCCCATATTTTTTTGCTTTACAAAAAAAGCCACTCATAATTGTGCAGTCTGCACAATTATGAGTGGCTTTGCATTCTTTGTCTCGCCGCAGGGTCAATTTAGCTGATTTTATAGCCCCCCTGAGGACGGACGCTGACCAGATAACAGCAATCCTTTCCGAACAGATCCTCCATAGCGGCGATATAATCAGCCGCCGCCTCACCGGGAACGAAGGCCTGAATGGTGCCGCCAAAGCCGCCGCCGTGTACCCGCCAGGCGCCGCCCACGGGAGCAAGCAATTTTTCGCTGACACACAGGGCCACACTCAGCGCCTGGGCACGATGATTGGAGGGAGAATAGATGTTTTGCAGATACATATAAGAGGAACGGCCGGAGGCAATGATATTCTCCTTAAAGGTCTCAAAATCCCCTGCCTTCAGAGCATCCGCCGCGGCGGTGACCCGCTTGTTTTCCTCCAAAAAGTGCATGGCACGCATCACGGCCACGTCACCGCACTCCTTGCGGATCTTACCAAGATTTGCCATAAAGTCCTGTTCGTCCACCTGCCGCAGATGATCCTTACCGAACACTGCGCATACCGCTGCCATATCCTTACGGATATCGGCATAATCATCGGTGGCATCGGCGTGGTCGGCGTGACAGTCGGTGATGACCAGCTTATAGCCGGTGGCGGCAAAATCAAAGGCAATGGGAGATACCACGGGATGCTTTTCATCGGCAAAGTCGATCTCCACGAAACCGCCCACCGAACAGGCCGTTTGATCCATCAGACCCGAGGGCTTGCCGAAGTACTCGTTTTCGGCGAACTGGGAAAGCTGGGCGGCACGGACGGCGTCCAGTTTTCCATCGTTATATAAATGGCTGAGAATGGTGCAAATCAGAATCTCAAAAGCGGCAGAGGAACTCATACCGGAGCCTTTCAGCACGTCGCTGACCTCGTAGACGTTAAAGCCGCCCACCTTGTAGCCGTCCTGCTTCATACCGGCGGCCACGCCACGGATGATGGCGGCGCTGGTGCCCTTATCCCCTTCCCGAATACTCAGATCGGAAATATCGATCTCGGTGGCGGAAAAGACGTCGCTGGCCAGCACGATCTTGTCGTCCTCTCGGGGACAAACGGCGGCGGCAATGTCCAGATCAATGGCGGCGGCCATTACCTTACCCATATTATGGTCGGTATGGTTACCGCAGATCTCGCTTCTGCCGGGGGCGCTGAACCAATGGGTGGGCGCCGTGCCGAACTTTTTCTCAAAAGCGGCGGCCACCGCCTCATAGCGTGCCACCTGACGGTCCAGATTTTCGGGGGTATATAAAACAGACAGCCTTTCTCTCATTTTTCTGCTCCTTAAAATATAATGTATGATTAAATTATATAGCCTTTTTCCCCGAAATGCAAGAAAATTTACCATTGCCTTTCGTTTATTTCAAAACAAGCTCCATAACAGTCAAAAAGTAAGCGGTAAGCTCCTCCGGTGTTTCCTTTTGCCGCCGTACTGTACGACAGAAAGTTTGAATAATCACCCTACCATTGCGTGTGCCTGAGGCGCCGGCAAACGGGGATTGACTCCAAACCCTTTCTTCAGTCCGAGTCCTTTTACGATCTATTGACCAAATAAAAAAACGCACTCTGATGAGTGCGTTTTTGGTTGGGATAGAAGGACTCGAACCTTCGGAATCACGGAGTCAGAATCCGTTGCCTTACCAACTTGGCTATATCCCAAAATTTAGTGCTTATATAGTATATCACGCAAAAACCCAAAAGTAAAGCAAAATTTTAAAAAAATTATTTTTTTAACGATCATGCCCTGCCGTCCGTATTGTTTTTTGCCGTGATGTATGCTACAATTTTCCAAAAAGCGACAAAGGAGGGGCGGGGTGTGACGGAAAAAAGCAAAAAAATTGTCAGTTTACTGGGGCTGGTAGCCTTTGCCGGTGTGATGGTGGCCGCCTTTTTCCTCATTGGTAGGCCAATGGTGGATTTTGTAAAAGATCCCGAGGCCTTTCAGGCGTGGCGGGCAGACCGTGGTGTGCTGGCGCCGCTGGTATATCTGTTGATGGTGGCCCTGCAGGTGATCGTAGCCATCATTCCCGGGGAGCCCTTTGAACTGTGCGCCGGCTTTGCCTTCGGCAGTGTGTGGGGCACCTTGGTTTGCATCGGCGGGATCGTGCTGGGCAGTATCGTGATCTATCTTCTGGTGCGCCAATGGGGTGTAAAGCTGGTGGAAGTGTTTTTCCCCAAAGAAAAGATCAACTCCCTTGGATTTTTGCACAGTGCCCGCAAGCGCAACACCCTGATCTTTTTACTGATGATGATTCCCGGCACCCCCAAGGATCTGCTGACCTGGTTTGTGGGGCTGACCGAAATGAAACTGTCAGAATGGATGGTGATTGCCGCCGTGGCCCGTATTCCCTCGGTAGTGTCCTCGGTGGTGGGCGGCAGTCTGATCGCCGAAGAACAATATCTGTTCGCCACCATCGTGTTGATCGTCACCGCCGCGATCAGCCTGATCGGCCTGATCGTTTATAATACTATTGCAAAGAAAAAAGACCGTTAATTAACGGTCTTTTTCTTTTATTCGTCTTTGGCCAGCATAAAGGATTTGCCGTCTCTTTTACGGATCTCTTCGGCGGGGACGCCCAGCTCACGGGCCAGAATATCAATGACGTAGGGTGCGCAGAAGCCGCCCTGACAACGGCCCATACCGGCGCGCACGCGACGCTTGACAGCATCTACGGTGCGGGCGCCCACGGGACGGCGGATGGCCTGCAGGATCTCGGCCTCAGTGATCTGCTCACAGCGGCAAACGATGTGGCCGTAGAGGGGATCGGCGGCGATGAGTGCTTCCTTTTCGGCGTCGGTGGCGGTGGAGAACTTGGCAATGCCGCGGCGGGTCTTAATAAAGCCGGCCTTACGGCGGGTTTCCAGCCCAAGTTGCTCCCGCATCATCTGAATGGTATATTTGGCAATACCGAGAGAGCCGGTAAGGCCGGAGGAACGGATACCGGAAATACCCACATAGCCCTTGACCTTTTCGGAGATCAGGATGTTATAGCCCTCGGGATTACGGGCGGGACGCAGACCCACGAACTGGGTGATGGTGTCCTGCAATTGCAGGTTAGGCACCAAGAGCTTGGCCTGCTCGGCCACCATATCCAGACCCGCTTTGGTGGTGCGCTTGTCGGTCTTGTCCTCATAATCCTCGGCGGTGGGACCCACCAGAATATTATTATCAACAGTAGGAATGACCAGCGTACCACGGGAGGTGGGGGTGGCCACGGGCATCAGGATGTGATTGACCTTAACGGCGGTTTCGCTGTCCAGCAGATAGAATTGGCCTCTTCTGGGATTGACCTTAAAGTCGCACTCGCCCACCATTTTGGCGATGTCGTCGCAATACAGGCCGGCGGCGTTGATAACGTATTTTGCCTCGATCTCTCCCTTGGGGGTGATGACCTTGCCAATGGTACCGTCGTTTGCCAGTTCCATCCCCGTTACGGGGCAGTCAAAGAGGAACTGCACGCCGTTTTCGGCGGCGTTTTCCGCCTGAGCAATGATGAATTCAAAGGGATTGATCTGGGTGTCACGGGGAGACCAGACACCGCCGCGAATGTTGGGATTGATGTTGGGCTCCATTTCCAGAATTTCCTCGGGACGCAGATATTCCACGTCGTATACGCCGTTATCAAAGGCTTTTTTGAGAATGGCGGGGATTCTCTCCTCCTGCTCTTCATTAAAAGCAACGGTCAGCGAGCCGCGATACACCAAAGGAATGTCCAGATCACGGCACAGCAGATCGTACATGGGACGGCTGGACTGACAGATCTTACTTTCCAGGGTGAAGGGAGGTACGGAAAACTCCGTGGAGATCATAGCGGAGCAGGATTTGGTGGCGTCACCGCCCACGTCGTCCTTCTTTTCCACCACCAATACGTCCAACTCAAATTTGGACAACTCACGGGCGATACCAACGCCAACGGCGCCGGCACCGATAATCAATACGTCGGTTTTAATCATTTCATTCACCAGCCTTCTCAATGCTCATGGCGGAGATCATATCCACGCCAAGACCCAGGATATCCTTGACGATCACCTGACCCACCTTGACGGGGGCGGCCACCTCGGTGGCCTTGATGACCTTCATACAATCAAACACGCTTTCCAGCGGCAAGGGGCAGGCAGAACGCACGGGAAGCATTCCCCGATCGGCGCCCTGTAATTTTACAGAGCAGGTAAGGATCCGCTTGGGCAGAATAAATTCGTCGGTGGCATATTGAATGCCACGTTTGCAACCGTTACCGGTGATGCTTGCAATTTGGGTACCCTCCCCTTCTACCGTGATGCGACAGCCGGTGGGGCAAACGGTACAGATAATTTCTTTCGTCATAATCTTCCCCTCCTAAATCTCGGTGGCGGTGACAACGATCTCACCGTCGGCAGGTACCTCGGGCAACAGGAGAAATTCCATTTCGCCGGGGTTGCCCCGCTGAATCTTACGGCGGGCCAACTGCACGCCGTTACAGGTGGCGGTCAGCTCGGTGGTGCCCATCGGAGCCGTCACACGGAAAAAGAGCTTGACCTCCTTTTGACCGCAACGGGCCATCTGGGGGCAAACGTAACGGATGCCGTTACCGGTGACCACCTTCAGGGTGTCCTTCAGCTCCAGCTTACCGGCGGCATACAGGGCGGCGTTACGGCCGGCCAACTCACTCTCACGGGAAACGTTATCCACCAAGTCGTTAACGTGCAACACGTTACCGCAGGCGAAGATGCCGGGAGTGCCGGTTTGCATAAAGCTGTCAACGTTGGCACCCTTGGTGATGGCGGAAAGTTCCACGCCTGCCTTCTTACTCAATTCGTTTTCGGGAATCAGACCCACCGACAGCAGAACGGTGTCACATTCAATATCAAAGGCCTGATCGGCAATGGGACATTTGTTTTCATCCACGGGCGCAACGGTCACGCCCTCCACACGGTCCACGCCCCGGATTTCGGTGATGGTGTGAGACAGCAACAGCGGAATACCGAAATCATCCAGACACTGCACTCTGTTACGGGTCAGACCGGCCAGATAGGGCATCAGTTCTACCACGGCCTCCACCTTACTGCCCTCCAGACTCATACGGCGGGCCATGATCATACCGATATCGCCGCTTCCCAGAATAACCACCTTTTTACCCACGTTTCTGCCGTAGATATTAATTAGTCGCTGAGCACTGCCGGCGGTATAAATACCGGCGGGACGGCTGCCGGGGATGACCAGATTGGCGCGGGTGCGCTCTCTGCAACCCATAGCCAATACGGCGGCGCCGAAGGTGATGGCGTGTACACCCTCGCCGTTTACGGCCACACAGCAATTTTCTCTGAAATCAATGGCCATGGTACCCAGCATAAACTCCACGCCCTTTTCCTTGGCCTGTACGATAAAACGCTCGGCATATTCGGGGCCGGTCAGCTCCTCGCCGAAATATTTCAGGCCGAAGCCGGGATGGATGCACTGCTGTAAAATACCACCGGCACGGTGATCCCGTTCCAGCACAATAACACGCGCCGCACCGGCATCACGGGCAGCGCAGGCCGCGCTGAGACCCGCAGGGCCGGCGCCCACGATCAAAACGTCACAACTAATTTGATTCACCTTTGTTCCTCCTCTACTTTTTGCGGCAAAACACCACATTTTCACACATACGATTGTACCACCCTCAAAGCAAAGTGTCAACACAAAACCCTCTCAAAATCCCATCTACGTCAAGGCTTTTTCAAAAGACAAAAGCCGCCAAGCGGCTTTTAAGGGAATGGAAAAAATCTCGCCGATAGCGAGGTTTTTCACAAAGACAAAAGCCGCCAAGCGGCTTTTAAGGGAATGGAAAAAATCTCGCCGTTGGCGAGGTTTTTCGCAAAGACAAAAGCCGCCC
>JAZQJG010000095.1:0-80437 GCA_045541535.1 Eubacteriales bacterium
TTAACGTCAAAGGATGAGCTTGTGTTCGCCCACGGTGCACTAAAAGCTCTGGCGGCGGATCTGATGAAGATCGCCAACGACATCCGCTGGCTTGCCTCCGGTCCCCGGCTGGGTCTGGGAGAGATCACCATTCCCGAAAACGAGCCCGGCTCCTCCATTATGCCCGGCAAGGTCAATCCCACCCAGTGTGAGGCTGTGACCATGGTTGCCGTTCAGGTTATGGGCAACGACGTGGCCGTCGGTATGGCCGCCTCTCAGGGCAACTTTGAGCTCAACGTATTTATGCCCGTTTGCATTTACAACTTCCTGCAGTCCGTAAGACTGTTGGCCGAGGCCATTGTTTCCTTCAACAACAACTGCGCCATCGGTATCAAGGCCAACCGTGAGAAAATGCACGGCAACCTGCACAACTCCTTGATGCTGGTTACCGCTCTCAATCCCTACATCGGTTATGAAAACGCCGCCAAGACCGTTAAGAAGGCTTTTAAAGAGGATATTTCTCTGAAAGAGGCTTGCGTGGCGCTGGGCTTTTTGACCGCCGAGAAGTTTGACGAGGTTTTCCATCCCGAACAAATGGTTTGATCTAAAAGGGTGCGCCCTTTCGGATCAGACCAATGAACAATGAACAGTGAACAATGAACAGCTTTGGAATGAAAATCAGCCGCGGCTGATTTTCTCCATTCTGTTTTTACACGTGGGTGTACGCTGATATCTCCATTGTTTACCGTTTATTTTTCACTTTTTAAAATAAGAGGTGTATAACATGACATTTAGTTATTATCCCGGTTGTACCTTGAAGACCAAGGGCAAGGAGTTGGATATTTATGCCAGAAAGAGCGCCGAGGTTTTGGGTGTGACTATGGAGGAGATCGAGGATTGGCAGTGCTGTGGCGCCGTGTATCCTCTGGCAAGCGATGAGATCGCTCACCGTCTGTCCGCCGTGCGCGCTCTGGAATATGCCGCCGGTAAGGGGCAGAACGTGCTCACTCTGTGCTCGGCCTGTCACAACGTGCTCAAACAGTGCAACTACGATTTGCGAAACGATGCCGACTTTTGCTTTAAGGTCAACAATTATTGCGGCTTTGAGACCCCGTATCAGGGCGAGGCAGAGGTGGTCCATTATCTGGAAATGCTGCGGGACACCGTGGGCTTTGACGCCATCAAGGAAAAGGTGGTAAACCCCTTGAGCGGCAAGAAGATCGCCGCCTATTACGGCTGTCTGTTGCTTCGTCCCGGTAAGAAGATGCAGTTTGACGATCCGGAAAATCCCACCATTATGGAAGAGTTTATCCGTGCCATCGGCGCAGAGCCGGTGATCTATCCCCAGAGAAACGAGTGCTGTGGCGGATACGTGAGCATGGAAAACAAGGCTCTGGCCACCAAGAAAAGCGCAGACGTGATGAACGGCGCCAAGGAAATGGGCGCTGATATGATCATCACCGCTTGCCCGCTGTGTCTGTACAATCTGAAGCAGAACAGCGGTGTGGAGCTGCCGGTTTATTATTTCACAGAGCTTCTGGCAGAAGCTCTGGGTGTTAAGTAGGGAGGGCAAGAGAATGAGCAAGAAAATCGATCTTTCGGCCCGGGAGCAGGTCATCCGTATGACCGGCGTCAATCCCCGCACCTGTATGAAATGCGGCAAGTGCACCGCCACCTGTCCTTCCTTTGATGAGATGGAGTATCATCCCCATCAGTTTATTTCCATGGTGGAAGCGGGCAGAGTGGAGGAATTGATGGACTCCAAGGGTCTGTACAACTGTCTGGCCTGTATGGCTTGTCTGGAGCGTTGCCCCAGAGGGGTGGAGCCCGCCAAGTTTGTGGAGGCCGTGAGAGATATCAAGCTGCGCCGCAAGGGCGCCAACCATTTGAAGGCCGAGGACGTGCCGACGGCGCTGGATCCCGAATTGCCCCAGCAGGCTATTGTTTCGGCTTTTAGAAAATACAGCAAGTAAAGGAGGAGAAAGCAATGCAAAGAATTGGTGTATTCGTATGCCATTGCGGCACCAACATTGCCGGTACGGTGGACGTAAAGACCGTGGCGGAAATGCTGGCCAAGGAGCCCGGTGTTGTTTTTTCCACCGAGTACCAATATATGTGTTCCGAGGCGGGACAGACCCTGATTCAGGATGCCATTAAAGAGCATCATCTGAGCGGTGTGGTCATCTGCTCCTGCTCTCCCAGAATGCACGAGCAGACCTTCCGCAAGGCCTGCGCCAAGGCGGGCCTCAACCCCTATATGGTGGAGGTCGCCAACATCCGTGAGCAATGCTCCTGGATCCATAAGAATATGGAAGAGGGTACCGAAAAGGCGGTTATTCTGGGCCGCGCGGCCATCGCCAAGGTACATCTCAACGCCCCCCTTACCGCAGGGGAGAGCCCCGTTATTAAAAGAGCGTTGGTCATCGGCGGCGGTATCGCCGGTATGCAGACGGCGCTGGACATTGCCGATGCGGGCTTTGAAGTGGACATCGTGGAAAAGAAGGCGACCATCGGCGGTAAAATGGCCCAGATCGACAAAACCTTCCCCACGCTGGACTGCTCCGCTTGTATTCTGACCCCCAAGATGGTGGACTGCGCCCAGCACGAAAAGATCAACATCTATGCTTACAGTGAGATTGAGGACGTGAAGGGCTTTGTGGGCAACTTTAACGTTTCCATCCGCAAAAAGGCCAGATACGTGGACGAGACCAAGTGTACCGGATGCGGTATCTGTACCGAAAAATGTCCCGTAAAGAACGTGCCCAACGAATTTAATATGGGGATGGACAACCGTCGCTCCATTTACATTCCCTTTGCCCAGGCGGTGCCCAAGATCGCTACCATTGACCCGAACACCTGTAACAAGCTGAAGACCGGCAAGTGCGGTGTTTGCTCCAAGGTCTGCGGCGCCGGCGCCATCAACTACGACCAAAAGGATGAGATCATTGAACGCCAGTACGGCGCCATCGTGGTGGCCACCGGCTTTAATATGATCGATATGAGCAAGTTTGACGAGTATGCCTACACCCAGAGCAAGGACGTTATTACCTCCCTGGAGTTTGAGCGTCTGACCAATGCGGCGGGCCCCACCGGCGGCACCCTGCTTCGTCCCTCCGATAACAAGCATCCCCACACCATCGTATTTATTCAGTGCTGTGGCTCCCGTTCCACTACCGAGAAGGGCAAGCCCTACTGCAGCAAGATCTGCTGTATGTACACCGCCAAGCACGCTATGCTCACCCGAGAGAAGTATCCCGATACCGACGTATACGTATTCTATATTGACGTGCGTACGCCGGGCAAGAACTTTGACGAGTTCTATCGCAGAGCGGTGGAGCAGTACGGTGTACATTACGTTAAGGGTATGGTGGGTAAGGTTGCCCCCCGCGCCGACGGCACCCTGCACGTGCAGGCCAGCGATCTGCTGAGTAACGAGCAGTTACATATTGATGCGGATCTGGTGGTTTTGGCCGGCGCCATTGAGCCCGACGAGAGCGCCAGAGGGCTGGCCACCAAGCTGACCGCTTCAATGGATACCAACGATTTCTTCACCGAGGCCCATCCCAAGCTCCGTCCCGTGGAGAGCCCCACCGCCGGCGTATTTCTCTCCGGTGTGTGTCAGGGTCCCAAGGACATTCCCGAGACCGTTGCCCAGGCCGGCGCCGCCGCCAGCAAGGTCATCGGCTTGCTGGCCAAGGATAAGCTGACCTGCAATCCCTGTGTGGCCCACAGTGACGAGTTGCTTTGTAACGGTTGTTCCAACTGTGAGCACGTTTGTCCCTACGGCGCCATCACCTATGAAAACAAAGAGTTTATGCAGTTTGACAGAAGCATGCTGACCCGTCGCGTGGCGGTGGTCAATCCCGCCGTATGTCAGGGCTGTGGCGCTTGTACCGTCACCTGTCCCAGCGGCGCGATGGATCTGAAGGGCTTCTCCAACCGACAAATTATGGCGGAGGTGGATGCAATATGCAAATAGAAAAGAAACCGTTGATCGTTGCCTTTTGTTGCAACTGGTGCTCCTATGCGGGCGCCGATCTGGCCGGTACCAACCGTCTGGACTATCCCGCCAACGTCAAGATCATCCGTGTGCCTTGTTCCTGCCGTGTCAATCCCTTGTTTATTCTCAAGGCCTTCCAGAGAGGGGCAGACGGTGTGATCATCTGCGGTTGCCATCCCGGCGACTGCCACTATACCACCGGTAACTACTATGCCAGAAGAAGAATCACCCTGCTGTTCAGTATGCTCAACTACCTGGGCATTGAAAAGGACAGAGTCCGTCTGGAGTGGGTTTCCGCTGCAGAGGGCGCCAAGTTTGCCGCCACTATGAAGTCCTTTGCCGAGGATGTGGCCAAGCTGGGTGAATGCAAGAGATTGGAGGATCTGAGATGCAAGAAATGATCAAATCCAAACTGACCGCTCTTTTGGCAGAGGGCAAGGCCGACCGTGTGATCGGCTGGAAAAAGGGCGAGACCTTTTACGATCAGAGCCCTGCCGTGTTTGAAAGCGCAGAGGCTATGGAAGAATTCGTTTACGACGAGTTTTCCGGCGCCAATCTGTCCAAGTTTTTGGTCAAAGAGTGCAAAAAAGGCGGCAAGATCGCCGTGGCCCTCAAGCCCTGCGACACCTTTTCCCTCAATCAGCTCATCAAGGAAAACCGTGTTGTCCGTGACAATATCTTCGTGCTGGGCGTACCCTGTGAGGGCAAGCTCTCCGAGGAGAAGATCCGTGACAAGGGTGTGACCGGTCTGTTGAGCTGTCGCACCGAGGGGGACACCGTTGTGGTGGAGACCCTGTACGGTGAGGAAAAACTGGACAAAAAAGGCATTTTACTCTCCAAGTGCGAGACCTGCCATTCCAAACGTCACGTGATTTACGACGAGCTGGTAGGCGAGGAAGGGGAGGACAGCACGGTCGACCGTTTCGTGGGTGTGACCGAGCTGGAGAATATGACCCCCGACGAGAGATACGAGTTCTGGAGAGGGGAGTTGTCCCGTTGCATTCGTTGCAACGCCTGCCGCAACGCCTGTCCCGCCTGTACCTGTGAAAAGTGTGTGTTTGACAACGATGCCTCCGGCGTGGCCGCCAAGAGCAACGCCAACGAGTTTGAGGAGAATATGTTCCATATCATCCGCGCCTTCCACGTGACCGGTCGTTGTACCGATTGCGGGGAGTGCTCCAGAGTATGTCCCCAGCATATTCCCCTCCATCTGCTCAATCGCAAATTCATCAAGGATATCAACACTTTCTACGGTGAATATCAGGCCGGTGAGGATGCCGACAGCGAGCATCCCCTGGTCCATTACACCGAGGGCGATCCCGAGCCTTCCATCGTAAAGGAGGCCAAATAATGAAGCTTTGTAAAGATCTGAAAGCCCTGTACGACGCCATTGCGGCGGCGCAGGAGCTGTATCTGCCCGTTTCCGACGGTGTGACCACCGATTTTAAGAAATACGAGGACGGATGCAACGTTAATCTGAAGGCTTTGAAAACCGTGCGCTCCGCCAAGGATTTCTTCTTCTCCCAGACCGAGACCCTGATGGGCTTTAAGCTGGAGGGAAAAAGCATCGAGGTGGAGGACAAGCGTCCCGAGGTAAAGCCCTTCGTGGCCTTTGGCGTACGGGGATGCGATGCCAAGAGTTTTGAGATTTTGGACAAGGTATTTCTGGTGGAGCCCGTAGACACCGTTTATCAGGCCCGCAGAAATGCCGCCACCATTGTGACCCTGGCCTGCGGCCGGCCCGAAGAGACTTGTTTTTGTATGCACTTCGGTGTAGATGCCGCCGATCCTGCCGGGGACGTTACCACCTGGCTGACCGAAGAGGGTCTGTATTGGCGCGCTAACACTGACAAGGGAAATGCCTTGACAGATGCTATTGCCGCCGTATTCACCGAAGGGGACGAGGCTGCCGTGAAGGCCGCCCAGGAAAGCACTCGCAGCATCCTTAAAAAGCTGCCTTTGAGCGAGTTGAATCTGGATCATCTCATCGGCGCCAAGGAGGAGACCTTCTGGAATCATCCCGTTTGGAAAGAGATGAGCGGTACCTGTCTTGCCTGCGGTACCTGTACCTACGTTTGTCCCACCTGTCAATGTTACGACGTGCGTGACTTTGACTGCGGCGACAGCATTGAGCGCTTCCGTTGCTGGGATAGCTGTATGTACAGTGATTTTACCCGTATGGCCCACGGCAACAACCGTAATACCCAGGACCAGCGCTTCCGCCAGAGATTTTTGCACAAGCTGGTATATTTCCCCCAGAGAAACGAGGGGATCTACGGCTGTGTGGGCTGTGGCAGATGTGTGGCCAAGTGTCCCTCCAAGCTGAACATTGTAAAAGTTATCAAAGCGTTGGGAGGTAAATAAGAATGAATCAAGAAACATTGATCCCCAAGATCGGTGTGATCACCGATATTCGCATCGACACTCCCGACGTTAAGACCTTCCGTGTCAATGCCCCGGAGGGTGGCAAGGTGTTTGAGCATATGCCCGGACAGTGCGCCATGCTCAGTATTCCCGGCGTGGGCGAGGGTATGTTTTCCATCACCTCCTCTCCCACCAACACCGAATTTATGGAATTCTCCATTAAAAAGTGCGGTTGTGTGACCAATTGGCTTCACGCCTGTGAGGTGGGTCAGATGATCACCGTGCGCGGCCCCTACGGCAAAAACTTCCCTGTAGACACCGAGTTTAAGGGGAAGGATCTGCTGTTTATCGCCGGCGGTATCGGTCTGGCGCCCTTGAGAAGCGTCATCAACTACTGCCGTCATTACCGTGATCGGTACGGTAAGATCGACATTGTGTACGGCTCCCGCAGTAAGGATGATCTGGTGGATTATAACGAGATCATTGAGGAATGGTGCAAGGATGAGGGCATCAACGTTCATCTGACCATCGACCGTGAGCAGGAGGGCTGGGACGGCCACGTGGGCTTTGTTCCCAACTTTGTAAAAGAGCTGGGCTTTGATACCCAAAAGGTGGCCATCATCTGCGGACCGCCCATTATGATCAAGTTTACCCTGGCGGGCTTGCAGGAGCTGGGCTTTGACAAGACCCAGGTGTATACCACCATGGAGCTGAGAATGAAATGTGCCGTCGGCAAATGCGGCAGATGCAACATCGGTCACAAATACGTCTGCAAGGACGGTCCGGTGTTCCGCTGTGACGAGCTGGACGAGTTGCCCGACGAGTATTAAGGAGGAGAATACCAATGGATAAAATGGTTAATATTTACCTGTTTGGTAAAAAATACGAGGTTCCCGATAGTCTCACGATTATGAATGCCATGGAATATGCCGGCTATCAGCTGGTGCGCGGCGTGGGATGCCGTTGCGGATTCTGTGGCGCCTGCGCTACCATCTACCGCATCAAAGGGGAGCAGGAGCTCAAGACCTGTCTGGCCTGTCAGACCAAGGTAGAGGACAATATGTATATTGCCACCCTGCCGTTCTTCCCCCTGGTGAAAAAGCCCTATGAGTTGGAAAACGTAAAGCCCACCGAGCAGATCATGATGCAGCTTTATCCCGAGATCTACGCCTGTATCGGTTGTAACGCTTGTACCAAGGCCTGCACTCAGGAACTGAACGTTATGCAATATATTGCTTACGCTCAGCGGGGAGAGTATGAAAAGTGCGCCGAGGAGAGCTTTGACTGCGTTATGTGCGGAGTTTGCTCCTCCCGTTGTCCTGCCGGTATTACCCATCCCCAGGTAGGCTTGCTGGCCAGACGTTTGACCGGCAAGTATCTCGCTCCCGAAACCCAGCATCTGTTGGACCGTGTGGCGGAGATCGAAGAGGGCGGCTGTGAAGCAGATCTTCAGGACATTATGAAGAAAACTGCAGAAGAGCTCAAAGAAATGTACAACAATCGTGATTTTGAGAAATAAGGAGGTGCAAAACAATGTATACCAAAGAACAGTTGGAGTCTATTAAAAAAGTAGAAGCAACACGTGCCCAGCGTCTGGAACAGATTCTGGCCGGCAATCATCCCAGACGGATGACTGCCGATGAAAAGGATCAGGTTTTGCGCGAAAACCATCCTGACTATATCACCTCCCAGTTTGCAGAGCTGCAGATCGGTCCCAACAAGGGGGAAAAGGTGCCCCTGGAGTTGGCCGAGACTCTGCAGGCCAATCCCCGCATCAACCCCGAGGACGTTGATCTGTCCAAAATCGATTATGACGTGGACGTTTTGGTTATCGGTGGCGGCGGCGCCGGCTCTGCGGCGGCGATCATGGCCCACGAAAACGGCGCCAACGTAATGATCGTTACCAAGTTGCGCCACGGCGATGCCAACACCATGATGGCCGAGGGCGGTATTCAGGCGGCTGACAAGCCCAATGACAGCCCTGCCCAGCATTATCTTGACGTTATGGGCGGCGGTCACTTTAAAAACGTGCCCGAGCTGGTTTACAAGCTGGTAAACGATGCTCCCGTTTGTATCAAGTGGCTCAACGACTTGGGCGTTATGTTTGACAAAGAGGCCGACGGTACCATGGTGACCACCCACGGCGGCGGTACCTCCAGAAAGCGTATGCACGCCTGTAAGGACTATTCCGGCGCCGAGATCATGCGTGTTTTGCGTGACGAGGTGCAAAACCGTGAGATTCCCGTGGTGGATTTCACCTCTGCCATTGAAATCATCAAGGACGAAAACGGCAAGGCTGCCGGCGCCGTTTTGATGAATATGGAAACCAAAGAGCTTTTGGTGGCCCGTGCCAAAACCGTGATCATCGCCACCGGTGGTGCAGGTCGTATGCACTATCAGGGATTCCCCACTTCCAACCACTATGGTGCAACCGCTGACGGTCTGGTAATGGCCTACCGTGCCGGCGCGCCCTTGCTGTACGCTTATACTTTGCAGTATCATCCCACCGGCGCCGCTTATCCTTCCCAGATCTTTGGCGCGCTGGTTACCGAAAAGGTTCGTTCCGTCGGCGCTCAGCTCATTAACGCCGACGGTGAGGCCTTTATGTATCCCCTGGAGACCCGTGACGTTTGCGCCTCTACGGTTATCAGAGAGTGCCGCAAGGGTAAGGGCGTGGACACCTTTAACGGCGGTCAGGGCATCTGGCTGGACTCCCCGATGATCGAAATGCTTCACGGTGAGGGCACCATCGAAAAGAGAATTCCCCCTATGATGCGTATGTATCTGAAATACGGTATTGATATGCGTAAGCAGCCCATTTTGATCTATCCCACCCTGCACTATCAAAACGGTGGTATCAAGATTGGCGAAAACGGTATGTCCGACGTTGAAAATCTTTTCGTTGCCGGTGAGGCCGTTGGTGGCATCCACGGCGAAAACCGCCTGATGGGTAACTCTTTGCTGGATATTATCGTATTCGGCAGAAATGCAGGTGTCAACGCCGCCGCCATTGCAAAGAACACCGAGGCCAGCGACAAGCTGACGCTCGCTCACGTTGACAGCTTTAAGAAGGAAATGGCAGAGGCCGGTATCAAGACCGACAAGGTATCTCCCAAGCTGATTCCCAATTATACCAAACAAAAAGATTTTTAAGGTAAGGTAAACGGGGCGGAAGCATTTCCGCCCCCTCACTATGAAAGAAGGTTAATAACAATGACTTTATTCGGTGGGGTAATTCCCGTTACGGGAATCTCCTTTTTGCTGATGTGCATTTTTGCCATTCTGTTTGTTGGATATGCGCTGGGTCGTATCACCATCAAGGGTGTTTCTTTGGGAGATGCCGGTGTGTTTATCATTGCTTTGTTGTTCGGCGCCTTGTTCTTTGAGCCGCTGAATGCTCAACTGGTGGTCAAAAGCGGGGAGACCAGCGTACATTATATGGATCAGGCGTTGTCCATTGTGGAAAGCCTGGGTCTGATTTTGTTCGTGACCTCCGTTGGCTTTATTGCCGGCCCTAAGTTTTTCGGCAACTTTAAAAAGAATTTTAAATCCTACGTGCTGCTGGGTCTGGTGATCATTATCGCCGGCGGTCTTGGCGCCGCGGCCTGTATCGGTTTGGGCGAGGTGTTCGGTTACGGTGCTTCCATCACCGAGCAGGACGGTTTCGTGGCCATGATCGTGGGTCTGTTGTCCGGCTCGCTGACCTCCACCCCTGCCTTTGCGGCGGCCAAGGATACCGTTGCGGCAGAGTTTGTGGATCTGGTGAGCGTGGGTCACGGCATTGCCTATATCTTCGGCGTGATCGGTGTGGTGCTCTTCGTACAGTTGGTGCCCAAAATGATGAAGGCGGATATGGATGCCGAGCGTGAAAAACTGGTCATCAAGGGCGAAGAAAACAAGGTGAAAAAGGTCGTTAAGCTGTTGCATCTGGACCATATGGGTATTGCCGCTTTTTCGTTGGCGGCCATCCTCGGTACCGTGGTGGGCAAGATCAAGATCCCGCTGAGCGCAGAGGGTCTGGACGGTACCTGCTTTTCCCTGACCACCACCGGCGGTTGTTTGCTGGTGGCGCTGATCATCGGTCATTTTGGCCGCTTCGGCAGAGTGAATATGATGCCTGAGCAGTCCACCCTCAAGCTCTTCCGTGAGTTGGGTCTGGTGCTCTTTCTGGTGGGCGCCGGTATCCCCGGTGGCGCAGAGTTTGTGGCAAACTTTGACCCGATGTACTTTGTGTACGGTATCATTATGACCATCGTTCCCATGATCATTGGTTTCATCTTTGCAAAATACGTGCTCAAGCTGAGTTTGCTCAACAATCTGGGTTCCATCACCGGCGGTATGACTTCCACCCCGGCGTTGGGTACTTTGATCAACGTGGCCAAAACCGAGGACGTGGCGGCGGCCTATGCCTCCACTTATCCCGTGGCGCTGATCGTCGTGGTACTGGTTTCCCAGTTTTTAATTATGATTTTCTAAGCTGAATATTTTGAAATCGCCGTGCAAGGCTTTGCACGGCGATTTTTTTGTGCAAAAAAGGGGAATGAAATACCGAATTCAGAATTCTGAATTCGGTATTTTTTGGTTTTTGGCGCGATTGCGGTGGCGTCCACCCGGGTTGTTTGTGCTGTGTTGGGCGCCTTTGAGAGCTGACGGGAGTTGCAAAAGCGCCGAGTATGCCTGCCGGTGCTACCGGTGGGGGAAAGTGGTGAAAAAGGAGCGTTTTGTGGCGGAAATTTCCTGAAAACTGGGTAAAAGGGCGGGAGAATGGAGAAGAAGGGCGGTGGAATGGGGAGGCGCAAAAGCGCCGGGTATGCCTGCTGGTGCTACCGGCAAACGTCCCGAAAGTGTCCCACATTGGGGGAAGAGGTGTGGTAAAATAGAATCACGATACGAAACGACTTGCGTATTTTGGAGGTGAGCAAATGGCGAAAAAGCTGAAGACGTTGTTTCGGCAGACCTTGGAGGAAGAGGTGAGTGTGGCGGAGGGGCAGAGAATGACCCGACGGGATGCCATCGTGCTGGCGGTGATTGAGAAAGCGATGAAGGGAGATCTGCCGTCGGTAAACTTTATTCAGGCGTTGACGGAAAAGAAGGAAGACAAGCGGCAAAAGGTGGGTGAAGAAGTAATTCACGTGCGAGTGATAAAGGAGTGAGGTCCGATGGAGCTGGAGCTGACGCCCCGTCAGTGGGCGTTTGTAAACGCAAAGGCGGATGAGGTGCTGTTCGGCGGGGCGGCAGGCGGGGGCAAAAGCTATGGTCAGTTGGCCGATGCGTTGCTTTTTGCGCTGCAATATCCCGGCAGCAGGCAGTTGTTGCTCCGCAGGACCTATCCCGAACTGGAAAAAAGCCTGGTCAGGGGGATGCTGGAGTTGTACCCGAGAAATTTGTTCAGTTATAAGAAAAGCGAGCATACGGGGAAATTTTGCAACGGCAGTATCATCGACCTGGGATATTGCGACCACGAAAACGACGTGTACAAGTATCAATCGGCGGAATACGACGTGATCCGCTTTGACGAGCTGACCCACTTTACCGAGCAGATGTACGTGTATCTGATCTCCCGTTTGCGCGGGGCCAACGGTTATCCCAAGCAGGTAAAATCCTCCACCAATCCCGGTGGCTTGGGTCACGGATGGGTCAAGGCACGGTTTGTGGACATCGGCGAGCCTGACAAGGAATACGCCTTTACGGCCGGAAGCCGCATTTTTTTGCCTGCGGGCGTGCGGGATAACCGATTTTTGATGACCAAGGATCCCGATTACGTGCGACGGTTGGAAAATTTGTCCGAGCAGGACAAGCGGGCGTTGTTGTACGGGGATTGGGATTTGTTTGAGGGGCAGTTTTTTGATCTCTGGCGGCGGGAGCAACACGTGATCAGCCCCTTTCCCGTGGAGGAAAGCTGGCGGAAATATTTCGTGATGGACTATGGGCTGGATATGCTGGCGGCTTATCTGGTGGCGGTGGATGAGAGGGGCGATGCCTACGTTTATAAAGAGTTGTACGAGGGCAAGGACAACGGTGGCGCCGGACATATCGTGTCCTCGGCGGCAGAGAGGATCAAGGAATTTACCCGTGGTGAGCGGATCCATTGTTATCTGGCGCCGCCTGATCTGTGGAGCCGACAGAAGGACAGCGGGAAGAGCATGGCGACCCTGTTTGGAGAGGCGGGGGTGCGGCTGACCAAGGCGCCCAACGCCAGAGTGCCCGGCTGGATGCAACTGAAGGAATGGTTGCGGCCGGTATTGCGGGAGGAGGGGCAGGTGCGGCCGCGGCTCAGGATCTTTTCCACCTGTGTAAATCTGATCCGCACCCTGCCTGCGCTGTTGTGCGATCCCAAGGATCCGGGAGATTGTATGCGGGTGCCCCACGAATTGACCCACGGACCGGATGCCCTGCGGTATTTTGCGGCCAGTTCTCCCAAGCGCCCGGCGGGAGAGCGGCGGGCGCCTGTCTATAATTTTGCCTGTGAGCGGCCCAAAAGCGGTGGCGTGGGGCCGGGAGAGCGGGTACGGGTGATATAAAAATAAGAAAGGAGAAAAGGAATGAACGTTTTATGTCTGATATCCGGCGTGGTGCTGGGTGTGGTGATCTACCGTCTGGGACGGTGGGAGGGGGAGAAGGGAAAAGTCCTGTTTCCCCTTCGTCACCCTAAGAGAAGAGAAACGGCGGATACGGGGCTGTTGCGACAGATCGAACGCTATGACGGAAAAGGTGAGAAAGGAAGAGAAGGATGGACAAGGTGACGAAGATCTGGGCCCGATACGAGGGGGCGTTGCGTCGGCAGGAACAGTTGGGTCTGCGGGCGGATACCGATAGAGCCTGGCATTTTTACGAGGGGGACCAATGGTATGGATTGGAATCGGCAGAGCAGTTACCGGTGTACAATTTTATTGCCCCCACGGTGAAATATAAAGTGGCCAACATTGCCATGAATCATATGCAGATCTATTTTTCTCCCTTACATACCGGTGCCAGAGAAAAACAGTTGGCCGCAAGGCTGAATGCGCTGGCCGCAAGTTGGTGGGAGCAACAGGGGATGGACGGCATTTGCTGGCAGATGCTACGGGAAAGCGCCGTGGCGGGAGAAAGCTATCTTTACGTTTACAACGAAAAGGGCGATTGTCAGGTGCTGGACAACGTGAACGTTTTTCTGGGAGATGACACCCAGAGAGATCTGCAAAAGCAACCGTATATTATTTTATACGAGCGGCGTCCGGTGGAGCAGGTGCGCAGTCTGGCGCAGGCTGTGGGCGTGGATGCGGAATCGGTGGCCAAAATCGTAAGCGATGCCGAGGAGCGGCAACCGGTGGGAACGGTGACGGGTGATATGACGGACGACGGCAAATGCAGTTGTCTGCTGTTTATGAAAAAGGAAAAAGAGGGCATCCGATTCGTGCGGTGCACCAAGTACGTGCAGTTGGGCGAGGAGCAGATGATCACGGGGCTGGAGCGGTATCCCTTGATTCAGCTGGTGACGGCGCCCCGCAAGGGCTCGGCTCACGGTAGGGGTGAGGTATTACCCCTGATCCAGAATCAGATTGAGGTCAACCGCAATCTGGCCAGACGGATCATTAACGCCAAGATGACCGCCTATTCCCGCCTGGTGTATGCCACCGACAAGATCGACAATCCCGAAGCTCTGGGAGAGGTGGGCAGTGCCATTGCCGTCAACGACAGCAGTATTGCCGACGTACAGGATGCGGTGGGATACGTGACACCTTCGCCCATGTCGGGGGATGCGAAAATTATCTGTGATGAAATGATTGCCACCACCCGTGAGCTGGCCGGCGCCGGCAACGCTCTGACCGGCAACATTGATCCCAACATGGCCAGTGGTGCCGCCATTATTGCGGTGCGGGATCAGGCCCAGTTGCCTCTCAATGAGAATCTGGCGGCATACCGGGTGTTTGTGGAAGAGGTGGCACGGGTGTGGCTGGCGCTGTGGATCTGTTATTTTCCCATAGTTTTCTGTGTAAACGAAGATAACTTTACAGCGTTGGAGCTCAAGGCTTTGCGGCCTTATATTCGGGTGGATGCCACCTCCGGCACCCCCTTTTCCAAATATGCCAGAGAGCAGAGCTTGGAAAAGCTGTTGGAGGCGGGGCACATCACGCTGGAGGAGTTTACAACGGCGCTGGATGACGATTCCACCATCCCCAAGGCCCAACTGTTGGCCTTGCTCAGGCAACGAAAGGAGAAGATGAATGAAACCATTGAACAAAACTGATTTTTCCTGGCACGCCGATCAGCCGGACGTGCCGAATATGAGTGCGGCGGGAATGAAGGCGTTTTTGGATGCACCCATTGAAAGGCTGATGGAAAAGGTCAACGAGATCATCGGCGGGGAGGATGAGCAAAGTCTGGCCCGTTTGTCTGCCGCTTTAACGGAGGCGAAAACGGCGCTGGCAAATTTGGAAACGGTACTCCGAGAGGATCTTGCCTCTAAAGCCAATGTAAGCGACGTAAACGACGGACTGATGTATCTGGAATACAGGCTGCAGGAAGAAAACCTTCTGCCGCTGACGGCATCGGTGGACGAGCTTCGTTTGGCACGGGAGGATCATGCCCGTGAAATCAGCGAGCTTTCTGCCAATAAACAAAATCGCTTGACCGCCGGCGAGGGGATCGCCATTGAAAACGGCGTGATTTCTCTGAGCGTGGCAAGTGCGGAAGGGGGTAGCTATTGATGGGCAAGGTATTGACCGATACCGCCTCCCTGACGGCGGTGGCAGATGCCATCCGTGAAAAGAGCGGCGGGGAGGAAGCGCTGGTATTTCCCGAGGGCTTTGTGGCGGCAGTGGCCGGAATTGTCGGTGACGATTATGAGGTGGGATATACAAACGGGTATGCCGAATGCAATGCCATATTTAATCAGATAGCAAATTTTAGTGATGTGTTTTATGGGGCAACATTCCCCGAAGGTGCGGAATTAGAACTTGATATATCAAGATTGAAAAGTGGGTCTTTTGGAAACACATTTAGAGATAGCACGGGGCTGAAAAGTGTCAAACTGTATGGTAATAATACCGTGGCGTTATCTTTCGGTTGTACCTTTTGGGCGTGTAATAAGCTGGAGTTGGTTGATCTGTCCGAATGCAATTTGGTGTTGGGCTCACAGCAGTACAACGCTTTTTATGGGTGTAATGCTTTGAGGGAAATCAAAGGTGTTTTGGATTTTACCGACGTCATCAGCACCAATAGTCCTTTTCCGGCTTGTTATGCTTTGGAAACGGTGACGTTTGCGCCGAACAGCATTTATATTTCTTTGAATATGAATACATGTTATTCGTTGAGTGATGCGTCTATTCAATCCATCATTGACGGCTTGGCAGATCTTACCGATGGAACGGCACAGGTGCTGAGTCTGCATACCGACGTGAAGGCGAAATTGACGGAAGCACAGCTTGGGGCAATTACCGCAAAGAATTGGAGCGTGGCGTGATGAGAAAGATCGTGGCAAAGGACGGTTGTTTTTGGACCAACGGGGTACAGATCAGCAGTGATAACGTGGTGTATCTCGGGGTAAAAGACAGCCCGGAGAACTGGCGGGAGATCACCGCCGAGGAAAAGGCAGAGCGGGAGGAGCAGTATGAATTATCTGGTATATCCCTGTAAGAAAATGAAACTGACCCAGAATCACACCGACGGCAATCACAGGGCCCATTCGGCGGGAATCTCCGCCGATTATCCTGTGGATGAATGCTGTGGGGACACCGGCAGGGGCTGGTTTTACTGCCCTTGTGATGAAATGAAGGTGGTGAAGAAATACACCGCCGGGGTCAATACGGTGTGGCTGGAGAGCACGTCGCCGGTGGTGATGCCCGTGGGCAGCGCCTACGTCACCGTTATGGTGGAGCATCTGAATGACGACGATATGGAAAAGCTGGCGGTGGGGCAGACCTTCCGAAGGGGAGAGAAAATGTTCCGTGAGGGCAAGGACGGCGCCACCGGCAATCACTTCCATATGGCGGTGGGTACCGGTCACAAAAACGGTGGCGGCTGGAGTAAAAATTCCAAAGGCGCCTGGGTGCTGACCGTTACCGGCCGGCCCCTTACGGCCGACGAGGCCTTTTATCTGGAGGACACCGAGGTGATCAACGCCAAGGGGTATTCCTTTAAAACCAAACCGAAGGAGGAAAAAATGGATAACATTCCCGATAAATACGCCGCCGCGGCGGTGGCGTGGGCGCTTCAGCAGAAGGTGCTGGTGGGCGATGAAAAAGGAGATCAGGGCTTGCATCAGCCCATTACCCGTCAGGATGCGGTGGTTATGATCTACCGTGCCATCGGTAAATAGGAGGATGAGCGTGGTGGAAAAAATCAAGATCGCAGGCGCCGTAATTTTTGGTCTGTTGATCACCTATTGTCAGAAGTATTGGTTGCTGTACAGTCTGGTGGCGGTGGCGGTACTGATGGATCTTATCAGCGGTATGGCCGCCGCGGTGGTCAGCGGCGAGGGGCTGTCCAGTTCCTTGGCCCGCAAGGGGTTTGTGAAAAAACTGATGTTGTTGCTGGCGGTGGGCTGGGGCACCTTTTTGGACGTGCTGTTGCCCTACGCCGTCAGTGCTCTGGGGCTGGAGATACAGACGGGCTTGCTGTTTTCGGCGGTGATCTGCGTGTATATCTGCATCGGCGAAAGTATTTCCATTATGGAAAACATCTGTCGGGCCACCGACCGTCAGCCGCCGGCCATCATTCGCAAACTGCTGGAGCAGGCGAGAGAAAAAATGGATGAAGAATAATAGTTTGATGAGGAGATTGGAATTATGTTTGATGAAAATACGGTAAACGACGTACAGATGTCTGTCGTGGAGACATCAGAACCCACTTTGGAAAACAGTGGCTCGGAGGAGCAGACGGCGGAGGTCACGGCCCGCCCCCAAAGCAGGGAGGAAAATGCTCATTTTCGTCGGATGCGTTTGGAAAACGAGCGCTTGCGAGCGGAAAATGAGGAGTATGCGGCGGCAGCCATTCAGCGACAGATGGAGGAGGATCTGGCGGCCATCCGTCAGATGGCGCCCGAGGTCGTATCGTTGGAGGAATTGGGGGAGGAATTTGCCACCCTGATCGCCGCAGGTGTGAGCGCACCGGTGGCCTATGCCGCTCTGCAACAGGCCAAGCAGGGCAGTGTACCGCCCACCATGGGCGCCGTGAACGGTGAGAGCAGGGGAGAAAAGGCCTTTTATTCCCCCGCGGAGGTGGATGCGTTGAGTCCGGCACAATTGGCAGATCCCGGGGTCTGGGCCAGAGTGCGGGAATCAATGACGAAATGGTAAAAACGAAAAGGAGAAAAAATGAGCTATAACAATTTTAAACCCAGTGTTTGGAGTCAGTTTATTCAGAGAGAACTGGAGAAAAAGTGCCGCTTGGTAGAGGACTGCTGGAAGCAGTTTGAGGGCGAGGCCAAGCACGGCAAGCAGGTGAAAATTTTGGGTGTGGGCTCTCCCACCATCGGGACCTACACCGGTCAGTCCATCGGCGCGCCCCAGGTGATGGACGACACCGTGATCAATCTGGATATTGATCAGGCCAAATACTTTAACTTTATGGTGGATGACGTGGACCGTGCCCAGAGTGTGCCCGGTCTGATGGAGACTCTCATTAAGGAGGCCACCGCCAAGATGGCGCAGACCCGTGACAGCTACGTAGCCTCTCTGGCCGCCGAAAGCGAGCAGATGAGCGCCGCCACCGAGATCGGTACCCCCGAGGAGGCCAAGAAGGCCTTGGACGAGGCGCTGTTGAAGCTGCGTGAGAACGACGTGGATCTGGAGGACGAGGTGGTCATTGAGGTGGCTCCCTTCTTCTATCAGTTGCTCAGAGACAATCTGGCGGCGGTGAAGACTGACAACGACGAGCTGATCGCTCACGGTGTGGTGGGAATGTACGACAACTGCCGTGTCAAGCTGTCCAACAATCTGTACAGTGACGGCACCGATACCTATATGATGGTTCGTACTAAGCGCGCTATTGCCTTCGCCGGCGCCATCGATCAGATCGAGGCCTACCGTCCCGAGACCCTGTTCAGCGATGCAATGAAGGGGCTCAACGTATACGGCGCCAAGATCGTGCGTCCCAAAGAGTTGTACGTAATCAAGGCCCACAAGGCTGCTTAAACGGAGGGCGGGGGCAACCCCGCCTTCCCTACGGGGAGGTGACTTTGAATGACATTGGCGCAAGCCAAACGGATCGTCCGCTTTTTGTTGGATGCGGAGGTCTATTTTCAATATGAACATAAGCTGAACGCCTTTTTTGATCTGGGACAGAAGCGAATCGCCTGCACCACCGATTTTTTACAGGCGGAAAAAACGGTGGAAGCAGAGCGGGAAAGCGAAATTGATCTGGTGGCGCTGGACGACCGTTTTTACCGCCTGAAAAAGGTGGAGGGCGGCTCGTTTGAAAAACTGTCGCCCACCCGTATTCGTGTGGCGGCGGGTAATTATCGGTTGATCTACGAGCGGTATCCCGAGACCGTTGACGAGGAGACGACGGAGGAATACACCTTTGAGATCAGCGAGTTTGCCCAGACGGCGCTACCCTATTTTGTGGCCTCGCAAATCACGGCGATGGAGCATGATCTGCGCTATCATCAGTTGTATGCCGATGAATTTGCCGCCATTTTGGAAAACGTGGCGGTGGCTCGCAAGGAAGGCAATCTGCACGTGATCAGCACGGCGGGGTGGAGCAAATGAGATATTATGCAAGACGCAGAAATTATAATGCTCCTTCCGTCTATCTGCTGGGCGGCGGGGAACTGCAGGGAATGGATACCGGCAGTACCGTCTTACCGCCGGAGCGGGCGGCGCTGGCAGAAAATCTGTGGCGGGAGGCGGACGGCTGTGTTTGCAAGCGGCCCGGCTTTCGTTTGCAGGAGGATCTGCAGGTGGACGGGAAGATCCGCTGTGTCAGGGAATTCGGCGGGTATCGGTTTATCTACTACGAGAAAGAGCGAGGCGTGGCCTATTTACGACGGGAGCAGGGGAGTATACGGTTGGAACGACGGGTGAAGTCGCCGCTGACCATGCTCCCGTTCGGGGATCGGCTGTTGATTCTGACTCCCGGTGAATGGATCGTCGTGGACAGCGAAGGAAACATAAAGGCCCTGCGCAAGAATGGTGTTGCGTCGCTGAACTGGGACTGGGATGCACAACTTAATTTCAACTGGAATCTGCGGCAGAGTGATCTGCGGGTGCCGCTGATCCGCAGTGGCTCCTCTCCCACGGGCAAGGGGTTGAATCTGCAACCGCCCAACGATCTGGTGCCGTTGGTACAGGAAAGCTTTGTTTACACCAAGAGTCATCAGGAGGCCAAGCGTAATCGGTTTTGTCTGCAAAAGCGGCCGGAGCTGATGGGCGCCTTACCGGTGGACGAACAGGGAACGGCCCACGGTATCACCGAGGAGGAAAAGGCGATCCGTGTGGAAACGTTGGGGTTGAGCGCGCGGTTGGAGGTACGGTTGCTACGCACCGACGCCTATGGCAACACCACCGATTATTGGGCGGAGCGGCCGTGGGAGTATGCGGATAATATTTCCGCCACCGACGCCGCCTTCTGGATCCACGGGATTCACGGAGCGGCGCTGGCTTACGACGGGGATGACAACGTGCGGATCACCTATTACGTGTCCCTTGCCGAGCAACGCAAAAAGGCGGAGAAGATCTTAAACGCCTTCTGTTATACGCTGTACGGCGTGGGCGGGCGGAAGGATCGGCTGTTTGCCGCCACCGACAATCAGATCTTTTACAGCGCCATGGACGATCCGCTTTATTTTTCCGAGCTGCAAAGGGTCACCTTGGGAGAGGGTGAGATTGGCATTCGGCTACTGGCAGGAGAGGATACGGTACTGACAGTATTGGCGGATACGGGCGCCTGGCGGATCACCGGCAGTGCGGAAACGGAAGCCGGAGAATATGCGTTGGATGCCTATTTTTCCCTCTCTTTACGTCTGCCTTCCCCCAAGCCTGCCGGAAGGCAGTGTGTGGTAGCGGGCGGCGAGTTGTTGTTTTATTCCTACGAAGGATTGTGCGCGGTGACGCCCAGCGGTGTGTTGGACGAGCGATGCGTGCAGATCCGTTCCCGTCGTCTGGAGGGATTACTGAAAAAAGAAAGTCCCGATGACATTCGTATGTATGCGTGGCAGAATTATCTGTTTCTGGCGGGGAAAAAGGGAATATATCTATTGGATTTACAACGTAAAGTCAAGGTCAGCGGCGACGCTTACAGCACCCACGGCTACGAGGGCTATTTCTGGCCGGGGATCGTGGCGGACAGCTTCGCTTCAGGCGATCGGCCGGCGATTTACAGCGAGGGATGCGCCTATATGCTGGCAAGCGGCAAGATATCAAGTGATTATCACGACGAGTGGTTGCTGGAGGGCAAATTACAGGAATTGCCCATTGCCGCCCGTTGGCAAAGCGGACGGATGATCGGTAATCCCGGTCGTTGTCAATGGTTTCGAGGGCTGATCTTGCATTGTGACGGGGCAACCGCTCTGCGCATCAAGGCGGAAGGGGAGCGGGGCGAGGTGACCCTGCACGATTACAGCGGGGCGCTGGGTGAATTCCGCTATGGTTGGTTGTATTACGGACAACTGTATTACGGCTGTCAACCCAAAAGGGTGCGACGGTATCCCATCTCACTGTCCCACAGCCGATGGCTACGGTTGACGCTGGAAAACGACGTGCCGGATCAGCCCTTCCGACTGCAGACCTACATCATTGAATATCAATAGGAGGGATACCTTTGACGATTATAGAAGCATACGAGCGCTCGTATGCCCGAAGAAACCAGGGGGTGCGGCAAAAACTGGCCGCCAAAAAGAGCGCTTTACAAAAGAAAAAGCAACGGCTGTCGGTGGCGGGGGAGGAAGAAATGCGTTTGGCGTATGCCAAGCATATGCAGCTTTCTGCCCTGAAGGGACAGCAAAATCGGGCCAAGGGCCGTCACGGCGGCGCAGATGAAAATTCGGTGGCGGGATTGACCCAGAGTCACCGTCGTCAGCAGGAGCAACGCTTGCTCTCGGTGGAACAATCCAAGGCGGCGGTGGATAGTGAGATTCAACAGGCTGAGGCTACGGCCCAGCGTTCCATTGCCAGCAACGAGCGGGAGCTGCAGCTTAAAAAGGATCAGCAGCAGATCAAGGAGGAGGCGGCCGCCGCCAAAGCGGCGACCAAAAGCTCCAAAAAGTCCGGAAGCAAGAGCAAGAGCAGTGTGGCCAAAACGGCATCCCAAAGCATCATTGAACAGATGCAGAAGGGAAAATACAGCGAGGAATTTGCCGCTCAACTGGGCTGGACGGACGCCCAGGTACGGGCTTACGTTTATCAGGCTCGCAAAAATATTGCAGAGGCCAAGCGGGAGAAGGAAGGGCGGTTGCCCGGTACCTACAAGCCGGCCTTGCGCTGACAAACAAAAACACACTCTTGGAGCATGGCCCAAGAGTGTGTTTTTTGTTTATATTATACGAAAAAAATTCCAAAAGGTCTCACCTTGCAAAGAAGAATCTTAAATTTCTGTAAAAAGTATACAAAGGTCATAAAGAAATCTTGTAAAAGATGCCGTCTTGTCAAAACGCCTTTTATATTATAAAATATTTATAGCAAACGGAGTAGTCCGTAAAATGAAGAAAGGAAAGATGACCAATGAAAAAAATGAGATCATTGATCGTGCTGATGATCGTTCTGTGTATTGCGATGAGCATGATGGTCGCCTGCCGTCCCGCCGGTGAGGATGACGACGATATCATGTCCAACAACAATCCGACGGCAAACAACGGGGATAACCCCGGCGGTTCCGAAGGCGTGCTGGACGATGACGGTGACAACAACCCCTCCAACAGCACCAATACCAACACCCCTGGCAGCAACAACAGCAACACCCCCGGCAACAACAACAGCAACACTCCCGGCAACAACAATAACAACACCAACAATAATACGCCCGGCAACAATACCAGCGATATTATCAGTAACCCCCTGATGAAGGAAGGCAAGAAGTACAACAACAACGCCGCCGTTTCCTTTGATCTGGATAAGACCGGTTTCTGTAAGAAGGGTACCCTTGCCGATCTGAAGGGCAAGACCCTGACCCTGTTTACCGGTGTAGACTACGGTATGTTCAGCTACTACAACAGCTCCAACAAGTACCTCAACGAGTGGGATTGGTTTAAAGAGCTGAAGAGAACCTACGGCGTTACCATCAAGTACATCCGTTGTTCTCCCGGCGGCTCCAACGTTGTAAAGCCCTTCCAGGCAATGTCTGCCGGTAAGGACTGCGACTTGATCACCACCCACGTTGCTTCCTTCCCCTACATCTGCAACATTCTGGCTCCGCTGGATGATTATTGCAACTTCAGCAAGCTGGAGAATTCTCCCGGTCTGGATCCCCAGTCCACCCAGTTGACCCGTTGGAAGGGTAAAAACATCGTTCTGGGTCCCTGCCTGGATAACGGTTGCTTTAACTACAACGCCACCTTCGTTAAGAATGCAGGTCTGGAGGATCCCTACGATCTGTGGAAGAAGGGCGAGTGGAACTGGACCAACTTCAAGAAGTATATGACCGGTTTGCCGGATACCACTGCGCAGGGTAAGGTCGTTTACGGCTGTGCTACCTGGTCTCAGTATTGGTACTGGGCAAATACTAACGGTGTTCCTTGCTTCGCCATCAACGGTGACGATCCCAACGGCGGTATCGTTAACAACTGGGATTCCGCAGAAGTTAAAGAGACTTACGTTTGGATGGAAGGCGTTATGGATGCCGGCGGTAACTACTACAGCGGTTCCGGCGGTGAGTTCTTCTGGAACACCCATAAGACCCATTATCTGGTTATGAATTACGGTACTTGCGGTGTTGACGTCGTAGGTATTCTGGAAGAGGAGAATAAGACCAACGATTACAGATGGTGTCCCTTCCCCAAAAACGAGAAGAATTCCAAAGCCGTTAACCACGTAGAGGTTTACGGTCGTTGTATCGGTATTCCCAGAAAGACCAATAAAGAGCAGAACAGAATCGCTGCCGTTAAATTCTGTGAGCTGTGGTGTAACCGTTATACCGAGGCCAGATTTGACGCAATGATCACCCGCTCCAAGATGTCCTATGCCGAGGTTAAGGAGTTCTATGACTTCTCCAAGACCAACGGTAGAATGGGTATGGGCTCCGGTGTTGGTAAGCTGGCCTCCTTTGCAGGCTCCGGCACCAACGGTACCGACTTCAATATGTCCATTACCGACGCAGGTAAGTCTGTTGCAACCAGTATGGCAAAGCTTTCCAACTACGCTAAGCAAGAGGTTGCCAACGTTCTGAAATTCGGTATTCAGTAAAATTTTAAAAGAGACGTCTTCGGACGTCTCTTTTTCTTGTGCATATTAACTAATGTCAGTCATCCTTTTTTGTCAAAATTGCCAACTGTAATCCGGTAAAAATGTGTGTTATAATGAAACCGTATTTATAATATAGAAGAAAGGAAACAAAGCATATGAAAAAGTTTAGATCTTTGATTGTGCTGCTGATCGTTTTGTGTATTGCGATGAGCATGATGGTCGCCTGTCGTCCCGCTTCCGAGGACGATGACGATATCATTGCCAACAACAATCCTCAGACGAACGGCGAAAGTAATGATCCCGGCGCTTCTGAAGGTGACAACGGCACCGGCACCGGCGACAATGGCACCGGCACCGGCGACAATGGTACCGGCACCGGCACCGGTAGCACCGGCTCCGGCAGTGGCTCCGGTAGCGGCAGTGGCTCCGGCTCCGGTAGCGGTAGCGGCTCCGGCAGTGGCTCCGGTAGCGGCAGTGGCTCCGGTAGTGGCAGTGGCTCCGGTGGCGGCAGTGGCTCCGGCGCTGTCAGCGACATCATCAGCAATCCTCTGATGAAGGAAGGCAAGAAGTACAATACCGGCGCTCCCGTATCTTTTGATATCGACAAGACCGGCTTCTGCAAGAAGGGTAGCCTTGCTGATCTGAAGGGCAAGACCTTGACCCTGTTTACCGGCGTTGACTACAGCATGTTCAGTTATTACAACGCTTCCAACAAGTATACCGGTGAGTGGGAGTGGTTTAAGGAACTGAAGAGAACCTACGGCGTTACCATCAAGTACATCCGTTGTTCTCCCGGTGGCTCCAACGTTGTAAAGCCCTTCCAGGCAATGTCTGCCGGTAAGGACTGCGACCTGATCACCACCCACGTTTCTTCCTTCCCCTACATCTGCAACGTTCTGGCTCCGCTGGATGATTATTGCAACTTCAGCAAGCTGGAGAATTCTCCCGGTCTGGATCCTCAGGCAACGCAGTTGACCCGTTGGAAGGGTAAGAACATCATCCTCGGCCCCTGTCTGGATAACGGTTGCTTTAACTACAATGCTACCTTTATTAAGAACGCAGGTCTGCCGGATCCCTATGATCTGTGGAAGAAGGGTGAATGGAACTGGACCAACTTTAAAAAGTATATGACCGGTCTGCCGGACACCAATGCTCAGGGCAAAACCGTTTTCGGTTGCTCCACCTGGAGCCAATGGTGGTATTGGTCCAACACCAACGGTATGCCTTGCTTCGCCATTGACGGTGAAGATCCCAACGGCGGTATCATCAACAACTGGGATAAGGCTGAAATCAAGGAAACTTACGTTTGGCTGGAAACCGTTATGGATGGCGGCGGCACCTATTTTGACGGTGACGGCGGTCAGTTCTTCTGGAACACTCATAAGACTAACTATACCGTTATGAACTACGGCGCTTGTGGCTACGATATCGTAGGCATTCTGGAAGAGGAGAACAAGACCAACGATTACAGATGGTGTCCCTTCCCCAAGAATGAGAAGAACCCCAAGGCCATCAACCACGTAGAGGTTTACGGCCGTTGTATCGGTATTCCCAGAAAGACCAACAAAGAGCAGAACAGAATCGCTGCCGTTAAATTCTGCGAGTTGTGGTGTAACCGTTACACCGAGGCCAGATTTGACTATATGATCGCCCGTTCCAAGATGTCTTATGCCGAGGTTAAGGAATTCTATGATTTCGCTAAGACCAACGGTAGAATGGGTATGGGCTCCGGCGTTGGTAAGCTGGCGGGTCATGCCGGCGGCTCTACGGACTTTAACGCATCTATTCTGGATGCCGGTAAGTCTGTTGCTACCAGCATTGCCAAACTTTCTAACTTTGCCAAGCAAGAAATTGCCAACGTACAGAAGTTCGGTATTCAGTAAAATACATTTTGAAAGAGGCGCCTGCGGGCGCCTCTTTTTCTTGTATAGAATGCCCAATAGCGGCCATTCTTTTTTGTCAAAAATGCCAACTGTTTAACGGTTGAAAAGTGTGCTATAATGAATCTGTAAATTCAAATGAGAAAGGAGTTTTACAATGAGAAAATGTAAAGCTTTGATCGTACTGCTGATCATTTTGTGCATTGCGATGAGCATGATGGTAGCCTGTCGTCCCGCTGACGATGATGAAGGTGATATCATCAGCAATACCAATGGTGCAGTTGACAACGGTAATAATAATCCCGGCGCTTCTGAAGGTGACAACGGCACCGGCACCGGCGACAATGGCGCCGGCACCGGCGACAATGGTACCGGCACCGGCACCGGTAGCGCCGGTAACGACTCCGGCACCGGCTCCGGTAGCGGCAGTGGCACCGGCTCCGGTAGCGGAAGCGGCTCCGGCAGTGGCTCCGGTAGCGGCAGTGGCTCCGGTAGTGGCAGTGGCTCCGGTGGCGGCAGTGGCTCCGGCGCTGTCAGCGACATCACCAGCAACCCTTTGATGAAGGAAGGCAAAAAGTATAACAACGGTGCGGCTTGCTCCTTTGACGTTGACAAGACCGGCTTTTGTAAAAAGGGTACCCTTGCCGATCTGAAGGGCAAGACCATGACCCTGTACACTGCCGTTGATTACGGTCAGTTCAATTATTACAACGCATCTAACAAATACATCACCGAATGGGATTGGTTTAAGGAACTGAAAAGACTGTACGGTCTTACCGTCAAATACGTGCGTTGCACACCCGGTGGTTCCAACGTTGTAAAGCCCTTCCAGGCAATGTCTGCCGGTAAGGACTGCGACCTGATCTCCACCCACGTTTCTTCCTTCCCCTATATTTGTAACATTCTGGCCCCTCTGGATGATTATTGCAACTTTGACAAATTGCAAAATTCTCCCGGTCTGGATCCTCAGGTAACTGAGTTGACCCGTTGGAAGGGCAAGAACATTGTTCTGGGTCCCAACCTGGTTAGCGGCGCCTGGAATTACAACTCCACCTTCGTTAAAAATGCGGGTCTTGACGATCCCTACGAATTGTGGAAGGCCGGTCAATGGAACTGGACCAACTATAAGAAATATATGGTCGGTTTGCCGGATACCACGGCACAGGGTAAAGTCGTATATGGTTCCAACAGCTTGTCTCAGTACTGGTACTGGGCCAACACCAATGGCAAACCTTGCTTTTCGATCAATGGTGACGATCCCAACGGCGGTATCATCAACAACTTCGACTCTGCCGAGGTCAAAGAGACCTACGTATGGTTGGAGGGCGTTATGGATGCCGGCGGCAACTATCTGAACACCAGCGTGGAAGGCTCCTTCTGGAACACCCACAAGACTACCTACGTTGTAATGAATTTCGGTAAGGTTGGCGTTGACGTAGTTGGTATTCAGGAAGAGGAGAACAAGTCCAACGTTTACAAATGGTGTCCCTTCCCCAAGAATGAGAAAAACGCCAAGGCCATCAATCACGTAGAGGTTTACGGTTACGGTATCGGCATTCCCAGAAAGACCAATAAGGAACAAAACAGAATCGCCGCCGTCAAGTTCTGCGAGCTGTGGTGCAACCGCTATACCGAATCCAGATTTGACTATTTGACCGCACGTTCCAAGTGGACCTACGATCAGGTGGTTGAGTATTATGAATTTGGTAAGTCCAACGGCCGTATGGGTATGGGCTCCGGTGTTGGTAAGCTGGCCTCTCTGGCCGGTAACGGCGCCACCGCCACCAAGTTCAATCAGTCCATCACCGATGCCGGTTTGTCGGTATCCACTTGTATGGCAAAGCTTTCCAACTTCGCCAAACAAGAGGTTGCCAACGTTCTGAAATTCGGTATTCAGTAAAATTTGTTATTCAATAAGGAGTCGCTTTGGCGACTCCTTATTTTCTTTATACAAAAATAAATTCAAAAATTTGTTAGGTTTGACAACTTCATTTTTCGGGAGGGGGTATGGTATAATAGAATTATAAGAATAAAAGGAGGGGATCGGTATGAGATCTACTGTAAGACGTGTGTTGTGTTTTCTTATGGCGCTTGGGTTGCTTTTGGGTGTTTTTGTAACTTCCGTGGCCGCCGGTACGTTGCCCTTTGCCGATGTCAACCGTGGACGTTGGTCTTACGATTCCATTCAAACGTTGTATATAAACGGGATCGTCAGTGGTAAAAGTACCACCACGTTTGCGCCTACCGATCCGGTGACCCGCGCCGAGTTTGTAAAAATGCTCAGCGCCATCGCGCAAATTAATGAAAATGATTACGAGGGGCTTTCTTTTGCTGACTTGAAGCCGATGGCTTGGTACGTCCCGGCGGTGAATTGGGCTGCCGAAGTGGGGATTACCTCCGGTGTTTCGGCCAAACGTTTCGCCCCCAACGCGCAAATCACCCGTCAGGATATGGCGGTCATGATTTGTCGCTTTGCGGAAAAAACGGGTGTGTCGATGCCCATTGTGAAAGATAAGCTCAACTTTATGGATCAATGGAAAATCGCCTCTTACGCCGTTTCGTCGGTTACGAAGATGCAACGGGCCAACGTGATCTCCGGTATCAAAGGGAAGGGCGGTTATTATTTTGAACCCACTGCTTCCGCCACCAGGGAACAGGCCGCTCAAATGCTTTGCATTCTCTTTGAATTGGCGCAGGAACGTGGGGATCTGGATTCCTTGCTTTCCTTTGCCAAGCCCTATAACCGTTCTGCAAAGGTCGGCCTTGATCCGGACAAAACCGGATTTGTAATAAACGGTACCACGGCAGATTTAAAGGGCAAAACTCTGACGTTGTTCACCGCCGTTGACTACAGTATGTTCGGTTATTACAATGCTTCTAACAAATACGTTACGGAATGGGGTTGGTTTAAGGAAGTTAAAAGCGCATACGGTGTTACCATCAAATACGTGCGTTGTTCTCCCGGCGGCAATAATGTTATCAAACCCTATCAGGCCATGGCGGCGGGGAAGGAGATTGATCTGGTGACCACTGATCTTTCTTCTTTCCCCTATATCAACAACATTTTGGCGCCCTTGGAGGAGTATTACGATTTTGCTCGTTTGAAGCAAACTCCCGGCCTGGATCCTCAACTGACCAACCTCACCCGTTGGAAAAAACACAGAATTGTGATTGCTCCCGCCTTAACCGGCGGCGGATTTAACTATAATGCTTCCTTTATAAAAGAAGCCGGTTTGCCGGATCCTTACGAACAATGGAAAAACGACAAGTGGAATTGGACGACTTTTAAAAAATATATGTGCGACTTGCCCGACAAAACTATCGAGGGAAAAACCGTTTACGGGTGCGGTACCTGGAGTCAGTTCTGGCTATGGGCAAACACCAACGGTAAGCCCTGCTTTGAGATTGACGGCGACTCCCTTACCGAAGGCATCATCAACAATTTCGACTCCGCGGAAGCAAGGGAAACATTCGTTTGGTTGGAGAGCGTGTGCGATGCCGGCGGCAAGTATTGGAATGGCGGCGGCGGAGATTTGTTCTATAACCGTGATGCCACGCAATACCTGGTCATGAATTATGGCGCTGCCGGTGTGGACCGCCGTGCGCTATCTGAGGAAAATGCCGCCAACGACTACCGTTGGGTACCGTTCCCCAAAAATGAAAAGAACAGCAAAGCGGTCAACAGTGTTTCGATTTCCGGCCGTGGCATTGCCCTGCCGAAGAAAACGGCTGACCGCGACAATCGTAAGGCGGCGGCCGTTTTTGCTCAACTGTGGTGTATGCGCTTTGCCGAGGCCCGTTATGACCAACTGATACAAGATTGTGGGTGGACCTACCGACAGGTAAAAGAATATTACGATCTATCCAAAACCAACGGTCGCCTGGGACTGGGAAGCGGTTTGGGACAATTGGCTGTGGCCGCCGGCAGCGGCCCTGAAAAAACGGATTTCAACGAATCAATCACCGCAGGCGGAATCTCCACTGCCACCTGTATGAACAAACTTTCCAAGCGAGTGCCCGTGGAAATCAAACGAGTCCACAATTTGGTTTTAGTATAATATGAAAAAGCCGAGGCGATTGCCTCGGCTTTTTTGCACCACTTTGCCCTCGTTACATATAATAAACTGTAAATGATTTCGGAGGTGTTTGGATGCAGGTGGGACTGGTTGCCGCCGATGCAAGACAAAAGGCGGTGGGGGAGGCCTTTGCCCGTAAAGGGCTGGAGGTCCGATGGCTGACGTTGCAGGACGCTTTGCCGGAGCTGGTGGTGTTACCTATGCCTGTCAGTGAGGATGGTGTACATCTGTACGGCGGTGGCGATCTGCTGGAAGATTGGCTGATCCGTCTGCGAGGCAAAACAATATACGGCGGCAGAGTGACCCCTGTCATTCATCGGCAGGCCGCCGCCTTTGACGTGGAGATTCGGGATCACTTTGAGCGGGAGGAAGAAGTGATTCTGAATGTGATTCCCACAGTGGAGGGGGCGTTGGAATTGGCGATGAGGAACACCGCCTTTACCCTGCACGGCTGTCGTGCGTTGGTGTGTGGCTTTGGCCGCATTGGTAAGCTGTTGGCCCATCATCTGCAGGCTTTGGGGGTCAGGGTGTGCGTCGCCGCTCGTAAGGAAAAAGATTTTGCCTGGTGCAAAGCGCTGGGTTATGAGTATTGTCACAGCGGGGCGTTGGGAGAGGTGTTAGAGGCGCAACAACTGATTTTTAACACCGTGCCCCATTTGCTCTTTGACGGGCCGACGCTGGAACACATTGACGACGAGGCCCTGCTCATTGATCTGGCAAGCAAGCCGGGCGGCGTGGATTATCCCTATGCCGCCGCCTGCGGCAAGCGAGTGTTGCAGGCGTTGGGATTGCCGGGAAAGGTGGCGCCCCGCACCGCCGGAGAGATCATTTGCGAAACCATACTCGGAATGTATAAGGAGGAAAACACCCTTGGCAGATAAGCTGCGGGTAGGCGTGGCCCTGTGCGGTTCCTTCTGCACCTTTTCCACGGTGTTGCCTCAAATCAGGGAAATGTGTAAACAGTTTGACGTGGTGCCCATTATGAGCGAAACAGCCTATCAAACGGATACTCGGTTTGGCGCAGCATCGGATTTTGTGCATGAACTGGAAGAAGTGTGCGGTAAAAAGGTATTGCACACGGTCACTCAAACAGAGCCTATCGGACCGAAAAAACTATTGGACGTACTGGTGGTGGCACCGGCTACGGGGAATACCTTGGCAAAACTTGCCACGGGAATTGCCGACAGTGCGGTGACACTGGCCGTAAAGGCCCACTTGCGCAACGAGCGGCCGGTGGTACTGGCGGTGTCCACCAACGATGCTCTGGGAACGGCCGCCAAAAACATCGGGACGCTCCTTGGAGCCAAGCATATGTATTTCGTGCCCCTGCGGCAGGACGATCCCTTTGGCAAGCCGCGCTCGGTGGTGGCGGATATGAGCCGCATTGCCGACACGGTGCATCTGGCGGCCGACGGAAAACAAATTCAACCGATTATAACTGCATAAAAAAAGCGTTTGCTCCTATGAGCAAACGCTTTTTTGCTTATTCTTTTTCCAGCAGATCGGCCAGGGGCTCCATATAGTCACCCTCAAACAATTCGATCAAACCGCTGTCGGCCTGGGAGGCGATGTAGGGATCAATGGGCAGGGAGGCCAGCACCGGCAGATGATGTTCCTCTGCGATTTCGGCAATATGGCTCTCACCGAAAATTTTCACCTTTTCGCCGCAGTTTTTACACTGATAGTAGCTGTAGTTCTCCACGATGCCCACAATGGGAATATTCATCATTTCGGCCATACGGACCGCTTTATTTACGATGGTGGAGACCAACTGCTGGGGAGAAGTGACGATGATGATGCCGTCCACCGGTAGGCTCTGAAATACCGTCAGCGGTACGTCACCGGTGCCGGGAGGCATATCCACGAACATATAGTCGATATCCTTCCAGATGGTGTCGGTCCAGAATTGGCTGACAGCGCCGCTGATGACGGGACCGCGCCATACCACGGGATCATCCTCATTGGGCAGGAGCAAATTGATGCTCATCATATCAATGCCCATTTTGCTGGTGGCGGGGATCAGCTTTTCATCAATGGCCTCGGCCTTGTCGTGAATGCCGAACATTTTGGGAATGGAGGGGCCGGTGATATCGGCATCCAGAATGGCGGTCTTGTGACCGTGACGATTCATGGTAACAGCCATCATGGCGGTGACGGTGCTCTTACCAACGCCGCCCTTGCCGCTGACAACGGCATATACTTTTTTGACGCTACTGAGTTCATTTAAGGGTTTGAGCAGGCTTTCCGGCTGTTGAGAGGAACAAGCGGAGGAGCAACTGCTGCAATCGTGTGTACATCCCATTTTGATTTCTCCTTCAGATAATTTGTTTTGCTATCCTATTGTACCCCTTTTTATCCGAAAAGTCAACGAATGGAACTTGATTTATAGGGTGGATTGTGGTAAAATGCAAGAAAGAGTGAAAGAGAGGTCATCACAATGGACAACCGTATTGAAGTTCTTAAAAAAGTAAAGTGTTTTATTCTGGATATGGACGGCACCATCTATCTGGGTGGTAAGCTGATCCCCGGCGCCGACGAATTTATCCGCTGTTTGGAGCCCTTTGGTCTGGATCATTATTTCTATACCAACAACTCCTCTAAAAACGTTCCCTTCTACGAGGAAAAACTGCGCAAGATGCAGGTACCCGGCGGGGACGGTAAGGTGATGATTTCCAATCACGTCATCCTGAATTATCTGAATAAAAATATGCCCGACGCCCGTGTCTTTTTGCTGGGCACTCCCTATCTGCGGGAGGATTTTGAAAAAGCGGGGGTAAATCTGGTGGAGGAGGATCCCACGCTGGTAGTGGTGGGCTTTGATACCACCTTGGCCTACGACCGTCTGGCCCAGGCCTGCACCTATATCCGTAACGGCGTTCCGGTATTCGGGGTCAATCCCGACCTCAATTGTCCCACCGAGGACGGCTTTATTCCCGATTGCGGCTCCATCTTTGCCCTGATTACCTGTTCCACCGGTGTGGAGCCCAAGGAATACTTTGGTAAGCCCTCCCGCCGTACGCTGGAATACGTGCTGGACAAAACGGGTTATAAAGAAGAAGAGGTCGCCTTCGTCGGCGACCGTCTGTACACCGATATGGCCGTCACCCAGGGTACCAAGGCTCAAAGCCTGCTGGTTCTCAGCGGCGAGAGCACGGTGGAGGACATTGAAAAGTATAACATTCACCCCACCGCCATCTTTTCCTCCGTGGACGAGATCAGAGCTATGCTTTGCGAGATCTACGGTAAATAAATCTTATAAAACAAAATGCCAAGATGCAAACATAGCATCTTGGCATTTTTGTTTATTTTCCGGCCAGCTTTTGCGCCAGAGCCAGTCGTTTTGCAATGGCGGTGGCATCGGGACGGTAGGCCAGTTCTTTGTTGGCATAATCGTAGTTTTGCAGCACGGTAAGCATTTCATCAAAGTGCGCCTGCCGTTTGCTTTCGTCCACGGGATTTTCCTTGTGGTATTCGTCATAGGCCTCGGCAAAGGCATCGGGGGAGAGGGCAGGATGGAAGTCGGGCAGGGCGGCGGATTTGCGCACCAGCACCATATCCTCGTGAATCCGCAGATAGGTGGATTCCAAGGGATTGAGCAGATAGATCTCGCCGCTTTCGTGCACCCAAGGCTCCAGCCGCAGGATATATTGATTGCCCGCCTTCAGCACCTCCCGATTGGGAAAGTTTTCGGCGCCGCCCAACAAATAAACGGTGATCTCGCCGGAGATCCTTTGGGTATAATCCCGATCCACCTTGGCGGTGATCTTGGTGTACCAAGTGTCGGTGACCTCGTATTTTTCAATCAATTCCGTCACTTCTTCCACCGAGGTAACGGTGACGGCGGTCAACAGATGGCCGCGGGTGTCGGTCAGGCGAAAGAGATTGGTAAAATCATCGTCTGCCTTTTGGGTGGAGAGCTGCAGGGATTCGGGCTCCTCTACATCCTTTGCTACCCAAAAATGATGCCCTAACAACAGTCCTGCGCCCAACAGGATCAGCAGTATAACGGGGAGAATATAGCGTTTGATCATTTGGTCTCCTCCTGTTTGTCGGGGGCGTACAGCTTGTCCATCTGCTCAAAAAAGCGGATCTGGCGGCTGTAAAAGCTCTGCTTTTCAAAATACATTTGATAGGCGGGTGTGCTGAATTTGTGATGGTAGTTTTCTTCAATCTTGCCGGCTTCCACGGTGGGGATGGCGTTTTGGGCGCCCAGATCAAAGGAAACGGGGCTGTCCAGAAAACCGTGATAGAAGATGGCGGTGTCGTATTGCGTTTCCAAGGCCTGATCGGTGATACGTCCGATCTCCAGTTCCTGCTCGTAGTCCATGGTGAGGTACAGGCGGATAAAGCGGGGCGCCCAGCTATCCGACAGATCCTGCAGGGTAACGCTTACGTCGCAGATGTCAAACACACACATTCCCTCGGGCAGTTCCATACGGAAGGTGGAGGCCGAGGACATTTCAAAGTCGTCCTTGCCGGGGGTGTCCAGCAAATATTCCTTGGTATATCCGCCGTCCTTGAGCACACCGTTGAAGGTGAGGGTGACGGACAGTACGCCGTTGTAGTTCAGATCTTCCTCTTCGGGTAGGGCGCTGTTTTCTCCCAGCGCCGCCTTCATCTGGGCGTTTCTCTCCGCCGAAACCGTTTCCACGTCCATATACAATGCGCCGGCGTTGGACATACCCAGCGTTTCCAGGGTGTCCTGCTTGAGCGTACCGTTGGCAAAATCCTCCAGCCCGTGCTCCGCCAGACGAAGGAGCTTGGCAAAGAGCAGACTCATTTGGTTGTAGGTGGTGTTGTTCAAGCGGGCGTCCTTCAGATCGGCGGCACGAACGGCTTCACCACCACTGCCAAAGCGCTTGGGCTCGGTCCAGTTGCTCTGGGCGATCAAAATCCGCTCGCCGCCCAGCATAAAGGATACGGTGGCGCGGGGACACAGCCAATCGTCATAACTGCCGTCGGCCCCGGGGGTCAACACCAGAGAGGTGGCGGTGATATCAAAGGGGGTATAGCCGAAGGGTAGGGTGATGAAAAAGTTGCTTTCACTGCCGGCGGCAAAGCAATTGCGCCGCCAGTTGCGCTGGAGCGGCATTTCCACACTGCTGCCGTCGGTGAAGGACAATTTCAGATTGATGCCTCCGTCCTCCAGTGCGACGGTGGGATCCTTCAAATTGTCCACGGCGGCGGTGCTCACCGTGACGCAAAGGTGGTTGGAGGAGCCGATGGCGTGCAGGGTGCGGAAATAGGGAACGGAGGTGTCATAATCCTCGCCGTAGGTCAGGCGCTCCAGGATCATTCCCTCGGTATTCTTGTGCAGGGTCAGAAAATATCCGCCCAACAGACAACCGATGCACACCACGCCGACAATCAGGGCGATATAGGTGTTTTTGGCGTATTGGCCCATCACGGCCTGACGGAAGGAGGGACTGCGGAAAAACCGACGGACCTTGCGTAGTGTCAGCCGATAATTGACCCGCAACCATTGGCCGAAACGGCCGTGACGAATATTCTTTTTGAGTTTTTTAAATGCCATAACGGTTTACTCCTAAAGAAAAACCCACGCCACTTTGGGTAAGCGGGCGTGGGTTATGTTTATATATATGGAAGGGACTTTATTGAGCGGTGGAAGTGTTGGCGGAGGCGTCACTGGCGGGAACCTCTTCCTGCTTGACTTCCTCTTTGTAGGTGGCATACTTCTCAACAACGGTGTTGATACCGGTCTGGAATTCCGTATCCTGACGGTACAGGTCAACCAGAGAGTTTACGTAGTAGCCATAGCTGAGTTCCACGGAATCATCCGCATAAGCGGCCAACTTCTGACGGTAGTAGTTGATCATCAGCTCGGGGTACTCCAGATACTTGTCAGCACTGGTGCGTACGCCACCGTTGTCGGTGAACTGCAGGGAGCTCTTGTTACCGTAGAGAGAATCCAGCTTACGGGTGTAGTAGATAACCTCTTTCTTTACGTCCTCCTTCAGGGCGCTTGCCATGGTGACGTAGGTGGAGGAGTTACGCTTCGCCAGCTTGCTGCCGGTGGAAACGTAGGCGTTGAAGTAAGCGGAATACTGCACATAGGGGTTGTCACTGTAACGGGTGCAAACCAGATAGGCGATCATATCGGCCTGCCCGTCGTTCTGGAAACCTCTCTGCCTGGCAATACCCTTGGCAACCAGCATGGGAATGCTGACCTCGGGGAAGTAGGGGTTGATCAAAACTTCACCGGTCATGGGGGAGTACATACTACCCACGTTCATAGAATTGAAGATGGGGCCGGCCAGCATTTCTTTGGCGCTGATCTTGGCACCCTTCAAAGCGGGAATGTCCTGCGCAGCCAATTGGAAGGCGTCGCTAACGGCCTCGGCCAGGATGAGGTTGGCGTTACCCTTGACGTTGTACTGAGAAGCACCGGTCTTGGCAGAGTAGGCGATGATCTGATTGGTTTCGTCCAACTGTGCATTGTAAACGGTGGTGTTCAGCTTGTCAATGAGATAACCCAGCGTCTCGCTCAACTCGGTCTCTTTAACGAGAGCGTTGGTGTACAACTGGGTACCGTCGTCATAGGCGCTTGCCTTATGGAACGAGGTGCGGCTACTCACGATGCCGTAGCCGAAGCTGAACAGCATGGTGATGAACAAAACCAGCGCCAGCGTGGAATAACCGAATTGGATCCACATACGGCCGCCCAACAGCTTACCGGTTTTATGTACCTGAATGAATCTGACCAATACGAAGATCAGATATCCCAACCAGCCCACGGCGATCAGGATGAGCAACAGTTCAAATACAGAGAAGGGGAAGATGTTGTTGATGGCTGCCAGCACACTCGTATAGCCTTGATAAAAACCGTTGAGTGCGTTGGGGGCCAGCATACCCACCAGCCACAAAATGGCACCGATCAGGCCCAGACCGATCAGGCTGAACTTGATAATGGTGTTGACCAGAGGAGTCAGCAGTAAAAACTTTGCTTTCTCTTTACCGGTCAGTGTACCTTCCTCGTACTCACGGATCTCCTGATCCGTAAATTCCATCAATGCAATGTCCTCAGCACTCTGGGGAGCGGCAGTTTCCATTACATTGGAAGTATCTTTCATCTCTTCGCTCATGTGAAAGTCCTCCTTATAACCCTTAATAACAATATTCTATACTATTTTGGGCAAAAGTGCAAGTATAATTTATTATTTTATATAAAAAATATATTAAATTATTCTTCAACCTCATAAAGAACGCCCAAAGTGCCGGGTCCGCAGTGAGAATTGATGGTGCAACCGGCCTCGGTTTCATATACGTTTTCAAAAATACCCAGCGCCTTGACTTTCTCCAGCACGGCGTCGATGACCTCCCGGTCACATTTGGTATGGGTGACGAAAACGTTGCGGGGATGGATGCAGGGTACCGACAGCTTGTCGTCGGCGTAGTCCTTGATCACCTTGGACATCTTGCCACGGTATTTGGCGCCCACACCCATTTTGCCGTCCTTGACCTCAATGCAGGGGTGGAGCTTGAGCATATTGGCGCCCAGCGCCGCCAAGGCAGAGCATCTGCCGCCCATACGCAGATAGTCCAGAGTATCCACTACAAAGCTGGCGCGGACCAAGGGAATGCGGCGGTTGATCTCAGCCACGATCTCCTCGACGGTCTTGCCGGCTTCACGCAACTCGTGAGCGTCCAGAATCAGCAGACCGATGCCGGTGGACAGATTGCGGGAATCAATCACGTGGATATGCTCACCCACCTCGCCGGCGGCGATGACGGCATTTTGCAGGGAAGAGGACATATCCGAGCTGATGACGAAGTGGATCACTTCGCCCTCCTGACCCAGCTTTGTAAAGAATTCGGTATAATCGGCGATGGAGCGGGCAGCGGTCTTGGGCAGTTTTTTCTGCTCGGCCACGAAGCGGTAAATATCCTCGGGCACGATGTCCACACCGTCCTGAAAATAATCGTCACCCAAGCCCACCAGCAGGGGCATAATGGACAGATCCATCTTTTCAATAAGATCCTTGGACAGATCACAAACGCTGTCGGCGGAAATGATGATTTTACTCATAACGGAAAACTCCTTTTTAAAGTTAGATTAAAAACACATTAAATATATCATACCCATTTTTGCAGAAAATGTCAATAAAAATTCGGCGGGCAGGGCGGGATATGACATTTTTTTGCCGTCCTTTGGCGTAAGATTGTTAGGGAGGCGAGAAAATGACGGTCTACGTAGATTTGTTATTTGCGGTCAATCTGATGATCAATACCCTGCTGCTGGCGGCCACGGCGGCGTTGGCGGGGGAACGGCTGCGACGATTGCGGCTATTGTCGGCGGCGGCGCTGGGGGCACTGTATTGTGTGCTGATGTTCTTTCCGCAGGCCGATTGGGCCTTTGCACTGGGAATGCGGTTGGCCACCGGGGCGGTGATGGTATGGGTCGGCGTGCCCACCCACGGGCTGTGGCGCTATTTACGGGCGTTGCTGTTTTTTTACGTGAGTCTGGTAACCTTCGGAGGCGGGATGTATTTGTTTTACACCTTCACCGCCGCCGGCGCCCGTATGGTGTATTCCAACGGCATCTATTACATAGATCTGCCTTTGTGGCTGTTGCTGGCATTGAGTTTTCTCTTTTATGGGATGATCCGTTTGGCCGCCTTCCTGCGGCAAAAACAGCATCCGGTGGAGGGGCTGGTGGAGGTGGAGATTGCATTGGACGGCGCCTTTCGCAACGTCCGCGCCCTCATTGATACCGGCAATTCTCTGCAGGACCCCCTCACCTTGGCTCCGGTGATGATCGTGGAGGCGGCGGCCCTGGAGGGCTGTCTGCCGGAGGAACTTTTGCAGGCGGTAAAGCGGGAGGACAGCGGAGCGCTGGAAGCCTTGAGCCGTCGGCATCGGGAGCTAAAATGCCGTCTGTTGCCCTATCACGGCATTCAAGGGGGCGGCCGGTTGCTCTTTGCCCTGCGTCCCGATTGGATTCGGCGCCTGCCTGACGGTAAACCGGTGGAACAGGTGCTCTTGGGCCTGACCGCCGCGCGGCTGGACGGAATGGGGGAATATCGGGCGTTGTTGCCCAATCATATTATTAAATGATTTCAGGAGGAACAATATGCTTTTATGGTTGCGACGGTTGCTGGCACGGCTGGTAGGTCAGCTCTATTACGTTAACGGATATATCACTCTGCCGCCACCCTTGGGGGCAGAGGAGGAAGAGGAATACATACGGCGACTGGCGGCAGGGGAGAGCGAAGCGGGACAAAAGCTCATCGAGCACAATCTGCGGCTGGTGGTCTATATTGCCCGCCGCTTTGATAACACCGGTCTGCTCACCGAGGATCTGGTCAGCATCGGCAGTATCGGGCTGATCAAGGCCATCCGTACCTTTAAGGCCGATAAGAATATCAAACTGGCCACCTACGCCTCCCGTTGTATTGAAAACGAGATTTTGATGTATCTGCGCAAGATCAGCAATATTCGTGGGGAGGTGTCCATTGACGAGCCCCTGAACGTGGATTGGGACGGCAACGAGTTGTTGCTCAGCGACGTGCTGGGCACCGATGCCGACAGCATTTGCCGAGATATTGAAAACGACGAGGAATGTAAGATGCTCCGTCGGGCGTTGCAGGCGTTGGAGCCGCGGGAACGGGAAATTATGGAGATGCGCTTCGGTCTGTCCGGCCGACGGGAAATGACCCAAAAGGAGGTGGCAGACGTATTGGGCATCTCTCAATCCTATATCTCCCGTCTGGAAAAGAAGATCATCGGACGCCTGCGTCGGGAATTGGAGCGAATTTCCTGATGGAGTATGATACCGCCCCTTTTTGCCGATACTATGGGTGAAAGGGGCGGTTTTTTATGCGAAAAGTGGAAATCAGCGGCATCAACACTGCGGAGCTTCCGGTGCTGACCGATGAAGAAAAGGAGGCGCTGTTGCATCGCATCAAAGCGGGGGACAAGCGGGCGGAGGAAATTTTTATCCGTGGCAACCTGCGATTGGTGCTCAGCGTTTTGCAACGGTTTTGGAATCGGGGGGACAACCCCGACGATCTCTTTCAGGTGGGTTGTGTGGGGCTGATCAAGAGCATCCGTAATTTTGATCTGTCTCTGGGACTGAAGTTTTCAACCTATGCGGTGCCCATGATCCTGGGAGAAATTCGTCGCTATCTGCGGGACAACAATATGGTTCGTGTTTCCCGTTCGGTGCGGGACGTGGCCTATAAGGCGCTGGCGGTCAAAGAGAGGCTGACCACCGAATTTTCCAGAGAACCCACGGTGGAGGAGATCGCCGCGCGGCTTGGAATTGCCAGAGAGGAGGTGGCGGCGGCGCTGGATGCCATTGTGGATCCGGTCAGCCTGTTTGATCCGGTCTATTCCGAGGGCTCGGACACTATTTACGTGATGGATCAGGTAAAGGATACCAAAAACTGTGACGATAACTGGATGGAAGAAATCCTCATCAAAGAAGCCATCGCCCACCTGCCTGCCAGAGAAAAACAGATCATTGCCCTGCGCTTTCTGGAGGGGAAAACCCAGATGGAGGTAGCGGGGGAGATCGGCATTTCTCAAGCTCAGGTGTCCCGTCTGGAAAAAGGGGCGCTCCAGCGGATCAAGAACAATCTGCAATAGCGCAAAGCCTTGGGGCGCAATAAAAAAACGAGTGTAAAACAGTTTTGCTTTACACTCGTTTTTGCATATATTTAAGCGAAAGATCAGTTGTCTTTGCGATCTACGGCAATCTTGTAGATTTCGTTTTTCGGTACGCCCCGATCCTTGGCCACCGCTTTGACGGCATCCATATTACTTTTGCCCATGGCCTTGTAGTGCTCCAGATGTTCTTCCACCGTCCAGCCGTCCCAGAAATTGGCGGTGACCACTTGGGTGGCGCCGTGGAGAATGACCACGTATTCGCCCCTCGGAGCCTCGGTTTCATAGTGGGCGATGAGCTCGTCCAGGGTGCCTCGCAGGACCTGCTCGTGGAGCTTGGAGAGTTCCCGGGTCAGGGCGGCTTGGCGGTCGCCTCCAAAGAATTTCTTAAAATCCGCCAAGGTATTTTTTAACTTTTGCGGAGACTCGTAAAAGATCATGGTACGGGTCTCATTTTGCAGACTTTCCAGATGTTCGTTGCGGCTTTTCTTGGCGGTGGACAAAAAGCCCTCAAAGCAAAATCTGCCGGTGGGCAAGCCGGAAAGCACCAGCCCGCTGACAAAGGCGCAGGGCCCCGCCACCGCCGTGACGGTATAGCCCTCTTCATACAGTAATGCCACCAGATCTTCTCCGGGGTCGGAGATGGCGGGCATTCCCGCATCGGTGACCAGCGCCCCGATCTGGCCGGCCCTGATCTTTTGCAAAATTTCCTCGCCGCGCTGGCGTTTGTTGTGCTCAAAGTAACTGATCATCGGCTTTTTCAGCCCCAGATGATTCAGCAACTTCAGGGTGTTGCGGGTATCCTCGGCGGCAATAAAATCCACCTTTTCCAGGGTCTCTTTTACCCGTGGCGAGATGTCCGACAGATTGCCGATGGGCGTTCCCACCAGATACAAAACAGGTTCCATTTTTTATACCTCGTAAATCTTTTTATATTCTTCGGAAAGACCGCCGTCGGCCGTTCCAACTGTAAAGTCAATATACTTGCATCCATCGTCTTGGCCGCCCTTTTGCGCTTCCAGTAAAAAGAGCTGACTTTCCTTTCCCGGACGGGAAAATATGCGGTGGATGCAGGTGACGTGCAAATCAAATTTCTTAATTTTTTCCAATATTTCTTCTTTGCGGTCGGTGCGGTGCACCATATAAAATTTTCCACCCTGCCGCAACAGATAAGCGGCGGCAGCCAACACGTCCTCCACCTCGCAGGCCAGCTCGTGCCGGCTGAGGGCCACGCTCTGTTCAGGCGGCAACAAGCCACTGCCCTTTTTAAAATACGGTGGATTGGCGCATACCGTATCCTGACTTTGGGGCGGCAGATATTCTTCTATATGACAAAGATCGCCGCAGATTACCTGCAACCGTTGGGCGGCGCCGTTGAGAGCTGCGCTTTTCTCCGCCAGGGCACAGCCCTCCGACTGGATCTCCAGTGCCGTAACCTTTTGCGCCTTGCCGCCGGCCAGCGCCATCAAGGCCACGGCGCCGTTGCCGCTGCACAGGTCCACCGTATCGCCGCAGGGGCGGGGAAGTATATGATATAAAAGCACCGCATCGGTGCCGAAACGGAAGAGTCCGTCTTTTTGCAGTATCTTCCACCCGCCCAACAGCAGCTCGTGGGTCTGTTCCATCCTCTTCCCGCCCTTCTTCGGTTTCTTTGCAATCTATTGTAGCAGAAAAGAAGTGCTTTGTCAAAAAAAGCAATTGGCAAACTGTACAAATTTTCTAAAATTATTTTGGTTATATCTCACAGTAATTCAGTTTTTTATAAAACGGGGCAATTTTTTGGTTGACGAATTCCCATATTAGTATTATAATAAGTGTATCTGTATACAAGGAGGACTATCAGATGAAACTTTGGAGAAGTTTATTAGCAACTGTACTGACAGTAATGCTGATTCTTTCCATGTCGGTTTCTGCATTTGCTTACACCGACGTACCGGAGAGTGACGGCTATTACGAGTTCATACACGTTGTGGACAGTCTGGGACTGATCCCTGCCAACAACGTCGGGGATTTCAGCCCCAAGAACTACTACACTCGCGGTGACGCGTTGATCACGGCTTACCGTATGATCAACGGCAGTGACGAGGGCTTGGAGGATTACGCCTCCGATATGGGCCTGTTCGAGGACGTGGATGAGAACCATCCTGTGCTTCCTTATCTGAACTGGGCGTATGACAACAGTCTGATCACCAACGAGCTGGAAGAAAGATTGTTCAAGCCTGCCGATCCCATCAGCGGCGCCGAATTCCTGACCCTGTTCGTCAAGGTCGGTAACATTGATCCCACTGCCGCTGCCGGCGGTGAGGGCGGTGAAGGTGGCGAAGGTATGGAAAGCACCGAGGCTACCGAAGGTACCGAAAGCACCGAGGGCGACGGATTTGAGTCCGAGGCCACCGAGGGCGAGGAAGGGACCGAGGCCGGCGGCGACGGTGAAGGCACCACCACCGGTGAGATCGTTTATCCCGATTCCTATGTGGATGCCGCCTACGACTTTGCCGGCGACATTTACGGTGATGAGGAGACCATCACCCGTGATATGGCCGCTATGGCCATTGCCCAGCTGCTCTGGTATCAGGACAGCGACACCGCTATTGACCTGTCCACTCTGGAGGACGATCAGGGCAACCGTCTGGATTGCTTCGCCACCAACGTTTACGGTTTGAGCAAGGTTACCTTACATATCCGTGGCACCGCCAACCGTGATATGGGTTATGACTTTGACGGCGACGTGCTGCTCAGCAACGGTAACGTGATGGAAACTGATGAGGATCTGTCCAAGTATATTGGCCATCCCGTTGTTGTCACCTATCGCGATATGGACCGCTCCGGCACCCTGACCGAGGATGAAGAGATCATCAGCTATACCCTTAACTCCATGATGATCCTCAATCCCACCCTGCCCGAGATCGCCCTGTCCGACTACACCAAGTTCGTTGTAAGCAACATTGGTCTTTCCTTTAATATTACGAGTGCGACCCGCTTCTATTATAATGATCGCATCTGGGACGAGAATCCCCTTAACAACCTGATCACCATCGCCGGCGGTGTTGGCGCTTCTTCCATCATTTCCAACCGTCCCAACATGGTATTCACCGTCGTTCCCTCCGAAATTTTCGATGCAGACAGTGGTGAAAACTTGGTGCTGGAGGTCTTCGTTGAGGAGCACCATCCCGCCAAGATCGTTGATTCCTCTGACGGTACGCTGACGCTGTACGACTATTATGCCAGAGGCACCGACGCCGAATATGTACAATTTAATATGAGCAACATTGAGTTTAAAACGGCCAGCAGTGCAGTGGGTGACTACGTTAACTTCTACACCGCCGGTGATACCTGCTACATTCTGGACGGCAGTGCTATCAAGACTACCATTACCTCTGTTGGCGCAGGCAATACCCTGAATCTGGAGGACGGTACCGTTCTGACTCCCCATCAGCTCTACAAGCGTTCCAACACCATCCCGCAGGCCGGTGAAGAGATGATCATCATCACCGAGGACGTAGCCAAGACCCACTACCTGAGCTGGGAGTATCCCACCGCTCTGGAGAAGACCCCCGCTATGATCATCAGCCTGACCGAGAATATGGACAGCGTTTCCTACGTGCTCTACGATTGTGCTTCTGCTTCTCAGATCACCATCGAGGTGCCCATGGATAACATCTTCGCCACCTCCAGAATTGAGGCCGGTGAGTTCATCTACTACAGTATGGATGCCGCCGAGCAGTATTCCGTTGTTCGCGCCAATATCTCTGATAAGGTCAAACTGGGCGTTGAGACCGAGGATTACTTCGTTGAGTCCTCCACCGGTAAGATCTACAACAAGAGCAAATATTACTACGGCAACCTGTACACCGATACCTTCAAGGAAGATTACTACAAGATGATCCTGGATGTATCCGGTAACGTACTGGCACTGATGTAAACTTCTCCAACATCTGTACCTATTATAAATATAACACCGCAAACAGCCATTCGCTGTTTGCGGTGTTTTTTCATTCATAAGACGGTTGTGTTTATGAACTTTTTGACACGCTGGCAGACTGCCAAAAAGGGCGTTGCATTTCGCTGATGCGATCTCGTCGGCGTACATGGGTACGGTAGAGAGCGTAGCGGCGGAAAACAGTGAATCCCTTGCAACGCAAGGGAAAGAAGGAATTGCTTTGATGACTTTCCATTATTAAAACGACTTGTGTTTATTATGACTCCACAAACCATTTTTTCTTTTGATTCTCTTTTTACTGTGATGAAACGACTTTTTTGACAGTCTGAAAAAAGCTGTGTAGAAATCTACACAGCTTTTTCTATTTTACGATCAGACGGCCGTTTACGGCGTCCACTGTAAGAGTCGTGCCGGGTAACAGCTCCTCTGCCAGCATTTTGCGGGCCAGGGCGGTCTCTACGTTGGATTGCAAAAATCGCTTGAGGGGTCGGGCGCCGTACAGGGGATCATAACCGTTTTCGGTAATAAAATCCTTGGCGGCGGGGGTGAGCACGCAGTGCAGTTGCTTATCTGCCAGCCGCAGATTGATATCCTTTAACAGCAATTCCAGAATGGCGCCGATGTTTTCTTTGGTCAGGGGCTTATAATACACGATCTCGTCCAATCGGTTTAAAAATTCGGGACGGAAGGATCGCTTGAGCAGGGCACTCACCTGTTCTTCGGCGGCAGGGGAGAGAACGCCGTTTTCGTCGGTGCCCTCCAGCAGAAATTCCGATCCCAGATTGGAGGTCATAATGAGTATGGTGTTTTTAAAGTCCACGGTGCGGCCTTGGGAATCGGTGATCCGTCCGTCGTCCAGTACCTGCAGCAATACGTTGAATACGTCGGGATGGGCCTTTTCGATCTCGTCAAAGAGCACCACCGAATAGGGGTGACGGCGCACCGCTTCGCTGAGCTGGCCGCCCTCTTCATAACCCACGTATCCGGGCGGAGCGCCGATGAGTCGGGAAACGGAAAACTTTTCCATATACTCGCTCATATCAATGCGCACCATATTGTGCTCGTCGTCAAAGAGCGCCTCTGCCAGTGCCTTGGCCAGCTCGGTTTTACCCACGCCCGTGGGACCGAGGAACAGAAAGGAGCCGATGGGACGGCGAGGGTCTGCAATGCCGGCTCTGGAGCGGAGAATGGCTTCACTGACACGGGTGACCGCCGTGTCCTGACCCACCACTCTCTTGTGTAAAATGTCCTCCAGATGCAACAGCTTTTCCCGTTCACCCTCCATCAATTTGGCCACGGGAATCCCCGTCCAGCGTTCAATGATGCGGGCAATTTCTCCCTCGGTGATCTTGTCCCGCAACAGGGAATTTTCGGTTTTGGCCTCCTCCGCCTGCTTTTCCAGCGCCTCCAGTTCTTGCTTCAGTCCCGGAAGCTTGCCGTACTTCAGCTCAGCGGCGCGGTTGAGGTCGTAATTTTGCTCTGCCCGCTCAATTTCCAGCCCCACCTGCTCAATTTCCGCACGCAGGCTCTGGATCTTTGTCAGGGCATTTTTTTCGTTTTCCCAGGTGGCCTTCTTGGCACTGAAATCCTCTCTCAGCTCGGCCAGTTCTTTTTGGATGCCCTGCAGGCGCTCCACGGTGATGGGATCTTTGTCCTTTTTCAGGGCCGCTTCCTCAATTTCCAGCTGAATGATCTTGCGTCGGATCACGTCCAGTTCGGTGGGCATGGAGTCCAGATCGGTACGGATCATAGCGCAGGCCTCGTCAATGAGGTCAATGGCCTTGTCGGGGAGAAAACGGTCAGTGATATAGCGATGGGAGAGGGTGGCGGCGGCAATGATGGCGCTGTCCTGAATCTTTACACCGTGATATACCTCATAACGTTCCTTGAGACCCCTGAGGATGGCCACGGTGTCCTCCACCGTAGGCTCTTCTACCAGTACCGGTTGAAAACGGCGCTCCAGAGCCGCATCTTTTTCAATATATTGGCGGTATTCGTCCAAGGTGGTGGCGCCGATACAGTGGAGCTCCCCTCTGGCCAGCATAGGCTTGAGCAGATTGCCTGCATCCATTGCCCCGTCGGTCTTGCCCGCACCCACGATGGTGTGTAGCTCGTCAATAAACAGAATAATCTGTCCCTCGGATTTTTTTACCTCGTTGAGGACGGCCTTCAGCCGCTCCTCAAATTCACCCCGGTATTTTGCGCCGGCGATCAGGGAGCCCATATCCAGTGAGAACACCGTTTTTTCCTTCAGGGAGGCGGGTACGTCGCCACGGACGATGCGCTGAGCCAGTCCTTCTGCAATGGCGGTTTTGCCCACGCCGGGCTCACCGATGAGCACGGGGTTGTTTTTGGTCTTGCGGGAGAGGATGCGGATCACGTTACGGATCTCGTTATCTCTGCCGATCACGGGGTCTACGGTCTTGCCCTTGGCCTTTTCCACCAGATCCACGCCGTATTTTTTCAAGGCGTCATAGGTGGCCTCGGGGTTGTCGCCCGTCACCCGCTGGGCGCCGCGTACCTGACGGAGCGCCGTCAAAACCTTTTGGGTAGTGATTTGGAAGGTGGAGAAGAGCTGTTTGATATTTTTGTTGGCCTGTTCCAGCAGACATAAAAACAAATGCTCCACCGAAACGTATTCGTCCTTCATATTTTCTGCCAGACGTTCGGCGGCGTTTAAGGTGCGGTCCACGTCGGCGGAAACGTACACCTGATCGGCGTTTCTGCTGTTGCCGCCCACCTTGGGAAGCTGTTCCATCAGTCGCTTGGCGCCGGTTGCAAATTGATCGGTCTGCTCGGTGAGCTTTTGCAAGAGCTGGGGGATCAGCCCGTTTTCCTGTTGGGTCAGGGCGTAGAGCAGATGCTCCTGCTCAATGGCAGGGGAGGCGTATTCCGTTGCCAGGGATTGGGCGGCGGTAATGGCCTCAATGGATTTTTGAGTAAATTTCTGTGCATTCATCTCTATCACTCCTTTTGAATGCGAATTGGGTCCTTCTGTCTGTATTCTACACGATGATCCTGCAAAAAGTGTGAACAAACTATGAACAAACTGTTAAATATTAGCACTCTCGCACCTTGAGTGCTAAATTTTGGGCAAAAAAAGAGTTGTTACGCGTTGTGTCCTTACGGATACAACGCGTAACAGCTCTTCTGTTCTAAATTCGTTTGTACAGTTCGTTCAGCCGTCGCAGATAGGCCCGATCAATGGAGGCCATGGCCTGGGGGGTCATACGGAACAACCAGTTACCTTTGTTGGTGCCGGGACGGTTCATGGTGGTGTCCCCGCCAAAGCCGCACAGATCCTGAATGGGAGCGACTACCAGCTTTGCGTGGGTCTGCCACAGGGTGGAGATCAAGGCGCGGATGGCAGGGTTGTGACTGCCGCCGCTCTTCCAGTCCTTGCCGATAAAGCCGCAGTATTCCAGACAATAGTCCCGCTGGGGTGGGGTCAACTCCCACAGATAGGCAAGCAGCGGCTTGTTGTCGTGGGTGCCGGTATAGGCCACCATATTGTAGGGATAATTGTGGGGCAGGTGCATATCGTCTTCTTCTCCCAAAAAGCCGAATTGCATCACCCGCATTCCGGGCAGACCGCTGTCCTTGAGTAGGGCGGTCAGTTGATCGTCCTGCACGCCCAGATCTTCTGCAATAATGCATTCGGGATCCACGGTTTTATAGATTTCGTTTAAAAAGTTCATGCCCTCGCCGTCGATCCATTTGCCGCCCATGGCGTCCTCGTCCTCTGCGGGCACCGACCAATAGGCCGAAAAGGCGCGGAAGTGATCAATGCGCACCTTATCCACCAGTTGCAGGGTATGGTGCAGACGGTCCTTCCACCAGGCGTATTGATCCTTTCTCATTTGGGCCCAGTTGTACAGAGGGTTGCCCCATTTTTGCCCCGTGGGGCTGAAATAATCGGGGGGAACACCCGCTACGTTTTGGGGATATCCCTTTTCATCCAGATCAAACAGTTCCCGCTTGCTCCACACGTCACAGCTCTCAAAGCTGACGTAGATGGGCATATCGCCGATGATATACACGCCGTTTTCGTTGGCATAGGCCTTTACCTTTTGCCACTGGGTCAAGAAAATATATTGGGCAAAATAGTAGTATTCCATTTCGCTTTTGTATTGTTCGGCCGCGGCGGCCACTGCTTCGGGCTGATGCTCCCGCAGGGCGGCATCCTCCCAGTCCATCCAATCCTTGCCGGTGGCTTCTTTCACGGCCATATACAGGGCGTATTCCCGCAACCATTCCTTGTCTGCGGCAAAGGCGCGGATCTTTTCCATCAGTCCCTCGTCACAACGGGCAAAGGCCGTTTGCAGTACCGTCTTGCGGCTCTCTTCCAAAAAGTCGTAGCTTACCGTCCAATCGGGCTTGCCCTTCTGGCCGTTCAATTCCTCTTTGGTCAACAGCCCCATTTCGCGCAACCCCTCCAGATCAATAAAATAGAGATTGCCGGCAAAGGCTGAATCACTTTTATAGGGAGAATTACATTCATCGGTGCGGGTAAAGGGGAGCACCTGCCAATAGTGAAAGCCGCATTCCTTTAACAGATCGATAAAATCATAGGCCCCTTGACCGAAATCACCACAGCCGTAGGCACCGGGAAGGGAAAAGATGGGCAACAGCACGCCACTGCTTCGTTTATTGTTCATTCTCGGATTCCTGCTTTCTCAAAAATTTGGGACGTTTTAAAACGTATACCAGTCCACCCAGTGCAATACAGCACAGTGGCGGCACCGGTGAGGGGGGATCGCCCGCATGGACCGAAAAGGGCGGCAGGGTGTAATAATATCCCGCCTCCTGTCCACCTACGCTGGGGGCCCAGCTCTTGGGATAGACCTCGGTGTATTGCCCTGATTTGGTTTCCTGCCCTCGGGGATAGGTAAACTCAATGGCAAAGGTGTCGGTGATCTCGTCCTCACTGACCGTGGTAAAGTCGCTGATGGTCAGTACGGTCTTTTGTACGAACAGGGTGGGCAACAACCACAAAATTCCAAGGGCGCACAGCACCAGCGCAACTATAGTTTTGATCTTTTTGTTGTTTTTAATCATTCCAATCATCCTTTATCATAAGAATAGGCGTTACTATTATACGATTTTCAGGCTCTTTCTGTCAAGGGCGACTCCTTTGTTGACAATATTCTGCAAATATTTTATAATTAAAATATTAATACGAAAGAGCGGGAAATCATGGAATATATAAACGATTTTTTTATTTCGCATAATAGTAAGGACAGCGCACCGGCCAAGGAACTGATGCAGCTTCTCGGCAGTATCAATCCCCAGTGGCGGATCTTTTTGGATTGCAGTGAGGAGCATCCTCTGGAAGCGCACGAGGAATGGCGCTCCCGTATGTTTAAGGAGGCGGAAAATTCCCGCTATTTAATTTTTATCGCCTCCTCACCCGAATATCTCAAAGAAGGAAACGGTTGGCTGTACGAGGAAGTTTCCCTCTTTAAAAGTCTCAAGAGCACCCGTTTTAACCGTAAGGTCACCGATAAAAATATCGCCTATTTCGGCATTTTTCTCTGTGCTCCCGATTTTGAAAAGGATCTTTATAATGACCCCGTTCTCGGTAGCGATTACCGCAAGCTGTACGACCGTCCCGAGCATTTGGTGTTGGGGAGTGACGGCATTGCCCAGGCCGCCGAGCGGATCAAGGCAAAGGTGTTGCATCTGGGGGAGGCCGCTTCGGAGGAACTGTCGGCAGAACTATTGGATAAAACCATTCGCTTTGCCCGGGAAAAAGCGGTCCACGATCCTATGTTTTGCAGAGATGCCATTATCCCGGAACTGATGCCGCTGTTGCGGGATGAGAATAAAAACCGATATCATTTTGCATCGCTACAGGAACTGTTGGTTACCACCCATCTTGCCGTATTGGGCAGTGAGGGCGGCAGTGGTAAGACCACTCTTTTGACAGCGCTCTTCTTTCAGGCGCTGGATGCCGCCGCGGCGGCGCCGGCAGAGGCGATGATCCCTCTGTACGTAGACTGCAAGAGCCTGTCTGCCAAGGAGGATATGTTGCTGCGTTATCTGGCTCAGTATCTTTACGGGGAGCATACGGCGATGAGTGATGCGTCCACCGGCGCCACCGTGGGTAAGTTGAGCCGTGAATTTTCTCTCCAGCGCACCAAGCCCCGCTATTTGCTGTTGTTGGACGGCTATAACGAGCTGTCGGTGGAGGCTCGGGTGGCCTTTGACCGTCAACTGGAATATTTTTCTCCCGAAAGCCGTTATCCCAACGTGCGTGTGGTTTTGGCAGGACGTACGGTGGGGGAGGCATTGCAGGAGGAACTGTTTTTGCGCCTTCAGCTCTGCGATCTGAAGGGAAGCGTTATTGCAGATTACCTCAAGGAACGGGGGCTTCAGTCTCGTTTTACCCCCTCTTTTTTCAAAATTCTTTCTATTCCGATGTATCTGCGTCTGTACGTGGATACGGCCACCGATCATCGCTTGCGCACCAAGGGTGAACTGTTGGCGGAATTCGTTAAATGGCAACAGCAAAAGGAGACCGTTGCCACCCTGCAGGAGGAACAGCGCAGTCTGTACCGTTTGTTTTTTGATCACGTGTTGCCCTTGATCGCCCATCGGATGCTCAGCGGCGCCACCGCCTCCACCTTCTTTATTACGCCCTCCGAGCTGGAGGAACTGCTGGCTCAGATCCCCGCCCTGATGGGTGAGATCAATTATAAGCGCTTTTACGGCTCCGAATACCGTGACCGTTTGCGCACCTCCAAGCTGTTGGAGTACGACGAGCTGGATCTCTACGATCTGGTTACCGAATATCTGGCTCATAGCTGTAAGCTGTTGCGTCAAAATGCCGAGGATGCCTACGAATTCGTGCATCAGATCTACCGTGATTTCTTCTGCGCCTTGTTTGTCAGTGACGGCATTCGCCGCACCCTTTCGGAGCGGGGCGGCCCCTGCGGAGATCTGTCCGGCGCTATGCTGGAGCCGGATACGGCGGAATTCGTGGTGGAGCGGTTGCAGGAGCAAAAGCCGGAATTTGATTGGGAGGCTGAGCGCTGGAGCTACGCCTGTAACGAAAGCTCTTATCTGATCCGTATGCTGGATTCGGTGCGGGCCAACGGCCAGCAGGGGGATACCGTGCTGATTGCCAATCTGGTGGCGCTGTTGCGGCAGGCCCGTAAGGACGATTTGTCAGCCTGCGATTTTTCCGATCTTGATCTGCGGGAGAGCGCTCTGCAAACCTGCGTTTTTTCCAGATACGATACCGCCGGCGTGTATGCCGCTTGCTTTAAGAACGCCACCATTGACCGTCGCAACCTCTATCCCGGCAATCATTTTGCCCCCATTTGCGCCGCTTGCACGGGCAAGGAAATTATGGCGGCGGTGGACGAGTCGGGCGTGATTATGCTCCGCCCCATTGCCAACGTCAACGCCTATCCCTTCAAGGTGATCACCGGCGCCGATCCCTCCATTAAGGTACTGATCTTTGCGCCGGATGAGGGCAGTTTGTATGCTATGACCGCTCACCGTATTTTGCAGATTCCCATTCCCGACGAGGCTTTCAGCACGGCTAGGATACGGGTGCTGTATGAAACCCGTGAGCAACTGCAGGACATCCGTATGGACGAGCAGGGGGAGATCTATTGCCAGACCGCCTTCAATTCCTTCAATCCCAAGCCGTTGTCTGATCCGGAGCAGGCCGACACCGTTGATTTCGCCGGCCTGAATACTGCGGCCGCCGTCCATCCCGACGGTAAACAATTGGCTTTCGGTAACGTGGCGGGCTATTACGGTCTCAAGCTCTACAATCTGGACGAGACCACGGGGGAGTGGCTGGAACAGTCCATTGGGTATTCCCGTTTGCTTGCCGAATACATTGCGGCGCTGGAGGCGGAACTGCGTTTCTTCCGTTTGTATTATATCTTCCCCGACGACGATCCCTCTCCCGTAAAGGCGGAGGATCACCGCCGTAGCTTTTTTGCCCATCTGCAGATGCAGTTTGAGGATCGGGAGCACGATTACGAGCAGATGCCGGATCTGGTCATCAAGCGTATTTTGCGGGAATTGCGCCGCAACGATATCACTCTGTTTAAAAATCAATTGATGCGGCTGTACGGTATCGTAAATACGTATCGGGACAAGATCGAACAGCTTGCCGAGCAAAACGTGGGCTTGCTTCTGCTGGCAGGTCGCAAGATCTGCAGTCTGTCCTATCGCAAGGACAGCCACGTGCTGTTGCTCAGCGCGGTGAAAAAGTTCAGAAAGCAAGAAATTAGCGACAGCCTGATTATGGAACTGGATACCCAAACCCTGGCCACCCGTCTGATCACCCGTTACACCGGCGAGCGCCATCTGGTGGCTCGTTACAGTGGGGAGCATATCGTGATCAACGGTATGTATCGGGTCAAGATCCACGACGCCCGCGGCCGCAAACTGGCCGACGCCGGCACCCGTCCCAAAAACGTTTACGGGTTTTTACAGCCCGCCACCGAGGAAGGGTATTTTTATACCCTGGCCAATCATTTCATTTACCGCTTTGATCGGGAGGGCCGTTGCACCAATACCTTGGATAACGGATTCTCTTCCTATAATCTGTGCTATTGTGTGGACGAGCGGGGCAGGGGATACCTGACCCGAAATATCAAACTCAAGGAGACTCCCGTCGGTGAGCCCATTGAGGTGTTGGATACCACCAACGGCGTATTTTGTAAGATTCCCAACAACCTTACCCGTGTTGCTCGCATCCAGAGTGAAGTTTCTATGGGAGAGGTGGGCTTCAGGGTCAGTGTTTACAAATTGACCCGTTTTGAAAATGAGCGCAAAACTGCCGCTTTGGAGATCCCCTACAAGCTCTTTGTCTGCGGCTGTGATTTCACCGGCCTGAAGGGGGATCTGGCCACGCCTTACGAGCTGGGTCAGTTGGCGGGGATCGGCGCCCTTACCGACGATTTGCCGCCTGTGGAGACCGAGGAGCGTGAACACACCGTGGATTTTGTGCCCGCCGGTGAGTCTTTTGTACCGCCCCAGGTTTGGGACGGCTCGCCCTTCCATGCCCATCCCGGGATTTCCCTGACCCTGCGGAATCTGTTCAGTGAGGCGGACGGCGGCAACAACCTCTCCGTTATTAAAACTTGGAATCGTATCTATCGGGGCAGTTATATGCCCGAAGGCTTGGAAAGCGCCGACTATTCCATTCTGGAATGGATCAACCGTCTGGGCTTTGCCACAGCGGATATGATCTACAATCTGGTGGAAGCGGGGCTGGTGGCCCGATCTCCCAACTACGGCAGTAGCTTTGAGAGCATTCGCAACCGTCTGGACGAGACTCTGCATCGCACCTATCGCTTGTTGTTCCGTTACGTGGTCAACAATCAGGGGACCGAGGGGGAACTGCCCATCTACGTTATTTCCACCCCCTTCAGCACCGTTTTGATCCGCGACTCCATTAACAGCGCCCCTTTCAAGCTCAAGGAGTACGGTCAGGTCACCGATGCCGAAAACTTCGGCCGTCTGATCCTCAACCGTTGGTTCTGCCAAACCCTGCGGCAGTATAAAGATCTGGTCAGCGACTATGCGCTGGAGACGATCTTCGACACCGATTGTCATATTTACGGTCGGGGGCGGGTCAAGGGTTATCTTTGTCTTAAAAACCAACCCATCTTTGCCCAAGCCATGCGCATCAACAATAATATTGCCGTCAAGGCCGACAAGGTCTACCGTCTTTGTCTTTTGGCGGAGAATTATCAACAGCTCACCTGCGAGACGCTGTTGGCCGAGCCGCTGACCCGTCAGCCCGTGCTGGTGCTCATCGGTGAGAGCTTTGAGCAATGCGCCCGTCTGCAACAGGACATTGCGCAAATCGCGCCCCACGTGCGCAAGCTGTACACCTACGACCAGCTTCTGTATCCCGAGGAAAACGGCTTGCCGTCCAATCTCTACTTTGAGTTTGACGGCGACACCCCTCGTTTGGTGCGTCTGGAGGACGTTTTGGGGGAATAAAAGACCTGTTGAGGCACACTCCGTAAGGGAGTGTGCCTCCGTTATATTCGCCTGACGGCGAAGATAATATCACTGAAACCGCTTGGTCGTCTTTTTTATTGGTGACCCAGCAGTCGGCTGCAACCGATCAAACGGCGCCCTCGTGCATCCAAAGGAAAATGCACGTTCGGGCTTGTTTTCTCGGGCATCCGTTGCATGGCAACTTCTAAACTAAATTTGCAATTCGCATTTGCTCTTGCAAATTTAAGAAGTTGCACAAGCGGAGAATCGAACTCCCGACCGTCCGCCTTGCGGCGACGGTCGCAGACCGGGATGTCCAAGCCGTCCCGCCCCTTGCGGGGCAACCGACGGCCATGGACAAATGGTGTCCGGAGTTCGGTTTCGTAGAATGAGCAATAAAAAAAGACGACCTGTTGGTCGTCTTTTTTTATTGGTGACCCAGCGGAGAATCGAACTCCGGACACCATGATTAAAAGTCATGTGCTCTGCCAGCTGAGCTACTGGGTCGTTGGGGTTTTGAAATTCGTGCTTATATATTCTATCAGCCGCGGGGTGTTTTGTCAAGCCAAAAAACGGAAAAAATGTAAAAATGTAAAAAAATAAAGGAATTTTGTTTTTTCCGTCGTATATGGTTTATGAGGATATTTTTTGTGGTATTTTCCCAAATGTACGCTTTTTGTCCCACAAGATGTCGTATACTGTAAAAAATTTAAAGGAATTTTTGCAGAAAGGGAGTATTACAGAATGAGAGACTTTGAAAGGAGGGTCGGTAAGGTGATCTATCGTGAGATCAGAGAACAATGGGAGCGGGAGCATTTGAGCCCGTATGCCTTCCGTGCGGTAGATTCTGCAGGGCGGAGCGAGCCCTTGGAGCCCTGTCCCATGCGCACCTGCTTTTGCAGAGATCGGGACCGCATTATTCACAGCAAGGCCTTTCGCCGTATGAAGCACAAGACCCAGGTGTTTCTGAGCCCTCAGGGGGATCATTACCGCACCCGCCTGATTCATACGCTGGAGGTCAGTCAGATCTCCCGTGATCTGGCCAGAGCCCTGCGGCTCAACGAGGATCTGACCGAGGCCATTGCCCTGGGCCACGATCTGGGCCACACCCCCTTCGGTCACGCAGGGGAGCGGGTGCTTAACGAGCTGTGTCCTTTTCCCTTCAGCCATAACGAGCAAAGCGTGCGCACCTGTGAAAAGTTGGAAAAGCTCAACCTGACGGCGGAGGTGCTGGACGGTATTCGTTGTCACAGCGGGGACAAGCTGTCCCAAACCCTGGAGGGACGTATCGTTCGTATTGCCGACCGCATTGCCTATATCAATCACGACATTGACGACGCCATCCGCGGCGGTATTATCCGTGCGGAGGATCTGCCGGCCTCCACGGCGGAAATTCTGGGAGACAATCCCAGTCAGCGTATTAACAGTATGATCATCGGTATCCTTTCTCACTCTACGGGGAAAAATGATATTGTGATGGATCCTGTGGTGCTTGCGGCAATGAACGAGTTGCGGGCATATCTGTTTGAAAACGTATATTTCGGCTCCCGCGCCAAGGAAGAGGAGAACAAGGCGGAGCGTATGATCGCCGCCCTCTATCATTATTTTACCGAACATTCCGAAAAAATACCCGAGGAATATCATTTTATTTTGCAAACCGAGGGCAAGGAAAGAGCCGTGTGCGACTATATTTCGGGAATGAGTGACGTGTACAGTGTCAATCTCTACCGTCAGCTCTTTATCCCCAAGAGTTGGGAGGGTTGATGATGCCGAGATTTGACGATCAGTTTATTTCTGAGCTCAAGGCCCGCACTGACGTGGTGGATCTGATTTCCCAGTTTGTCACCCTCAAGCGGGCGGGGAGCCGTCTGGTGGGATTGTGCCCCTTCCACAGTGAGAAAACCGGCTCCTTTACCGTCTTTGCCGACAACGGCTCCTACTATTGTTTCGGTTGCGGCGCCGGCGGCGACGTGATCACTTTTACGATGAATATGGAGCATCTGGACTACGTGGATGCCGTAACATTGCTGGCTCAACGGGCCCATCTGCCCTTGCCGGAGGACGGGAGCGGGGATCGGTCGGTAAACAAGCGCAGTCGTCAGCTTGAAATGAACAAGCTGGCTGCCCGCCGCTTTTTTGCCAATCTGAAAAATCCTGCCACGCCCCAGGGAATGCAGTATTTTCTCGGCCGTGGCCTGAGTCGGGAGACCATCACCCGTTTCGGTCTCGGCTTTGCCGCAGACAGCTTTACCGATTTGCGGGATCACCTGCGGGCGGCAGGCTACAGCTATGAGGAAGCCTTTGAGGCAGGCCTGTTGATGCGTTCCGAGAAAAACGGTAATTATTACGACAAATTCCGCAATCGGGTGATGTTTCCCGTCATTGACGTGCGGGGCAACGTGGTGGCTTTTTCCGGCCGTGTGCTGGATGACAGCAAGCCTAAATATATGAACTCCCCCGAAACGCTGGTGTACAAAAAGGGCCAGACGGTCTTCGGTCTCAATTTTGCCAAGCAGAATACCGACGGCCGCATCATTCTGGTGGAGGGCAATCTGGACGTGGCCTCCCTGCATCAGGCGGGCTTTAGCGGGGCGGTGGCACCTCTGGGTACCGCCTTTACCAAGGATCAGGCCCGTATGATCTCCAAATACGCTTCCACCGTGGTGGTCGCCTTTGATATGGACAAGGCGGGACTCAAGGCCACGGATAAGGCCATTGCCTATCTGGAGGAATTGGGGGTCACGGTGCGAGTTTTGCAGATGATGGGCGCCAAGGACCCCGATGAATTTATTAAAAAATACGGTAAGGTACAGTTTGAACGGCTGATCAACGGCTCCAAAAATCCGGTGCAGTACAGTCTGGACAAGCTGGCCGCCGGCCGTGATCTCAGCGACATTACCCAGCGCACCGAATACGTGCGTAAGGCGGTGGCGGTGGTGGCGCAGATTCCCTCGGAGATCGAGCGGGATATGTTCGCCAAAATTCTGGCCAAGCAGGCCGACGTCAGCGTGGACAGCGTCCGTTCCGAGATCAAGCGGGCCCGTACCCGCTATGTAAAACAGGTAAAGCAACAGCAATTGGATGCGGCATCTCCCGGCTTTGCGCCGGTGGATCGGGTCAACACCCAGCGCTCCTCCAATCTGCGTGCGGCCAAGGCGGAGGAGGGCATCATCGCCCTGCTGGCCAAATTTCCCGACCGCGCCCCTTGGTTGCGGGAACGGCTGAAATCGGAGGATTTTATCACCGATTTTAATCGGCGGGTATATGATTTCTTTATGGAAAAAATTGCCCAGGGCGTCACCCCCGAAGCCCTGATCAGCGCTCATTTTGAGGGGGCAGAGGTGGCGCGGATCGTGCAGATGCTCAATACCGTGGTTTGCGCGGGGGATCCGATGGGTCAGTTTGAGGATTATCTGCGCGTCTTACGCGCCGAAGGAAACAAGAAAACCGAAGTGGGGAAACAGAGCCCCGAGCAGTTACAAAAAATGTTGGAACAAAAGAAAAGGAGAGATTAAAGTATGGCTGCACACGTAGAAAAGAAAGCACTGAAGGATCTGTTGGAAACCGGTAAGCAAAAGGGATCGCTGTCCAACAGAGAAATTCTGTACGCCTTGGATGATATCGCCGTAGAGCCGGAGGAAATGGATCGGTTTTACGAGGCTTTGGAAGAGGCGGGCGTTGAAGTCGTGGAGGATTCTCTGGAGGAGGAACTGGCCGACATCAACGTTGACGCCATCAACAACACCGAAAACGGTATGACTACCGACGAAGATTCCGACAACGCCGTAGTGGCCGATTACGGCGTGGTGGACGACCCCGTAAAGGTTTATCTGAAGGAAATCGGTAAGGTGCAGTTGCTCTCCGCAGATGAGGAGATCGAACTGGCCAAAAAGATGATGGACGGTATGAAGGCGGAAGAGCTGATTGCCGATTGCGAGGACGAGGAAGAAAGAAAGTTTTTGCAAAAGCAGATCAACGCCGGTAAACGGGCCAAAAACCGTTTGTCCGAGGCCAACCTGCGTCTGGTCGTTTCCATTGCCAAGCGTTACGTGGGTCGCGGTATGCAATTTTTGGATCTGATTCAGGAGGGTAATCTGGGTCTGATCAAGGCCGTTGAAAAGTTTGATTACGAAAAGGGCTACAAGTTCTCCACCTACGCCACTTGGTGGATCCGTCAGGCTATTACCCGTGCCATCGCCGATCAGGCCCGTACCATCCGTATTCCCGTGCATATGGTGGAAACCATCAACCGTGTTATGCGTGTTTCCCGTCAGTTGGTACAGGAACTGGGCCGTGATCCCACCAGCGATGAGATCGCCAAGGAAATGGGCTACGGCGAGGACAAGGTCAGAGAGATCATGAAGATCGCTATGGACCCCGTTTCTCTGGAAACCCCCATCGGTGAAGAAGAGGACAGCCATCTGGGCGACTTTATTCCCGATGAGGATATCCCCGCACCCGTGGAGGCTACCGCTCACATTATGCTCAAGGAGCAGTTGACCGAGGTACTGGGCACCCTGCACGAAAGAGAGGCAAAGGTGCTGGAGCTGCGCTTTGGCTTGGTGGACGGCAGACAGCGCACGCTGGAGGAAGTCGGTAAGGAATTCAACGTTACCCGTGAGCGTATCCGTCAGATTGAGAGCAAGGCGCTGCGCAAACTGCGCCATCCTTCCCGCTCCAAAAAACTGCGTGATTTTATTGAAATGTAAGAGGGACCGTTTATGTCCGAACAAACCTTTTATTTTTGGCGTGGCTGTCCGTTATGGCTGGAGAGTCGGGCCGAGGGAGCGACGTGGCAGTTGTTGCTCCGCAATACCGGTTGGCAGGAGATTGGCGGTCTGACCCTGTGGGCAGACGGTACTTTGTACGAATACACCCAACCCCTTGCCGCCGGCGCGACCGAAACCTGGCAGGTGGGTTGCTCCGAGCCGGAGTCGTTTATGCCCGTTTGTGTCCGTTTTACCGATGGGGTGGAATGGACCAACGACCAACCGGGTATGGTGATCGGGCCGCCGCAGGCACCCGACACAACCCAGGAATTTTTTGAAGAATTTGCCGAGGCGTGGAAGGATACTGCGCCTCTGTATCAGCCCGAACAGCATAAAGATTATTGGCGCTGTGGCTGTGGGCAGATCAATGATGCCGCCCACGTCTGTTGTAACCGATGCCTGAAGAGCCGTCAATGGGTGCAGGAGCATCTGGATGCACAGCGTACCCACGAAACGCTCTTGAAAAAGGCGGCCCTTGCGGCCGATATGGCCAAACAACAGGCAGAGCTGGAGGCCCGTCTTAAGCAAAAGAAGAAAAAGATCCGCCGTTGGTGTTCTCTGGGCGTGGCCTCTTTGGCTCTGGTGTTGGCTTTGGTGCTGGTGATCAATCTGTTGTTCATCCCCGGCCGCCATTATGCCAAGGCTTCCGCTTATCTGGCGCTGGATCGCTTTTACGAGGCCTATACCGAGTTTGAACTGGCCGGTAATTATCGGGACAGCGAGGCTCAACTGGTGGAGATCTCCCGTCGGCTGAGTGGGGAAACCTCCATTTCCGCCGGTAAGCGCCACGTGGTCAAAAACAATCGGCAGGGAAAAACCGAGGGTGTGGGCTATGCGTTGGACACCCAACTGATGGTGGACAAGTGGAACGCTATCCGCGCCGTTTCCTGCGGTAAGGATCACACCCTGGGCCTGCATTACAGCGGCACCGTAATGGCGGTGGGTAACAAAAAGACCGGAGCATTGAACGTAAAGAATTGGCTCAATATGATTGCCGTGGGCGCCGGCGACGGATTTTCCGTCGGCCTGCAAAAGGACGGCAAGGTGCTGGCTGTGGGTCAGAACGGAAAGGGTCAATGCAACGTGAAGGGGTGGACGGATATCACGGCCATCGCCGTGGGTGAGGACTTCACCTTAGGTCTCAAGGCCGACGGCACTGTGGTAGCCACCGGTAATAACGATGCCGGTCAATGTGACGTTTCCCAGTGGAAAGATATTATCTTTATAGCGGCGGGTAACTCCCACGCCTTAGGTCTCAAGGCTGACGGCACCGTGGTGGCCGCCGGTGAGAATAAACATAAGGAGATTGAGGTTTCCGGGTGGCAGGATATCATCGCCCTAGCCGGCGGTGACGGCTTTACTTTGGGACTGAAATCCGACGGTACCGTGGTTGCCACGGGCAAAAACGATCGGGGCCAGACTGAGGTGGAGGGCCTGCGTGATATCATTGCCATTACCTGCGGTTGGGATTTTGCCGTCGTGGTTGACGGTAACGGTACCCCTGTATATCTGGGAACCGACGCCGACGGCGAGAGCAAATTTTCCAATTGGACGTTGCATATGTGATGGAAGAGAACAATTTTGCCTATATGCTCCGCTGTGCCGACGGCACCTTTTATTGCGGCTGGACCAACCGTTTGGAAGAACGGTTGGCCACCCACAACGCCGGCAAGGGCGGCAAATACACCCGCTCCCGTCTTCCGGTGGAGTTGGTCTATTTTGAGACCTTTGCTACCAAGGAGGAGGCTATGAGCCGTGAATGGCATCTCAAGCGCCTCTCCCGCACCGAAAAAGAAAACCTAATCTGTAAAAAGAAATAAAAAGCACCGCAATGCGTTTGCATTGCGGTGCTTTTGTATTCATTTTATCTTTTCTTCGCTGGGCAGAATGGAAAAATGTTTTTTGTATACCTTGGCAAAATAGGGGGCGGAGGAATAGCCGCAGGCCTCCGCCGTTTCGGTCACCGAGGAACCACTGCGCAGCATTTGCCGTGCGGTGTCACAGCGTACGTTTTGCCAGTACAGGGCAGGGGTGGTGCCGGTGACCTCTTTAAAGGTGTGACACAGGCGGTCACGGCTGATCCCTACGGCAGCGGCAATGTCGTCAATGCAGATTTTTTCGCCGAAATGGTGCTGGATATAGCGGATGGCGGCCCGTACTGTCAGATTTACGGAGCGGGAGTCTTCTACCGTTTGCTCACTGCTCAGTGCCGCCAAGGCCGCATACATCTGCAACAGCAGTCCGAGCACCGTCTCCTCATAAAAGGGCGGCCGGGCTTGATAAACCTCCCAGGCCTTTTGATACAGCGCTATACATTCCTTGTTGTCGGTCATATAGGGGAGTGGGGAGTTGAAAAAACTTTGCTTGGGGAAAAGGTTTTCATCCAACAGCAGGCAATAGTACTTGGCCGGCCGATTCCCCACACGGAAGGCGTGTGAGTGGGTGGAGTGGATTATGTACATTTCCCCCGGCTTTGCCACAAAGGTTTTGTTGTTGTTCCGGATCTCTACCAGTCCCTCCAACATCAGCAATATTTCCACCGATTTATGCCAGTGGGAATAATAGATTTCCTGGGGCGGCCACTGGTCAATTTTGAATACGATGGGCAGTTTGTCCGTCTCATAACGGTCTCTCCAGTACTGATAACGCATCTTTCCCTCCCAATAGCAAGATAGTGTTCATAATTGACAAGAAATTACCTTGAAAATTACCTTTTTTAATATTATACTGTTATTATACTACAAAAGCAAGTAATAAAAGTAATTTATGATATTTCGGCGGTGAAAGGAGCGGTTTTGATGAGAAAAATTCGGCGTATCGTATGCTTGTGGATGGTGGTGGCTTTGCTGCTTACGGGCTTGCCCGTGGTAGCAGGGGCTGCCGATCCGGTGGAAAACGTTAGTATTTCCCCCGTGGCCACCCAACAGCAAAGAATGTGGTGCGGCTCCAATTATAACACCACCGATTGGGTGTACGAGCCTTGGGGCTATCTGGGCTACGGTAAGGTTTTCTATGCCCGTTTTTACAACAATACTTCTCTCAGTAACGACGACGTTGCACAATACGTTATCCGCTTTGATGCGCTGGCCAAGGAAAATGAAAAGACCTTGTATATGGCCGCCGTCGCTTTGAGTGATACCGACGCTGCGGTGGTGGAAACCGACGTGACCTCTGCCACCTCCACCCGTAAGGTCACCTCCACCGCCGCCGGTGATAAGCTGATGACCACCACGGCCGGCTATTATAAGGACGACGTTAAAAACAACGTCGTCGCCTATACCCGCGCCATTGCCTCCGATACGGCGGTCAGTGGCGGCGTTTCCTATGCCCACGGCACCTACGCCTATCCCGTCTCCTTTGAACTGGACGTCACCGATTACGTTAAGACTCAGTTTGCCGCCGGTAAGAAAAACGTGCAGTTCGTTCTCATTTCTGCCCGTCAGGTGATGAACGGCAGTACCAACGTTGCCACTCTTGCTGATTTTTCTCACTACAAAAACGGTAAGGTGTACAACACCGCGGGGGAGGTGCTGCTGGAGAGTGCCACTCTGTCCCTGGATACCTCCATCACTGTTGCCGGTGCGCAGGATTATTACTCTGTCACCCCCGAAAACGATCTGTATTTCTCATGGATGGAAATCAAGCGAGACACCATTCGTCTGGATATAATTCAGGATCAGTATGCCGATCTCTTTGCCGCCTTTAAGGCCAAGGTGACCGACGCCGCCTCTCTCTCACAGCATCTTGACGACCTGCGGGTTTTGCTCAGTGACGAGCTGTTGGCGCTGTATGACACCGTGGCCGCCAAAAATGCCGCTCTTGACCAGGCCGTTTACAGCAGTCTGCAAAGCTGCAATTCTTCTTCCGAATTCGTTACCGCCCTGTATCAAACGGTGATGGAGCACGCCTATGTCGGCTTGTCCACCGTGGCCACTCAACAACAAAGAATGTGGTGCGGTACCGATTATAACACCACCGACTGGGTGTACGAGCCCTGGGGTTACCTGGGCTACGGCAAGGTGCTTTACGCCCGTTTTTACAACAATACCAATCAACAAGGCGTAAATCAGTACGTCATTAAATTTGACGCCCTGACCAAGGAAAATGAAAAAAACGTCTATATGGCCGCCGTGGCCCTCAGCGATTCGGACGCCTCAGTGGTAGAAACCGACGTAACCTCCGCCACCTCCACCCGTAAGGTCACCTCCACCGCCGCCGGTGACAAGCTGATGACCTCCTCTGCGGGCTATTATAAGGATGCCGTAAAGAACAGTGTGATCGCCTACACCAAGGCCACCGCTTCCGGCGGAGCCGTCGGCAATCCCGTTTCCTACACTCACGGCACCTATGCCTATCCCGTTTCCTTTGAACTGGACGTTACCGATTACGTCAAAGAGCAGTTTGCCGCCGGCAAGAAAAACGTGCAGTTTGCGCTGATCTCCGCCCGTCGCATTATGGACGGCAATACCAACGTGGCAGAGCTTACCGACTTTTCTCACTATCAAAACGGTAAGGCGTACAACACCTACGGCGAGGTACTTCTGGAGAAGAATACGCTGTCGCTGGATACCTCCATTCCCGTGGCGGGAGCGGCGGATTATTATTCCGTCACCCCGCAAAACGACCCCTATTTCTCCTGGATGGAGATCAAGCGGGACACCATTGCTTTGGATCAATGCGTGATTGACAAGGATACGCTGTTTGCCGCCTTTAAGGTGCAGGTAAGCACGCCTGCTGATCTTCCCGCCGCTGTAAGCGGTATCCGCTTTTTGTTCACCGATGAGATTTACAAGATCTATCAGAGCGCTTTGGTGGTGGGGGATGGAATCAATACCGAGCTCTACAACGTGTTGGCCGATTGCAATACCGCCACAGCCTTTGCGGCGGCCTTTGCCGACACGGTGCTCAACAAGTGCTATGACGGTTATCCCTGCGCTATCACCCTGACGGACAGCTTTGCAGGCCGTCGTGGCAGTGTGAGCGTACAGGGGGATTATCCCGAGGCCTGCTATCTGTATATTGAAACCTACAATATAAACACCGCAAAGCTGCAGAGCTTTGCCTTCCCTGTAAAGGATGGCTTGGGTTATTACAACGTTTACGGTAAGGACAGCGGCGCCACTTCTCTTACGGCAACCCTGACGGCCGATAAGGCAGGCCAATATCCCTTAAGCGCCACCGAGACCGTCACCCTTTCCACCGCCGTGCTTCCCGGTGTGTTTATCACCGAGCTTTCCAATATGCACACCAATGCCTACGCTGCCGACTCTTCCTCTGCGGAAAACCAGGGAAGCTGGACCCAGTGCTATCAGTATATTGAACTGCACAACTATTCGGCAAGTGACGTGGATCTTTCCCAGATGAAATTCGTGTATTACAACGGTAGTGAACGGAGCTTTGACTGGATTCTGGAGGATGGCGGCAGTCTGATCCTCAGGGCAGGACAGAGCTACGTGATTGGCGTGTATACCGGTTACAGCTATTATACCAACGGTCACACCTACGCCACCTCCGCTGCCCGTACCCAGTATTGGAACGATTTCCAAAAATATTACAATGTCACCATTCCCAAAACCAACCGCGTGATGATCGCCTGCGTTAATTCCGGCACCTCCGCTTACAGCTCCACCGCCGTTCTGCAACGCAGTAAGGAGGCCGGTGTTACCTGCTATGCCGAGATTCGCAACGGCAATACCACCGTCACCAAGGTAATGTTGCCCGACAGCAAGCCCCACCGCGGTTATGCCTATCAGTTTGTGCCGGACGGTAGCGGCAACGTAACGGAAAAACTGCTCTTTGCCACGGGTTGCTTCCCGTATCGGATGTTGAGAGAACAGGATCTGAGCTACTGTGAGGAAGTTCCCTTTACCGTACAGGATGACGTGAAGGTGCTCTGCTATAACATTCTGGCAGAGGAAACTTATTATACGGTAGGTTCCCGTATTCCCCGTCTGATGGACGTGTTGCAGACCTATCAGCCTGACATCATCGGCTTCCAGGAGTTTAACTACAGTTGGGCCAACCAACTGCCCTCCAAAATGCCCAGAGAGTATTCGGTGATTGAGGGCATATCTACCTACAATCACACCTTCTCCACCGCTTCGGGCACTTGGGATCTGCTCAATCCCATCTATTTCCGTAACGATAAATATACAGTGCTGGAAAGCGGATCTGCATTTTTGACCCCCGATGGTAATATGAATACCCAGCAATGGGACAGCGTTAATATGAAGCGTACCATGACTTGGGTCGTACTTAAGGATAAGGTCACGGGCGAGATCTTCAACGTCGTTAACGCTCATCTGGTACTTTCCGGTAAAACCGCCCGTGTGGAACAGGTCAAGCTGGTCTACAATAAGGGCGCCGAACTGCAGAAAAAATACGGCGGCGGCATTATTGCTATGGGCGACCATAATATGCAAGAGGCCAGCGAGCCCTATCAGGCCTATATCAACAGCGGCATCGTAGTGGATGCTAAATATGAAACCATAAATCATAACTCCAAGGATACTGCCCCCGCCGTGAACAAATACGACGGCGATTACGGTGTCCCCATCGATTTTGTGATGGTCAATTCCGGTAAAATCGGCGTCAGAGAATATCACGTATTTGACGGCCTCTATTCCGACGGCCCCGTCAGCGATCATTCCGGCGTATTGGTTACTCTGTACAGCAAGGGGGATACCGACGACGAGGCACCCGTAATTTCCGGTGTGAAGGAAGGAGCCAATTATTGCGGCGGCGCCACCTTTACCGTTTCCGATGAAAATCTGGATCAGGTGTTCCTCAACGGTACCGCCATCACCGTCCCCGCCGGCGGCTACACCGTGACCAAATCCGGCGTCAACACCCTCAAGGCTGTGGACGTGTTGGGTCGTAAGACGGTGGTTACCTTTAATACCGGTACCCACGAATGGGAAACGGAGTATACCATAGACGTACAGCCCACCTGTAAGATTCCCGGCAGTCAAAGCTATCATTGCTCCGTTTGCGATGCGATCAACGAGGACAGCATCACCGAAGTCCCCGTAAACAACGACCACATCGAGGGCAGTACGATTTACGTGGATGTAGAGCCCACCGCTTTGACCGAGGGCTACGGTCATACCACCTGTACTGTTTGCGGCAGAACGGTCACTTCTAATATTTCCATTCCCGCATTGGGCGTTGCCACCGTGGACGGCGTGGGCTATCCCACGCTGGAGGAAGCCTTGACGGCGGCTGTGGCAGGGGACACCGTTTCCCTGAATACGGCAACGGAAATTGAAAATCTGATTATTAAAACCGGCGTCACACTGGACCTCAGCGGCTATGCGTTGGAGGCAGAATACGTTGTGGGCTTTAACGGCTCGGCCCTGATCAACAGCGCCGAAAACGCCGAGGGTAAGCTGTTCGTTACGCAAAATCAGCTTTCCCTGTGTAAAGACAATCCCTATCTGCCCGTCTATGATGCGCAAAACGGTTGCTACCTGTTCACCCGGTTGAAAAATAATCGATATTCCTTGACTACCGATGCTACCACCGGTAAACCCTGTTATTCCACCTCTCCCATGTTCAAGTCCTACGTACATCCCTTGATGGACACCGTTGGTGAGGCCGCCGCTTCCGGCGTTAACGTCATCATCCGCCTGACCTGGACGGATTCCGGCGGTCAGTACGTGGGCGCGCAGGAATACACCTATCTTGACAGTTCCCTGAGCGAGGTCATTGCTTCCTACGTTAACGAAAACGGCAGTGTCAATTACAACCGCCAGTTCTACGGTATTTTCGTGGGCAGTGAGATTGAGCAGGGTGTGGACGTATACGTTTCCACCGTTGTCCGTTCCTCCACGGGCGTTGAGATGGTCAGCAGCACCACCCGGTTGTTTGCGACAGAATAGGCGGCGCTTATGAAGGAATATTTTGCACCCGATATCCAGGCGCTGGAAATCGTGACGGAGCCCCGTACAGAGATCGGCGTCGGCTCCAACACCCTGCCGCCGGAAAACGAAGATTGGTAATAAAAAAATCCACCCGTACGAGGTGTACTCTAAAAAACAATAAAACGTGAATGTGATGTATCACATTCACATTTTATTATGTATATGAATATTTATTTCTAACGTTGCAACTAAACCTCTTATTATTTTGTATATTTATTTGTTTTTCGATATTGAAGCGGTGATATTCCATACTTATTTTTGAAAAGATGAATAAAATAGCTTGTATCATTAAACCCAACATTCAATGCAACTTCTGTAATAGGGATATCTGTTTTTAAAAGAAGTTTTTTTGCATCTTCCAATTTTAGTTTGTTGCAGTAGGCGCGAATGGTCATGCCATTTTCTTTCTTAAATAGATGGCTGATACTCGATTTACTTTTGTGAAAATGTTGCGTTAAATCAGAAAGGGTAATATTTGAGTGATATTCATATAATAATTGTAATATTTGATTATATTCATCACCATTATCTACCCAATATATCTGCAACGCACATTCAAGCATAATGCAAAGTGGTGGAATAACTGAATTACATGTTTTTAAAGGAATTTCTGTGCCAAGGGCACTCTTCCATAAATTGTAATTTAAAATATTACATTCAGTTGGATTATTTCTTCTGTATCCACTGACGGCAATAAACCCCACGGTATCATCATTTTTGCAAATTGGATATATGTATTCATGCACTTCTGCGTGGCAAATATGACAAAAAGATTCTCCTCTTTGGCATTTTGCCAAAATTTTTTTCTGATTAAGTAAACATTTATTGTGATTTGAGTTTTTTGCCATTACACAATATGCATTTGTGTGGCAGTTGTACGGCAAAATCATTGATGCCAAACTATCGTGTATATGGTTAAAAACATCGCTCCTGAAGTGTACGGAAACAATTAATTCGCAATCCTTGTTCAGATAATCAATGTACGAAACAATATTCTCAATAAGATTATTCATATAATTGCACTTTCATTATATTTTTTGGCATTTTATTTATAGAAAATTCATTAAAAATATAATATAATTATACCGAAAAAAACAATTTTGTCAATCAAAGGAGGCGCATTACTTTGTTGAAAAAGAAATTAATTGATTGTGATTTGTGTGTTGTAGGTGGTGGTATGTCAGGTATAGCTGCTGCAATCTCTGCTTCGAGAGAGGGTCTAAAGGTGGTACTTATGCACGAGCGCCCCGTTTTAGGAGGTAATGCTTCATCTGAGATACGAATGTGGATCTGTGGAGCACGCGGCAGAGATAATCGTGAAACGGGTATATTGGAAGAAATTGCTTTGGAAAATCTATACCGAAACCCAACCAAAAGCTATGCAATATGGGATACAGTATTGTATGATTTTGTTCGACGCGAAGAAAATATCACCTTGCTTTTAAATTGCACCTGTATGGATGCGTCGGTTGAAAAAGGCAAATTTAAATATAATCGTGATACTAAAATAAATACGGTTATTGGATATCAGATGACAACACAATGTTTTTATGAAGTTAAGGCTCGCTTTTTTTGTGATAGTTCAGGCGACAGTATTCTTGCCCCTCTTTGCGATGCCCGGTTTCGCATAGGGCGCGAGGCAGACAGTGAATTTGGAGAAAGTACAGAAACAAAAATTGCCGATAATATGACAATGGGAATGTCCTGTTTGATTCAAGGGCGCGAAACTACTCAAGATATAGAATTTATTCCTCCTTTATGGAGTACATCTCTGACAGAGGATGACTTTAAAAACAGAACGCCGGATATATATGACGATACTGAAAACTTTTGGTATCTTGAGTTAGGAGGCAACAAAAACACCATTGATGATACAGAAAAATTGAGAGATGAGCTTGTTGCTCTTGCTACAGGAACATGGGATTACATAAAAAACTCAGGAAAATATAATGCATCAAAATGGGATTTGGATTTTTTGGGATTTTTACCGGGTAAAAGAGAATCTCGCAGAATGTGCGGTGAATATATAATTACACAGAAGGACATCAGTAGCGGAAAAATTTTTACTGATGAAATTGCATTTGGCGGTTGGCCTCTTGATGATCATTTCCCCGGAGGGTTTTATCATAAGGGGATTCCTAATACAAATTATTCAACACCTGCACCTTATTCAATACCTTATCGGGCTTTGTATTCAAAGAATGTTGAAAATCTGTTTTTTGCAGGAAGAAATATCAGTATGACACATACGGCAATGAGTAGTATCCGTGTTATGGCAACATGTGCTCTGTTGGGAGAAGCCGTAGGAAAAGCTGCATCTATTGCTGTTAAAAATTATTTTACTCCTCACGATGTATATTGCAATAAAATTGATTTGTTACAGAATTTACTGATGAATGAAGATTGTTTTCTTCCTTCAAAAACAAGAGAAATCTCTTCATTATGTTTAAATGCTAACCTTAACATTAATAGTGAAGTTATCAGGAATGGTCAGGATAGAGCACATCGTATTTATAATACCGAAGAGAATAATTGTTCATATATAGCAAATGCCGGTGAGCAAATCTGTTACAGTTTCAGTGCAACAAACATAGCTTCTATACATATTGTATTTTGCAGTGATTTAAATCGTGATACTCTTCCCGGAACTACTTGCGAACGCACACACTCAACCCGCGCCAACCATCGTTTGGACAGCCCACAAATGTGTATGCCAAAAACATTGTGCAAGGAATTCAAACTGGTAGGTGAATTAAATGGTAGCCAATATGAGCTTTTGCATATTTTAAATAATCGAAAACGCTCTTATCATATAAATGTTAATCAAACATTTGATAAGCTTATTTTAATCCCTATTGATAACTGGGGTGATAATAAAATAATCCCTGTAATTTCATTTGATTTCAATTAAAAATATTATAAACCGGTTTAGTCCGGTACTGTAACAAGCGGGGAAAATGTATACCATTTTCCAAATATTTAGGATATCCTAAGACCTTATGAACAGCAAGAGCAAGCCCTTGCCCTAAAAAAGAGGCAGAAACGAAATCAATCGTTTCTGCCTCTAAAATTACTGTCCTTTAGTATACGACCCATATGGGTGGATTTTTTGTGCTTTTACAGATCCCACGGGATCCGCTCGTCGTCTTTTACAAGATAACTGGTGCCCTTTGCCAGACGGGCCATGGGGGTGTCGGAACGGGAATCGGAATAAAAGCTTTCAATCTGAGCTTCGGGCCAGGCGGCCTTAAAGCGGCGCACCTTTTCCTCGCCCCAGCAGTTCTCGCCTGCATATTTTCCCGTCTTTTTGTCTACTTGGGAGGCCAGAAAATAGGTGATGCCCAGCCGGTCAATGGCGGGACGGAGCAAAAATTCGGGGGAGGCGGAGATGATCACGTCATCCTCCTTTTTTTGTTCCAGATACCAGGGCTTGATGTTTTTAAAATGTCCCGCCCAAAAGTCGGCCACGTAGCCGTCAATGTCCTTCACGGCGGTAAAATAGCTGTACAGCTTCTCTTTAAACTGGGTTTTGGTTTTTACCTTAAACACCTTCCACAGCAGGGCGTTCCAGCCCCAGCGGGGGACGAAGCGAATCAGTCCCGGTTGCCGTTTTAAACAGTAAAAAATAAAATCTCTTGTAGAATCGCCGTAATAAACGGTATCGTCAAAATCATAACCGATCATTGTTTTCTGATCCTTTCCGCCAGCTTGCCGTCCGGCTCCACCAGCAGGGTGTAATATTTGTCATAGATCACCATACCCGGCTTGGCACCCGTGGGCTTTTTCACGTTCTGCACGGGACAATAGTCTACCTCCACCTTACTGCTCTCTTTTCCTTTGGAAAAGAAGGCGCACAGGGCGGCCGCCTGCAAAACGGTGCGGTCGGGCAATTCTTCCAGGGTCTGCCCGCCGGTAACCAATAAAGTATGGGAGCCGTGAATGCCCTTGGTGTGCATCCAGATATCGTTTTTGCGGGAAAGCCGCACGGTAATATAGTCGTTTTGCAGATTGCTCTTGCCAACGAAAACGGTATAACCGTCGTCGGTGATAAATTCACGGGGACGGGAGAGATTGGGTTTTTTTGTCCCCTTATAGGCGCGGGCCTTGAGATATCCGCCCTCCACCAGCTCCGCTCGGATCTGCTCCAGATCTTCCTCGCATTCCGCGTCGCACAAAACGGTAAATACCGAGTCCAGATATTCCAGTTCCTTTTCGTCCTGCTCAATCAGACGGGCGATGATCTTTTGGGCGTTTTTGGCCTTGGCGTATTTTTTAAAATAGTTTTGAGAATTTTGCACGGGGGAGCGATCTGGCTGTAGGGGAATGGAAATCAGGGGCAGATCTTCTTCATAATAGTTTTCTGCCTTCAGCACCCGATCCCCCTTGGTGATCCGATAGAGATTGGCCTGAATCAACTCACCGTAAATACGGTATTTTTCGGCGTTTTCGCTGTCGGCCAGCTCCTTTTGCCGCACCGTCATGGTGCGACGGATCCGGGCGGCGGTACGGGTGAGGAAATTGGAGAGATCCATGGCCTTTTGCTTCATACGCCAGGCATCCGCCGCCTTGGTATAATATTCCTCCAACAGCTCGTGGGTGTTTTCGCAAACCTTCACCACACCTTCACTGCCGTATTGAGTCAGGGGCAGGAAGGAAAAGTCCACGTGCTTGCCGTTCTCCCTGCGACAGATCAACTGTCCCTGCCAGCGGGTGTCGGCTACCTGTGCGCGCACCTGTAAAATGCGCTCCATCAGTTTATTCTTTTGAGGGGTGGAAAGTTCGCTGATCCGTTTGTCAAAGCTTCCCAGAGCGGAATAGCAGATTTCTCTGGCTACTACGGGGGAAATGCCGGCATAGGTGTCCATTACCGCATCGCTCAGTCGTGCCTCGCTTTTGGCAAACAGCCGTTCTTTGTCTCCTTCCTCCGCCTGCAAAAAGGGAATCTTGTCCTGAGCGGGGGGCAACTCATACCGCAACCCCGGCAAGATCTCCCGTCCGCGGGTCATGGTAAAATCCACCTGCTTGATGGCGTTAATGATCCGATGGGTCTCATCCAACAGAATGATGTTGGAGGTGCGACCCATAATCTCCAGCAACAGGATTTTGGTTTCCGGCTCGAAAAAGTCGTTTTTGCCCTCAAATTCCAAAAAGATCACCCGCTCAAAGGCGGGGGTATAGATCTTGCGGATCCTGGCGCCCTGCAAATGCTTGCGCAGTACCATACAAAAGGCGGGGGGCACCTTGGGATTTTCCACCGACCGTCCGGTGAGATGGATTCGGGCGGAATTGGGGGAGGAGGAGATCATCAGCCGCCCCTTTTCCTTGCCCCGCAGATGGAGCAGTATCTCATCCCGGGAGGGCTGATACACCTTGTCCACCTGTGCTCCCACCAGATGCTGTAGATCGTGGGTAATAAATTGTAAAAAACACGCATCCAGTGCCATAACTTTACTCCAACGTAATAATCGGGGAGGGGATGTCCTGTTGTACGACCTCCAGCCCCGTTTTTTCCAACAATTCCGCCATCACCGGCAGAATGATCTGCTCCGTTTCAAAATGCCCAAGATCAATGAGATTGAGCTCCATCTCCGCCGCATTCATAAAGGCGGAATATTTGCAATCTCCGGTGATCAGGGTGTCGGCGCCTGCCGCCTTTGCCGCCTCCATACAGGAGGTGCCACTGCCACTGACCCAGGCTACCTTCTCAAATTGATCGGTCACAAAACGGTAGCGGGGCGTGGTGTGCAATGCCTCGGCGGCAAAGTGCAAAAAGTGCTCGGGACTGTCAAAGCCGTGGGTGCCGATGCGCCCCAGCATCCCGCCGTTTTGAGTGGGGCAAAATCCCGCCTCGGGGGTAAGCTCCAGCAGAGTGCCCAAGGTGTCGTTAATACCGCCCTTGCAACTGTCCAGATTGGTGTGGGCGCTGATCACGGCCAACCCGTGCTCAATGGCGTATAAAATTTTGCGTCCCTGTCCCGTGGTGTCGTTTACCTGCCGCTCTCCCTCAAAGAGAAAGGGATGATGGGCAAACACCAACTGACAGCCCTCTTCCACCGCTTTTTCCAAAGCGGGCAGATCGGCGTCCAGGGTTACCAGCACCCGCTCTACCCGGGCATTTTTGTGCCCGATCAGCAGGCCGGGATTGTCGTGCTCCATGGCAATGTTAAAGGGGGCAAAGCCGTCGATAATATCATAAATTTCCTTTACGGTCATTTTACTTCCTCCAGTTCTCTGAGATGTCCGCAAACCGCCTCATAGCGCTCTCTGTCGGGAATGCCGCCCTGTTCCATTCCCCGTTTCTGACGGGTCAGGCGGCGATGCTCTTTTTGATAATAAAATCCAAACAAGGGATCGTCTTTAATATGATAAAAAGGATTGGGGGCAGGGCGGGAGAGACCGTCATAGTGTAGGCGCATACATTGATACAGCTTGTCACCCTCTCGGCTCAGCACTTCCGTCTCCGTCACAAATCCCTCTGCCGCCAGATAGGCCTTGAGCTCGTAGATCGCCTTCTGGGGTTGCAGGATCAGGGTCTTGCCCGCCGTCTTGAGGAAGGGGGCGGCGGAAAGAATGTTTTGAATCAGGGTGCCGCCCATACCGGCGCATACCACTGTATCGATCTCTGCCCGTTGGGCAGGGGAGAGAGCTTGCAATCCGTCGGAGAGCAGGGTGGTGATGTTGTCCTCCACGCCGTAGAGCGCCGCATTTTTCCTCCCGTTTTCCAAGGGCCCGGGGCGCACGTCGGCGGCAAAGGCACGGGTGATGCGGCCCTGCCGGAGGGCGTAGATGGGCAGATAGCAATGATCCGTCCCCACGTCGATCATCACGCATCCTTTGGGCAACAGCTCGTATACACTTTTCAGTCGTTCACTCAGTTCCATAGAAGTCCTTTTACTAAAAAAGCCGAGTGTTGCACTCGACTTTTTTACGTTATTTTTTGTTTACTCGCCGATAAAGTTGTTCAGCTTCTCCAGCAGGGCATCCACGTCCTCACCGTGAACGGCGCAGGCTTGCTCAATGGTCTCGCCTCTGGCAGAGGGACAGCCCAGGCAATGCATACCGATCTCCAAAAAGAAAGGAGCGCAATCGGGATGATTGTCCAAAACTTCGGCAATAATGGTATCCTTCGTAATCATTGTGGGAAACCTCCTTCATAAAATTTGCACCTCTATTATACACTATGTTTTACAAAAAGAAAATATCTTTTTTACAAATTTTCAGAAAATTAAAAAAGGGTAGACAATGGGGCGCAAAAAATGTATAATAAGAATGTATAATTATTTTTAGGAGTGTACTGCTTTGGAATTTTTAAATCTTAAGGATCCGGCCGCCGTCGCCGAATATGAAGCCTTTAACCGCACCTGTCCCAAGGGTCACTTTGCCCAGAGCGTGGGCTGGGGAAAATTGAAAAGCGAATGGAAGTTTGCCGGCATCATCTCCCGTGATGAGGCGGGGAAGATCAACGGTATTATGTCGGTGCTCATCCGCAAAATGCCTATGATGCCCACCTCCGTTTTGTACGCCCCCCGCGGTCCGGTGTGTGACGTACACGACAAACAGGTGCTGTCCACGCTGCTGGAGGGCGCCCGACAACTGGCCAAGGAACATAAGGGCTACGCCTTAAAAATGGATACCGACGTTAAGAGTGACGATACGGAGTATCTCTCCATTATGAAAGAACTGGGCTGTACGTTGCCCAAGGATACCAAGAATTTTGAGGGCATTCAGCCCCGCTACGTGTTCCGCCTGTATCCCGAAGGAAGAAATGAAGAAGAACTGCTGATGTCCTTTACTCAAGGCCATCGCCGCAAGGTGCGTCTGGCCGAGCGTAAGGGCGTGCAGGTGAAGATCATTCCCACCGAGGAACTGCCCGAGGCTCTCCACGTTTTTTACGAGCTGATGCTGGAAACCGGCGTGCGGGACAACTTTGTTATCCGTACCGAGGCCTATTTCAAGCGGCTGATGGATTGCTTGGGGGAGGATGCCCGTCTGTATATGGCCTACAATCCCGACGGGGAGGCCATTGCGGGTACCCTTGCCATCGGTTACGGCAATAAGGTGTGGTATCTCTACGGCGCCTCTTCCAACCGTGACCGCAATCTCAACCCCAACTATCTTTTGCAGTTCAGTATGATGAAATGGGCTGTGGAGCGGGGCGCAGACGTATACGATTTCCGTGGGGTTTCGGGGGATCTTTCCGAGGACAACCCTCTCTACGGACTCTACCGTTTCAAAAAGGATTTCAACGGTGAGTTTACCGAGTTCTGCGGTGAGCTGAATCTGGTATACAGCGCCTTTTGGATGTTTTTGGCGGAAAAGGGACAAAAGGCGTACCGTAAGCTCAACCACGTTCTTTTCAAACTGAAAAATAAAAAGAAGTGATTCGTTTATTATGACCGTTTATAAAATTAAAACCGAGGACGTAACCCATAATTATCGCACCCTTTGCGCCGCCACCGAGGCGGCGGTGGTCCCTATGCTCAAGGCGGATGGCTACGGGCTGGGCGCCCAAGGTATGGTGGATATCTTATCTGCCTGCGGCGCAGAGCGCTTCGCTTTTTCCCGTTTGGAAGAAGCATTGGCGGTTTCCACCGATAAAGAACTGTGGGTGTTGAGCTGTTATCACACCCGGCCCGAACTGCAGGAAATGATCGGCCGTGAAATGGTGATGGCGGTGGATTCCGTGGAGCAATGCCGCCTTATCGCCGAATTGGCAGAGCAGGCGGGCAAACGGGCCTGCGTCCATCTGGCGGTGGACACCGGCTTTGGCCGTTTCGGCTTTACCGCCCAACAGGTGGAGGAGATGGCCGCCGTCTGCGCGATGGAGCAATTGTCGGTGGAGGGTATTTTTTCCCATCTGGGTGCCGCCTTTTTCTACAAGGACAGTTTTGCCGACCAACAATTGGAGCAGTTTGTGCAGGTGATCGACGCTCTGCAGGAGCGGGGCATTACCTTTACTTGGCGACATATCGCCAATTCCTCCGCTCTGTTGCGGGATAAAAAGTTTCATCTGAATGCGGTGCGCGTGGGCTCGGCCCTGCTGGGTCGCCTGCCCGTGGCCTTTGATCTGCCCCTACGTCGGGTGGGTCGGCTGGAAAGTGAGATTATTGACATCCGTTCTCTGCCCAAGGGGCATAATATCGGATACGGCAAGGTATACCGCCTGCGGCGGGACAGCCGTGTGGCCATTGTGGCCGCCGGCTCTGCCGACGGTCTGCAACTGACCAAGGATTATGATACCTTCCGTTTCCGTGACTTTTGCCGCTACGGGCTGGCCATTGTAAAAATGATGCTGAAAAAGGACAATCGGATGCGGGTGAGCATCGGCGGCAAACGGGTGCCTGTATTGGGACGCGTGGCCCTGACCCACACCTTCGTGGACGTGACCGATCTGGAGTGCGCCGTGGGGGACAAGGTGGAACTGCCCGTTTCCCCGTTGTACGTTTCGGGGCAGATTCCCCGTATTTATGAGTAAAGTGAGATCAACGATGCAGAATTTATTGGGCAACCGGCGCTTGCTGGAACAACTGAATACGGCGGCTGTGGAAAACCGTGTGGCCCATGCTTATCTGCTTTGCGGCGGCGAGGGCAGCGGTAAAAAGACGCTGGCAGCGCTGATGAGCCGTATGTTTTTATGTCCCGAGGGGGGCTGTGGCCACTGTCCGGTGTGCGACAAACTGGAAAAGGGGATTCATCCCGACGTGATCCGGCTGTCCGGCGCCTCCAAAAGCGGCAACTATACCATGGAGCAGATCCGTGATCTGCGCAAGGAAGCGCTGGTCTATCCCAACGAAGGACGCCGCAAGATTTATATTTTGGAAAACGCCCATCGCCTAACGCCTAATACTCAGGACGCTTTTCTCAAGATTCTGGAGGAACCGCCGGAGTTTGTGGTATTCATCCTGCTGTGCAGTGATGAGAGCAAGCTGTTGTCCACCATCCATTCTCGGGTGCTCCGTTTGGCTATGGAAACGCCGGAACGGGCGGAGAGCGAGCGGTGGCTGTTGGAGCAAACGGGGGAGGCCCCCGATTTGATTCGCACGGCGCTGGGCATCAGCGGCGGCAATCCGGGACAGGCGCTCGTCTTGCTGTCGGACGGCTCCCTGCAACAGCAAATACAGCGCTGTGAGGAGTTTTGCCGGATGCTGGCGGATGCCTCGGTATATAACGTGGCGGCCTTCAGCCATCAATTGGCCGCCGATCGGGAACAGTTTGCCGCTTTTGTACGGCTTTTGTGCCTGTATTTGCGGGACGTGTTGGTGTGGCGCACCACCCGCAGTGGGGAGCAGTTGGTGTTCGGGGAGAGCATTGCCCGATCCCAGAAGAATCTTTCCCTCTTTAATATCCGCAATATCCCCGCCGTCATTGAACAACTGCAACAGTTGGCGGTGATGGCCACCCAGCCCTTCAGTATTTTACTGATTGAAACCAAACTGGTCACTCTGTGCGTGGAGCAGTTGGTCCGTCGGTAGGACGGAGAAAGGAAGTTATTGATATGAAAACCATCGTAGGAGTACGGTTTAAAAGCGCCGGAAAGGTCTATTATTTTGATCCCGGTGAATATAAATTTGCCGAGGGCGATCAATGCATCGTTGAAACCGCAAGAGGTATGGAATGCGGCGAGGTGGTGCTGGGCAATCGCTCGGTGGAGGACGGGGAGGTAACCGCCCCCCTCAAACGGGTATTGCGCCCCGCGGACGACATTGATAAGCGTCGGGTCGCCGAAAATCGGCAAAAGGAGCAAAAGGCCTATACCGTCTGTATGGAGCGCATCCGTAAGCAAAAACTGGATATGGCGCTGGTGGACGTGGAATACACCTTTGACCGCAGTAAGATCCTCTTTTATTTCACCGCCGAGGGCAGAGTGGATTTCAGAGATCTGGTCAAGGAGCTGGCCGGTGTGTTCAAAACCCGCATTGAACTGCGCCAGATCGGCGTGCGGGACGAGAGCAAGCTGTTGGGCGGCATCGGCATCTGCGGCAGAGTGTTCTGCTGTAACAGCTTTTTGGGGGATTTCCATCCCGTCAACATCCGTATGGCCAAGGAGCAGGGGCTCTCCCCCAATCCGCAAAAGATCTCCGGCCCCTGCGGCAGACTGATGTGCTGTCTGGGCTATGAGCAAAGCACCTATGAAGCCTATTGGAAGGAAACGCCCAACGTAGGCTCCTGGGTGGCCACTCCCGAAGGGGAGGGCAGCGTGGTGGATGCCAACGTGCTCAAACGAGAAATCAAGGTCAAATTCACCAAGGGTGAGGATATTTCCTTCAAGATCTTTCCCATCGGCGAGGTTACCATGCTGCGTAGCGTAGCCCGCAAGGAGAAAAAGGACAATCCCCCCGCCAAAAGCGCAAAAAAATCCGAAAAAAAATAAACATTTTCACAAAACACTTGCCAAAGGCAATGTGAGTGTGCTATTATATTTACAACATTTTAAGGAGGTGCGACCATAATGGCACATAAAATTACAGATGCTTGCCTGAGCTGCGGTAGCTGCCAGGGCGAATGCCCCGTTAACGCTATCAGCGAGGGTGATACCAGCTATGTTATCAATGCTGACGAGTGCATCGATTGCGGTGCTTGCGCTGCAGTTTGCCCTGTTGACGCTATCGTTGAAGACTAAGTAAACATAAAAAAGCGCGGCAATTTTTGGTAAGTTGCCGCGTTTTTTTCTTATATTTGTCGGAGGTTTCGTATGAAGATCAGACATGGAAAGATCGTGCTGTGGTCTGCGCTGGCGTTGTTGTTGCCGGTGCGTGTGCTTCAGTATTTGTTCGTAATTGATGAAAATGGATTTTTTATCCGTGAGACGCTGGGTCAGCAGGTGCTGAGCGATCTGCTGTATTGGCTGATGGGTCTGGCGGCAGTGCTGGCCTTTACCATCTCCTGGCGGAAAGAAAACAAGCGGCCCACGCCCTCTGCACCTTTTTGCACCACGGGGATGACGGTGTTCAGCCTGGTTGCGGCCGTGACCCTTGGGGTATACGGCGTGCTGGCCCTGATGGCGCGGCGCTGGATCGGCTGGTTTGCTTTGGCGGCGGTGCTGTATCTGCTGTTGCTGCCCTTGCGCATCCGTCGGGGGAAAAACGGGCTGGTGGCCTTTTTGTCGGTGTTTGCCCTGGCATACCCCTGTGCGGCGGCCATTGATCTGTTTTTTGCCAACTTCCGTGAGATCAACGCTTCCGAAAACGTGGTGGACGCCGTGTCTGCCTGCGTGCTGATTTTGATGCTCCTTTCCCTGACCAAGATCTACACCGACTTTGAGGACAGCCTTGCAGTGGTCTCCCGCAATTTCCTGCTCTTTGCCACTTTGGGCGCTCTGGGGGGACCGGCCGGATTGTTTGCCCTGCTGTATACCGGTAAATTTACCACCCTGCAGCTTGCCGCCACCGCCGTGATCACGGTATTCTGGGCAATGTCAATTTATTTATATTATCTGTGCGTAAACGCACTGAATGCAGAGAATGGAGGAAAGACCTTGAAACAGCTTATCTATGCCCACCGCGGCGCCAGCTACGACTATCCCGAAAATACCCTGCTTGCCTTCCGTAAGGCGGTGGAACAGGGGGCCGACGGTATTGAACTGGACGTGCAGTTTACCAAGGACAAAAAGATCGTGGTTTGCCACGACGATAAGATCGACCGCACCTCCAACGGCAGTGGCTACGTGGAGGATATGACCTTTGAGGAACTGCTGGCCTATGATTTCGGCAGCTTTAAAGGAGAGGAATTTGCGGGAGAAAAGATTCCGTTGCTCTCTCAGGTGCTGGATCTGATCAAGGAAAGCGGCATTCTCTTGAATATTGAGATCAAAAACCGTGGAGAAAAGGAGGACGGTCTGGAAGAGGCCGTATCCAATATGGTCCACGAATACGAGCTGGAGGACAAGGTGATCTATTCCTCCTTTGACCATCAGATGCTCTACCGCCTCAAGGCTTACGATCCCACCGCCAAGGTGGCCGCTCTGTACGGTCACACGCCCTATAAAGCCTTTGAATATATGCAGGGATTACAGGTTTTTGCCATCCATCCTGCCTACAAATGCGTTCACAGTCAGGAAATGTGTAAAAAGGCGTTGGAGGCCGGCTGGCAGGTCAACGTCTGGACGGTGGACACCGTGGAGGTAGCCGCTCCTCTGGTAGAGGCGGGCGTTACCTCGCTGATCACCAATCGCCCTGCCTTTCTGCGGGAAGAACTGACTAAATAACGACTTTTTTGCCCACACTATTTTTGGGTGATGGGTGTGAAATTTTTGCAAAAACTGATTACTTGGCTGTTACTGCCCGCCTTTTTGTGCTTGTCTTTGTACGGATGTATGCTGGCGGATCAGGGCGCCAAGGAGATCGGCGGCTACTTTGAGGACAATCGGGTCTTTGAGGTGACGCTGACCGAGGAAGAACTGCGGTTCGTCCTTTTTAATGAAATTTTTAGGATAAGCAGTGGAGGAGTGACCGAACACGCCTGAAAGTGCATAATTTCGGTGCTTTTTGGATTATCGTCGTCGGCAGGCGTCAGCCTTGCCTCCTCCTCTGCACCAAAAATCTCTTAAAATTCTGCGCTTTCAGGTCGCAGAATTTTGCCGGAGCCGATT
>JAZQJG010000096.1:0-3366 GCA_045541535.1 Eubacteriales bacterium
GGTGGTGGCAGTTTTGGCGGTGGCGGCTACAGCAGTGCCCCGAAGATCTCTGCCAAGAAGCCTACCTTTACCGAGAGTGTGAAAAAAGCGCCCGCAGCCCCTATGCTGCAATTGCAGCCCGGCGAGAGCGTGCGCCACAGCGCCTTCGGCGTAGGCTTGGTGGTCTCTGTCCGTCCCATGGGCGGCGATGCCCTCATTGAAGTGGCATTCGACACTGTAGGTACGAAAAAGCTGATGCTGAAAGCAGCCTCTGCCCATTTGACGAAGGAATAAAAGAAAAGAATCCCCCGCTGCTGATGCCCGAAAGCATCAATAGCGGGGGATTTTAGTTTATTTAGCGATGGAGTCACTGGCCCTGCTGTTCTTAACGGTAAGACCAATCCATAGGGCTATCGTCTACTCTGACAGTGCTTTCCGAACAAACTCCGTTCTGAGGGGATGAATGCCCTTTAATCCACCATAGTACCTTTCAAGATTCTCTAAAAGGAACTTCTTTCCTTTATATACTGGGGGCAATATCCACGTCTTAAAGGCCTCGTCAAAATAGGTGCCTAGCTCCTCTTTTTCATACTCCTCGTAATAAATCGCAGCTGTTAAAAATTGTTTACCATCTACTCTTTGTTCTTTAGATAGCACTGTCAATCTCGTGCAAATGTCTAGGTCAGTATATTTGGGACGAGACGGCATCCCTTGGCGCTTTATATAAAAGCCACAATTGAGATAATAAAACGCGCCAAAACTCGACTTTTGCAAAAATAAGGCACACAAGATATCGCTTGACGCATCTTTGTAATATCCATTTGCCGCTTTTGAAAAGCCACAATCTATAAACTTAGTATGACAAAAGTTTAAGAACTCAGTTTTTTCCATCGTCGTTTCCTCAGCACAGTTTCAGATATAGCGTGAAGTATCGTAGGTGTAGTTTGCGCTGGTGGGATATGACACAATTGTGGCACATTCTCCCTCTATCTCCTACATCAGTTCTCGGACAATTATTTTTGGAGCCACACTATAACACTTCTTAACCAGTCATTATATTGCGAAAGTAAACACAGCATAATAAAAGCAAAAAGAACTAATATCGTAAGAAATATACCCCAAAGGAACATTTTCCCCCAGTCGTTTTTTGTCGCTCGCTGCACAACAACAATTGGAACGATTACCCCGATAAAGAACAAGCTTACAAACAACGCAGATGCGCGCTTTGTAATAACGCCGATAAGGAAAATACTGGCAGTAATAATCACCACAAGATTTTTTTTTACAAATTTCATTCGTTTCTCCCAAACACACCGATTACCGTAAGGGTAATATCTGTAAGGCTACCAATTCCATTTGTGATGCGGAACCATGTCTTTGGCAACAAAATATATTCCTTTGTCGCAGTCATCGCTCGTTCTATTCTGTATGTGTCCATAAACATCGACGGCACCATAGAAAAGGTTGATTTTGTTATTTTTACTTGGTTGCCAAGCGCACTTGCTGTTTTTGAAAGTGCTGTTCCTCCGCCTCCAACAACAGAGTAAACCGTTGCCGCTGTGTTTGCCACATCATACATTGTAGCAGCAATGTTTTCTCCTGTCTCGCCTCCGATGGCGGCCCCCACTTTCCTTACCGCTGTGCGTATAATGTTTTCCTCAGAAAAATTCGAACCGGTAAGATCATTTATAATTGTTGCGCTACCAGCCAAAACAGTGGCCGCTCCATTTAAAATCAGCGCTCCTCCTACTGCTAGACCAATACCTGTATAATGAGTTGCTGCAACCAAAGCAGCACCAGCAATTACTTGGGTAATACCGCTGACTACCGTTAAGGCACCAGACAACCATTTTGGCAAGTTTCCGTCTTCATCTAGCATATTAACAGGATTATTAAGGCAGTATGAAAATACATTTGCCCCTAAAATCTTACTGCGATCAATAACACTATCCGCATTGATGAACCGTCCCGTTTCGGGGTTGTAGTAGCGGCTGTTGAGGAAGTACAGGCCCGTCTCGGTGTCGTAGACATAGCCGCGGTAGCGGAGGGGGTTATACTCGCCCAGCGTGCCGGTGGTGTAGGCATACTCCGTCTTACTGAGGATATTGCCGCCGTTGTCGTAGGTGTAGAGTGTGGCATGGTTGACGCCGTACTCTACTGTTTTCAACGCCTTACCTTTTATCTTTTTTCGTCCTTCTTTTTGTAAGCCACCGTCCGTATGCATAGCCTGGCCCAGAACTCCAAAAAAGGACCGCTATTGTTAGCACCAATACTACATCAATTCCTGCTAAAGTTATAGCAATTGTTTCACCAAGCCCAAAACACATTGAAATGTGAAGCAAAAAACATATTAATGCGCATATTGGGTGGACTATCAATACGGAGTAGTAGAGTACAAGAATTATTTTTGGTATTTCAGTTAAATATTTTCTATAAAATAACCAGTCCGCAGTAGATTCTTCTTTCTTTTTTTTCTTAATGGCGCTTTTGTTAAGGTAAAACCTTTTAATGCCGGAGATAAACGCTCGCAAGTACAGAAATACGAGAATGAAACACCCAAAAATAATAATCAGCTGATTTCCTAAACTCATTAATTACCTCTCAAATATGCGCCAATATTGGTTATTAGCACGGTTTGTTGTTGCTACCGAAACGCCGATTGATAACGGAATATCGCGCGAGGATATCTGATTGATTTGCGATTATAACATGATATTGTTCAAAGTACAACTAAAAGGATGGAATATCAAGAAATATAAGGGGTGAGTAAAAAGCAAACTACTCCGTCAGGGATTTTATCAGCACAGGAATAAGGGGATTATGATTGTCCTTGCGCCAGACGGCTACCAAGCCTGCGGCGCGGCTCTCGGGAATGTCGATGATGCGCAGGGAGGAGTTGCGCTCCAAGCGGGTGTTGCGATCCAACATGGCAACGCCCATACCCATTTCCACGCAGAGAAAGAGGCTCTCCATAGAGGCGGTCTCGCGGACGATATTGGGCACAAAGCCGCTCTCACCGCACTGCTTGATCAGCAGATTGTAGCCGCCGGGGGACTCTTCCCGGGAAATAGCCACGAAGGGCTCGTTGCGGAAATCTTCCATAGTGAGATTTTCACGGTGGGCGAGGGGATGGGCACGACTGATGACGATGGCGCCGGGCTGCTGGAACAGCATGACGCTCTCCCAATCGGGATGACCCTCCAGCTCGAACTCCATGGTGAACAGCACATCGTAAGCACCGCGCTCCAAACCCTGCCGCAGGTTGCGGAAGGAGTTGCGCTCCATTTCAATGAGGAGCTTGGGGTCTTTTTCCCGCAGCTTATTGATTCGCTGAGAGAGAAAGAGGTTCACATCCTGTCCCTCCAGCACGCCGATGGAGAGGCTGTC
>JAZQJG010000097.1:0-1962 GCA_045541535.1 Eubacteriales bacterium
CCTCAAAACCGATCAGGGGGGTGCCCAGCGCGGCCAGAAAATCGGTATAATCCTGGGCCTCGATGCCGTAAACGGTGATCTCACCGTCCTTGGATTTGGTGTGAGAGGCGACGAAGTTGGAAAAAGCGGAAAGATCCCACAGCTTGTTCTCGGACAGCTCCAGGGGCTCGTTTTTGCCGCCGGCGGTGAGATACCACAGGTTGCGGGCCACGCCGATGGGGGAGAAATAACGGCTGCCGCCGTTGCCGTAGGTCAGCAGGGTGGGATTGAGAAAATCGGTGGCATCGCTCTGCTTTTGCAACAGATCGGTGGCATCGGCGGTCAGCCCCGCGGCATAGGGAAGCTGGGAGGGGGTGAAGGCCAACAGATCCAAGTGCAGGCCGGACAGGGTGGCCAACCGTTGGGCGGCCAGCGCAGAGGCAGGCGCCTTACGCACGGCGTGCAGGGTGATATCATATTCCTCGGACAGGGATCTCATCCACTCGTCCTCGCCCACCAGACTCTTGCCGTCGTGATAATAAAAGGCCTCCTGTTCGGCGGGATAATACAGGGTCAGGGAGTTGCCGGCGGCGGTTTTGACCCAGGTGTGATTTTTGCCGATGCCACGGGGCAACAGAGCGGTGTTGCGCTTGGCATTCTTATCCAGCAGAGGATTCTCCGCCGTGGTGACGGGGAGATCGGGCTGGGGGGCGTCGGGCGTTTGCTCCACGTCGGGATCGGCGGGCGGCTCGGTACCGGGGGTGACCTGCGCGCAGCCGCATACCAGACATAAGATCATCATAAGCAGGATGAGCTTGGTGATATATTTCATAGAAATTCCTCCTGAAAACTGACTGTTAAATATATATTAGCACAATTTTGGGACAGATACAATAAAAATCCCACATTTTCTCTCTTGCAAGTGGCAAAGGGGTATGTTAAAATGTAGGGGAAAGCAGGTGAGAAGGTGAAGGCTGTTTGTTTTACGGGGCACAGAGATCTCCACGGCCGGGAGCCGCAGATCTACGAGCGGCTGTATATGATGCTGGAAAGCTGTGTGGGCTGTGGGTATCGGGAGTTCCGTACCGGCGGAGCCATCGGGTTTGACACGCTGGCGGCGCGGGTGGTGCTGGCCCTTCGGGAGCAATATCCCGACGTGCGGCTGGTGATCTACGTGCCCTGCAGAGATCAGGCGCGGCGTTGGCTACCGGCGCAACAACAGCAGTATCTGGAACATCTGGCCGCCGCCGATGAGGTCAAGGTGCTCAGTGAGCACTATTATCGGGGCTGTATGTTCGTGCGCAATCGGGCGCTGGTGGACGGCAGTGAGCTGTGCATCGCCTATCTTAAGGAATCGGGTGGCGGCACCAAATGGACGGTGGACTACGCCAACAAACAAAATGTGACGGTAATCAACATAGGAGAACTGATATGAACTACGTATTGATCGGAATGCCCACCAGCGGTAAATCCACCGTGGGCGTTATGCTGGCCAAGGAAATTTGTTATGATTTTCTGGATACGGATATTCTCTTGCAACGCAGAGAGAAAAAGATGATTCAGAAGATTTTGGATGAGGACGGGCTGGAGGCCTTTTACGACGTGGAGGAGGCGGCTTTGCTGGCCGTGGATACCGACGAAACGGTGATCTCCACCGGCGGCAGCGCCGTCTACAGTGAAAAGGGAATGGAAAACGTGTGCAAAAACGCCACGGTGATCTATCTGGAGTTGCCCTTGGAAGAGGTGTATCAGCGGATCGAAAATCTTCATTCCCGCGGTATTGCCGGACTGTCTCACAAGCATTTTACCAAGATCTATCTGGAGCGCAAGGCGCTGTATGAAAAATACGCCGACATCACGGTGGACGCCAGCGGCCTGTCCAAGGATGAGTTGCTCAAGAAAATTCTTAAAGTAATCAAATAAACAAAGTCGGATCGTAGCCATGTCGTTCTGTGAGCCAAGGAGTTGACTGCCTTATTTGTC
>JAZQJG010000098.1:0-96583 GCA_045541535.1 Eubacteriales bacterium
TCGAGGGTCAGTCCTGCAACGCTAAAAAAGAACCTGGCGTTGATTAACGCCAGGCCCAAAAAAGTTTTAGGGTTTCAAAAACCAATTGATTTGTTTGAATCTTCAATCAAAAACTGTTGCACTTAGTTTGACAATTCATCATGATTTATGAGCCCTCTCGATTGCCGCAGGACGTTTGACACAGGGTTAGACAAGCGGTACCAAAAATTAACAACACAAAGAAAAATAATAACAGACCGCTGAAGATGGCACCGGCAACACTGGTAGCGACAAAGGTGATACCAAGCAAGAGCAAGGAAGTCAAAATTGTACCCAGAGCACCGAATAGAATTATTTTAATTGCCATACATCTGCAATTGACCTCAAAGATGGGTCCCCAAAAACGTGTAACCACACCTACCACAAGCAAATAGACTACTGCAATACCGAAGACTACCCACAAAAAGGCAGGCGTCAGGGTTATAACGGCGTTAAAACGTAAAAAAGCGACTATGATACCAAGCACGATACTCGCCAATAAAGAGAGAACGGGACAATCTGTTTTAAATCCACAGTTTGAACAACTCATTTTTTTCACCTCCAAAGCACCATATGCAATGTACTCCATGGCGGTGAAAAATTATAATTCCATGGCGTTTTTTCTGAAATCTCTGGGGGAGCGGCCGGTAAACTTTTTAAATACTCTTCTAAAATACGCTGTAGATTCAAAACCAACCTGATCGCCGATCTCTTCAACGCTCGCGGTGCCGTTCATCAGAAGAATAATTGCGCGGGTAATGCGATATTGATTGACGTATTCAACGGGGGTCAGACCAAACTGCTTTTTAAATTTCGGAAAAAAACGCGGCATACTCATCTGACAGCAAGAGGACAATTGTTCCACCGTGATGTTTTGCGTATAGTTTTCTTCAATATACCGAACTGCCTGCATCAGTCGCACATCTGTGGGCGCTGTGTTTTGCACTATCAGTTTCGGCAAGATATGATGCAATAAACCGTAAAAAGCGGATAAAGAGCCAAACTGTCCAATGGCATCCTCTCCGAATTGATCAAACATTTGATTGTATAAGCGCTCGATTTCTTCCGTAGCTTCGGGACGAACTTTTTGCAGAGAAAATCGCTTCGGATCTGCGAAAACGCTTTGCCGGTCAAAAATGAAGTGTGCGCTGATGTATCTTACGTCGGGAGCTCCGGTCCAATGAGAAACATAAGTGGAGTTCATGGGTACAAAAATCACATCACCTGGGGAAAGAAGGATTTCATTTCCGTCAGTTGGATCGGTAAAAATGCCTTGTCCCTCCAAAACAAGTCCCATACAAAAGTGAGGACGAGGACAATCGGAGGTGTCAAAATGGTGCTGATGTCTGTAATGATATTTTTCTACCTTAAAAAACAGCAAACGATTGTCGGAAACAATTGAATTCATAGGTTTCTCCTTTTTAGAGTGATAGAATAGTTCTGCTTTTTGATATTATAACATATTTTATTTAAAAGTCAATTCGTGTACAATGAAGACAGAAAGTGAGGAGAGCATTATGAAAGCTATCGTAATCGAACCCAATAAAGATCTTGTATGGAAAGAAGTTGAAATTCCCGCTATGAAAGACGGGGACGTGCTGGTAAGGGTAAAGGCGGCGGCGGTAAATCGTGCCGACTTGATGCAGCGCGACGGTTGTTATCCGCCCCCTCCCGGTTGTCCCGATTGGCCCGGGCTGGAAATCGCAGGCATCATTGAAAAGGTTTCCGATTCTGTTGCGGCAGAAGGGAAATGGAAGGTTGGAGATGAGGTTTGCGCCCTTCTCGGCGGTGGCGGTTATGCCGAATATGCCGTAGTGGAAGCCGGTATGCTGATGCCGGTACCTAAGGGTCTGTCTTTGGTAGAAGCGGCGGCTTTGCCCGAGGCGTTTGCCACTGCTTATCTCAATTTGTTCATTGAAGGCGGCGCTAAGGAAGGAGATACCTTATTAATGCACGCAGGCGCCAGCGGTTTGGCCAGTGTGATCATTCCGATGGCAAAGGCCTTTGGTCTTCGCGTTATTACCAGCGTACTTTCCGATGACAAAGCAGAATCCATCCGTCACCTGAACGCCGACGTAATCGTCAATACTTCCAAGGAGAATATGGCGGACGTCTTGAAAAGAGAAGCAGAAAACGGTCATCCGTTGAATATTGCCATTGACTGCCTCGGTAGTGAAAAAGTAGGGGAGTGCTTCCCTCACGTTGCTTACGGTTGTCGCTGGATTATGATTGCCACTTTAGCAGGCGATCTGTCTACTGTAAACATGCGCACCATGTACGTTAAAAACATCCGTTTGATCGGCAGCACGTTGCGCAGTAAGAGCCCTGCCTTTAAAGCAGAATTGCTGGCTAAGCTCGTTGATCAGATTTGGCCGAAGGTGGAGAGTGGGGAAGTTCGTCCCACCATTTACAAAGTATTGCCCATCACCCAGGCTGAAGCCGCTCACGATCTGTTGCAGTCCGGCACCAGTACCGGTAAAGTGGTATTAACAATTGATTAAAAATGAAGAAAGCAGATGGCAACCATCTGCTTTCTTCATTTCACAATAAATGTATTTTCTATCGGTTTCGGAAACTGCGGCGGCAAATCCGCGTCCGTGACGTAAAAATGGACGTCTGCGATGCTTGCAACGTTAAATAAGGACTTTTTGCCCAGTTTGCTTTTGTCAACTAAAAAGGCTGTTTTTTGAGCACAGCGCATTGCGTTGATGCGTAAGGCGGTTTCATCTTCTGAATAATCCTGAATCATTCCATCTTCTGTAATGCCGTAAGATGAGAAGAACATCAGATCAATGTTAAAACGTTTTAGTGTATCTTCTGCAATGCTTCCACCATAGGCAAGAGAGTTGTCCAGCATCTTCCCGCCGGTGGAGTATACGGTCAATCCGGAGTTTCGTAAAAATTGTGTTGCCTGGATGCTGTTGGTGATCACAGTAATGTTACCGATTGCTTTTATGTGTTCCAAAATGTGCAACGAAGTTGTGGAGGCGTCAATAAAAATTACGTCACCCTCTTTGATCAGCGAAGCTGCAACCTTAGCGATTTTTTGCTTGGATTTGGTGTGATACGTGTTTCGAAAATCAATGGGTACCTCGGCATTGTGCTCCGGGCGAAGCGTTGCACCCCCGTGACTGCGTATGATCAAACGTTGACGGGCCATCTCGTTGAGATCTCGTCGTGCCGTGGGCTCGGAAACGTAGAGTGCTCTACCGATCTGTTCTACGGTAACGTAGCCTTCCTTTGAAATCATATCCAAGATTTTCTGCTGTCTTTCTGCTTTTAGCATAGTTCTCTCCTTGATCAAAAATGATCGTTTATCGTTTTTATATTCATATATTGACTTAATTTGATCATCATTGTACAATAAGTATATAAAATTTTCAAGTATTCGTCAACCAAAAGGTAAAGGAGAATAAAATGAAAGACGTAAAAGTGATAGCATTTGATTTGGATGGAACGCTTACGCAACATAAAAGTAAGCTTTCTCCCGAAAACCACGCCGTGTTGGTCAAACTTTCTCAAAAATACAAATTGTTAATGGCCGGTGCAGGTCAGTGCAGACGTATCTTTGATCAGATGGATCATTTTCCCATTGATATCATTGGTAACTACGGTATGCAATATGCAAAGTACAATGCTGAAACCAAGGATCTTGACGTGGTGCGTAACGAAAACATTGTTGCTTGCGACAAAGAAACCATTGAACAGCGTGTTACCGCCTTGCGTAAAAAGCACGGGTTCACCGAGTTTAAGGGCGCCAACGTGGAATATCACCCCTCCGGCTGTATTACCTTTCCCATTCTCGGTACCAAAGCGGATCTGGAAGACAAGCTGACCTTTGACCCCGATAGAATTAAACGAAGAAAAATCTATGACGAAGTGGTGGCGACCTTCCCCGAATACGTTGTATTTGTCGGCGGTAGCTCTTCTTTTGATATGGCACCCAAGCCTTATAATAAATTCTATGCATTGGATTTGTATTGCAAAGAAAACGGCTTGAGCCACGACAACGTTGTATACGTCGGTGACGACTACGGTCTGGGCGGTAACGACGAATCCGTATATCTTTCGGATATCGAATTTGTCTGCGTTGACGATTATACGAAGCTCGGCGAGTATCTTAAGAAATATTTGGAGGACTAATATGGACATTTCAATGCTTTTAAAAGGAAAACTTGGCTGTGAGTGCGGTATGGATCACACCTGTGCCATTGAACACGTAATCATTGAAAACGGAGCCGTTGAAAAGTTGCCCGAACTGCTGACAAAGTATCATCATATTTTGTTGGTTGCTGACCAAAACACCTATGCGGTGGGCGGCGACAAGACCGCGGCTTTGATTGGTAACAAGCTGGAGAATACGCTGATTTATCAAAGCGGAGATCATTTCTTGGTACCTAATGAGGATGCTATTGCAAAAATGGAAGCCCTTGTTACCGATGAGACCGATCTGATCATCGGTGTGGGCTCCGGTGTCATCAATGATACCTGCAAATACGTAAGCTTTACCCACAAATTGCCGTATTTTATCGTAGCAACCGCTCCTTCTATGGACGGTTATGCCTCCGTTGGCGCCGCAATGATCATTAACAGTATGAAAATCACCTACGACGCACACGTACCCACCGCCATCATCGGCGACGTAGATATGTTGAAAACCGCGCCTATCGATATGATCAAATCCGGTTATGGTGACATTATCGGTAAATATTCCGCACTCAACGACTGGAAGCTCAGCCATTTGATCAACGATGAGTACATCTGCGATTATGTTTATGATCTTACCTATGAGATGATTGAAGAAACCCTCAAGATTTCCGACGGCATTCTCAAGAGAGAGGATGCCAGCATCCGTACACTGATGGAAGCTTTGGTTGTCGTGGGAATTGCTATGAGTTTTGTTGGTAATTCCAGACCTGCTTCCGGCAGTGAGCATCATCTGTCTCACTTCTTTGAAATCGTCGGCTTGCTGAACAATGAGCCTTATTTCAATCACGGCATTGACGTGGTGTATTCCACGGTAATTACCCAACGTTTGCGTGAAGAAATTTTGAAGTTGGATGGATTTGAACAAGCCACCGCATTTGATCAGTCCGAGTGGGAAGTCCACATTCGGAAAATCTATACCGGTGCGGCCGAAGGCATCATTGAACTGCAAAACAAACTGGGCTGGTATTGCAAGGATTATATTTCTATTTACAAAGCCAAAGAGCAAGAGATTAAAGAAGTGCTTTCGCAGGTTCCTTCTTCTGCTGAAATTGAAAAAATGCTGGCGAAAGTGGAACTGTATATGCCGGAGTTTGAGGCGGAATACGGAGCCGAAAAGATCAAAGAAGCTACCTTTATTGCAAAAGATCTTAAAAATCGATTTACCGTGCTGTGGTTGTACTACACTTTATTCTACAAAAACTAAATTAAAGAAGCGTACCGCAAGGTACGCTTCTTTATTATTTGATGCTGTATAGAATTTCTGCATAGGAGGGGTAGGGCCAATACTTTCTTCCGGTGATGATCTCCAAATTGTCTACGCTGTTGCGCAGGGCACGCATCACAGGGAGGACGATATCCTTATAATATTTGCATCTCTCAAAGTTGTCCGGAATCGTTTTGGCGTTTTCGTTTACGGAGTCCAGTTCTTCAGTGTATTTGTAAATATCACCGGTAAGGGAAGCTGCTTTTTGCAATAGTTTTTCCTCTGCGTAACAGGGAATTCCGGTATTGACTGCTTTTTTGGCGTTGATGGTGGCGCTTAGATCTCCGCTGAAAGCAAGACCTGCCGGTATAATATCACGTTTAGCCATTTCCGACATGGTCAGGGCTTCAATATTGATGATCTTGGAATAGTTTTCCAACAATATTTCATATCGGGAGTGCAGTTCTTCCTCGGTAAAAATCTTGTGTTTGGTAAATAACTTTACGTTCTTTTCATCCAAATAGTGCGACAGGGCGTCCACCGTAGTGGGGCAATTCAGTAGGCCGCGTCGCTTTGCCTCTTCTCGCCATTCCTTTGCATAGTTGTTGCCGTTGAAGATGATCCGCTTATGCTCTTTGATGGTCTTTTGAATCAGCAAATGAAGTTCCGTTTTAAAGTCGGTTGCTTTTTCCAAAATATCGGCAAACCCGGCAAGTTCTTCTGCAACAATGGTGTTTAGCATGATGTTGGGACCTGCAATGGAGAAAGAGGATCCCAGCATACGGAATTCGAATTTATTTCCGGTAAAAGCAAGGGGAGAGGTTCGGTTGCGGTCGGTAGTGTCCTTACGGAATTTCGGCAAGGTGTGTACGCCTACACGCATCATCTCTGCATCCTTTTGCGCAAAGCTGGTATCATCCTTTTCAATCGCATCAAGAACTGCCTGCATATCCTCGCCTACGTAAAGAGAAACGATTGCGGGTGGGGCTTCATTTGCTCCAAGTCTGTGGTCATTGCCGGCACTGGCGGCAGAAATTCTCAACAGATCTTGATATTCATCAACGCCTTTGACGATCGCACAAAAGAAAAGTAAAAACTGTGCGTTTTCCATAGGGGAATCGCCGGGCTCAAAAAGATTTACCCCTGTGTTAGTACTGATGGACCAGTTGTTGTGTTTACCGCTACCGTTGACACCCTCAAAGGGTTTTTCCTGAAGTAGGCAAGCCATATTATGCTTTGCGGCTACCTTTTTCATAATTTCCATTGTAAGTTGATTATGATCGCAGGCAATGTTGGTATCGGTAAAAATTGGTGCCAGTTCGTGCTGGGCGGGAGCGGCCTCGTTGTGCTTGGTTTTGGATAAAATTCCAAGTTTCCAAAGTTCTCTGTCCAGATCCTTCATAAACTCGCTGACGCGGGGCTTGATGCTACCGAAATAATGGTCATCCATTTCCTGACCTTTGGGAGGTTTGGCTCCGAACAAGGTACGTCCGCACAGGACAAGATCTTCTCTGGCGTCCCACACGGATTTGTCAATGAGAAAGTATTCCTGTTCCGCACCTGCCGTTGTATTAATGTGGGTGGCGCCGGATTCGTTACCGAACAAATTGACAATTCGCATTGCCTGCTTGCTCATCAGTTCCATTGAACGAAGCAAGGGGGTTTTTTTATCCAGCGCTTGCCCGCCATAAGAGCAGAAAACAGTGGGAATGCACAGGGTATCATCTTTGATAAAGGCGGGGGAGGTGGGATCCCAGGCGGTGTAACCTCTGGCCTCAAAAGTAGCCCGTAAACCGCCGGAAGGGAAGGAGGAAGCATCACTTTCGCCCTTGATCAGTTCCTTGCCTGAAAACTCCATAATAACGCCTCCGGCGCCATCAGGGGTAATGAAACTGTCGTGCTTTTCGGCAGTAATGCCCGTCATGGGCTGAAACCAGTGTGTGAAATGGGTGGCTCCGTTTTCTACTGCCCAGTCCTTCAAGGCGGCGGCCAGAACGTTGGCAACTTCCGGGCGTAGACTTCTACCCTCAACAATGGTTCTTTGAAGGGTCTGATAGGTTGCTTCCGGCAATCGCTCTTTCATTGTATGGTCGTTGAATACTTTACAACCGAAAATTTCCGGAATGTCGTTTTTCATAGTTTGAGTTTCCTCCGGTTTAGAATCAATATTCATAATTATAACATTATTATTTATAAAGTCAAGGCAAGTGTAGCCACTTTGATTTAAAATCAAGTTTTTGACTTAATTTTATTAAGATTATTTTGCCATTTTGAGATTTTTTGATTTAAAATAATCCGACGTTCTATTTTTTGAAGAGTGAAAATAAACTGTAGGGAAAGGAGGACAACTTATGGAAGAAGTACTAAATCGTTTAAAATCATATTTGCCGAGCGAAATATACCGATCTTTGCAACTGTTGCCCGAAGAATATGCAAAAGCCGTGACCGAAATCCGATTGCGTCTGGAACGACCGAGCAGTATTACTGTTGGAAATAAGAATTTGCCCTTGATTCATTACAATACAGGTCAATCGCTGTGTATGAGTCGGGAGGAAATGGAGTTCTGCTTTAAAAAGATATGTGAAAATTCAATTTATAAATACGTTAGTGAAATTAAAAACGGATATATCACGCTTCCCGGCGGTAGTAGAGTCGGCTTTTGCGGGACTCGTGTGGAGAACGGAATGATCAAAGATATTTCTGCCATTTGTTTTCGTATTTCTAAAAGCATTTTAAACGCAGCACACGAAATTTATCCCACTATTTTTAAAAATGGGAAAATTCAATCTTCTCTGATTGTCGGAGAACCTGGGTGTGGCAAAACCACGGTGCTTTCTGATCTCGCCCATAAATTGTCAGAAGATGGATATCGGGTTGCCGTCGTGGATGAGCGCAGTGAGATTGCCGCTGTACATAACGGCATTCCGCAAAAAGCAACGGGTCGGTTTTGCGATGTTTTAGACGGGTATCCGAAGGGCGAAGGTATGATGATTGCATTGCGTTCATTATCGCCACAGGCGCTTGTATGCGATGAAATCGGATCCGCGCAAGACGTGCAGGCAATGCTACAGGCAATGAATGCGGGAGTACCGGTAATTGCTAGCGCCCACGCTGAAGACTTAACAACGTTGATGCAACGGCCGCAACTTCGGGCGTTAATTGACAGTGGCGCAATCGAACAATTGTTTTTGTTGGAAGGTGCCGCCAAACCGGGAAAACTCAAACAAATTAAAAGGGCGTTTGAATTATATGAAGATTTTCTCAATACTACTGATGCTGACGGGGACAGTATGGTGCGTACGCACGTACACGCTGGAACAAAAAACAAAGATTCAGATTCTTAGAGAGTGGGAAAGGGTTTTGCGGTATTGGAAGGATTGGATTGAACAATACCGCTATTCGGTACCGGAACTGATCCACCATACGATTTCCGATCATAAAACCAAAGATTTTGTAATTGTTTCCGACTTTACGGATGGATCTCCGGAAGATCTGACTACGTTGGTAAACTGTGACAACCGTTTGGATGAAAAGTCGAAAGAAATTATAATTTCTTCTTTCCAGGAACTTGGAGATACGTTGAGCGAAAACGGTATGAAAAATCTGGCAAGTAAAGCAAGTCAACTGAAAGAAATACTTAAGGAGAAAGAAGTAACAAGCAAGGAACGATCTATCCTTTTATTTAAACTGGTACCGCTTATTTGCGGAGCAATTGCTGTTATTTTATGGTAAAACTATGGAGCTTATTCTGAAAATTGCATCCATTGGCATTGTGGTGGCGGTGGTTTGCCTGATCCTGTCAAAGGCAGGGAAGGACGATTTGGCAATGCTGGCATCCTTGGCAGGGCTGATCATCGTTCTTTTGATCGTGGTAGACCAGCTCAAAGAACTGTTTGAAACGGTGAAAACGCTCTTTTCGTTTTGATGGAAAATACAACGATTTTATTATTTGGGCTGATCGTCAGTTTAATTGCAATGATGCTCTCAAGGGTCAGAGCTGAGTATGCCGGTTTATGCGTGTTGTGCGGTGCCGTCATTATCCTTATTGCCGCTTTGCAAAAAACGGATGGAATCCTTGATTTCTTGACAAATTTGCAACAAAAAACGAGTTTTCCTTCAGAATACTACGCTATTATTTTAAAATGTATGGGCATTTGTATTCTTTCCGAACTTGCTACCGCTGTTGCTAACGATCATCATCATTCGTCTCTGGCACAGTCAATGTGGTACTTCACACGTGTTCTGCTGCTTGGTTTAGCTTTGCCGGTACTGCAGGATGTGATCGCCGCCATGGAGGAGTTATTGAAGTGAAACGCAGAATAGGGATTTTTGTTTTGTTGCTCTTCTGTGTTCTTTCCGTTTCGGCAAATGCAACTCAAATCACCGAAATCATTCCACCGGAAATCGCGCAGCAATTCTCCTTGGATACCGATAAAGTAGATGATCCCGCCTCCGTTCTCTCTTCATTTTCTTTTTCGACGTTTCTATCAATGCTGGAACGTGGGCTTAAGAGTGTCGTCCCACAATTGGGGGAGATGTTGTTTGAAATATTGAGCATTCTGATCATACTTGTTCTGGTTGATCGGTTGTTTACATCTCAAAATCACCGTTTTGCGGCCAGCTGTGTCGGAAATGCCGTGTTGGTTTTGTTTTTGTTACGAAGATTTACTTCATCAATCATTTTGGCGGAGGAAAATCTGGAAACGATACGAGTATTTTGCCAAGCAAGCATACCAATTATCACGGCGATTTTGATTGCAGGCGGAAAAAGTTTTGCTTCTACGCTCTTTTCTTACGGAATCTCGCTCAGCTCAACATTGATTTCTACCTTGAGTCATAGCATATGTTTACCGATGATCCGCATATATCTGGCTTTTGGGTGTTGCAGTACGGTTTGGAATGATATTAATTTTGGGGCGATTTGCGTTTTAATCAAACGGATTATTAAATGGTTGATCGGAATCGTGTTTTCCGTATTTTCGCTTACGTTTTCAATGCAAACAATTCTCTCCCGTTCTGCTGACGGTATTGCGTTTAAAACGTTAAAAGCGGCGGCCGGCGGTATTCCTTTTTTAGGCAACGTGTTTTCCGGTGGACTTGATGGTGCGTTTACCTTACTATCCGGGGCCAAAACCTCGGCTAGTATTATTGGAATTGGCGTAATTATTGCCGTTTTTATAGGTCCGGCGTTGACGCTGGTTTGCCAGTATTTTGCGATTTCTTTATCGGAAACGATAGCAGTCTTCCTGGATGCCAAAGAATGTACTTTACTGTTAAAAGCGACCAGAGGCGCTTATGAACTTATACTGGGCCTGTTTTTGGTATGCGTGATGATGAGCATCATTTGTTATTTGATGATATGCGTAGGTGTCGGCTAATGGCAGAGTTTAAAAATATTGCGCTGGAGCTTTGTTTATCGGTGTTGCTGTTGGGAGTTTTGCGGGGTCTTTTTCCGATCTCAAGGTACGAAAAAATCATTCGCTTTTTACTGTGTGGAGTGTTCATAATGTTACTCCTTGGTAGTATAAAAAACCTGAATATGCGACTGGTATTTGATGCAACGCCGTTTTCTTTTGAAAACAAAGCAACAGATCAAAGAAGCGTTTTGGAGCAAATGAGCATTACCCATCTGAATCAGCAGCTTTCGGAAATGGGTTATTTATCCCAGTGTACAAAAGTAGAACTTGAAAAGGCGGGGGAGTCGTGGCGTGTAACAGCGGTGTTTGTAAATGCACGTGCAGATGAGGAAGACAGTGTTGTTTCCTTGATTGCAAAGCAAACGAAACTTGGTAAGGATAGGATCTATGTCAGTTATGGAAAAATGGAATGATATTTTGCATCGCTTTCGCAAAAGTCCTTATGTTGTTCCGGTTATTCTTGTGATTGCGGCGTTATTGCTTTTGTCTGTTTTTTCAAGAGAATCCGGTCCCTCGGGAGACAAAAAAGAATCCTTTGATGCATATGAATACGTGGAGGGATTGGAAGCTAAACTCAAAAAAACGATCGGCTCCTTTTCCTGGGTGGAAGAATGTCAGGTGATGATCACACTGGAATCCTTTGAAAACAACGAATATCTTGAAAATTCGTCTGTTTCTGCCAATCAATCTGAAAATGCAGAGCAATATTCTAAACAGCGGGAATATCTGGTTATAAGCGAAGAGGGAAGTGACGAGGTGATCCTTCGCACCCGTAATACACCGGAAATCGGAGGCGTACTGATCGTATATAAGGGTGCGAACAATTTGGAAGCAAAGAAAAATATATTAGAGGCGGCCTCAACGGTTTTGGGGCTACGAAGCAATAAAGTGTGTGTTATTTGCGAATAAAATTTACATAGAAAGGTGATTAAAATGAAAATTAAAAAGAATCAATGGATTGTGTTGGGATTGGCGCTGACAATCTGCTTCGGGCTGTATCTGAACTGGCGGTTTGCGGCTCCCGAGGAGCAAGTGGATTCGGATAAGGTATTGGGAGAGGCGCAGTACGTGAGCACCGAGGTCAAAGATATTACCGAGTATTTCACCGAATCAAGACTCAACCGGCAGAAGTCAAAAGAAGATGCGATTGATTTGTTGGAATCGGTGATTTTATCCTCGGATTCCAGCGAAGCGGTAAAACAGCAGGCAAGTACCGAAAAAATGGCTATTGCCGCCAACAACGAGGCAGAAGCTACCATTGAAAATTTGATCAAGGCTAAAGGGTTTGAGGATTGCGTCGCATTCATCAGTGCCGAAAACGTCAGCGTTGTGGTGCCGGGACAGGGCCTTGAGAATGCACAAGTGGCTCAAATTCAGGAAATTGTTGTCTCTGAAACGGGAATGAAACCCAGTAAGGTAAAAATAGTTGAGGTGAAAAATTAAAAAAACTATTTCTTTTTTTAAAAAGTGTGGTATAATATAACAAAGTGTTTAAAATTATTATGTTAGGAGACTACCTATGGATACTCAAAATAAAGCATATGGCGACGTAAAGATTTCCGAGGACGTTCTGGCTACCATTGCTGCTGAGGCGGCAGGCTCCGTAGCAGGTGTTCACGCAATGGCTCCCACGCTGACCGGCAATATTAAAGGGATCATCGGTCTGAAGAACGGTAGCAAGGGCGTTGAAGTTGTATTGGCCGAGGATAATCAGGTGACCGTAACCCTCAATATCGTTATTTCTTTCGGATATAAGATTCAGGAAACTGCGGAAGAGGTACAGGTAGCCGTTATGAAGGCTATCGCCGATATGACCGGATATGGAATCAAAGCAGTCAACGTTAACGTTCAAAATGTTGATATTCCCAAGGCCGAGGCTGAAAAATAAAGAACATTCATACGTCCGGGCGGATCATTCGTTGGTCCGCCTTGTGCGTTCATTGAGCAAAAACGAGGAATTATTATGAACAGATATGATGCAAGAGAAAATGCGTTTGCTCTGATTTTCTGCTCCCATTTTCAAAAAGAATTGACGGTGGACGAGATTTTGGAGCTTTATATGGAATCACAGGAGATAGAATCCGATCAATATTTTGATCTGTTGATTCGCACTGTCCATGAGCGTTTGGAAGAAATTGATGCCGCCATTGAGCAAAATCTTAACAATTGGAGTCTGCGCCGGATCTCCAAGGTTTCTTTGGCGGCCCTGCGCCTCGGTGTTTGTGAGCTTTTGTACATAGAAGAAACGCCGGATCACGTGGCCATTAATGAGGCTGTTGAGCTTGCTAAAAAATACGAAGACGTAAAATGCGGACAGTTTGTTAACGGCGTTTTGTCCTCGGTGATGAAAAACAAATGATATTATCTTTTGATACCAGTAATTACACCACCTCCGCTTGTTTGTTTGACCCTGCAACGGGTGTTATTTGGCAAAACCGCATTTTGTTGCATCCGCCCAAGGATCAGAGAGGGTTGCGACAGAGCGACGTGGTGTTTTTGCATACCAAAAATATGGAATCCTTGCTGGAAACAATGCCGACGGTGACAATTGATGCAGTTGTAGCTACCGCCAGACCCCGTCCGATTGATGGATCCTATATGCCTTGCTTTTTAGTGGGACAAAATATGGGGCGTAGCGTTGCCAAGATATTGGGATGTCCGTTTCAAACGTTTTCTCATCAAGAAAATCATATTATGGCGGCTCTCTATTCCTCCGGCAATATGTCTCTGCTTGGACAAAAATTCATTGCTTTTCACGTCTCCGGTGGCACCTCCGACGTACTTTCGGTGACGATGGGGGAGAGCGGATTTGAAATTCAAAGTATCGGCGGCAGTAACGACCTTCATGCAGGACAGTTGATTGATCGCATCGGCGTTATGCTTGGAATGCAATTCCCTTGCGGAAAAGAAATTGAAGCCACGGCAAAGCAATGCAACGAAAAGATCGCGATTAAGACTTCGGTTACCGGTAATTTCTTCAACCTCTCTGGCTTTGAAAACCGGGCACAGCAGTTGATTTCAAACGGTGCATCACGTGAATATGTTTCAAAATTTGCTCTGGATGCCGTTTTGCGCACCGTTGATAAAGTGATTGCCAATCTACGTTCCGCAGAGGCAGAATTGCCTGTTTTATTGGCCGGTGGTGTGATGAGCAACGCTTATATTGCTGAAAATCTTTTAAAATCACACAAAAATATTTATTTTTCCGATCCGTTTTACTCATCGGATCACGCTTTGGGCAACGCAGTGCTGTACGATTTTTTAAACAGGTAATTATTTTTTAAATAATTCTTGACGAACTGACAGAAAAGTTGTATTATATATACTGTTGCTCGGGGGTGTAGCTCAGTTGGTAGAGCGCTTGCTTCGCATGTAAGAGGCCAGGGGTTCGAATCCCCTCATCTCCACCAAAAAAGAACGAACTTTTGTCTACCAAAAGTTCGTTCTTTTTTATCCAAGCCGCAGGCCCCGCATATCATCAGCCCCAACGGGGCTGTATATCATCCATCGCTTTGCGATGGTATATCATCACGGCATAGCCAACCCTCCTGCGGCTTGATGAGATACAATGCTTTGCATTGATGATATACCGCAACAAGTTGCGGATGATATACAAGGCTTCGCCTTGATTTGTTTGTGGAAAAGTAGTATAATTCTCTTAAAAGGAGGCGATTTCCAGTGATAAATGATAATTTCAAACATATTGACCCAGATGAATTTCATGACAATGAACTTATTTTGCACGATTGCGTAGCGGATCGTGTTTCATGCGTAGATGGTATACTACGCTTCCATTTTCCGGACGGTTTTTGGGTTACTCCTAACCATAAAGAAAGTCACTGCGATAAAGTAGTACGGACAAATGCATCAGCTGTTGATTTTTCTCTCAAAAACATTGATGATGCCTATGTTCGTGTGTTCACTCAGAATATTTTCAAGAAAACATATACAGATATTTGGGAAATAAATAAGCTTGTTTCCACAATAAACAACGAAGAATGTTCGATAGAGTTTATTTATCAGTACAGAACCTATTTCGAACAGATGTGGCATTGTGTAATTCATTCCAAGAAAAAACCGTATTATAGGGAATGCCAGCTGCACTTGCCGGAAACAGAAGCAACTTTCTTTTGGAATGATCTTCGTCCGGATCGTGAATGGTAGTCTGCACTACTTTTAGTCGCTCTTTTTTGAGTAATGGGTTTATTAGGATTCTGAGGTGCACCTGTGTATGATGCACTTCTAACACATCACTATTTAAAATTATATTTGAATTATATTGATTTTGATTGCATATAATTGACAGAGGTGATTTTATGGCAATCAAAATATATATTGATCAAGGACACAATCCTCAGGGCTTTAATGCGGGGGCAGAGGGATTTGGACTGCGGGAACAGGATGTAAATTTTGAGGTTGGGGTAGAGCTGTATAACTTGTTGCAGGCGGACGATCGATTTGAGGTCAGATTATCCCGCCCCACACCGGAAACGGTTTTGGGCACCTCCAATGCCACCAGCCTGTCCGCAAGGGTAAATGCGGCAAATTCTTGGCCCGCAGACTACTTTATTAGTATTCACAGCAACGCCAGCACAAATCCTGCCGCAAACGGCAGTGAGGTGTACGTCTACAAAGACAGCGGCGCCGCTTACGAGCTTGCTCAAGACGTATTGAGCGGTATTGTAGAAGAGGTTGGAACCAAAAACAACGGCGTACGGGTTAACTCTTCTTTGTATGTTTTGCGTCGGACAACGATGCCGGCGATTTTGGTTGAACTCGCATACATAACCAACGCTGAGGATGCTGAAAAGCTACGGGATGATCGGGAAGAATTTGCTGAAGGAATTTATCAGGGAATTTTAAAATATTTTAATTTTTCTGAATAAAATAAAAAAGAGCAGACAGTTGTCTGCTCTTTTTTGGCTAAGGTGGTATTTATTGATACAAAACGAAAAATGTGAACCCCTTGGGGATAAAAGTCTGAACCCCCTCCACGTAGGTTGAACCCCCTTTTGAGTTGAGGGAACCCCCATGCAGTATAAAAAGAACCCCCGGAGGAATTAACAAGATCCTCCGGGGAGTATGTATTATTTCATGCGGGAAACAATTTCCTGACGGGTAAGACCGCCAAACTTTTCTGCGAACTGGTCAAATGTGGTATCTGTATTCAGGCCCAGACAAGTAAATATTTCACTCAGCATCTCGCGGTTTTCGGGATTCAAAAGATTCTCACGATAGGAATAGTATTGACGGTATTTTGTATCAGGAACAGATGAACGGGGGTCGATGTCCATAGACACCCCTCCATGGGGAGAACTATAATCAGTCAAAAAGGATTTCAATTTGTCGGACAATTGGTCATAGCGCAGAGTTGTTTGTGCGAACCCCCACTCTATGTAGAGTGTATATTCCTGCTGGGGAATCAGCCCATCGCGCATGAACATATCTTGTGTAAATAACGTGTTGTGGTGAGAGTGGGATATGACTTTGGTGCAGACAAAATTAAACTCTAAATCATCCGGGGTGAGTGTCTTATGATCAACAATGGTATGAGTACCCCAAATGATGTCATTATCACCTGCGATTTGCACACGTCCAAGTGGAACGTGGCGCAGCTCATTCGACGTTAGATTTGGATCGTCCGTGGTCAGTTGATAGGGGCGCACCATAATGGGAACCATCATCAACTGCCGCAAGCTGTGTTTTTCGGGCAGCTCCGGCATAGCTATCAGCTGTTTGATTGTTCCGGTGATAATCCCGTAGCAGTAACGTGTCCGATCAAGTTCCATACGGAAAATATCACCGGGCTTGTACTTAATGGTTACTTTCTTTGCGCTTTTGAATGCTTGGAGTTTGGAGAAATAATCATCATGGCAGGTGGTGATGTAGGTGTTCATGAAAGCATGGAAATCGGTTTCGGATCTGATTGCTGCAATTGCGTCCCATTCGCCGATGGGGAACTCTTTATTGGCGCGAGGATTATTTAGCCTCAAGCGCGTATCTTTTCCGGATTCGTAGCCAATGAAAAAGCTGCATCCAAAAGGTGTAACGGCATTGATGTTGGAGGCGGACAGAGGCTTAGGCTTTCCGCGGGTGGTAAGGGGAAGTAACTGTCTTCGCTCGATGGTGTCCAGTTTTGTGTCGTATTCTACATAACCCTCATAATTTGCAATCCCATCATCCAGAACTCGCTTGTTTTCACTAATGACCTTAACAATGGTGTTGCCGGTAAAAAAAGCGGTTACTCTGGTATACCAGAGGTTGGTTTTGCTGCAATATGCTAGGGCGTCCCAATAAGGAGACAGTTCTGAGAGGCCTAAATATCTTCGCTCTTCATTTGTCAGAGTGATCAAAAAGTGGGTACCAAAAATGTTTTCCCAGTCAGCGGTAGTCATGGTGCAGCACCTCCGTATCTGTATTATAGCAGGGTAGAAAGGAGAATCAAACTAATAATTTCACGATTACTCCGGACAATTTCACGTTTACTACGCGCGGGGGATACACAAAATTGTATCAATGAATACAGTCTTTGAGGGGGTAGGCGGAGAAAATCGAAAATATTCGGACAAACCAGAGAAAGGACATCAAAATGCATAAAAATTGGGACGTAGTCTTCGTATCAAAGACTACGTCCCAATATGGTCCGAGTGACAGGAGTCGAACCTGCGGCCTCTTGAACCCCATTCAAGCGCGATACCAAACTTCGCCACACCCGGATATTTTCAAACGCTCAATTATTATATACTATAATTGAGCGTTTGGCAAGTCTTTTTTAGAAATTTTTCAAAAAATTTTTCATATCGTAGAGGCCTGCAGGCTGATCTACGAGCCAGGTGGCGGCGTTAAGCGCACCGTTTGCGAAAACCGTTTTGGAAAATGCGGTATGCTTGATCTCAAAGCACTCGTTATTGCCGGCGAAAAGCACGGTGTGCTCACCCACAATGGTGCCTCCGCGAACGGCTGAAATGCCGATTTCGTTTTTCTCCCGTTTCTTTCTTTTGGAATGGCGATCAAACTCATAAGTATAGCGCTCATCCATGGCGGCGTTGATACCGTCGGCAAGAAGCAGGGCAGTGCCGCTGGGGGCATCCACCTTTTGATTGTGGTGTTTTTCAATGATTTCGATATCAAAGGAATCCCCCAGAATTTTAGCCGCCTGCTGACACAAAGCATTCATCAAATTAACGCCCAGGGACATATTGGCGGTGTAAAATACAGGGATTTTTTCGGCAGCCGATTTGATTTCTTCAATTTGCGCAGCCGAGTAGCCCGTTGAGGCCAAAACAACGGGAACGTTGTTTTGGACACAATATTCCAACTCACCGGCCAGGACGGAAGGGTGGGAAAAGTCAATGATGACGTCAGGGGTTTCATCAATATTATTAAAGTCCGAAACGATAGGGTAGGGGGCTTCTCTGCTTTCCCGATCAAATCCGCAAATGATTTGCAAATTTTCAAAATTTCCAACAGCATCGGTAATGGTTCTGCCCATAGCACCGTTGCAGCCACTTAAAACAACCTTGATCATATTAAATACCTATTATTTCAAAAGATTTGCGCCCTTCAAAGCGGCAGTGAGACGTGCAACGTTTTTAGGATCCATCTTGCACAGGGGCATACGGGTGGGGCCAACGTTAAAGCCCATCAGATTTAACGCCTCTTTGACGGGGATGGGATTAACCTCGCAGAACAATGCTTTGTTCAATTCGCTCAATTTGAGCTGAAGTTCCAAAGACGCTTTTACATCACCGTCCAGATACAACTGACAAATATCGTGTGCCTGCTGGGGAGCTACGTTGGACAAAACGGAAATAACACCTTTACCTCCCAAGGACATAACAGGAACGATCTGGTCATCGTTGCCGGAATAAATGTCAAGATCGGGACATTTTGCGGCGACTTCGGCAATCTGAGAGATATTGCCGGAGGCTTCCTTGGTGGCTACGATGTTTTTATGCTTTGCCAACTCCACATAGGTATCCGGCTCAATGTTCACGCCGGTACGGGAAGGCACGTTATACAAAATGATCGGAATGTTAACGTGATCTGCATAGTAATTAAAGTGCTGAATCAAGCCTTTTTGCGTCGTTTTATTATAATAGGGAGTAACGAGCAACAATGCGTCAGCACCGGCTTGCTCGGCAAAAACTGCGTTTTGGGTGCCATAGAGCGTGTTGTTGGAGCCGGCGCCTGCAATCAAAGGCACTCTCTTATTGATGATACCGGCAGAAAACTCAATAACTTTTTTGTGTTCTTCATCATTCAGGGTGGGAGCTTCGCCGGTGGTGCCGGCAATGATGATGGCATCGGTGTGATTGGCAATTTGGAATTCAATCAGTTCTGCAAGCTTTTCATAATTGATGCTTCCATCCTCATGGAAAGGGGTGACCAGCGCAACGCCGGCACCGGTAAAAATCGTATTGCTCATAAAAATCACCTTTTCTTAAGATTAGTCAATATAACCCTTGGCGCACAAAAGCTCGGCCAATAAAACAGCGCCGCCGGCGGCACCACGCAAAGTGTTGTGAGAAAGGCAAACGAATTTATAATCGTATTGGCTGTCCTCTCTGAGTCTGCCGATGGAAACGGCCATACCGTTTTCAAGATTGCGATCCAGCTTGGTCTGGGGACGGCTATCGTCGGTAAAATAATTGAGGAATTGCTTGGGCGCCATGGGGAGAGAAAGATCCTGAGGAGCACCCTTATAATTTTTCCAGATTTCCAAAATTTCTTCCTTGGAAGGCTTCTCACCCTTAAAGGATACAAAAACAGCCGCCATATGGCCGTCAGAGACGGGAACGCGCAGACACTGGGCGGTGATAGCAGGAGCAGTTGCAGGACAAATTTTGCCGTCCTCAATATTACCCCAAATCTTGAGGGGTTCTTGCTCGGATTTTTCTTCTTCGCCGCCGATGAAGGGAATGACGTTATCAATCATTTCGGGCCAACGTTCAAAGGTTTTACCGGCACCGGAAATGGCCTGGTAGGTACATGCCAGCACCTTCTCAACCTCGTATTTTTCCATCAAGGGATGAATGGCGGGAACGTAACTCTGCAGGGAGCAGTTGGATTTGACGGCAATAAAGCCTCTCTTGGTTCCCAGACGCTCTCTCTGCGCCTTGATGATCTCGGCGTGATCATCATTGATCTCAGGGATGATCATGGGTACATCAGCAGTGCCGCGATGAGCGCTGTTGTTGGAGATGACGGGGCATTCCAACTTGGCATAAGCCTCTTCCAAAGCCTTGATCTTATCCTTCTTCATATTTACGGCGCAGAAAACAAAATCTACGGATGAGGCGATTTCTTTCATATCCTTTTCTGCATCATATACCATCATGGTGGCAACTTTCTCGGGTAATTCGGTAGTCATAGCCCAGCGATCACCGACAGCTTCTTTATACGTTTTGCCCGCAGAACGACCGGAAGCGGCCAGAGTGGTGATGTTAAACCAGGGATGCTCAGACAGCAGGGTAATAAAACGCTGACCGACCATACCGGTGGCTCCGATGATTCCGACTTTGTACTGTTTCATAATGTCCTCCTTAAGATATTTCTTGAAACTTGCTTGAAATTTCTTTGTAGATATAATATAATCATACTACATAATAACACTTTTATGTCAAACTGTCAATAAAAAAGGAAGACTATGAACACAAAGGATTTTTATTACGACCTGCCAGAGGAGCTGATTGCGCAGACTCCTTTGGCTCAGCGGGACCAATCCCGTTTACTGGTGTTGCCTTTAAACGGAAAAGAACTGGAGCACAAGCATTTTTACGATATCGTTGATTATCTGCAACCGGAAGATTGTTTAATTATGAACAATTCCAAGGTCTTGCCTGCCCGCATTTTCGGCCTTAAAGAGACGGGAAGTCTTGTGGAACTGTTGTTGCTTAAAAACATAGGAAACGATCAATGGGAATGCTTGGTAAAACCGGGCAAAAAAGCCAGAGTCGGAGCAAAACTGAAGATTTGTGACTTTTTAAGTTGTGAGGTCATCCGGGTGCTGGAGGACGGCAACAGAATCATTCGTTTTTCTTATCCGGAAGGACGAAACATTTATGAGATTCTGGACGAGGTCGGCACTATGCCACTACCGCCGTATATCAAAGAAAAACTGGAGGATCAAAGCAGATACCAGACGGTTTATGCAAAAGAACTCGGCTCTGCCGCCGCTCCCACTGCCGGCCTTCATTTTACCGACGAATTGATGGAAAAAATCCGCAAAAAAGGCGTTGCAATAGGATACGTAACGTTGCACGTAGGCCTTGGTACCTTCCGTCCCGTGAAGGTAGATAACGTTGAAAATCATAAAATGCACACCGAGAGCTACTTTGTTCCGCAGGAAACTGTAGAATTGATCCGTAAAACCAAAGAAAAGGGAGGACGGATCATTTCTGTCGGTACGACCAGCACCAGAACGCTGGAAAGCGCTTTTGATGCCGCCGGCAATTGTGTACGCCCCAACGGGGACACCGATATTTTTATCTATCCCGGCTATCAATTTAAAATTGTTGAAGGCCTTATTACCAATTTCCATCTACCGGAAAGTACACTTATTATGCTGATCTCTGCGTTGGCGGGTCAGCAAAGGGTGCTGGATACGTATAAGATTGCGGTAGAGGAACGATACAGATTTTTCAGCTTTGGTGATGCTATGCTGATTATATGAGGTAAACTATGTTCAAATTACTCAAACAAGAAAACAGGGCCAGACGGGGAGAGTTTACTACGCCCCACGGTACGGTACAGACACCGGTGTTTATGAACGTCGGAACTCTGGCGGCGATTAAAGGGGCAGTTTCCACCAATGATTTAAAAGAGATCGGCTGTCAGGTAGAACTTTCCAATACCTACCATCTCCATCTTCGTCCCGGTGACGAGATCGTAAAGCAGATGGGCGGTCTGCATAAATTTATGAATTGGGACCGCCCCATCCTGACGGATAGCGGTGGATTTCAGGTTTTTTCTCTGGCCAAACTCCGTAATATTAAAGAAGAAGGAGTCTATTTTTCTTCTCATATTGACGGACATAAGATTTTTATGGGACCGGAAGAAAGTATGCAAATCCAGTCCAATCTTGCCTCAACCATTGCAATGGCCTTTGATGAATGTGTTGAAAACCCTTCGCCTTATGATTACGTCAAACGTTCTTCCGAGCGTACGATCCGATGGTTGCATCGCTGTAAAAAAGAAATGGATCGTTTAAATTCTTTGCCGGATACCATCAATCCAAAGCAAATGCTTTTTGGCATCAACCAAGGCGGCACTTTTGCAGACATCCGTGTAGAAAATATGAAGGAAATAGCCAAACTGGATCTGGATGGATATGCCATTGGTGGGCTTGCGGTAGGTGAGAGCCACGAGGAAATGTATCGCATCATTGATGCGGTAGAGCCTCATATGCCCAAGGACAAACCTCGGTATCTTATGGGTGTTGGTACCCCGCTGAATATCATTGAAGGCGTGGCGAGAGGTGTGGACTTCTTTGACTGTGTTATGCCCAGCAGAAACGCCCGACATTCTCACTTGTTTACCCATCAGGGAATTATGAATCTGTTGAACAAAAAGTATGAGACTGACGAGCGTCCGATAGAAGAGGGTTGCCAATGTCCCGCTTGTAAAAACTACAGCCGTTCCTATATCCGCCATCTTTTCAAGGCGGGGGAAATGCTTGGAATGCGCTTATGTGTACTGCATAATCTCTATTTTTATAACCACTTGATGGAAGAAATCAGAGAGAATCTGGACAACGGCACCTTTGAAGAATTTAGAGCCAAACAAACGGAAGTGTTGGGAAAACGCATTTAGCACTTGATTTTTTGGGCAAATTCCATTATTATATTATAAAACAACTGATTGGAGGAAAACACAATGATTGCATACGCAACAGGTACAGCAACCACAGGCGGCGCCGGCGGTGGCATTATTCAGATTATTTTGATCATCGCTATGTTCGGTTTGATGATGTTCTTTATGACCCGCTCCCAGAAAAAGCGCGAAAAAGAAATGAAGGAACTGAGAAACAATCTGGAGGTTGGTGACAACGTTGTAACCGAGTGCGGTATCACCGGCAAGGTTATTTCTGTTAAAGATCCCGAAACCATCACCCTGGAAACCGGTGCTGACAAAACCAGACTGAAATTCAAGAGATGGGCTGTTATCGCCAAAGAAGAGGAAAAGTAAGTTCTAAAGTATGATCCCGTTTCATAAAATGCACTGAGGTGTAGCTATGAAACGGGATTTTATTATTTCTAAGCGTCCCATTGGAAAAATACTGCTATGGTTGCTTGCCTTTGCGGTGTCGGTGGGTTTGTTTACGAGCTTGTTGTTGATATTAACTGCTATACGTTTGAAGTGGGAACTGAGTGATCGGGTTTTGCAGTGGATCCTCGTGATCTCGTTAACCGTTTCAGTGTATGTATGCGCGTTTCTCTATTGCAAAACTTCCGGTTTGAAAGGGCTGATTTGCGGTGGAATTACAGCGGTTATATTCAGCGTCATTAAACTGATTATGTCTTTGAGCAGCGGCGGGGTAGGGGAACGGAATTTTGCGGTGTATATCTGTATTATATCGGCAGGACTCGTTGGCGGAATAATGGCCGCCAACAGTAAAAGTAAACGACAAAAGAAATTGGGCAAAATACACAAAATATAATAATTAATATAAAATGCCTTGCAATTTCCAAAACGACAACATATGGGTAAAAGTGTAGTGATACAGACCCATATGTTGTTTTTTCTTGTCCGAAACGATGGTTTACATAACTTAATTATGCCGGTTTACATAATTGATTTTTGATTTAATTTTGTAAGAAGTTACAAACTTTATTTTTCTAGAAAATTCCTATTGCAAAAAGCAATTGAATGATGTATTATATTAAAGCCGCTCAAAAATGTTTACATAATTATTTGGTGTAATTTACATTTGACATACCGTCACCCACGATATCATATACTATATCGGAGGTGTGGACATGTCCGGTAATTTTACTTTTCAAATTTCAAAAAAGCATTTGGTTTTACATTCTCTGCTCCTTTTAAGTGGTATTTGTACAGCGTCTCTCTTTCTTCGTTTCAGCAAGGAAGAGCTGCTTACAGGCTTCAAAGAACAGATAACTACCTATTTTGCTTTTTCGGGTATTCCCCATATTGTCATTTTGCTAGGGCAAGAATTTTTTTGGATCTTATTAATGATTGCTTTTGCCCGTATTCCTTATGGCAAAATTGCCTCTCTGCTCGTCCTCTTTTACAAGGGCTTCAGCATTGGTGTGATTGCATCGGTATTTTGCAGAGAATACGGAGCGGCAGGCATCAAATACATCTTTTGTCTTCTTTTACCGCAAAGTATCCTATACATTTTATCGCTATGTCTCGCTGCGCAAATCAGTTTTGAATTATCTTATAATCTTCAAAGCAGGGGGCAACACAGCAAAATTATTCCAACCGACGCAAGAGCTTATATCATCTCATTCGTATTAACGGCTCTCGGCGTATTTTGTGAAACAATAGCCATTCCTTGGCTACACCAAACATTATTTTAAAGAAAAGGAGGGAAACACGTGGAAAAACTGTACGACTCGTTTTGCAAATACCTTAAGAGCCGCAAAAAGGTCTCTGACAGCACACTTCAGTCTTACAAGCATGATATTCATCAATTTTTGGTTTTTGCACGTGCCGGCGGAATTGAGAGTATTGAAGACGTGGACACTAAACTGATTGAAAAATATCTCAAAACCCTGCAAAAAGAAAAACTCTCCGATGCCACCATTGCCCGAAACCTATCTTGTTTGCGCACTTTTTTCAAATATACCGTTTCTTCCAAGCGTTTAACCTTTGATCCTACTATCGGTATCAAAAACATCAAAACGGCCCAAAAACTACCCAGCGTGATGACGGATGAAGAGGTTGAGGCTTTGTTGGTGCAACCGAATCTGATGACCGCAAAAGGGAAACGTGACAAAGCAATGCTGGAGGTTTTGTATGCAACGGGAATGCGTGTCAGCGAGTTGATTGCCCTGAATCTTCATGACATAAATCTTGACGTTGGGTACATCATCACCGGACAAAACACCAAAAAGGAAAGATTTGTTCCTCTGTATCAATTAGCAATCAAAGCAATCAGTGATTATCTTGAGTTTGCCCGACCAGCATTACATAAAGAGGACACACCCAGTGATGCATTGTTTTTAAACGCCAGCGGACAAGCCATGAGCCGCCAGGGCTTTTGGAAAATTATCAAAGCGTATACCAAGAGTGCAAAAATCGATAAAGATATCACTCCGATCACACTCCGCCATTCTTTTGCTACTCATTTGCTCAAAAACGGCGCCGATCTCAACACCATTAAGGATATGCTGGGACACAGCACCATCACCTCCACCAAAGTATATGCCAAACTACTGAAAAGTCAGTATATGAATGTGTATGAGCACTGCCACCCGAGAGCAAAATTAAGATAAGAGGTATTAACTATGGGTTTATTTTCACAATATACAAAGGAAGGTCACGGCATTTCCAAAGAGCAGGCCAATGCACCGGCGTTTATTCAGTTTTTCAGAATCTACGGAACTCGCTTCTGGTCACTGATTTTGCTCAATCTGATTTATGTTTTGTTTTGCATTCCGATCGTAACCATCGGGCCCGCCACCGCCGGAATGACCAAGGTTTTACGTAATTGGTCCAGAAGAGAACACGCCTTTGTTTGGGGCGACTTTTGGGAAACCTTTAAATCCAATTTTAAGCAAGCCTTTATTGTGGGCATTGTTAATTTGTTTGCTTGGGCTTTGCTGATTTATGATCTTTGGTTTTTCTGGGCAAATGGCGCTCACGTGCTGTATATCTGTCTGATTGCTTTAACCGCGCTGGTTTGGTTGTTTATGAACTATTATATTTACACCATGCTGATTACTTTCAGACTCAACCTGCGCCAGCTATTTAAAAATGCTTTTATCTTTGCATGGGCCGGCATCATCCGCAACATTGGTATCACTCTGATCATTGCCGCAATTTGCTATTTGTTTACGCTTTTCTTGCAAAATCCGCTGGTATGGATCATTTATTTCTGTTGTTTCCTGGGCACCTGCGGTTACGTCATCACGTTTATCACTTATCCGCTCATCAAACGCTTTATGATTGATAACGTGGATCCCAAAACCGGTGAACGAATTGAAGTTCAACCGGACGAAAACGAATAGAAAAAATGCAGACACTTTCACGTGTCTGCATTTTTTATTCTTCTTTATCTTCTTCTGATTTTTTTGCTTTGGCTTTATAACCGGAAAGGGGATTGGATATGGCTGCTTCTTTTACCTGTTCACTATCAACGTGTGTATAAATCTGTGTGGTGCCGAGATTTTCGTGACCGAGCACCTTTTGCAATACACGAATATCCACCTTACCGTGGCGATGCATCAGGGTTGCTGCCGTGTGACGCAACTTATGTGTGGACAGTCCGGGCTCGGTTAGACCGGCAGCCGAAAGATGTTTTTTCACCAGCCATTGCACAGTTTTGGGACTGATACGGTTACGGTTTCGGCTGACAAACAATGCATCCCTGTCCTTAAGTCCTTCGTGAGGCCTTACCGCAAGATAGGCTTCAATGGCGTCTCTGCAAGCGTCGTTTAAATAGATATTTCGCTGTTTATTGCCTTTGCCGTTAATGGTGACAAAGTCTCCGCGAACGTCGGAGAGATTGAGATTTACAAGCTCCGAGAGACGCAGACCGCAATTTAAAAATATGGTCAAAATAGCAAAATCTCTTAATTTATTGGGACCGTCAACGCTTTCAAGCAGTTGCATACTTTCATCAAGATTTAAATGTTTCGGCAGTTCTTTTGAAAGGGCAGGGGATTCCAGATCTTCAATAGGATTCACCGTAAGCAGATCCTTGCGCAACAGATATTTAAAAAAAGTACGCAAGCAGGAAATTCTGCGATTGATGGATCGGGAGGATTTGTTATTTCTGACGTCTCTTAAATAAAACAGGAATTCATACACGTCCGACAAGGTAATGGTTTTGATGAATTCAATATCAATATCTGTAATGTCAATCTCTTCAAAAGCACAGTCGTTAATACGCTGCTTGGACATTTTCATATATCTGAAAAAAGTGCGCAGATCAAAATAATAATCTTCGCCAGTAACTTTGCTTTCGCCACGGGCGACTTGAATATACATCAAAAAATCACGCACGATCGGGGGGATATCCTGATATTGTTGCATTATAACACCTCATTTACGGTTTGATGGTTAATGGGAGGGAGGGATATTTCGATATTGCAAATTATACATAATAAATATTATGTATAATTAAGGGGAGGGATAAATATATAAAATTAGGTATATAAGGGCGATTTTGGCCGTTTTACTAAAACAGCACCATTTGAGTCTATTTGTAAAAGAAATCTATCATAATCCATATACTGAACTTATTTTATGATATAACTGCAGCTTGATTAATCTTTTCTGCTTAGCTTTTCGTTTTTAAAAATTAACTGCAATTTTAATATGCCTTCCTTACTATTTCTCCCAAAAAAAGATCCTCTCATTTTTTTAAAATGAACTCTGCTATGTTATAAATGTTTCTATTTGATTTTGGTATCTGCTATTACTATCAAAATCGTTTTCAATTCATTATATCGGTAATATTTCAAAAATCGGGTCTCCAAGTGTTATGCCCTGTGGCTCATTTCGGAATCAAACAACCTAACCGGATTCTTTCCCATTGCCCTCAGGATAAGTCAACGATTAAAGAAAATCAACTATACAATTTCAAAAATATTATGTATAATTGGAGATATGGAATACAATTAGTTTTGCATTCCGTTTCTGACAATATGAATTGCTTGGGATACCGATTTAACAGCGATAATTTCAATTCCGCTAAAAGTCTGTTTTAATACGTTTCTTCCGGGAACCATAATTCGTTTGAAGCCCAGTTTTTTAGCTTCTGCAATACGCTTGTCCAAAAAACTTACAGCTCTGATCTCTCCGGACAGCCCTATCTCCCCTACTACCAACAAATCTGAAGGAATTTCAAAATCAGCAAGACTGGAAGCAATTGCCATGGTAATTGCAAGATCGGCGCTGGGCTCATCAATCCGAAAACCGCCGATCACGTTTAAGTAGATATCCTGATTAAAAAGTTGATAATTGGCCCTCTTTTCCAGCACCGCCGTTAACAGATGCATTCTGTTCAGGTCAATGCCTGCCGACATTCTTCTGGGATTGGGATATACGGTTTTGGAAACAAGGGCCTGCACCTCCGCCAAAATCGGACGGGAGCCTTCGATCAGGCAGGTGACGCAGGAGCCGGGTACGTTTTCAGGGCGGCCTTCCAAAAACATTTTGGAGGGGTTGTCCACCTCCACCAAGCCCTCAGCCGCCATATCAAATACGCCGATTTCGTTGGTAGAGCCGAAACGGTTTTTAACCGCACGCAGTAAACGGTAAGAAAGATTTTTATCTCCTTCAAAATACAGCACCGTATCTACCATATGCTCCAGCATTTTGGGGCCTGCCAAAGATCCTTCTTTGGTAACATGACCAATAACGAAAATGGTAACGCCGTGTTCTTTTGCAAGACGCATCAGCGCCGAAGTGGATTCTTTGATTTGAGAAGCACTGCCGGGTGCATAGGAAACGTTACCGCAGGTCATGGTTTGAATGGAGTCGATAATCAGAATATCCGGTTGATGCTCCAGCACCAACTGAACGATGGTGTCCATATCGGTTTCGGAAATCAGTTTGATGTTCGGAGACGAAACGCCAAGACGGTTGGCACGAATCTTGATTTGACCTTTAGATTCCTCGCCGGAAACGTAATAAACCTCTTGGGTCTGAGCAAATTTTTCACAAACCTGCAACAGTAAGGTGGATTTACCGATGCCGGGATCACCGCCAACCAACACTAATGAACCGTAAACCAGCCCACCACCCAATACACGGTCAAACTCCTTTAGGCCCGTTAAAATACGCTTGCCCGAACTCTCGCTGACCTCATTGATGGGAACCACGTCAACTTTCTTTGCAGCTGCTTTGGCGGCAGAATTTTGCACGGAAGCTTCCGTTACAATTTCTTCTTCCAGCGTACCCCATTCGCCGCAATTGGGACATTTGCCCCAAAATTTGGCGCTCTCGTAGCCACAATTGGTACAAACAAATTTATTCTTTACCTTTGCCATGTTTTCTCCTTACTGTTGTACAGCCTCATAAATCAGACGGGCAAGTTTACGTTGATATTCTTCATCCTTTAATTTCAAAAGCTCCTCTTGATTTGTCAAAAAGCCGCACTCAATCAAGATTGCAGAATTATCGGTGTTTTTAAAAAGGTATAGTGAGTCGGAAATCGGCTTACAGTTTTTAGTGTGATCAGGCTGTAGTTGTTCGTTAATGTTTTGTTGCAGGCGTTGGGCAATTGACAAGGATTTCGGATCATTATCCTTATAAAAGACCTGACAGCCGTATACGGATGAATTGGGATAGGTATTCATATGAACGCTGATCAACAATGCCTGCGGATATCTTTTAGCCAGTTCCACCCGTTGCTTCATATCCGAAATTTTATGTTCCCGAATACTGCCTTTCACAACGGAAAGTCCCTGTTCGCTACTACGAGAAATAATCGCTTTTCCCTGATCAAACAGTTGATAAACAGCCGTTCCTATTTGCAAATTGAGCATCTGTTCCGTAGTTCCGTCAAGGCCAACTGCACCACCGTCCGGCAACCCGTGACCGGGATCAATGATAAATTGTACCATAGATTGCTCAATCATCGGCTTGGTAGCCGGCAACAAAAGACATACGGCCATAAAGGCCAAACAGCCAAAACTCAATAAAATTTGCTTGCGATAACGAGAAAACAAAAACCATCACCGCTAAAGCATATTCACTTTGGCGTTTATTTATGTGAGGAATAACGTCCAAAAGCATCCTTGAGTTTTTGAGAGTAAACGATGCCCTTACAACCGCTGATATAACCTATGAACGGAAACAAAATTTGCATTGCAAGACAAAGCAAACAAATCAATATAGGATGATTGGGTATAATGTGCTGTAACGGCCAATAACCGAAAAGATTCCACATAGTAAAAACGTACAGGCCGCTCTTGAGATATAATACACCGCCAAAATGCCCAACAGCCCAAACCAACAGCATAAGCAAGCTGGGCACAGCCCCCAGCACAGCGCCGAGCAATCCGCGCAACAGATATCCCTGATCATACGCTTCGGAAGAATGCCGACTTACGTCGTGAAATCCGGCCTTGTAGGCGCCGTGATAAGAGATATAATAATAGAAAAACACGTTTAAAATCAAAAATAAAACGTAGGTCAACAAGCTATTTTGACCGAAAACAAAAGGAAACGGTATGATACACATACAACACGCAATATCTGCGATAAATTGATTGAGCAGCAAAGTACCGCTTAACTTAAATACAGGTTTCAAAAGATCACCTACTTTTGCAGTTCATTTAACAGTAGATCACTTAAAATCTTGGGATTGCCCTGGCCGCGAGAAGCTTTCATACACTGACCAACCAAAAATCCGAGAACGTTGGTCTTGCCGTTCTTATAGTCGGCAACGGTGCCGGGATTCTTGGCGAGTACGTCAGCAACCAGCGCTTCAAGTGCAGAGTTATCACTGATCTGCTCAAGCCCCATTTCTTTTACAAACGTAAGGGGCTCGCCATCTTCCGTCAGCATTTTGGCAAACACCTTTTTAGCGGCAGAGCCTGAAATAGTTCCGTTTTCAATCAAAAGAATCAGATCCGACAAGCGCTTGGCAGTAATCGGAAATTCGTCGGCAGAAATCTGATGGTCGTTACAATATTTCGTAACGTCACCCAGGATCCAGTTAGCCGCATCCTTTGCCTTGATTTTAGCAGCGGCGATCATAGACTCAAACAACTTGGCCTTGGCGTAATCCTTGGCAATCAGCTCAGAATCATCCTTGCCCAATCCCAACTGCTGAACGTAACGGTTGATTTTTTGATTGGGTAGCTCCGGAATCTGCTCTTTGAGAGAGAGCACCCAATCGTGATCCAACGTGGTGGGCATAACGTCGGGCTCTTTGAAATAGCGATAGTCCTGAGCATCCTCCTTGGAACGGAGCAAAACGTTTACGCCGTTTTCGTCGTCCCATTTTCTGGTTTCCTGTTCAATGACGCCGCCTTGTTCGATGATCTCAATCTGGCGGTTTGCTTCGTATTCAATAGCTCTCATAGCCCCGCTGAAGGTATTAATGTTTTTCATCTCGCAACGGGTGCCGAATTCGGAAGAGCCCTTTGGCATAACAGAAACGTTAACGTCACAACGAATGGAGCCCTCCTGCATTTTACAGTCGGAAACATCAATATATTGCAAAATCGTCTTGATGGTTTCAAGATATTCCTTGGCCTCGGCCGCACTGCGCATATCGGGCTCAGAAACAATTTCAATCAGTGGTACGCCGCAACGGTTCATATCCACCAGCGTAGAATCAAAGCCTTCCATATGCAACAGCTTGCCGGCGTCTTCCTCAATATGAATACGGGTAATGCCGACACGCTTTTGTTCGTCTCCCAACATAAATTCAACGTAACCATTTTCACACAAAGGAATATCAAATTGAGAAATCTGATAAGCCTTGGGCAGGTCAGGATAAATATAATTTTTACGGTCCTGTTTAAGATTTTCATTGATGCTGCAATGAACGGCGTGACCCATCTTGATTGCATACTCAACAACCTTTTTATTCAGCACGGGCAAGGCGCCGGGCATACCCATACAAACGGGACAGCACTGAGTATTGACTTCGCCGCCGAATTTGTTTTCACAGCTACAATAAATTTTGGTTTTGGTTTTCAGTTCGGCATGGACCTCCAGACCGACCACAATATCATATTTACTGTTCATTTTGTTCCTCCTGTTTCAACATATCCAAAAAAGTCTTTTCATCCAAAATGGTTAGACCCAGTTCTCTGGCCTTCCGCTCTTTACTTCCGGCGTTTTCTCCGACGACCACGTAATCCGTTTTCTTACTTACGGAAGAAGCAACCTTACCGCCGGCAAGTTGAATCAACTCCCCTGCCCTACTGCGGCTCATTGTTTCAAGAGTGCCGGTCAACACGAAGGTTTTTCCGGCGTAGACCGTACCACGCTGAACGATATTTTGTTTCATATTCACGCCGTAATCCTTTAACCGGCGGATCTTTTCCTGATTTTCCTCACGGTCAAAGAATTGCTGTAGGGAGTTGACCATAATCTCACCAAAGTCCTCCAAAGCAAGCAACTCATCGTGAGACGCATTCATTAAAAGGTCAATATCCGGGAAGGCTTCTGCCAACGTTTTGGCCGCCACCTTGCCGATGTTCCGAATGCCGAGGGCGTGTATCAAACGGTCAAGGGAGGCTGTTTTTGACTTCTCAATCGCCGCAGCAAGATTCTCTGCCGATTTCTCGCCCATACGCTCCAAAGGCGTCAGATCTTCAATTTTCAGTCCGTAGAGATCCGTTACGTCACGAATCAGTTCTGCATCCAACAATTGCTGAATGACCGCGGGACCCAAGCCGTCAATATCCATCGCATCCTTTGAAACAAAGTGAAGAATGCTACGGAACAACTGCGCGGGGCAATCAAGATTTTCGCATCGAATCACGATCCCGTGCTCATCCTCCACAACCTTACTGCCACAGGCGGGGCAAAACTCGGGCATTTGATAAATTCGTTCATTACCGTTACGAGCCTTGTGATTGACTCTCACGATTTCCGGAATGATGTCTCCCGCCTTTTGTACGATGACGCGATCACCGATACGAATATCAAGATCACGGATAAAATTGCGATTATTAAGGGTGGCTCTGGATACGGTACTGCCGGCCAGTCGCACCGGTTCCAATACAGCATTGGGGGTCAGTACACCGGTCCGCCCCACTTGAATTACAATATCTTTCAGTGTCGTTTCTTTTTGTTCGGGCGGATATTTGTAGGCAATGGCCCATTTAGGAAATTTGCTGGTTTGTCCCAACAGATCCCGATGGCCAAAATCATTTACTTTAATAACGGCACCGTCAATATCAAAGGGCAAGCTATCCCGAATTTCCGCAAAACGCTCTACCTCGGCAAACGCCTCACTTATGGAATCATATACCGAATAAAAGGGACTTACGGGAAAACCGAGATCTTTAAGAAAATCAAGGCTGTCTTCGTGGCTTGAAAAGGACACGTCTCCCTTTTGTACGTTGAAAACGAAAATGGAGAGCTGTCTGGAAGCGGTGATTTCACTATTGAGCTGACGCAAAGAGCCTGCCGCCGCATTACGGGGATTGGCAAACAAGGGCTGTTCTTCCAATTGACGTTGCTTGTTCAGTGACTCAAAGGCAGCCTTTGACATATAAACCTCGCCTCGTACCGTGATGTTCAAGGGACGAGACAATACTTTGGGAATTTCGGTAATGGTCATCAGATTTTGGGTAACGTCTTCGCCCACCATACCGTCACCTCTGGTAGCGCCGCGAACAAAAATGCCTTCCTTGTATTCAAGCGCCACGGAAAGTCCGTCAATCTTAAGCTCAACGGCGTAGGCAGGATTTTCCACCTCTTTCAGCACCCGCTGTTCAAATTCAAGGAGTTCGGCAAAGGAAAATGCATCCAAAAGACTTTGAAGCGGAACCTCGTGAGTCACGGCCTCAAAAGTGTTAGTCGCCTTACCGCCGACGCGTACGGTGGGAGAATCAGCACTGACAAGCTGAGGATATTGTCCCTCAAGTGAGCGCAATTTGCGCATCAGCATATCGTACTCATAATCGGAAATTTCAGGGCTGTCCTCATTATAATACTTTTCGGAATGGTAGTTGATGGTCGCCCGTAAATCTTCTATTAACTTTTGCGCAGAAGAAAGATCCATTTACTCATTTCCTTTCAGATTTTCGTAAATCAAGTGTAGCTGTTCTTCCAGCTTTTCGGGGAATTTTAAATATTCTTGTGGGTATTTTGTATTAACAAAACGGTCAATCCGACCGATTTTGTTGTGAATAATTTTGGTGGAGGCGCCGGCGCCACAGCCGAATACGCTGTGAACGTCTTCCATCATATACACGTTATATTTTCCGATATATCCGGCTTTGGCATAGCCGATGTTTTCTCCGTTGGAAAGAGTGCTTTTTTGCCGGTAGATATAGTAGGGATAAAACTCGTTTTTATGCAAAATCTCATAGCCGCCGGCAAGCATTTCCGCCACCCGGTCTGCTTTCGGATCATACAAGCGATCCGGCGTGCTCCAGGTACTCGCTTTTTTGATGGACAAGGAATGTACCGTAACATTCTCCACACCAAGATCTATTACCTTGTGTAAAGAATCCAGATGACTTTTCACCGTTTCCTCCGGCAAGCCTGCAATAAAGTCCACATTAATGCAATCAAAGCCAAAACTGCGTGCAAGCTTGCAGGCAGCTATAAATTCCGCGGCTGTATGCCGACGCCCTACCCCCGCCAGTACTTGATCATTTAGGGTTTGACAATTGATGCATAATCGATCAATGGGATATTTTCTTAACACCGCCAGACGGTCAGGGGTCACGGTTTCGGGGCGGCCGATCTCAAAGCAACATTCTCGCAGCGGATGCCGCAGTTTTGAAAACAGCAGTGAAAGCAAGGCCTCCATTTGCTCCGCAGACAAAATACCCGGTGTGCCACCACCCACGTAAACTGTGGAAATCTTTTTACCAAAACGGTAGATCAGATCAATCTTTTGCTCCACTTCCCACAAAAGCCGTTGTAAATACGGCTCAACCAAATTTCTAACCTTCTCTACCGAGGCGCTGACAAAGGAACAATAGGAGCATTTTGACGGGCAGAACGGAATGGAAATGTACAGTGAAACATCGTTTTCCACCCCATTGTAGTAAATACTTTTACGAAAAGAAAAGATCGTGTCAAGAATTTGACTCTTTTGTTCGGAAACGTAAAAATTTTTTTGTAAAATCTCGCCGGCCTTATCTCCGTATTGCGCCGAAATTTTTTCGTATACGCTCATAGGACGAATGCCTGTTAAAATCCCCCAGGGTGGACAGATACCCGTTGCCTTGCAACAAGCAAAATAAACCGTCTGCTTTACAAAACGAAGTTCATTTTCAGGCGATTTGCCCACAAAAGTCCTTTGACAAGAAAATCTCTTCCCGCCGAAACGAACGCAAGCATATGCAATTTTTCGGTCATCACCGATGGCAGAAAGTTTTGAATAGACGGAAACGTCATGCCTTGCGGCACTGTTATCCAGAATTCTGCTACCCGGCCAGAATAAAAGCGTTACGTTAATAACGTCAAACGCCTTTTTATGACCGGCGGTGTTTACGTAAACGTTGGCCATAGGTTCTCCTGATCAAAAAGATTTTCTTTCCTTAAAAATCGTTGTAGACGGTCCGTGTCCGGGATACACCGTCAAATTATCGTTAATCTCCAGTAACTGTCTCACCGAATTCATTTCCGTCAAAGCGTCGCCGCCGGGAAACGAAGTGTTACCGATACCCTGACAAAAGAGCGTGTCACCCGAAAACAGCGCGTCCTCTACACGATAACATACCGATCCCGGCGAGTGGCCGGGAGTATGAATGATTTCGATCCCGTATTGACTAAGATCAATTTCTTCATTAGCACAGAGAAGATCAAAGGTAACTGCTTGTCCGAGTATTGCAGTTGATAAATTGAAGGAAGGATCGCAGAGATAATGTTGATCCGCAGAATGAATAACGATCTGCGTATCACTGTTTTCAAACAGTGAAAGGGATGAAATATGATCAATGTGACCGTGGGTCAACAACAGAAAGTCAGGCCAGATGCCAAAAGAAGCAAGATGCCGCTTCGTATCCTGTACCGATCCGCCGCAATCCACCATAAAGCATTTATTATTTTTTTCAAAAAGATACACGTTGGTGTCAAAAAAATCTGTAACAAAATGCTGTATTTTCATATCTACACTCTTGAAATCTCAATCACGTCTTTCAGTTTCTCCAGCTTTGCAATAATCTGGTTAAGATGCTGGATATCCCGCACCTCAAAGGACATTGTGATCACAGCGTGATCTTTCTCCGTACGATGGGGATTGGCGCTGACAGAATGAATGGAAACCTTCATATCCGCCATAGCAGAAGCAACTGCCGCCATAACACCAATACTCTCTTTGGTTTCAATACGAATGTTGGCGGTAAAGGCGGCCGGTGTCGTTTCATCCCAATGCGCCTTCAGCCATCGCTCCGGTGCTGCATCCATTCCCGTTACGGCGTTGGGACAATCCACTTTATGAATAGACACGCCAAAACCTTTGGTAATAAAGCCGCAAATATAGTCGCCCGGCAGAGGTGAACAGCATTTTGCAAACTTCACAAGACAATTATCAATGCCCTCCACCACAACGCCGCCGGAAGCGGTTTTACGTTTGTGAACGGGAATCACCTTGATTTCTTTGGCCTTTTGCATTTTCATGGCAATGTCCTTGACTTTGTTTGCCACCTTAAATGCGGTGGTACCGCCGTAACCGATAGCGCTATATAGATCGTCTATGTGATTATAGTGCATTCTCTCACAGACGAGTTCAAGTATTTTCAACTTGTCTTCCTGCTCCAGTCGGATGCCCAGTTCCCGCAACTCTTTATCCAGTTCGGTCTGACCCGTGGTAATATTTTCTTCACGACACTCTTTTTTGAAATACTGTCGGATCTTGTTACGGGCCTCACTGGTGGTTGCAATCTTCATCCAGTTGCGAGAAGGGGCATGATTGGCAGAAGAAGTGGTAAGGATTTCTACGATCTCGCCGGTACTGAGTTTATAATCAAAGGGCACGATCTTGCCATTTACTTTGGCACCGATCATTCGATTACCGACAGCCGAATGGATGGAATAGGCAAAGTCAATCAGATTTGCCCCAAGAGGCAGATCCACCACGTCGCCTTTCGGCGTGAATACAAATACCTCTTCTGCAAACAGATCCACCTTTAGTCCGGAAATGAAGTCCTCGGTGTCCCCTACCTCGTTTGCTTCCAGCAGAGAACGAATCCAATGAAGCTTGGAATCCACGGACTCCGAACTGCTACGTACGCCGCTCTTGTATTTCCAGTGAGCCGCGATACCGTATTCTGCCGTATTGTGCATATCCCAGGTACGAATCTGTACCTCAAACGGGATGCCGGTTTTTCCGATTACCGTCGTGTGCAAGGATTGATACATATTGTGCTTCGGTGTGGAAATATAATCCTTAAACCGACCGGGAATGGGATTGAAAATATCGTGAATCAAACCCAAAACAAAGTAGCAATCCGTCATACTGTCCACAATTACCCGGAAGGCATATACATCGAAGATTTCTTCAAAAGCCTTGTTTTGCGTGAACAGCTTACGGTAAATACTGAAAATATGCTTTACACGGTATTCCAGATGGAACTTGATGTTAAACTCCGCCAGCTTTTCGGAAATGCGTTGCAGCGTCTGATCAAAGAAATTGCCGTCGGTATTGGCAAATTGCTCCAGTCGGTCAACGATCATCTTATAGCCGACGGGATCCAGATAGGACAGACAGGTATCCTCCAGCTCAGTTTTGATTTTTTGCATACCGAGACGATGCGCAAGGGGCGCATAGATTTCCATAGTTTCCAACGCCACCCGCAATTGCTTGGAGGAAGGTACTGCATCCAAGGTGCGCACGTTGTGCAAACGGTCAGCCAGCTTAATGATAATGACCCGCAGATCTTTTGCCATAGCAAAAAACATCTTGCGCAGATATTCAATCTGCTGTTCCTCTTTAGAGGAATAAGGAATCTTGCCGATTTTGGTAACGCCGTCTACCAGTTCCGCTACCGAGCGGCCAAACTCTTCCTTGACAGTGTCGAAGGTTGCCTCGGTGTCCTCGATGGTATCGTGCAGTAACGCGGCAATGACCGAGTCGGAATCAAGGCCCAACTCGTGGGTAATGATCGCCACCTGCAAAGGATGACAGATATAGGGCTCGCCCGACGTTCTGCGCTGATCCCCGTGATGGGATTTGGCAAACTCAAAGGCCTTTTCAATTTTTTCAAAATCATAAGTCCTGCCGTCCGAATGAAGACAGTCACAGAGCTTTTGATACAGTTGATGGACTATATCCATTGTTTCCTCCCTCAACCCTGCATTTTGCGATACAGGGCTGAATGTTCCAACGAAACCTTATGAGAATCATCAATTGATAAAATCATCAGTTGATGATCCACTAAAAGATATTGTACAACGCCGATCTGCTCCAAAATTTCCAAAGAAGGTAAAATGCTGCGAAGATCATAATAGCCCAGGCCACTCTTTTTCATCAATACCGGAAGATCGGTCAGATCCAGCAGCGATAAACTATTCTGAACGCATTTTTGTGCAAAACGGTAGACGTTTGCGATGATTTTGCGATTGGGATAAAGGCGGGGCGGAATCTCACCACCGAGAGCGCACTCCAGGTCGCTGATCATCTGATTATATTTCTTCTCATAGGGGCGAATACCCTTAACGATCATTTGCAGATCACATTTACCGCGAAACTCATTAATAGAAGCTTGAAATATTACGTCGACACAGCTTTGCGCTTCCAGAGCAAACGCATCCGGACGCATTCCGAAAAATACGGCATTGATCCGCTTTGAGCCGATCTGGAAAACAAGTCGCATATGTTTTTGATTTCCGATGGGCTTCAGCTCCCGAATAATGGCATTACGTACGCAAAACAGGGGCACCTCGTTTTGGGTGCCAAAGGGTTCCAGAAGAGAAATCTTTTGAAAGCTCTCCAGTTCAAAATCTGTTTCAAAGAGCTGGGCATCAATCTTGATGCTGTTGACATAGGGTGAGTTTTTCGTTTCAGCCTTTGCATAGGCGCAAAAACGGTCTCTGAATTTGGGAAGCTCGGACGAAGGCAACGTGATGCCCGCCGCCATCGCATGACCGCCAAAGCGAAAATCGACGTCCTCCAGTGCCCCCAGTGCGTTATATAAATTCAGGGGTTCCATACTGCGGCCGGAGCCCTTTGCTTTGCCCTCGGATACGGCAAACAAGATGGTGGGCAGACCGTACTTTTCTTTAATGCGGGAGGCGACGATGCCGATAACACCGTGATGCCATCCTTCCTTCCATAAAATCAGAGCGCTTTGATCACGGTATAACTTTTTCTCTCGGATAATGGTATCCGCTTCCTCAAAAATTTTAGCCTCAATTAACTGGCGTTTGTTATTGAGCTCACACAAATAGTCAGCCGTTTGGGTCCAAACCGAAGGCTTTTGTGAAATCAGCAGTTCCACAGCTTTCAATGAATCACCGATCCGGCCGGCGGCATTGATGCGGGGTGCGATCAGAAAACTGACGTCAAACACGGAGAGCTGATCCAAGTTACGAATGCCGGCTGCTAGCATCAAAGCGTGAAGTCCACTGCGATTTTTAGAAAGTACTTGCAGGCCTCGACGGATAATATAACGATTTTCTCCAACTACAGGCATAACGTCGGAAATGGTGCCCAAGGCTACAAGATCTGAATACTGATCCAGCAGTTCCTCCTGAGTGCCCGGTGCGTGTAGTGCAGCAATCAACTTAAAAACAACGCCGACACCTGCCAAAGCGCGAAACGGATAATCGCAATCCGGTCTTTTTGGATTACATACGGCTACGGCAGCAGGGATCTCTCCGGCGCATTCGTGATGATCGGTGATGACAAAATCAATGCCGATCTTCTTTGCATATTCCACTTCCTCTACGGCGGTTACGCCGGTATCCACTGAAATAATCAAGCTACTACCGTTTTTTGCAATGCGATCAATGGCGTTACAGTTTACGCCGTAACCTTCTTCAATCCGGTCGGGAATGTAAAAATAAACCTGTAAACCGCGGCGAGTCAGATAGGTATACAGCAGCGCAACCGATGTAATACCGTCCACGTCATAGTCTCCGTAGATCGTAACAGTCTCACCCGCAGTAATAGCGGTGTTGATTCTTGCTACCGCAAGATCCATATCACGAATGACAAAAGGATCGTTCAACACGGCAGCAGTTGTATGAAGGCAATTATCAATTTCTTCAAAGCTATCAAAGCCGCGATTAATCAAAATATCAGCAAGGAATAAAGGGATATTATATCGTCCGGCAATGACCGCGGCACGTTCATTTTGCTGTTTGGGCATAATCCAATTTTTAATTGCCATATCCCCTTCTCCTTTCTAAAAAATAAAATTATTATATAATTATAGCATTATTATATTATAATATCAAGATTTTTAAAATATTATGTTCAATTAATTTTTCAAAAAAATAAGGCGACGCAAAAGCGTCGCCTTAAATATAAAAGATTATTCAGCGTCGGTTTCCTCAGCGATGTCGCCATTGTCCTCCAGCAAAGCGCGGATGGACAGGCCAACCTTCTGCTTTTCGGTATCGATCTCAACGATCTTAACGTCAACCTCGTCGCCAACCTTAACAACGTCGGCAGGCTTGCCGATACGCTTGTCGGACAGCTGAGAAATATGAATCAGACCGTCTACACCGTCAACGATGTTGGCAAATGCGCCGAAGGGCATCAGATTTACGATCTTAACGGTGGTAACGTCACCTTCAGCAAACTTGTCGGTGAACAGTTTGAAGGGATTGTCTTCGTCCTTTTTGTAGCCGAGAGAAACCTTCTTGTTCTCAACGTCAAGCTCTTTGATGTAAACTTCCAGAGTGTCGCCAACCTTGACAACCTCGTTGGGATGCTTGATCTTCTTCCAGCTGAGCTCGGTGATATGTACCAAGCCGTCTACGCCGCCGATGTCAACAAAAACACCGAAATTGGTGATAGATCTCTCGCTACGAACGGTACCGGTCAACTTCTGGCCAACCTCGGCGTTCGCCCAGAAAGCTTCCTGAGCCTGCTTTCTTTCAGCACTGGCAACAGCCTTCATGGAGCCGATGATCTTCTTGCGTCCGCGAACGGTGGAGAACTCAATGATGTTCAGCTTAACTTCGGTCTTCAGCAGGGTCTCAAAGTCAAAGTCACGGGGCTTTGCAGTCTGAGACATGGGAACGAACACACGTACGCCGTATACAGAAACTGTCAGACCGCCGTTGTTAACGCCGGTTACGACACCTTCAACAACTTCCTTTTCATTCATTGCGGCCTCAATCTTCTCAAAGCCTGCAAGGGCGTCCAGTTTCTTCTTGGACAAAGCGATCGTACCTTCTACGTCGCTGACTCTCAATACGATAGCGTCAAACTCGTCGCCGACTTTGACGGCAGTCTCCAGATCCACGGCAGGATCCGAAGAGAAATTGTCTCTGGTAATGAAGCCGGATTGTTTGGCCCCCAGTTCTACCTTGATTTCAGTAGGAGTAACACCTACTACAACAACCTTTACACGCTCACCGGTGGTAATGGTCTTGCAGGAATCCTCCAGCATTTCGGCAAAGGTCATTTCGCCAACTTCCGCTACATTTTTCGTCTCTTCTGACATTGTTTCTTTTACCTCCTCAATTACACAGTCCGGTGTTGAAGCACCGGCTGTGATACCGATCAAATTGAATTTTTTTATAGTTTCGATCGGTAGTTCGCCGGCCGACTCAATCAAAAAAGAATTCGGACACACTGCCTGCGCTATGTGATAAAGCTTGTTTGTATTGGAGCTTTGCTTGCCGCCAACCACAAAAAAAGCGTCACATTTTGCAGCCAATCGGCCGCATTCTTCCTGTCTTAAATCGGTAGCATTACAGATTGTATCATATATTATTGAATTTTTAAAGGTTTTTTTGATAATTTTTTCACATTTTTTAAATTCTTTTACGGAAAAAGTAGTTTGCCAAACTACATCCACAAACAAATTCTCGGAATGTGTAAAATTTTTGGTGATTTTTTCAAGTCCTTCCGCATCCCGAAAGACCAGACATCGCTCCGGATGGGCAAAACTACGAATCCCCATCACCTCGGGATGACCTTCATCCCCACCGATAAGTACCCAATGATCACCCTCAGCCACTCGCTCAACAATCCGATGGATCTTGGCCACAAAGGGACAGGTTGTGTCAATTACTTTACCGGCTTTTTGGTCCAGTAAAAGATAATCTTCCTTGGTGATTCCGTGAGCACGCACCACGGCAACGGCTCCTTCCGGAAGATCGGCGGGTGAATCCACAATTTTTACCCCTCTTTCCCCCATCCGTGCAATAATCTGGGGATTATGGATAATCGGACCGATGGTGCAAATTTTTTCATTGTGCTCCTCAATTGCCTTTTCCAAAAGATTTACAGCACGCTCTACGCCAAAACAAAATCCCGCACTTTTTGCTACGATTATCTTCATCATTATTCTCCCAAAGCGTAGATGGAATCCAGAATTTTTTGACTTGCTTCTTGATATTCCATATCACCGCAAAGTTCCTCATAGGAGCGGGGTTGATCAAAATAAACGTCGGTACGGCAAAATGGCTTAAAGGTGCCCTTAGAAGGCTTAATACGCACCATCAGTAACGGAGCCTTTGACCGTTTGGCAATTAAAGCTACGCCTGCTTTTGCACTGGACACCTTACCGTTAAGAATGCGCGTGCCTTCCGGAAAAATACCCAAAATACCGTTGTCTTTTACGATAGAAAGACAGGTACGGATCGCTTTAAGATCCTTCCCTTCCCGATCCACCGGAAATGCACCGATTTTTTGTAAAATAAATCCAAGTACAGGTGCGTTGCATGCCTCTTTTTTTGCTATAAAACGAAGCGGGGTTTTCATCGCTAAACCGATAAAAACCGGATCAAAATATGAAATATGATTGGCGCAAACGATCAGCGGACCGCTTTGGGGAATGTTTTCAAGTCCGTGATATTTTCTGGGCATCAACACAAAGCAAATGGGTCTGATCAGCTCACGAATAAATTTATAAAATTTCATATTCAGATCTTCTCCTTGATAATCGCAACCAGCCGCTCCAGAGATTGGTCAAAATCAAGTTCAGAGGTGTCCAGTATAATGCTGGTTTCAGAAGGTTTGAGCGGTGCCACCTCACGGTGAGAATCCTGATAATCACGATCAATGATATCCTGCAACAATTGTTGAAAATCAATTTGCTGTCCCCGCTGCTGCAGTTCAGCATACCTGCGTTTAGCACGGATTTCGGGAGATGCAGTCAAAAAAATCTTTACGTTTGCATCGGGCAATACTACGGTACCAATGTCACGCCCATCCATAATTACACTGTTTTCTCTGGCCAACTTTCGCTGCGTCTCCAGCAAAAAGGCTCTGACCTCAGGAATTTTGGCTACGGCAGAAGCATAGGCGGAAATAATATGGGTGCGAATCTCCGCCGAGACGTTTTCACCGTTCAAATAGATAAGTTGTTCCCCGTCCACGTACCGAATGCTGATATCGATTTCGGAAAGCATTGAAACAATAGGCGTTACGTCATCCAGTACAATGCCTTTACGATGGGCGTACAGACCAATCGTACGATACATTGCGCCGGTATCTACGTAAATAAAACCTAACTGCGCCGCTGCTTTTCTGGAAAGGGTGCTTTTTCCGCTACCGGAAGGCCCGTCGATTGCTACATTTACAATTTTATTCATAATAACTCCTCCGCCGCACTTTTTCCGGCAAGATACCCGGTTGAAAATGCGATTTGTAAATTAAATCCACCGGTATAGGCATCCACGTCCAACACCTCACCGGCAAAATAGATTTTTTCATTGATTTTTGAAGCCATGGTTTTGGGTGAAATTTCACTCACCGCAACACCGCCGGCAGTAATGATAGCTTTTTCAATCCCTTCTTTTCCAATCAAATCAAGGGTAAATGACTTAAGGCCTTGCACCAGCGTCTCTCGTTCCTCTTTGGTAATCTGATTGACCTTCTTGAAGGGTGAAATTCTACAGTATTCTAACAAAATCGGCAATAATTTGTGAGGTAATAACCCCTCAATGCCGTTGAGCACGTTTTTGTTCATAACCAATGAAAAGTCGCGCAATAAACGCTGGTGTAGTTGCTCTTCACTCAGTGCCGGTTTAAAGTCGATGACGGCTCTGGCCTGCTCAAAATCATCAAAATGAGCCGACGCCGATAAAACGGTAGGGCCGGAGATTCCGATATGGGTAAACAGCAACTCTCCAAAATCGGTATACACACGCTTATTGCCGCGATAAAAGGATACCCCAACGTTTTTAAGGGTCATCCCTGCCAGCTCACAGCAAAAATTCTGCTTACATTTCAGACCGATCAAAGAAGGACGGGGCTCCACAATGGTGTGACCAATTGCCTCTGCAAAGCGGTAACCATCCCCCGTGCTACCCGTTTTGGGATAGGACAGGCCGCCGGTTGCAATGATACAACGCTTGGCCATATATTCTTTCTGTCCCACAATCAAAACGTCGTTTACTCGAGGTGTAATACTCTTCACTGTATCCTGACATATTACAACGCCAAGTTCTTTTGCAAAGCGTACCAAAGCATCGCGAATATCCGCAGACCTGTCACTTTGAGGAAACACTCTTTGTCCCCGTTCGGTTTTCAGCTTTACGCCCAGGTTTTCAAAAAAAGACATAGTGTCTCTTGCGTTAAACTGATAAAAGGCACTGTATAAAAATTTGGGGTTATGTGCTACTTCGGCCAGCAAAGTTTGTTCATCACAGTTATTGGTGACGTTGCATCTACCCTTTCCGGTGATTAACAGTTTGAGGCCCGGAGCTTCGTTCTTTTCAATGATCTCCACCGTTGCCCCCAGCATAGCCGCCTGAATAGCGGCCATCAAGCCGGCAGGTCCGGCACCGATCACAATTATATCTATCATACATTTCACCATTTTGTATTGTAACACATATTTATTTAATTGGCAACAATTACGCTATAAGAAAAAAACAGTTGATTTTTTCAAAATATATGTTAAAATATATAAGTGCTTGCTGGAGTGGCACAGTCGGTAGCGCAGCTGATTCGTAATCAGCAGGTCGTGGGTTCAAGTCCCATCTCCAGCTCCATATTACAAGGACCGTTTTATTGGCGGTCCTTGTTTTTTATCTCATTTTAAATTTTTTATTGAAATTTTACGTAAAATGAGATACAATATATCAGAGGTGAGTTATTATGAACGGAAATACTTTGCAATTCAATATCAACGGCGATCGTGAACAACAAACCAAAATGATTTTGACCGCTGTATATGATGCACTTAAAGAAAAGGGATACAATCCCTTAAATCAGATCGTCGGTTACCTGTTGTCCGAGGATCCCACGTATATTACCAACCATAACAACGCACGCTCCCTGATTCGCAAAATCGACCGTGAGGAGCTGTTGCAAACGCTCTTAAAATCTTATTTAGATGGCTGATCAAAACTCCTGTGGCGGCATTTTGCTGTCACAGGATTATTTTTGTTCAAAATAAGCTGACCCCGGATTACAGGGTCAGCTTATTTCATTTAATTTCAATTGAAAGCAGAGTGCCCTTGCACTCCAAAACACCGTTGGTAACGTCCAGTGCCTGACCGGGAATGAGTTTATAGTTTTTGCCCACGAAATACTTCCCATCACGACAAACCAGCTCATCCGATTGCAGTGTCACTTCCGCCACAAAATACATAGGATTGGCGGCAGAATATATTTTTCCATCTGCGGAATTTACCGTATCCACACGGTTTTCACTGGTGACGGAAACCACCTTTCCCAAATCCTGAATCTTCGGAACGGCAATCAGGTCACCTTGCTGCAACGCCTCCACCTCATAGGAACGCAAATTGCTCAGACGAATGGTGATCTCACCCTGCTGATAGTCGGGCATATAGACCGTGTTATCCACCATCGTTAGCTTATAAACGCCGCCAAGCAACAACACAGTGAAAATAAGAAGCAAAATAAAGTCAAGCAGATTGATCTTACCAAACAGATTTCCCTTTTGATCTACGATTCTCATTTGGATACCTCAACCTCCTTTATACCGGTAACGTAACCATTAAAACGATACGTATCCGTTTCAAAGTGCCACTCATCGTCGTAAATAACCGAACGGTTTTGCGCAAACACGGCACCCTTATCATTTTTATATCCGGTGGTTTTAACAACGACGCGACAGAAAATATGATCGTCACTTTCCGCCAAATCAAATTGTTTAGTCGTTTCATTAAACACAGCCGCTTGATACGGTAAGGATTCAACGGACTCAATAACGCCGAATTCCTTATCGTCGGAAATAATGTACACAACGTCGCCGACTTTGAGTTTATCAAACGTGCCCACCTTTGCCTTTTCGGTCTCAAAGGTAAGATAGTAATCCATTTCCGGATTTGCGCTCAATTCAGTGTCTGCAGGGCGGAACAAAAAGAAGCAGACACCTGCAATCAAAACAACTGCGATACAAACGATCAGTGTATCCAGCCAATTCCATTTTCTTTTCATATCATTTGCTCCTTTGTATTAAATCGGAATATACTTCTTCCATTTCGGCAGCCATCGTCTCCGCCGTAAATCGCTTCTTAAAGCTGTCGCCGGCGCCAACCGAAGTTTTTGCATACAATTCCTTATCATTTTTCATACGCAAAATTGCTTTTGCCAAGGTATGGGCATCCTTTTTACGGAAAATCAAACCGTTTTCTTCGTGGGAGACAACGTACGGGTTACCTCCAAAATCCGAAACAACGGCCGGAATGCCCAATGAAAAGCCTTCCAGCAAAGCCATAGAAGTGGCTTCAGTACCATAGGAGGCGTTTAACTGCAGATCGGTAACAGACAGCAGGCGCCCGATTTCTTTGATAAATCCGACGAAGCAAACCATATCCGTTACGTCCTGCTCAGCGGCATACGCTTTCAACTCTTCTTCAATACCACCGGTGCCGGCAATCAATACACGAACGTCACTTTCTCCCTGATCCTTCAGCAATCTGGCGGCATCAATCACGTATTTGTGACCCTTAACCTCTTCCAGACGGGCGATAATGGAACAGACAAAGGCATCTTTGCCAATACCGTATTGTTCACGAATCTGAATACAATTTTCCACGTCCTGGCGTTCCACTGCTTCCACGCCATTGAAAATCACGTCAATCTTATCCTCCGGCGTGCCGGAATCTGTGAGCAACGTCTTGGCGGCAGGAGAAACGGCAATAATTCGGTCAGCATAATGGGAATTGATGGTGCCAAGGGCTGTACGACCCAAAAAGGAGGTTTGCCAAGCAGGCAGATCAAATACACTGTGTCTGGTATACACCACCTTACAACCGCATTGTTTTCCTGCAATGCGAGCACTAAGCGCACCATGGGAATGTACAATATCGGGACGAAGGGTGCGAATTACTTTTTTCAATGCCTTTACATCAGCCGCATTAAAAGAACGGTCATACAAGCCGTCAAGTTCAATGATCTGATATGCATCAGCGTCCATATATGCAAGAAGCTTGCTCCCTTTGGGCAGGACGACGGAAACCTCGAATTTTGCAGAGTCAAAGTGATTGAGATAATTAAGAAGCACTCTGCCGGCACCGCCAAAATTTGTATCACTGATGCAATGCAATACTCTAATCAACCTTCTTTTCCTCCCCTCTCAAAATCTTATAGGTAGCAAAGCCGAGAGCCACTACGATCCAGAACAGAAAATACACTCTGTAGTTATACCAAGTATAGTCAAAAATACTTTGTACCAAAAAGCCGAATAGTACCGAACCGAAGGTGATCAACAGCACCTTACGACGGTCCGTATGTTTCAACCGCTTTTCAAAAGAAATAATATTGCGGTGATAGACAAACATCAGAAAAGCAAAATATACCAGACCGGCAATACCAAAGCTTGTCATCAATTGCAAAAAGAGAGAGTGAGTATGTGGCGCAACAATGCCTTGTATGCCAAAGAAGGGATATACGTAATTGAACGCCGCCTCACCGATTCCAAGACCGCTGGGCCAATAAGTTTTTAGCAACTCAAAGGAACCCTCATAAATTTTCAAACGATAGGAGGTAGAACTATCCGCCAGATTCACCATACTCAAAATACGGTCAATCATATTTTGCGGCAACATCATAATGCCCACCGGCGTTCCAACCACCAGCAAAATGCCCAAAATCTTTTTGTTATACATCCACAAAAAAACGAGTACTGTGACCACCAATCCCACGTAACAACCACGGGAATATGTCAAAGCCAGCGCTATGAGAGATAAAGCAAGGGTACCAAAGCAGGCGATTTTATATTTCCATTTATTAAAATAAATGCCAAGACCTGCCGCCAGCGGAATAACCAGCAACAAGAATTCGCCGAAAACGTTGGGATTGGCAAAGGTGCTGTAAATACGAATATCCAGATTTTGAAACAAAGTCGTATCGGTCCACGTGGTATCCACCTGTCCGGATAAATATTGATAGAGACCGATCACACCGGCGATCACGGCGCCAATCATCAACCAGCTTAAAGACATCACCAAATCACGACGGGATCTGACGTTGCGAATAATAATAAAGACGGTGGAAAACATAATGATCCACATCGCGGAAACCCGCAAGCTGTCACTGACAGAAAAAGAAAACAGGCTGCTGATCAGGCACAAAGCAATATAAGCCGCCAGTAAAAGGTCAATATAATCCAGCCGCGTTTTACCAATCGTACCGTAAAAGCGTTGAAGCCATTGAGACAAGGCGAGCAGGATGCAAAGCGTAATACAAACGCTGGTTCCGAAAACCGGCAAGCATACCATAATCAAGCAAATAAAACCAATGGGCTTAATATAAGTAAGCATTACCAACAAAGCGGGTGCCAGAGGCAAAAGAAATGCATATGGCATCGGTAAAAACATACCGCCGATAATGCCCAAAACTCCAATCAGACAAAGCATAAATTTGCTCTGTTTTTGAGTCGGCGCATCTTGTTTGAATTCAAAAAAACGACCGATCAAGGAGCTGCCAATTACCGCAGAAACAGAACGGCAGGAAAAGAACAGGGGCAGAACAAACAACTCACAAACCAAATAGAGGATTCCTTCGGTTGTACTCCCATCAATCCAGCCCGATACAGATAAAGAAAGCAAGAAGAAAAACAACAAAATTGCCAACTGGCAGCATGAAATATGCAAAAGTTTTTCAGCGCTCTCATACAAAGCGGGCAAAATCTTTCCTTTTTGAAAAGGTTTAGCGTCCTTTTCCCGTCCAATTAAGGCAGAGTTGCCGATCGCACCATCCAACTCCCCTGCCCGATTTAAGGAGAAAATCACACTGCTCCCGTAGGCCTTGGCAACAAAGCGGACAAATCGCGCCAGTAGGCTGGATTGATACGTATTGGATAAAAACTGACCTATCTTCATATGCCGGTTCCTTTCTTAAAGTAAAAATGCACCAACAAGCGTTGATGCATTTTGGTGGAGACAGAGGGACTCGAACCCGCGACCTTTCGCATGTGAAGCGAACGCTCTAACCAGCTGAGCTATGCCTCCGTATATTAATATTTGCGCTGTAAAACGCATCGTTATTATGAGGGAGTATACGGCCTCACGGCGAGGCCGTATACTCTAAAGTGTCAGATAGAAATATCGTAACTCATTTTGTAGAGATCCATAGGAAACTCTTTTTTCATTGCAAGGGCTTCTTGAATATCAAAGTCGGTTACAACACCGTGTTGTAAAGCCACGACACGGTTACCAATACCCTTGACCAAGAGATTCACAGCATAATTGCCCATTTCGCTGGCCATCACACGATCTCGCACGGTGGGAGATCCACCACGCTGTACGTGGCCCAAAATAGTGCAACGGGATACGATGCCGGTATCCTCTTCAATTCTACGAGTAAGCTCCTCAGCTCCGCCGACGCCTTCAGCCACCACAATGATGAAGTGGGACTTACCGGTTGCCCGGCTACTGCGAATCTTTTCGATAATCTTCTCATAAGGAAGCGGAATTTCGGGAACCAATACGCAGGTAGCACCTGTTGCAATGGCAGATTCCAAAGCAAGATATCCGGCTCTACGACCCATAACCTCAACCACCGAGCAACGCTCGTGGGACTGAGAGGTATCACGAATGCGATCCACCATTTCCATAACACAGTTCAGCGCCGTGTCAAAACCGATGGTATACTCACTGGAAGCAATATCGTTATCAATGGTACCGGGAATGCCGATACAAGGGATTCCCTTGGCTGATAATGCGGCAGCTCCTCTAAAAGAGCCGTCGCCGCCGATTACAACCAGACCGTCAATTCCATATTCTTTACATTTTTCTACGCCTTTATTCTGAACGGCATCCTGAGCAAATTCAGGAAGTCTGGCAGAATACAGCGAGGTGCCGCCTGTTTGAATAATGTTAGAAACAGAACGGAGATTCATATCAAAAATGTCTCCGCTGAGTAAGCCGGCATAACCTCTGCGGATGCCGACAACTTCAATCCCCTTTGCAAGAGCACTTCTTGCAACTGCGCGGACAGCAGCATTCATGCCGGGGGCGTCGCCACCGCTGGTCAACACGCCTATTTTTTTTACTTTGCTTGTCATTCAAATTCCCCCAAAGTAATTACATCTCATTAATAATATCATATTAATTTAAAAAAATCAATACCTTTTATCGCACAATCACTTGGTTATTTCCCAAAATATTCCGAAGCGCCGCCAGCAATTCCGTGGAACCGTCAACACCGAAATCCTGCTTGGTGACAACCGTTTTGCCACTATCGGAAAAATGCAACACACAGCAAATATCACCTTTATGGGAATTTATCAGGTCACGCACCGCCTGCCAAGCCTGCGAATCTTTTGACGGAATTTTTAGATAAAGCTTTTTGGCGGCATCGGCAATACGTTTAACGTCAGCATCCACAAGCTTTTCACAGATGATTTTGACGCCTTCCTCCTCAATGGAAACCTTTCCTTCCGCAAATACGATCTGCCCATTGCGTAGCACAGCGTCCACACGATTAAAGGCCGCAGGGAAAATGATCAGTTCCACACTGCCGGATTCATCCTCCAAGGTTGCAAAACCCATTGATTTTTTGGCTTTGGTCATTTTAGTTTTACAATTATCCAAAATGCCAAAAAACTTATAGGAACGGTCCTTTTCAAACTTAAACTCAGAATTATAAAGTGAAGCGATACGAACGTATCCTTTATTTTCATACAGCACATCATAGCCGGACAGCGGATGACCGGTCATATACAAGCCGGTCACCTCTTTTTCCATCAACAGCTTTTGCTCAGGCTCAAATTCAGGTATATTGTTAACAAAATACCGTTCAAGGCCTGCATTTTCTTCATGGAAAACACCGCTGAAAAGGTCCATCTGACCAAAGGCCCCGCGTGTCGCATCATTATGTGCGCCTTCCAAGACCTTATCGTAAACGCCTAACAAATGCTTACGGCTAAATCCGAATTCATCAAAAGCGCCGGCTTTGATTAAGCTTTCCAAGGACTTTTTGCTCATTTCCTTGCCATCCATACGTCGCACAAAATCCGGAAAACTTTCAAAGGGGCCGTTGAAGTCTCGCTCGCTGACAACAGATTCCACAAACTTTCTGCCCACGTTTTTAATGGCGGAAAGGCTGAAAATAATGCTACGATCCGATACGGTAAAGGTAGAGCAACCTTTATTGATAATCGGCGGCAAAACGGAAATACCCAGTTTTTTACACTCTTCAATATAGCCGGCCACCTTTTCCGTATTGTCCATAACACTTGTCATCATTGCCGCCATAAATTCTGCGGGATAATGACACTTTAAAAAGGCAGTCTGATAGGCCACGTAGGCGTAACAGGCAGCGTGAGACTTATTAAAGGCATACTTTGCAAAATCGGTCATTTCATCAAAAAGCTCGTTGGCCGTTTTGGCGTCGACGCCCCTACGCAAGCATCCATCAATCACAACCGTACCGCTTTCATCCGTCAATCCGTTAATGAAGATATCCCTTTCTTTTTCCATTACGTCCATCTTCTTTTTGCTCATCGCACGGCGAACAAGATCGGCGCGTCCATAGGAGTAACCAGCCAGATCTCTAACGATACGCATTACCTGTTCTTGATATACGATACAGCCGTAGGTAACACCCAATATTTTCTCCAGACGAGGGTCTTTGTACCGGATATTTTCAGGGTGATTTTTATTTTCAATATATTTAGGGATTGAATCCATCGGGCCCGGTCGATACAGGGAAATCACAGCAATAACGTCTTCAATGCTGCGAGGTTGCATACGACGAAGCACTTGCTTAATTCCCTCGGATTCCAACTGAAATACACCCTGGGTTTGCCCGCGACATAGCAAAGCGTAAACCTTGGGATCTTCAAAATCAATTTGATCTGCACGGAAATCCGGCTGATAGCGACGGACCAAACGCTCGGTCTCGTGGATTACCGTAAGATTACGCAAACCCAGAAAATCCATTTTGAGCAGACCCAACTGTTCCAAAGTTCCCATAGGAAATTGAGTCACCACATTATTATCCGTAAGCTGAACGGGAACGTACTCGTATACAGGCTTTTGCGTAATTACAACGCCTGCGGCATGAGTTGAAGCATGACGGGGAAAACCCTCCAACTGCATTGCCATATTCACCATTTCTCTCACTTGCATATCGGTGTCATACAACTGGCGCAACGCCTTGGAATCCCGCAGCGCATCCTTTAAGGTGATTCCCAAGCGGAACGGCACCGCCTTAGAAGCCTGATCCGTCAGAGAATACGAAATTCCCATTGCCCGCCCCACGTCTTTAATGGCAGCCTTGGCGGCCAGCGTACCGAAGGTGATGATCTGGGCAACGTTATCCGCACCGTACTTTGAAACCACGTAATCAATTACCCGGCTTCGCTGTTTGACGCAAAAATCAATATCAATATCCGGCATACTGACACGCTCCGGATTCAAAAACCGTTCAAACAACAAATCATAGCGCATAGGATCGATCTCGGTAATACGAAGACAATACGCCACGATAGAGCCTGCGGCAGAGCCTCTGCCGGGGCCTACAGGGATATCATTGGATTTCGCATAATGGATAAAATCGTGGACGATCAAAAAATAATCCACGTATCCCATTTTTTCAATCACGCTCAGTTCATAATCCAGACGCTCTTTATACTCCGCCCAACGATCGGGATAACGCATTTTAAGCCCCTGCAATGCGAGCGCAGACAAATAAGCAAAAGGCGTTCTGTCATCCGGCATCGCAAAGGATGGCAGATGATAATGATCAAAATCAAATTCAACGTTACATTGTTCTGCAATTTTTACCGTATTCTCCAACGCCTGAGGATAATGAGCAAATAAAGCCTCCATTTCCTCACCGGATTTCAGATAAAACTCTTGGGTTTCAAAGGTCATAGCATCTGGATCACCAACAACCTTATTGGTCTGGATGCACATCAGTACTTCCTGCAGTTTTGCATCCTTCTTTTCTACGTAATGAACGTCGTTGGTGGCCACAAGAGGAATGCCGGTTTCTGTAGAAAGACGAGCAAGTCCGGATATTACCGCTGCATCTTCTTTGAGATTATGATCTTGCAATTCCAGATAAAAATCATCGCCGAAAATCGCCTTATATTCCAGCGCCTTTTCTTTGGCGCCCTCATAATTCTCCTGTAAAAGAAACCGTTGTACATCACCTGCCAGACAAGCAGACAGCGCAATCAGCCCCGTTGAATGCTCCCTTAACAGTTCCATATCCACACGGGGTTTATAATACATACCCTCCACCGATGCCTTAGACACCAAGTGAATCAAATTTTGATATCCTTCATTATTTTTTGCAAGCAGCACAAGATGTCCGATTTGGCCGTCAAACTCATAGAGTTTATCAAATCTCGTTCTGGCAGCAGTGTATACTTCACATCCGATAATCGGCTTGATTCCTTGTGCCTTGGCTTCTTTATAAAAATCAATTACACCGTACATCACACCGTGATCAGTGATCGCCAAAGCCGTTTGTCCAAGACTTTTAGCCCTTTGAAGAACGCTGCTGATTTTTGCGGCGCCGTCCAAAAGGCTGTATTCAGTGTGAACGTGCAAATGAACAAACTCTCTCATTCTATTTCCTTATCCGTCAATTTTATTTGCAATTTCAATTATTTTAGTCAGGCGTCGGCTGAGCCCCGCCTTGCTGAACTTTCCTTCCGTCAAGCGGCAAAGTTCGGACAAAGACGCCATTTGATGATCCAGTCGCAACTGCGCAATCTCCTGCAAATCTTCCGGCAATGACACCAGTCCCATCTTTTCCTGAATTTTGCGAATGGCCAGCAATTGATGAATGGCTTTGTCCATCATTTTGTCCCGATTGTACTCAGCGCAATTATTTAATCGGTTATCATCATTTTGCAATTGTTTATAAATTTTGGCATCCACCAAAGCAAATGCCGCCTTTTTAGCGCCAAGAACGTACAAAAAACGTTCAATCACTACGCTATCTTTTAAATACAAAACGTACTGAGATTTACGAACAACGGATTTAAAGGCAAAGTCAGCGCGTTTTAAAAAAGATAAAATTTCTTTACTCAAATGATAATGATGACATATCAGTTCCAAATGATATGCCGACTGGGGATTGGCAATGGAGCCGCCCACAAGAAAAGCGCCTTTTAAAAAAGCGGAGACTTCATCAGTATTTTCGGCAAATTCTACGTCAAGATGGGGTTGAACGGCGTGAGGATCAATATGAAACTCACTGCATACTCGCTCAAATGAATCTCCAAGCAAAGTGGCAGTGTAGGAATTGCCGTTTTCATCCACCAAAAAATGCTGTTCAAACAAACCGAAGCAAAGTTCTTCCAGTAAGTTGATCACAAAAACGTTCTCCGTAGTGATCTGTAGTCGGTCGGTAATCCGATCGGCAAACATAATCATACCGTAAAACAATGCTCTTTTATTCTTTTCTTCCGCAGAACAGATTTCCTGTTTGGTATCAAAACAATAAGACATAGCTCAACTTCCTTTATTTTTCGGCATCCCGATGAGTTAAAGTCGTATGATACATATGGTTGGTGCAAAAACGGCTGAAATGCTCGGCAAAAGCAACCGAGCGATGTTGCCCCCCGGTACAGCCAAAGGCGATCACTACAGAACTTTTTCCCTCTTCTGCATACAGCGGAAGCAAAAAGCCGATCATATCCTCCAGCTTTGCTTTAAACTCTTGGGTAACAGACCATTGAAATACGTAGTCAAACACCTCTTTATCATAACCGCGTTTGCCCCGAAGCTCATCAATATAATAAGGGTTGGGCAGGCAACGAACGTCAAAAATCAAATCCGCATCCGTGGGAACGCCGTATTTATACCCAAAGGACAACACGGAAACATCCATGGAACTGGAACGTTCACTGAACAACTGATGCAATCGCTTTACAAGTTCCTTACCCGAAAGATATGTAGTATCAATGACAAAATCTGCGCTATCGCGAGCCACCTGCATCTTTTCCCGTTCAATACGGATGGCATTTTCCAAAGATCCGTCTGCCTCCGCAATCAACGGATGACGACGGCGGGTTTCTTTATAACGTTTAAGCAATACTTCGTTTGAGGAATCCAAAAACAACAGATCAAAACGAACGTTATGCGCATTCAGATGTTCCAAAGCTGCCGAAAGACCGGAAAACAGTTCCGCCGAGCGGCTGTCAACCACCAATACCATCTTGTCAATACTACAGTTTGGTGCCGTCAAAATTTCAGAAAATTTTTCAATCAGTTCAGGGGGCACGTTGTCCACACAGCTAAAGCCCATATCCTCAAAGGAACGTAAGGCGCTGGATTTTCCGGCGCCGGACATTCCGCTGATGATTACAAATCGCATAAGTTCATTTCTCCCGCATTTTGCATTTATTCTATAATTTCCACTTCGCACGCAAGAAAATAGCCGGTCTCTTCCAAAACAGTTTTCTGAACGTGCTCAATCACTTGCTTTACGTCATCGAAGGTTGCGTGGTCCACGTTTACGACAAATCCCGCATGCTTTTCGCTCACAGCGGCCCCTCCGATTCGGAATCCTTTTAATCCGCAATCCTGAATCAGTTTTCCGGCAAAAGCGCCCTCCGGCCGTTTAAAGGTGGAGCCGGCGCTGGGCAGATGCAGTGGCTGCTTATCCTTACGTCGTTGCATAAAATCGGCCATTTTATCTTTGATGGCCGTTTTATCCCCCGGTTGTAGCACAACACTCGTTTCAAGAACAATGGCGTTCTTACCGGAGAAACAACTGTGTCTGTAGGAAAAATCGTGGGCCTCACCACAGATCGTTTCAATTTCTCCCGCCTCGTTTAAAAACGTAGTAGAGTCAACAATCATAGACATAGTGCCATCATAAGCGCCGGCATTCATATACACGGCGCCGCCAATGCTACCGGGAATACCGTGAGCAAACTCCATGCCGGTATATCCGTGGTCTGCCGCAAACAATGCGGCTTTTGCCATTTTAACACCGGCGCCAAAGGTAAAGGTCACCCCTTCAGCCTTCATCAATGTTAGGCGATCTGTTTTAATGATAGGACGCTCATGACGCTTGTCGGAAAAAAGGAGATTGGAGCCGTTGCCCATGACAAAATAGTCCAGTTGATTGTTTTTGAAGAAAGTGACCAGTTGTTGCAGCTTATCCGCCGTATCGGGATAGATCACAATGGAAGCGATTCCGCCGACCCGAAAGGTGGTCAGCTCTGACAAAGACACTTCCGTTTCATATGCAATGCCATTTTTGTCTAAAAATTCAATAAGCATACGCAATTGCTCTCCTTAGAAGAAAGTAACCTGAGAGGATGCCGGCAGGTCACCGAACACTCCCTCTTGATTAAAGAGTTCAATAATGGTTTTAGAAACACCGGATTGGAGACGGAATTCTTCTTGGGACATAAAACCGCCTTCATCTCTGGTTTTTGCAATGGCAAGGGCCGCATTTTCACCAACACCGGAAAATACCGAGAATGGCATTCTGATCTTGCCGTTTTCCACAGTGAAATCAGTGGCGTGACTATGCTCAATGCTAACGGGCAAAAAGTCTACGCCTCGTTCCATTGCTTCAATAACAACCTGATAAGTCGTAGCTTTTTCCGTTTCGGTCGCTTTGGCTTGCTTGCCGAGATTTTCAATGGATTTAATCACGTTGCGCAGGTAATCTTCACCCTTGGAAACCTCCAGAGCGTCAAAACCGTCAGGACGTACACTCAAATGAGCCGCATAAAACTCCAACGGCGTATGAATCTTATACCAGCCCAAACGAATGGCACCCATAACGTAAGCGGCGGCGTGGGCCTTGGGGAACATATATTTGATCTTCATACAAGATTCAACGTACCATTCAGGACAGCCGACGCGGTACATTTCATCAATCATTTCCTGCGTCAACAATTTCTTGGCCTTACCCTTACGGACGATCTCCATAATTTTAAACGCCAGCGAGGGCTCCATTCCCTTATGAATCAGATACACCATAATATTATCACGGGTACCGATTACCTCTGAAATCGTACAGGTTCCGTTTTCAATCAAATCAGCGGCGTTACCGATCCATACGTCGGTACCATGGGACAAACCGGAAATCTGCAACAACTCAGAAAAGTTGGTGGGTTTTGCCTGCATCAGCATGCCACGTACGAAGTTGGTACCCATCTCGGGCAGCGCTAAAGTGCCGGTTTCGCAATCAATTTGTTCCGGCGTAACGCCCAGTGCCGCAGGAGATTGAAGCAAGCTGTACACCTCCGGATCGTTCATGGGAATAGTCTCAAAGGGTATCCCGGTCAAATCATACATTTTACGAAGAAGAGTGGGCACATCGTGACCCAGAATATCAAACTTCAGGATCGTATCGTGCAAAGAATGAAAATCAAAGTGAGTCGTCAAAATATCCGAAGTCTGATCATCTGCCGGATGCTGAATGGGGCAAAAATCAAACACGTCATATTCCTTCGGCACGACAACCATACCGGCAGGATGCTGGCCGGTGGTACGTTTAGTCCCCATACAGCCATTAACGAGACGCAGGGTTTCGGCCTTATTGACCTGCTGACCCTTTTCTTCAAAGTATTTCTTAACATAACCAAAGGCGGTTTTATCCGCCAGCGTACCGATAGTACCTGCTTTATAAACATATTTAGCGCCAAACATCGTACGAACGTATTCGTGAGCCACCGGTTGATAGACGCCGGAGAAGTTAAGGTTGATATCAGGAACTTTATCTCCCTTAAAACCAAGGAAGGTTTCAAAAGGAATGTCGTGACCGTCACAACTAAGCTGAGTGCCGCAGTTTGGACACTTTTTAGGAGGCAGGTCAAATCCGGAACCAATAGACCCGTCGTCAAACCATTCCATATATTTGCACTCAGGGCACAAATAGTGCGGCGGCAATGGGTTTACCTCCGAGATGCCGACAATATTAGCGGCAAAGGAAGAACCAACCGAACCACGGGAGCCGACGAAATAGCCGTCTTCGTTAGATTTTTTAACCAGTTTTTGCGAGATCATATACATAACCGCAAAACCGTTACCGATAATGGCATCCAGTTCCCGTTCCATACGTGTAAGAACCTTTTCGGGGATGGGATCACCGTAAATGCGCTTTGCATTACTATAAGCAATTTCGCGAAGCTCATCCTCACAGCCCTCAATAACCGGAGGATACATCCCTTCGGGAATGGGAATGATTTCCTCACACAGATCTGCAATGGCATTGGGATTTTTAATTACGATCTCTTGCGCTTTATCAGGCGGAAGATAATCAAATTCAGCTAACATTTCCGTAGTGTTACGGAAATAGAGGGGCGGCTGTTGATCAGCATCTCCATATCCTTGCCCTGCCTGCAAAATGCGACGGAAAACTTCATCATTTTTGTTTAAGAAATGAGCGTCACAAGTGGCACAAACCGGTTTACCAAGCTGATCACCCAAAGCAATAATCTTGCGGTTAAAATTACGAAGATCTTCAGAACTGTTTGCCAAGCCGTCACGTAGCATATACTGATTATTGCCCAAGGGTTGTACCTCTAAAAAGTCATAAAAAGAAGCAATATCGCACAACTCAGCATCGCTTTTTCCGTTCAAAACAGCCTTAAACAGCTCGCCTGCTTCGCAAGCGCTACCGATGATCAAGCCTTCCCTCAACTCTGCAATTTCACTTTTAAAAATTACGGGATGGGAATAAAAATGTTCAATGCTTCCCTTGGTGACCAACTTATAAAGGTTTTTAAGACCGATCTTATTCTTAACCAGAAGAATGATGTGATAAGGCCGGTTATGCTTATGCACCAGTTGCATCAGCTCCGGCTCAACGATGGTGCGAATACCGTCCAGATCATCCCTACCCGTCTGATCTGTCACGTGATTCATCAAAAACTGGAAAATACGGGCCAAAGTTTTAGCATCATCTACAGCGCGATGATGTTCAAAGTTGGGAAGATGAATTTTCTTTGCAACCGTATCCAATTTGACAGAACGAACGCCGGGAAAAGCATACCGACAAAGAGGTACTGTGTCAATATAAGTATAATCAAAGGGGCGACCCAATTTGGCGGCACAAACCTTCATAAAACCAACGTCAAAGTTTGCATTGTGAGCAACAAGAACGCCATCCTCACCGCAAAAACGAATGAATTTTTCAAACGCCTCATCGGGTAAAGGTGCGTTAGCCACCATATTATCATTGATGCCGGTAAGCTCCACAATCTCAGGCGGGATAGAACAATCGGGGCGAACGAAGGTATGGAACTCTTCTTCAATAGAGCCGCCCACTACCTTCACGGCGCCGATTTCAATGATCTGATGTACCGCAGCTGAAAGACCGGTTGTTTCAATATCAAATACGACAAAGGTATCCTTAAAACTCTTTTTGGCATCACCGCAAATCACAGGCGGTATGGTATCGTCGGCCATATATCCTTCCATACCATACAAGATTTTGACGCCGTGCTCTTTACCGGCGGCGGCAGCCTGAGGATAGGCCTGGACGTTACCGTGATCGGTGATAGCAATAGCTTTATGTCCCCACTCAGCGGCACGCTTTACAAAATCACCGATTTCGTTGGTAGCATCCATAGAAGACATTTTTGTATGAAGATGCAGCTCCACACGTTTTTCAGGCGCATTATCCAAAAGCTTTTTCTTGGTAGCGGTGGCGATAGCCGAGGCGTTTAATATTATATCATCCTCAAAGCGATCATATTCCACCATACCGGAAACAGCAATACAATTACCGTTAGTAAGCTTGCCTTCGTATTTTTCAAACGCAGTAATACTGTCACGGAATTTTACGACAAAAGAACCGGTCTGATCGGTAATATAAATGGTCGCGCGGATATTTTTACCGTCCCAAAGAACACGGGTATCAAAACTAAAAATTTCACCAACAATCGTGACCCTACCACTGTCGGGATTCAGCTCACTGATTTTAACGATGGTATCGCCGATTTTCTTTCCACGCAACATTTCGGAATCCTTGAGATCAAAGGGCATATCCCCTACTGCAAACAGCATCTTAGGATCAACCAGTGACGGCTTACGACGCTGAACCGGTGCCGGAGCCTCCTTTTGCTGAGATGGCGGAGGAGGCGGAGGAGCCATCATATCAATAGGCGGAGGCACGGGAAGATCAATCTCACCGATTTCGTTGGCATCTTCCGTAATCTGCGTAACGCCGGTAAAAACAACGTTTACGCTAACGTCAAACCACTGTGCAATCAGTTTACGAATCTGCTCGTCCACCTTGAAAGTTTTCAGAATTGACAAACCACCATGGGTAAGTTCAATGGCCAACTCATTCTCATTCAATGTGGCCCGGCTACCGTCCAAAAATCCATTACAATTCCGGTTTTTGGAACGAACATATGCGACGATCTCCCGCCACATGTCGTCATTAAACGTAATTTTTGAAAAGCTGACGTCCAGTTGCAAATGTTGCAAACGATACACACGCTCAAGGTCGTCAAACACACCTTTGATCATTTTGAAAGGAATAAATTCATTAAACCGAACGTTTCCCAATAAATAGCGTTTTTCTCTTTCAATACGTACGTTTGAAACGATTGCAGAAGCAAAGGCGGAATCATAATCATCCTTATTCAGTTTCGTAAAAATTTCAAAGAATAAACGTTCCGTCATATGTCCTCCGTTATAATTTATCTATTTCCGTTTTTAGTCTATCCAATATTTCATCATAGGGAACCTTACAAATGATTTCACCACGTTTGAACAGCAGTCCCTCCCCTTTACCGCCGGCAATGCCGATATCGGCTTCACGGGCTTCTCCGGGGCCGTTTACAACGCATCCCATGACGGCAACTTTGATGGGTTTATGAACGTCCTGCAACATTTTTTCTACTTGTTTTGCCAAGCCAATCAAATCAATTTGTGTTCTACCGCAGGTAGGACAGGAAACAAGCTGAGGCTCACCCGGTAAAAGATCCAAAGCGTTGAGAATTTGACGAGCAGCAACAATCTCCTCCACCGGATCATCTGTCAAGGAAACACGGATGGTGCTACCAATGCCGTCCAACAGCAAAGCGCCGATGCCGACGGCGTTTTTAATGACACCACGAGCGCCGGGGCCTGCTTCAGTTACGCCGATATGCAGCAAATAATCCCGCTCCTTTGCCATCAAACGATAAGCACGGACCATTTCTGCTACGTTAGAAGATTTCATAGAAATCACAATATCAGTAAAGTTAAACTTTTCCAGCAAAGACGCATGATACAGCGCACTCTCAACCAACGCTTCGGCAGTTGGCGCTCCGTACTTTTCCAAGATTCCTTTTTCCAGCGATCCGCCGTTTACACCGATGCGGATCGGAATATGATGTGCTTTGCATTTTTCAGCTACCACACGGACATTGTCGTCACCACCGATATTACCGGGATTGATGCGCACCTTGTCAACACCGGCATCCACAGCCGCCAAAGCAAGCTTGTAATCAAAGTGAATATCTGCCACAATGGGCATCGTCGTGTGTGCTTTCAGTGCCTGAATAACGGGAATCGCCTGAAGATCAGGCACCGCCAGTCGCAACACCTGACAGCCGGCCTTTTCCAAAGCATCGGCCTGCTGCAATGCTGCTTCAACGTCACCATTAGGGGTTGAAAGCATGGATTGAATCAATACAGGGCAACCGTCCCCGATGGTAAATTTTCCAATTTTAAGCTGTTTCATATAAACTCCTAAAAGAGATTGATAACATCCTTTACGGTAATGATTATCATCAAAAGCATCAGCAATCCAAAGCCAATGGTATTTATGGCCATCTCTACTTTTTCATTCAGTTTTTTGCGAAAGACCGCTTCATAACCGAGCAAAACGATTCTTCCACCATCCAACGCCGGAAACGGAAGCAGATTCACCACGCCCAAATTGATGGAAATCATTGCCATCATCAAAAACAGTGAGGCAAAATCAATGCCCTTTTCCGTAGACACCGTTTCTCCGACGATCTTTGTGGTGCCAACTACCCCGCTGACGTTATTAATGTTGGCTTTTCCGGTGATCAAAGAGCCGAAAAATGAATAAATGGAACGGGAAAGAGATACCGTACTGTTGAAAGAATATTCCAACGTGCTCCAAACCGTCTTTTTGGCGGGATTAACATAAAAATCAACGCTGTAAAAGCTACCGGCGTAATCCGTGTCCGTAACTGGAAGAAGGACGTCGTTTACTTCCACCTTTTTTCCGTCTCGAATCACCACAAAATCCAACGGCTCTTTTACATCCATAGAGCAAGCATAGCCTATATCGTTGTAAGTGAAAATACGATATCCGTTGATTGAATGAATTTTATCCTGTTCTTGTAAACCATAACCAACAGAAACCGCATCATCGTGAAACTGATCGATTACCGTGGTGGGATAAGCTCTCCAGCCAGCCAACGCACCGTATACCAGGCAAGTCAGCAAAAAACCAAAGATCAAATTATTAAAAGCGCCGGCAAACAGAATGATAAACCGTTTCCATTTGGGCTTGTTATTAAAGGAATTCTCATCCGTTCCCTCGCCGTCTTCACCATCCATTTGAACAAAACCGCCAATCGGAAAAAGACGAAGAGAATATAGGGTTTCTTTACCTTGCTTTTTAAAAATCGTAGGTCCCATTCCAAGGCCAAATTCATTGATCTTAACTTTAGCCCAGCGAGCGGTTAAAAAATGACCAAGTTCGTGAACTAAAATCAATACACCGAACATCAACACGGTAAGCACGATGGTAACTACTGTTTGCATAAATCCTCCTGACCGAATGAACTATTTACAAAATGACGAGCCCAAGCGTCGGTATCCAACACGTCCTGTAATGTATATTCGGCAACGTCGTTTGAAAATGTATGAAAACATTGCTCCACAATTTCACCGATCTCACAAAAATCAATTTTGTCCTGCAAAAACAGTGCAACCGCCTGTTCATTAGCGCCGTTGACTGCCGCAGGATACAATCCGCCACGAGCAAGCGCCCTACGACAAACGTCCAGACACTTAAACACCCCAGTGTCAACGTCTTCAAAATGCAAGGTTTTGCCATACAAATCAAGCCCCAGCGTTTCGGCAGGCGCCGGAGCACGATCGGGATAGGTAAAGGCATACTGAATGGGAATCTCCATACTGGGAACCCCCATTTGGGCCAATACGGCGTGATCCTCAAATTCCACCATGGAATGAACGATACTCTCGGGATGCACCACGACTTTTATACGCTCTGCCGGTACGTCAAACAGCCATCTGGCCTCTATGACCTCCAGCCCTTTGTTCATCATCGTAGCACTGTCAATGGTAATTTTTGCTCCCATAGACCAATTGGGATGGCGAAGGGCCTGTTCTTTTGTCACCTCACGGAGTTGTTTGGCAGTATAGCCTCTGAATGGGCCGCCGGAGGCAGTGAGCAAAATGTTCTCAACTTTATTATGCACCGTTTGTTGCAAACATTGAAAAATTGCACTATGTTCGCTGTCAACAGGATAAATATGAATCCCTTTTTCCTGCGCTTTGCTCATAATCAGTTGACCGGCACACACCAAGGTCTCCTTATTGGCAAGAGCAATATCCTTACCGGCTTCAATAGCAGCAAGCGTGGGGACAAGACCAATCATACCAACCATAGAGGTCAGCACGATATCAGCTTCCTCCAGCGTAGCCACAGTGACGTTGCCCTCTTGTCCGGTAAGAATCTGTGTAGATAAATCTTTAATTTTTTCTTTAAGTTTAGCGGCTTGTTCCGCATCGTAAACGGAAACCACACGAGGTCTGAACTCACGAATTTGTTCTTCTAAAAGTTCAATGTTTTTATAAGCACTTAAAGCGCCCACGGTATATCCGAGTCTTCGGATCACCGTAAGCGCTTGTGTACCTATGGAACCTGTGCTGCCTAAAATAGCAATCGTTTTCATCATACAACAATAGGCTGAATGCTCAGCAACATATAAAAGGTGGGTGCGATGAAGATCAAAGAATCCAGGCGATCTAATACCCCGCCGTGACCGGGCAAAATACTACCGAAGTCCTTGATTCCATAGGAACGTTTGATCATAGAGAAAGATAAATCTCCGATCTGACCCACAATGGTACAAACAAAAGAGTAAAGCAACACCAATTCCCAACGGATGGTGACATTTCCGAATTCTTGATACACCAGTGCGCTGATGCAGAAAAAGATAACACAGCACACCGCTCCACCCAAAGAGCCCTCAATGGATTTTTTGGGGCTGACAAGCGGCGCAAATTTGTGCTTGCCGATACAAATACCGATCAAATACGCAAAAATATCCGTAACCCATGCGCCGCCGACAATGGCAAGAATCATATAAAACAAGCCGTGATCCAAACGACGAATGTAAATGATACAAGACATAAAAGAAGAAATGATCAGCGAAAGAAACATAATTGCTGTAGTGTTATTAAATTTTAAGGTTTTCATATTGCACATTAAGAGCAAAAAGGAAACCATACAGTAAGCAAAGGACAAAATAATAACACCGTAAAAGGCGCTCCGTCCCGGAATGATATAGGGCTTAAAAGCAAATACCAAGGGATTAAGCGCGCCAAAAATCAAACTGGGCAAAATAAACACTTTTTTCTCATCGGCATACCCGGTGCCCCGAATCGCTTCCCAAATACAAAAACAAACCAAAAGCGAAATGGAAATTTCGAATAAGGGGCTGGAGAATGAGGTAAGAAAAATCAACGCAAATACGGCAAAGACAATCAAGCTTGAATAAAAGCGGGTCAAAATGTTTTGTTTCATATAGCGCCAAATCTCCTTTCTCTGTTTTGATAATGAATGATGGCTTGTACCAAATTTTCAGGCTTGTAATCAGGCCACAAAATTTCATCAAAGTAAAATTCGCTGTACGCACTTTGCCACAGCAAAAAATTGGATAAGCGGTATTCCCCGCTGGGACGAATGATCAGATCACATTCCGACAAGTCATCAAAATACAAATGATCTGAAATTATTTCCTCGGAAATATCGTTTGCAAGGAGCTCCCCTTTTTCAACTTTCCGGGCAATGCGTCGAACGCCATCTGCAATTTCTTTACGACCGCCGTAGTTCAACGCAACATTCAGCGTTTTAGGAGCATATTTTTCACTCTCACGTTCCAAAAGACGAATCCGCTCAACCATAGCTGGGTCCAGTGGCGAGAGGTCACCCAAAAAGCGAACACGCACCTTACGCACGTCGCAATCACGTAAACCTTCCTCAACGTAGTCTTTTAAAATGGACATGATTTTATCCACTTCTTCTTTGGGGCGTTTCCAGTTCTCGGTAGAAAAAGCATAAAAGGTAACCTGTTCAATACCGAGATCGCCGGCAAATTGAGAAATGGTGCGAAAGGCCTGAATTCCCGCAAGGTGACCTGCCGTGCGAGGCAATCCCCTCTTTTGCGCCCAACGTCCGTTTCCGTCCATGATAAGTCCGATATGACGAGGCAAATTGTTCAGATCCAAACCTTCTGTGACTGGCTTTTTCTTTGAAAACAAACTCATAAAAACTCCTAAATAATGGAAAATTGACCCCTCCGAAGAGGGGTCGGAATAATTATACGGACATTACTTCCTTTTCCTTGTCAGCAATCAAGGCATCGATATCCTTACAATACTTATCCGTCAGCTTTTGAATATCGTTCTCTGCGCCCTTTAAATCGTCCTCGGTCATTTCACCGGCCTTTTGCATTTTCTTGAAAGAATCCAGTGCATCACGGCGAATGGAACGAATGGCAACCTTGCTGTCCTCACCCATCTTCTTTACGTCTTTAACCAATTCCTTGCGGCGCTCTTCGGTGGGCTGCGGGAAAGTCAGACGAACGGCTTTATCATCAGTGCTGGGTGTAATACCCAGATCGGAAGCGAGAATTGCTTTCTCAATCGGTTTAACCAGAGAAGCGTCCCAAGGCTGAACATAAAGTACACGAGGCTCGGGAACGGAAATGGCGGCAACCTGATTCAGCGGAGAAGGAACGCCGTAATACTCAACCGTAATACGGTCCAGTACGGCAGCATTTGCTCTGCCAGCCCGCAGGCTTCCCAAATCTCTGGTGAGTACCTGGATAGTCTTCTGCATTTTGGTTTCAAATTCAACATACTTACTCATAATTAAAACTCCTTTGCAACAAGTGTGCCAATATCGTCGCCCCGAACGGCACGAATAATATTTTCGGGATCGGACATATCAAATACATAGATCGGAATACTGTTATCACGGCATATGGCAGTAGCAGCGCCGTCCAGCACGTGAAGATCTTTTGCAAGCATTTCATCCAAGGAAAGATGATCATAACGAGTGGCATCCGGATTCTTTTTGGGATCGTCAGTGTACACACCGTCAACGTTGGTCGCCTTGAAAATCACGTTGGCATTAATTTCCGCTGCGCGCAGTGCAGCAGCGGTATCAGTGGAGAAATAAGGATTGCCGGTTCCGCAACCAAATATTACGATTCTCCCCTTTTCCAAATGACGAACTGCGCGATTGCGAATATAAAGCTCGGCAATCTGTCTCATCTCAATAGCGGTCTGCACTCTGGAATCAACGCCTAACTGGGAAAAAGCGTCGTGAATTGCCAAAGCGTTCATCGTGGTAGCCAGCATACCGATATGGTCCGCTCTGGTGCGATCCATATACTGATTACTTCTGCCTCTCCAATAGTTACCGCCGCCAACAACGATTGCAATATCGGCACCCATTTCCTTACATACCTTGATCTTTTCACAGATCTTAAGCAAATTTTCAAAGTCAATACCCATTGATTTGCCGTTTGCCAGCGCCTCACCGCTGAGCTTAAGTAAGATCCGTTTGTACTTTAACCCGGCCATACTCCGCCTCCTAAAAACTTTATTATATATAATATATAAAATTTTCTACAATTTGTAAATAGAATTATAAAAAATTCTTAATTTTTTCACATTAAAAAAGCAAAGCGGTTACGCTTTGCTTTTCATTTTTGAGGAAATGAGGAAAAGGATGAGCCATAAAAGAACACATCCCGCCGTAACCCCTAAGAGTAACAGCACGTTAATTTCACTCATACCTGTCCAACTAAATCCGTCTTCCGTTTGAAGTGCAGAAAACAAATATAGAGCATCAAACACGACACCAACAACCAAAGCAAGGATGCCAATTCCCTCCAATGCAATCACCTTACCGGGCTGATGCTGTTTGTTTGCCGTGATACGCTCACCCTTAAAATTCAAAATGCGAGTTAAATACCACACTCCGGCCGCAGTAACAATAGTTTCAGGGATCATATAGGCAGCATTATAAGCAAGAGAATAAACCATACCGCCGATTTCGGGGATGGAAACGCCGGCCCACACGGTACATCCCGAGATAAAATGACACACGAAACGCAAAAAACAGCACAGCAGAACGCCGGACAACATAGACGCCGTTTGAGATTGCATTATATTTTTAAAAATTCCCGCAAGTCCCAAAACCACGAAAGCGAAAATATAGTCCAAAAAGATGATTGCGCAAACCGCCGCAAAAGATGTGCCGTAGCGCAGATTGTTCATACCAAGAAGCATTTGCAGTACGGCATAAACCAAGGCCGTCAATAGGCCCCATTTGGTGCCGCGACGGTACGCCAGTAAAAGGATCGGCAGCATTGCGCACGCAGTAACAGAACCGCCAAAGGGCATTTCTACCAACGTTACCATACTCAAAACCGTGGCAAGGGCGATCATTGCCGCGCCTTCCACAAGCGCCAGTAAATTACTTTTTTTCATAAAAACCTCCGTATAACAAAAAATCCTATGCGCCGATAATGGCGCATAGGATGCACGAATGGCTCTCTTTTTCCTACGGCGGCATTATCCGCATCAGGTCAAGGGTTTCAGCGAAATACGCTTCTCTCAGCCAAGTCAATCCTTAGCTCCCCATTCAATTTTCACTAAACCGGTTTTAGCTTGAAAACATATTAACACATATTCTTAAGCTTTGTCAACAAAAACTTAAAATATTCCGGCAATTCCGACTCAAAAATCATTCGTTCCCTGCTGATGGGATGCGTAAAACCTACTTTGAGCGCATGAAGGCATTGACCCTCAAAATCAAATTTTAACTTACAGGTGCCGTTAAAGTAAAGCGGATCATTCAACACAGGATGCCCCACAGAAGCCATATGAACGCGAATTTGATGAGTCCTGCCCGTCTCCAATTTGCACTCAATATATGAAAATCCACCAAGTTCTTCCAACACCTTATAATGCGTAATCGCAGACTTTCCGTTTTGATAATTGATCGCCATCTTTTTTCGGTCACTCGGATTGCGGCCGATGGGTGCATCAATGGTGCCCTCACTCGTTTTGAATGTACCCAATACAATTGCCCGATAACAACGATCCAGCGAGTGCTCTTTAATTTGTTCAGCTAAAAGATTGTGCGCACGATCGGTTTTTGCAACCAAAAGTAAACCACTGGTATCTTTGTCAATCCGATGCAAAATGCCCGGACGTGCCACGCCGTTGATGGAAGATAAACGATCGGCACAATGGTACAACAAAGCGTTTACTAACGTACCCGTATAATTGCCGGGTGCCGGATGGACCACCATTCCCTTCGGCTTGTTGACTATCAACATTTCATCATCTTCATACACAATGTCAATTGCAATGTTTTCAGGTAAAATGTCGGGAATCACGGGGTCCGGCAAAGAGATTTCAATTTCATCTCCGACAGTCACTTTCATACTTTTTTTAGCCGTTTTACCGTTCAGCAATACCGCTCCCTGCTCCAACAAATTCTGCACAAAGGAACGGCTGTTTTCTTCCAGCAAAAATTGCAGGGTCTTATCAATACGAAGACCCTGCAAAGATTCAGTTATCTGAAATTTCTTGATTTCCATCTGAAGATTCCTCATTGGATTTTTCCAAAAACAGAAAATAGATGACAAATAATACCGTACCTACTGTGACGAATATATCTGCTATGTTAAACACGGCAAAATCCCAGCCAAAGAAAGTAAAAGCAAAAAAATCTACAACGTAATGTAAAAATACTCTGTCAATCAGATTTCCGATGCCGCCACCAACGATCATGGCAACTGTAACGATCCCAAAGGGATGTTTGACCACACCGCGAAAAATTGCAAAAATTGCCAAAACAATTAAGATACAGGTAAGGGCAGCAACAAAGATCTTTGAAATGTTTCCGTTTTTGGACAACATTCCGAAGGCGATTCCCTCATTGTGAATATGAGTAATGGAAAAGAAATCGGGTATGACGGGAATTTCGTCATACAATTTCAAATTATTGCTGATGATAAATTTAGTAATTTGATCCAAAAGAACAATAAATGCGGCAATCAAAATCCAATAATACTTTTTTAAAAACTTTCCCATTATTTATCTTTCTTAACGTCAAAATTTACGCCGAATTTCAGCTTTTTGCGATATCTGGGATTCTTATCCTTATCCCCGTCCTGCTCATCATCTTCATCATCTGAGATATCTTGCGGGAAGATCAAAGAACTGCCGCCAAACAATTGAAATCCGTCGTCTTCATCATCCTCATCTTCATCGTCGTCCTCGGTGGAAAATTCAGGTGCCACAGGCTCAACGGGCGAAGATTGTGCCGACAAAACGTCGTCGATACTAATTTGTTCTTCATCAGCATCAGAAACGGACTCTTCCTTAGCGTCAGCTATCAATTCCTCTTCAGCCTCAACTACCGGCTCCTCTTCTGTTACTGCAATGGGATTATCTTCAACATTCACATTCGGCACTTCTTCTGCCGGCTCCTCAGATACGCCGGGCTCTTTTGTTTCAACCGTTTCCTGTGCGGGAGCCACAGAGATTTCTTCCTCAGTTTTAACAGGCGCAATCTCTACGTTTTGAGGTTTTTCAGGCAATTGACGAAGAAGATCCGCCTGCTGTTCCAAAACCTGCATGGCACGTAATCTATAGGCTTCTACTTCACCGGCAAGAGCGGCAAATTCTGCCTTCTTTTCAGCAATCTTTGCCTCATATTCCTTTTTCTCTGCCTCGTAAGAGCGAACGATCTCCTGCTGTTTATCGGCGAATTCTCTGGTGGTTTTCTCCCGGAATTCAGCAACTTTGGCATCGGCCTCAGACAGCATTTGATCCGCCTGAGCTTTAGCTTGAGTGAGAATCTCCTCGGCTTGTGCCCGAGCGTTTGCTTCCGTTTCTTTACGCTTGGTTTCCATTTCAACCAAGGCGTTTTCGTTAAGTTTTTGAGCGTTTACGATTGCAGACTTAAGAAACTTTTCGTCCTCACGATACTCCTCAATCTTACTCACGCAAACCTTCAGTTTGCCGACAAGTTCACCGTTTTCTTTGTACAAACGGGAGTATTCCCCATAGAGTTTGTCCAGAAATGCGTCGACATCCTCCTTTTTGTACCCGCTGAAAACACTTTGTTCGAACGTTACGTTTTTGATTTCTTCCGGCTTTAACATAATTGCCATAATTGCCTCCGATTTATTGATATTGTTTAATTAATATATATGTTTTTCCTTTTTTGGATAATCCGTCTTCATCCAAAAATACGAATTTACCACAGCCTCTGACAACGACAGAATCACCGGGTCGCAATAACTGTGTGCTTTTTGTCACTGATTTGTGATTTATAAATACGCGTTTATCAGCAATAGAATCCTGCGCTGTCTGACGGGAAAGATGCCATACGGCGGCGATCACAACGTCAATTCTTAAGGAAGAAACCGGTAAACGCATTTCCTTAAACTGACCGGCAGGAATTTCATCCGGATCGTTAACAACGCTCCACGTTACCGAACATCTACCGATACGGTCAACACCGGATGTGATATACAGCACCATACGGTCTACGACAAAGAGATAGAATTTTCGCTGATCCTGCAAAACCAAAATGTCGCCCAAACAACGACGCTCAATGCCGGTGGCCATAATACTGCCAAGAATATCACGATGGGAAATCTCGCCAAATTTATCCCATTTACCGCACAAAACAGAAATAGGAGCATTTCCTTTAATCTCTTGTGCGCCAAGGCAAAGTATACGACGATCTGCCTGTGGATAACCACCCTCAAAGGAATAATACAAACCGGTTTCAGACACCGAACGCAAAGCAGCATCCGCCTCTTCCAGACTCAAAAAATCCGTATACTGCTCCTCTTCATCCATAAAGCAAGCAGCAATTTTATCTTCAATACTTGCAAGTAACATACTGCCGCTCCTTAGGGAAAGAGAAAGGATAACACAAGGCCCAAAACCAAAGGTGAAAGATCAATTGGACAATTGGCCAAAAATGGAATTTTTGAAAGAAGAGTGCGAATGGGATTCAAAACGGGATCGCAAATTCTACTTAAAAAAACGTAAACCTTATTAAACGGATCACGCACGATCCAGGAGAAAATGCAATAGACAAGTAAAATCAGCCGAATGGCGTCGGCCAAAAAATACAGCAATCTGATCATATTTTAGAAAATCGCACGATCCATCTTGAGTTCGTCCAATACGTCACCCATAATATTGACGTCATAAGGAGTAATAATAAAGGTAGCATTTGCCACGCGTTTCAAGGCGCCGCCCTGACCGTATGCTACGCCACTCAGGAAATCAACCATACGGCGTACCGTTTCCTTATCAACGCCTTCAACGTTTAAAAGCACTGTTTTACGATTGATCAGGTGATCGGCAATTTGCGGTGATTCACTAAATTCTTCCGGTTTTACCAAAATCACCTGCAACTGTGCCGTAGCATTGATGTTCACATAACGCTCATCACGAGCAGATTTTCTCGCTTCTCTTCTGGCGTCGTTACGAGAGTCACGACGGGGTTGCTCTCTTCTGACAGGCTCTCTGTATTCATAAGAACTGCCGGAAGGCTTGTAACTGTCTTTTTCGGCAAAAAACTGATTTCTTTGATCTTCCGGACTGTTATCCATCCCCGATTGCATCTCTTCTTCCGTTGCAAATTCATCTTCAGGGACACCCATAATTCTTTTAAGTTTAGACCACCATTCCATAGTGATACCTCCCGTTAATATTTTCTACTTCCGAATAAAGCACTGCCGATACGAACCATATTACTGCCGCATTCAACGGCAATCTCATAATCCCCCGACATGCCCATAGATAATATATAATCATTTATATTATCCATCTTTTTATCCACATTGTCAACCAGTAATTTTTTCAAAGACTCAAAATAGCCTTGCAACGTTGACCGATCCCGACTGATCGGAGGTATGCACATCAAGCCCTTCCAGCGAATATTCGGGCAGTTTTTGATGTGAGAAAGCAGTTTCTGCAGTTCACTCGGCGCTATACCGCCCTTGCTGTCCTCTCCCCCAACGTTTACTTCCACCAAGATATCCTGTATCTTACCGATTTTTGCGGCCTGTTTTTGAATTTCATTCACCAAACGTTCGGAATCAACCGATTGAATCAGTTCAACCTTATCAATAATGTACTTGACCTTATTGGTTTGCAGGGATCCGATCAAATGAATATGAAGTTCATCACGCATGGCCAGTTGATCGTATTTTTGCAACAGCTCCTGCACTCGGTTTTCACCGATATACCGGATACCGCCTTCTAATATAGCAAGATTAATTCTTTCCACGGGAACAGTTTTGGTCACAGCAAGTAAAGTAACCTTGTTTTCGTCAATTTTACTTCGGATGTTTTTTAAATTCTCAAGCAAAACGTCTTGCATAAATGCCTCCTAAGACACCGTTTTTCCGTCGTATAAATTTTTACCTCCGACGATCACTTCATCAAAACCGACAACAGATCCTTCGGGGTCAAGCAATGCATAGGTTGTACCCATATACAATACGTCGGCTTTTTTGAATTTGATGATCTGACCGACTTTAACGTATACGCCGCTTTTACCATCCAGCAAACGAACACTATTTTTATCAACTCGGATACCGGCGTAGGTTTTTGTAATCACAACGCCTTCTAAAGTACGGAGAGATAAAAACTCAGAGTGCACTGCGTTGCATTGTACACCGACCAATACGTTGTCCGCTTCATTCTTCAATGAAATAATTTCGCCACCAATACGCTCATCCGTAACCGAAGGAAATCGAAAATAAATATCGTCTCCAACTTTGTAATTCTTCACGGTGGATGCCGGAACAACGAAATAATACTGCCAATTATAATCAGATACGATTTTGCCGACGTTTTCGGTCGGTGAGACCGGATTTGTCTTCATATCCATAATCAGTTTGTTATACTGTTCAATGGAATAATCGGCAAAAATTTCAGGGGTCACAGAAGACTCATAACCGTCAACACTTCTGCTGTAAAATCCGGAACTGTCGGCGGCCATATTTTCCACGGCGCCGCTGATAGATCCCTCAAGTTCCGAAATTTTAGCCTGTAAAGTCGCTATTTCTTGTTTGTATTCCTCATTATCTCCGGTAACAATTTCTTTAATAAAAACGTTCTTTTCAAAGGCAGATAATGCCTCCTGTGCCGCAAAGGCATCCTTACTTTGCAGGGCGCCGGCATATTCGGATAAAGATTGCTGCACACTTTGCTCATAAGCAGAATAATCACCGGAATAGGTGGTTTTTGCAGCGATAGCTGCAGTGTAACTGTCTACCTCTGCCTGCAGTACACGAATTTCTTCTCTTGCCTTAACATCCGCTTCTCTTCCGTAAATATGTGCAATGGTGCCGCCTTTGGACACTTTTTCTCCATCCTCCAGGATAATATCGTGATATCCTTCAACGTTGTCTGCCAGCGTATGCTCTGTTCTGCAAACCACGCCTCTAATTTCGAAGGTATCCTCCATGGTCGCTTCCACGGCATATTCGGTTTTCAGTGATAAGAAAAAATAGTTATAAATCTGAAACACGAGTAAAGCCAGCACCAACAGCAGTACGCCTACGACCGTTGCGTTGACCCATTTGCGCGATCCCTTCATTTCTCAGTTCCTTTCAACAATATCAATTGCCTGTTGTAGTATAGTTTCAAATTCACTTTCACGGGAAATATCAATCCAATGAATTGCCTCGTTTCGTTTAAACCAGGTGATCTGTCGCTTTGCATAACGGCGAGAATTTTGCTTGATGGCTTCCACCGCCTCTTCCAAGGTGACCTTACCGCCCAAATACTGCAAAATCTCTTTATATCCAATGCCTGCGGCCGCGGTTGAGTTAGAAAAGCCGGGTAAAGATTTCAAAGATAAAACCTCTTCTAACAACCCGTTATCCATCATAAGATCCACTCTCTTATTGATACGCTCGTACAAATAATTCCGATCAATAAAATTAAGGCCGATCATAATAGCCGGCAAGGGTGAGCTGTTTACGTGACTCTGCTCTTCCCAATACAAAATGCTCTTGCCGGTCAGCAAAACAATTTCAAGGGCACGAACGATGCGTTTTTTATCGTTTACATGTAATCGTTGGGAGGCTTTGGGGTCTAAATCACGTAAACGTTCCAACAAAACTTCGCCTGTCAACCCATTTAGCTCTTCTCTTAAATCGGCGTCGGCCGGCATATCGGCAAACTGTGTATCCTGAATCAAATGATCCACGTACAGTCCCGTTCCACCCGCCAAAATACAATAGCGATCACGGGCGGCTACGTCATCTACACATTGTCTGGCCATAGTCACAAAGCGTTGAACACTACAGTTTTCCCAAGGCATCAAAACGTCTATCATATGATGCGGAACGCCCTGCATCTCCGATTTCGTCACCTTGGCTGTTCCGACATCCATATTTTTGTATAATTGCATAGAATCAACGGAAACAATTTCTCCATCGTAATGCTTGGCCAGAGCGACCGATAAAGCAGTTTTGCCGGAAGCCGTCGGGCCGATCACTGAAATGATCTTGCTCATCACTTGATCCTCTTGAACATTTTGTCAATTTCTTTATGAGTAAAGGATTGAACCACCGGACGACCGTGGGGGCAATAGCCCACGTCCTTCTCTGTCAGCATTCGGGCAATCAACGGCAACAGCTCCTCAACGGAGCAACTACTGCCGCCCTTAATAGCAGATCTGCACGCAATGGTTTTGAGCATCTTATCCTGACGGTCCGGAATATTTTTATTACTGCGTACCATTTCAAGCAAATCAACGAATGCGTCGGTATAACTACCGTGGGGCAAGATGCCGGGCACGGACGTAACGGAGATCCGATCCATTCCGCTCTCATAAAAGTCAAAGCCGGCAGAATAAAACAGCAAAGAATTGGTGAGCACGATCTCCATGTCGTCCGCCGGGAGAACGATAACCAACGGCTCCAATAAGCGTTGTGAAGAAACGTTGTTGTTTTCAGTTACCTGCTCCAGCAGTTGATTATAAATCATTTTTTCGTGAGCGGCGTGTTTATCAATCAAATATAGTGTATCTTGATATTCCACTACGGCATATACCGTAAAGATTTCGCCCAATACAACCATACCATCCGGCAACTTGTTCAACGATGACTTGGATGTATAGTGGGTTTCTATCACAGGAGCAGAAACCGTTCTGGGCTCTTCCTTAGCTGTGCTGGGAGTCGTTTGAGAAACAAAGGGGGCGTCAAAGAGATCTTGCTGATCAAGATGCTCCTGTTCTCCCTCCCGGTCTTCCCGATCTTCCCTATCTTCCCTATCTTCCCTATCTTCTCTGTTCTCATAATTCTCGTCATCGTCAGGGTCAGGCTCAAGGGGACCGATATAATAACCAAGCACCTCTTCAGGCGTTCGGGGATTCCTGATCACGGCCGCTCTGGGCTTTTCCTCCTCATCATATGACGCCAAATGGGCAAATGGATAACCGCCAAAATAATCGGTGACTCTGGTACATGCAGGGGTTGTCTGCTTTTTCCTCCAACTGCCATCAAACAATTCTTCTCGGGTAATCTGGAAGGAAGGATCCGCCAAAGACTGCAACGGGCTGTCCGATTCCAAAGCATCCAGAACACCGTATTTCGTTAAAACGATGGCCGCGGAATCATCACGGAATTTAACCTCCAATTTGGCGGGATGAACGTTCACATCCACCTCTTTTGGCTCCATGGTATAGCACAAAAAGCATACCGGATGCTTGCCCGTCTCGCGAGTGGTACTGTACGCCTGATCAATACCCTGATATAAAATCTTGGATTTAACAAATCTGCCGTTGACGTAAGTAAACTGCATATTGCGGTTGGAACGCATCACGTTGGGTTTGCAGGTGTAGCCGGTAATCAAATAATCTTTATGAACAAAATCAACCTTCATCAGGTAATCCGAAATGGTAGCGCCGTAAATCGCGTGAATAGCGTTTTTCATATCATCACTGCGTGCCGTGCGGAAAACAACCTTTTGATCAGAAATGAGCGTAAAAGAAACGTCATATCGGCCAATAGCGATACGTTCCAGCATCGTGGCAACCGCTGCTGCCTCAGTGGAATCTTTTTTCATAAAATGAAGTCTGGCCGGCGTGTTGTAGAACAAATCACGTACGATAATAGAGGTGCCGACCGGCGCACCGATCTCATCCTCTTGTACGATATCGCCGCCCTCCAGTTCTAAATAAAAAGCCGTAGCGGCGGAATCAGTACTGGTAATCAGTTCCACTTTAGATACAGAACAAATGGCGGCCAGCGCCTCACCACGAAAACCGTAGGTACCGATATTGTTCAAATCGTCAACCTCAGAAATTTTACTGGTGGCGTGGCGAAGGAACGCAGTTTTGGCATCCTCGGGGCGCATACCGTAACCATCATCGGTGACACGAATGAAGGTGATACCGCCACGCTTGATTTCCACCGAAATATTTTGAGCACCGGCGTCCAAAGAATTCTCCACCAGTTCTTTCACAACAGAGGCGGGACGTTCCACAACCTCACCTGCGGCAATTTTATCCGCTAAAGAAGGTGGTAATACTTTTACTTTCATAGCGTGCTCTTCCTTTCCAAGGCGTACAAAATTGCTTATTCCATATACGCCTAATTCTCTTGTTTTGCTTTGTTAGACAGTTCATACAATTTGGAAATTGCTTCAATGGGAGTCAGAGTACTGACGTCCAGCATTTTCAACTCATCGCAAATTTGTTGAGCTGAGAAGTCCATTAACGACACCTGCTCTTGCGGCTCGGGTATCTTGTTCGCCTTTTCGGGCATAGGATGCTCCAAAGAAAGGGTTTCCAAAATTTCTCTGGCTCTGTTTACGACAGGTTTCGGTATGCCGGCGAGGGCCGCAACCTCAAGACCGTAGCTGTTGTCTGCGCCGCCCGGAACGATCTTTTTTAAGAAAATCACTTGCTCCCCACGTTTTTTGACGGTTACGTTAAAATTCACGATACCATCCAAAGTATTTTCAAGGGCACAAAGTTCGTGATAATGAGTAGCAAACATCGCTTTTGCCCGCAAATTCTTCTTTTGGGACAAATATTCCACAACGGATTGGGCAATGCTCATACCGTCCAGCGTGGACGTGCCTCTGCCGATTTCATCCAAAATCAACAAGCTCTTGGGAGTGGCATTATTCAAGATATACGCCACCTCCTTCATTTCCACCATAAAGGTGGATTCACCGGAGGAAAGATCGTCCGAGGCCCCGACTCTGGTAAAAATCTTATCTACGATGCCGATTCTGGCACTTTTAGCAGGCACAAAACAACCGATTTGTGCCATAACCGTAATGATCGCAACCTGACGCATATATGTGGATTTACCGCCCATATTGGGGCCGGTAATAATCATAATGCGACGGTCGGAGGCGTTTAGGTTAATATCGTTGGGTACGAACAGACTGTCCTTAAGATTACACTCCACAACAGGATGGCGTCCCTCTACAATCTGCAACTCATCCCCTTCCGTAAGATCGGGTTTGACGTAGTTTTGCTCAGTTGCGATTTGAGAAAAAGAACAAAAAACGTCAAGTTCAGCCAAGGCAGACGCTGTGGTGCGGATACGATAATAACTTGCGGCGATTTTATCCAGCAACTCATCAAAAAGTTGCTGTTCTAAAACCACCTTTTTATCCTTGGCAGAGAGGATTCGGTACTCCAGATCCTTCAGTTCAGGAGTGATCATACGTTCCTTATCCGTCAGCGTTTGCTTGCGGATATAATCCTCGGGAATTTTATCAAAATAGGCACGGGTAACTTCAATGTAATAGCCAAAAACACGATTATAACTGATTTTCAGATTCTTAATGCCGGTGCGCTCACGCTCTTTTTCCTGCATCTGTTCAATAACCGTTTTGTTATCTTCCAACAGTAGCGTATATTCATCCAGCGTTTCATTATAACCGGGTTTGATATAGCCGCCGTCACGCATTACCGTGGAAGCCTCTTCGCGAATAGAGCGCTCGATCAACTCATAAAGATCCTGAAGTTCATCAATGTTGCTGTAAATCATCTTCAGCTTTTGTGCCGAAAAAACGGAGATGGCGTTGCGAATGTGCGGCAACGTTTCAAAGGTTTGTTTTAGCGCCAGCAAATCTCTGGGATTGGCCCGACGATACATTACGCGAGTGATCAAACGCTCAAGATCATAGATCTTGTACAACTGATCTCTGATCTGTGAACGCAGAATCGGCTCAAGATTTAAGTTTTCAACCGCATCCAAGCGACGGTTGATTTCAACCACAGACAGTAAAGGCCGCTCTAAAAAGCTGATCAGCATACGCTTACCCATTGCCGACTTGGTTTTATTAAGCACAGAGAACAAAGAGCCCTTGTGATCGCCGGTACGCATTCCTTCCACCAACTCCAGATTACGTCTGGCCGTAATGTCAAGCTGCATATATTGAGTGTTGGAATAAACGTCAATATGATCCAGGTATTCTATGTTACACTTCTGAGTCTGCTTGATATAAAACAGCAAATAGTACAAGCAGTATAATTGATCAAAGCGCTCCTCCAGTCCGATCTGTTGCACAGACTGTATGGAAAAATGCTTACAGATGGAATCCGCCATGTCTTCCGGCTTGATTTCATCCATTGTAGTGATCAAAGCCCCGATTTTGACAGAAATATACTCCTTCAGTTTAGGGTATCGCACCAGCAGATCGCCGGAGGCCAAAACCTCGCTGGGCATAAATTTACACAGTTCATTACAGGACAGATTTTCAAAGTCGGTATCAAAGAAGGTCATTTGAATTTCACCGGTTGAAATATCGGCAAAACAAACGCTGCCCTTTCCTTCCTGCTCAACAATACAGGCAAGGAAATTATTTTTGTCCTCCGGAAGCATTCCGCCATCGGAAACGGTGCCGGGGGTGATCACACGAACCACCTCGCGTTCCACCAGTCCTTTAGAAGTGGCAGGATCGGTCACCTGTTCACAGATGGCAACCTTATAACCCTTTTGCACCAATTTTGCAATATATGTATCGCAACTGTGGTAAGGGACGCCGCACATAGGTGCGCGGGTCTCTTGACCACAACTTTTACCTGTCAGGGTCAGATCCAGTTCCTTGGAAACCGTGTGGGCGTCATCATAAAACATTTCGTAAAAGTCACCCACGCGAAAAAGTAAAATATAATCGCCGTATTCTTCCTTGATGCTGAAGAATTGCTGCATTAATGGCGACAATTTAGCCATTGTTTTTCTCCGTTTCTTTGTAAATCTCCGGTTTAGTGACAGCCACTGCAGGTGGCACAGTTATGCGTACAACCGGGTTGCTCACCGGTAACGCTCTGCTGTAAGATGCCGTTCACCTGATTCAGCAAGCCTTCCAATGCAATTTCCGCATCATTGAGTTGTTGCATAACGGGATGTTCCATTACCTTTTCATAGGCCTCAGTAGTCTGAAGACGAAGCTGCTCCGTTTTCTCGGCATCCGGCTTATCTTTGTTGGACTCGTTCATCAAAGCCAGTTTTGCCATATTAAAGGCGCCGATCAGATCCTGCAACTGAGCATCCGTATCAAAGGCTTTTTTAGCGGCGCGCTGGTTTTGAACAATTTCACTTTGCTCCAGAAGAGCGCCCAATTCTTTTGCTTTTTCAATAATCTTTTCCATGATATTTATCCTTTCAATTCTCCTTGCAAAAACCAGGTTTTTGCTTTGGTTATTTTTACTTCTACAATTTTACCGATACATTCAGAATCCGCCTTAAAATCAACCTTTTTACCGCTTTGCGTATGACCACTGATCATAGATGTGTCCGTCTTACTCACAGTTTCGGCAAATACCTTCACGACCTTATCCTGATATTCCATATTTTTCTTCTTGCAAATCGGCGTTTGTACGTCAAGCAACCGTTGAAAACGGCGTTGCTGAACTTCCGGTGGGATTTGATCAGGCATTTCAGCGGCGGGCGTTCCCTGCCGTTTGGAATAAATAAAGGTAAACAAATTGTCATACTCTACTTGTTGAATCAAAGAGATAGTCTCCTCAAACTGCTCTTCCGTTTCACCGGGAAAGCCAACAATGATATCGCTGGTAATTGCAAGATCGGGAATCTGCTCCTTTGCATATGCAATCAGGGACAGATAATCCTCACGACTGTATTTGCGATTCATTCGGCGCAACACTTCGCTGCTGCCGGACTGAACGGGAAGCTGGAGATGATTGCACACTTTTTCACAGTCACGCATGGCGTCAATCAACTTATGAGTACAGTCCTTGGGGTGGCTGGTAACAAAGCGGATCCAGAACTCACCGGGAAGCGCATTGATCTTACGAAGCAGATCTGCAAAATCAATTTCTTCTTCCAGATCCTTGCCGTAGGAATTGACGTTCTGACCAAGTAGCGTAATATCTTTATAGCCGTCGGCAATCAAAGAACGAATTTCATCCAGAATATCGGCGCTGTTACGGCTGCGTTCACGACCTCTGACGTGGGGCACGATGCAGTAGGTGCAAAAATTATTACAACCGTACATTACCGTGACCCAAGCCTTTCCCTGTTCCTCACGCAAAACCGGCAGACCTTCCACAACATCCAGAATTTCGTGACGGTCAAAAATCTTGACGCGATTTACCAGAACATTATATAACATTTGCGGAAACTGCACGTGCAGGCTGGGTCCAAACACCATATCCACGTGTTTGAACTTCTCTTTTATATAAGTTTGTACCTGTTGCTGTTGCATCATACATCCGCATAATGCGATAACAAGATCGGGTTTCTTTTCTTTAATTCGCTTCAAAGCACCAACGTTGCCGTAAATCTTCAGTTCTGCATGTTCACGAACGGCACAGGTATTCAACAAAATAAGATCCGCTTGCTCTGTTTTGTCAGTAAAACCGTACCCCATATCACGCAAAAAGCCCTTGATTTTCTCACTGTCGCTGACGTTTTGCTGACAACCGTAAGTCATCACGCAGGCAAGAGGTTGCCTGCCGGTTACGGAAAAATACTGTGCCACTTTTGTAACGTATTCACTTTGATCATATAAATTTGTTTTGCTCATTTTCATTAGTCCTAAATCAAATTATAATTAGTATCATTATAAACCAATTTTATCTTTTTGTCTATATATAGTATTAAAATATTTATAGATTACTAAAAGTAAAAGCGGCAACCGTAAAGTTGCCGCTCTATTTCAGCGTTTTGTAACAAATAATAAACAAGAATCTTTAATTTCTTCACACTCAAGGTGATTGTTTTCCATCAAAGTTCTGATTGGAACGCGATATTTTTTCCCGATCTCCCATAAGTCTTCTCCCGCATCGGCGTAATACAATACCAAGGGCGAGGACATCTGATGCTCAACAGGACGTTCCGTCAATGCAAGAGCGGCTATCGCTTCGCTTTTACTCACAAGAAAAACGTTTAAATGTAGCTTACATTCGCAGCTGATTTCCATTTCCGATTCACCGGTAATAAGATACCCGATCTCATCAATAGAAATTTGTGCCTCACATTTCATTCTGGCGAAGAAATCTTCCGATTTTCTTGTGGTCTGGAACGGCAAAGTGAAAGCAGTACGCATCACCTCATTATCCAAAAGGCTCATCACCGTTATCAGAACCTTTCCTTCAATCACCATCAATCCATCCTGGACGGTGATTTTATCTACCTCACCCTCTGCATCGCTATAAAGAACGTCAATGCCGTTAGCATTCATCGGCACGTTCTGAGAGCATCTGATTGGAACGTCAACGGATAACACCTTAGAATAATAGGGCACCTGTTTCATATCACATTGTAATTCATACTCCGGATGATACGCATCTGCCGTAAGCGCAAGCTTTTCGGGGTAGAACAAATTAATTTGAGCCAATGCCGTCGTGTGAATAATCAGCAATTGCCGACCGTCTTCTTCGCCAATTTGCGTGTCACATTCCAATACCTCCGTACCGGCGATGACAACACAGCCTTCCTTTGCCTTTTCCACCTCAAAAACTTGACTAAACATCGTTTCCGTTTCAACACATTCGGCAAACCGATCTTCCTTTGAAACCAATATGATACGGCTTTTACAGCTTCCTTTCAGAAGAACTTTACCGTCCATGCTTCTTCTTTCTTTAATCTGAAGCACCGAACATGCCTTGTGGACCTCAACGTCTTTTCGGTGCTTAAGTTGAATCTCACCGGTCACTTTAAATTCGCATTCCTTTTCCGCAACGGGAATCATTGCATCTACGTACATTTGACGCAGTTGAACGCTCTCGTCCTCAACACCCGTCACAACTGTTTGGGCCTGTTGCTCCGTGAGTTGCACCGCTATACATACCGTCGCCCTACAGACAGCCTTTTGAGCACTCTGCAACTTACACACAACGTTTTTCGTTTTGATTTTATATCGGAGCATTCCGCCGCTTTTTCCCAAAGAAAAATGCTCTGTAAAATTCTTTTCACAATTCAGCGTATGGATCATCATATCTTCTTCAGAGAGGTACATAATTTTCCAGATACACAAACCGTCCAGTGTAATCTTATCCTCACTGACCGATTTATCCAAAATCACTGTTCTTGCTTCGCACTGAATGATTTTTTGCGCAGAGCTCAAATAATCCGGTATCACCAGATCCTGCTCCAGTTTATCTTCTATGTAATTCTCATATAGAGTTTCCGGGGTAAATACTTCACTGTATTTTAATTGCAATTCCATAGATTCATACTCCTTTCAATCCTATCTTATGAAAGAAGCCGTCAAGATATGTTAGCTATATTTTAAAAATCTTCTTTAGAATTCCCGATACAAATTTTGACGGTTGATACACGACGACCTTCATCCCACTCACCCCCTATTTTAATAGCATCAAACACAAAAAGACAAGAATAGCCGTCAAAAGTACAATAATCAAAATATCCGGGAGAAACACTGCCGTCAGAATGCCGACCGCAAACGCCAAACTTAGCAAAACAGGCAAAGGAGAACGATGCACTCCCCTTCTTTTCATTTTGACGCACCACCCTTTCTGTTTCAATATATGGTAAAAAAGTAAAATGGTGCAAACCGACAGGTTTACACCATTTTTTTAGTATAAGTATTTTTGTCGCGTTCTTTCAGCGCCTCAAACATCAACGTGTAACTATTATAACGGCTTTGCAAAATTTCACCGCTTTTAACCTTATCCCGAAGGATGCATCCGCGCTCCCCCGTGTGAGTACAATCAGCAAATCGGCACTGTGAAATCCAAGGGCGAAACTCTTCAAAAAAGCTTGCCAGATTATCGGCGTTAAGTTCACTTTCAAGTGCGATATCCACGTTACCAAAGCCGGGAGAATCGGCCAAAAGCCCACCGTCGGGCCGACGATAAAATGTTACCTCTCTGGTGGTATGGCGACCACGTCCCAGTTTTTCGGAAATCTCACTCACCTTTGCTTCAACGCCAAGCCCTAAAGTGTTGAGAATACTTGATTTTCCCACACCGGTATTACCGGTGAATACTGCAATTTTGCCCTTGGTAATTTCCAATATTTCATCAGCCTTTGTCATATCGGTGGCGGTACAAGCAATCACCGGATAACCCAAAGCACGGTATTGCTCCAATATTGCTTGGGCCGAGCGATCATCGTCCAAATCCAATTTGTTAAGGATGAGGACAATCTCCACTCCCTTAAGTTTTGCAAGTACCGTCATCTTATCAATCAAAAAAGGATCCGGCGCCGGTAGTCTGGAAGAAATGATATAGCATATCATATCAATATTGGCAACATTCGGACGTATAAACGAATTACGGCGCGGCAAAATCGTTTCGATGATCCCTTCATCTTTCCCAAGCGCCTCAAACTCTACACGGTCACCGGCAGACAAAGTAATCTTATTTTTACGGAAAATACCGCGAGCGCGGCAATGATACACGTCGCCGCACTCGCACAGCACTTGATATAATCCGGATAAATTTTGTACAATAATTCCTTGCATATATCCTGCCTTTACGGAGTTGTTGGAGTTGTAGGAGTTGTGGGGGTGGTTGTTGTCCCACCGTTACCACCCGGCGTAGTAGTACCGGGATCACTTCCCCCATTGCCTCCGGGTGTTTCACCCGTACCGGGCGTTGTGCCGGAACCGGGATTTTCGCCGGGATTAACGGTACCACCACCGGTCGGTGTATCACCACCGACGCCAGGCGACTGCCCATTTCCACCGGTACCATCACCGGTACCGGGCGTCTCTCCGTCTCCACCGGTGCCATCACCGGTGCCGGGCGTCTCTCCTTCCCCACCGGTGCCGTCGCCCTCACCGGGCACATTTTCACCATCGCCGGGGATGGTTTCATCATCGGGTGTCTCATCCTCGGGCGCACCCATAAACACCTCGATGGTCTTGAGGCCTTCCGTAACGGTCTCGCTCTTTTGGACGACACCGTTTACCAGAACGGAAACTTCTTCTCCAACCTTGGCAGTACCGCTCCAACGGAAGATACCATCCGCCAAACTGTCATAGGCAATTTCCTGTGCACCGAGAATGGTATCACCCTGTTTAACGGTAATGCTGACTGTTTGACCAACGTAGGTCTCATCAAAAGTGACCGTAACACTAATGCTGCCATTTTCAGGCTCCTTGGAAGGATCGGGGCCTTTGCTGATATAAATCGTTACAGTTCTGCCCTTATCTACAAGACTACCGGCCGTGGGTGTTTGACGAACGACCTTACCTTTTTCAATCGTGTCGTGATAAACCTCTTCTACAGTAGCATTAAAGTCGAGTCCGACGTTTGCTACGGCGAGGCGAGCCTCGTCCACTGTCATACCGGCGAGATCAGGCACTTTAACGTGATCATTCTCCGACCCTTTGCTGACATAAACCGTTACAACGTCCTCGGCAAGATTCACTTCATCGCCGGCCCTGATGCTGGTAGAGATTACGTGATCCTTGGCAACGTTGTCACTGTATAGTTCAACCGTCTTAAAGGGAATCTGATTGTCTTCCAAAATCTCTTTTGCTTTGGAAATCGGCATGCCGATAATATCGGGCAAGCACACCATTTGAGAGCCGGAGCTCACAAACACTTCAATTGTAGTCCCTTGAACAACCATTGAGAACTCGGGTACAGACTGACTGAGAATAGTGCCCTTCTTCTTTTCGCTGGGTTTCTCGCCCTTTTTGACAATCTTAAAGAACTCGTATTCAGGATCGTTTACAACCTCGTCAAACATCTTGTTGATCAGGTTAGGAACCTCATATTTCTTTTCCGCTACGGCATCGGGAATGATGAACATACCGATCAAAATGCACAAAAAGATTGCAAACGCAGACGCAATACCACTGAAAATCGGAATTTTGGTGGAAAGGCGCTTCTTCTCCGCTTTGGAAAGTTCCCCTTCCTCCTCAATGGGAATCAATAATTTTTCTCTCTTTTTAGAGGGAATAGGTGTTTCCTGCTGTCCATATTCGTCGTCGCGAAACATATGGGAAGGATTATCTTCAATTCTCTCCACGTCAGCCAGCATATCCGACGCTTCCATATATCTGTCAAAAGGATTCTTCATCATAGCCCGTAAAATTATCTGCTCCAGACCAACCGGCAAATCATCCTTAAGATCACGAGGCAACGCAGGCTGTTCCTGAATCTGCATCAATGCCACAGATACGGCATTTTCATCGTCAAAAGGCAGTGATCCGGTGCACAACTGATACAGCATAATACCGATAGAATAAATATCTGTACGCTCGTCCAAGGCATCGCCGCTGGCCTGCTCGGGACTAATATAATGTACCGAGCCAATTGCCTCTTTACTCATACTCTGGGTTTCATAATCGGCTACTCTGGCAATGCCAAAGTCCATTACCTTGATACTGCCATCTCGCATCAACATAATATTCTGCGGTTTGAGATCGCGGTGCACGACACCACGGGCATGGGCGTGTTGAACAGCACTGAGAATCTGTTTAATGTAGTGAGTAGCCTCACGCCATTCAAGGACACCAACAGTATCAATATATTCCTTCAGCGTCACGCCGTCCAGATATTCCATGGCAATAAACAACACTTCCCCTTCCAGAGAAACGTCATAAATATCCACAATATTTTTATCTGCCAGCAAAGTAATTGCCTTGGACTCGTTGGAAAATCTGCGACGAAACTCATCGTTTCGCATAAATTCATCCTTTAGAATTTTGACGGCAACGTCCTGCGCCAACACTTGATCGTACGCCTTGTATACAACAGCCATTCCGCCGTTGCCGATAATCTCATTGATCCGATAACGACCCTTGAGTGTTTGTCCTAAATATCTTTCCATAACAGCCTCCGAATCAGCAATCTTGTTTAATCAATAATGCGGTGATATTATCACGGCCGCCCTGCGCGTTTGCATAGGCAATCAGTTGCTCCGTAACGCCCACGGCCGAATCATTTTCGTTCATAATATTCAACAAAACTTCATCACTGCAATAATTTGAAAGTCCGTCCGAACAGAGCAACACCCGATCTCCCTTGCCGAAGTTATAAGTAAAATAATCAAATTCAACAATGGAATCTACACCGATGGCACGGGTGATAATGTTCTTTTGGGGATGATTGATAGCTTCTTCCTTGGTGATTTTCCCTTGATCCAATAGTTCCTGTACAGCAGAATGATCCACAGAAATCTGCTGTATGGCATCACCGAAGAATAAATAAGCCCGGCTGTCGCCGACGTTAGCAACGTACAACTCGTTCTGTAATACAATGGCAACAACCAGCGTCGTTCCCATACCGTTTAAATCGGGGTCTTTTCGACTCGCTTTAAATACAACGTCGTTTGCAGTGCGGATCGCACGTCTGAAAAGTCCGGTGATATCGTATGGCGGTTTTTCCTCAGCAAAGAAATTGTCAAAAATTTCAGCCACGGCGTCAGAAGCCAATTTACTGGCCATCTGGCCGCCGTTCACACCGCCCATACCGTCACAAACGATTCCATAAGCAATCTTGTCACTCACGATTCGTAAGCGGTAGGTATCTTCATTGTGTTCACGCACCATACCCGTATCTGTTCTGGCAGCCGTTATCATTGGATCACCCCTTTCATTTTTTTACTGCGAAGCTGACCGCAGGATGCGGCAATATCAGCCCCGAGCGTGCGGCGGATGGTAGCATTCAAACCACCGTCCGTAAGTCTTTTTTGGAATCGCAAAACAGCTTCACGTTCCGTCGGATCATATTTTCCATTATCTATTTTATTGACGGGAATCAAGTTGATATGACACAACGTCCCTCTGAGCAAAGAAATCAAACGATCGGCACACCGATCACTGTCGTTTACGCCTCTGACCAACGTGTATTCATAGGAAATACGACGGCCGGTTACCGACTGATACTTTTTACAGGCATCCAGCAACACGGCGATATTATATTTTCGGTTGATGGGCATCATTTCGCTGCGAATCTCATCAAAAGGTGCGTGCAAAGATACTGAAAGGGTGAGCGGTAGGTCGTAATCCGCCAGCCTTTCAATCCCGGGTACCACGCCGCAGGTCGATAATGAAATATGACGATATCCAATGTTAAGTCCCTGGGGATCATTTACCAGTTCCAAAAAACGGATTACGTTATCAAAGTTGTCCAACGGCTCACCGATTCCCATCATTACGATGTTATGAATAGTAATACCCAGGTCCATATTGGCGTACATAATTTGATCCAAAATTTCACCGGCAGACAAATCACGAATCTTCCCACCCTTGGTGGATTGGCAAAAGCTACAGCCCATTCTGCACCCAACTTGAGAGGAGATGCAGATTGTATAACCGTGATGATACCGCATCACAACGCTCTCAATATAATTACCGTCGTTCAGGCGATACAGATATTTTACGGTGGAGTCAATGGCAGAAACGAATTTTTCTTCCGGTTCCAGCAGTGATAAGCACGCTTTTTCCGTCAAAAACGAAATCATCGCCTTTGGAAGATTGGTCATCTGATCAAACCGACGAACGCCTTTGTATATCCAATTAAAAATTTGTTTTGCTCGAAATTTCGGAAAACCGTTGTTAACAACAAAATCTTCCAACTCGGCAAGCGTCATACTCTTAAGATCGATCATACCTTATCTTTCTTTATCACAGCGTAATAAAAGCCTTCTGTTCCGTCGCTCTGCGGCAAAAACGTTTTTTCCTCCACAATTGTCGGAGCCAGCCGTCCTGCCACGCCTCTGTTTTCTGCAGGATGTATCGTACAGGTGGAATACACCAAACTACCCTTTTGTTTTAAATAAGTGAGTCCGTTTTGCAAAATGGCGCTTTGCGTACCATATAAATCAAAATCACTCATACTTTTATAGCGAATATCCGGTTTTTTACCGATAATACCCAGACCGCTACAGGGTACGTCACACAAAACCTTATCTGCGGTATTGACCCAACTCTCCTGTAATTTTACGGCGTCAAGACATACGAATTCAACGTTGGTAATTCCCAAGCGCTTTGCCTGTACTTCCAAAGCATCAATTTTATGAGGATGAATGTCGCAGGCAATAATCCTGCCTTGATTTTTCATTTTATAGGCCAGCGCAAAGGTTTTGCCGCCCGGAGCGCTACAGAGATCCAGCACCGTATCCCCGGGGCAGACGTCCAATTTTTGAGCCGTAAGATAGGATGGCAAACCCATCACGTGAAACAAGCCTTCCCGAAAAGCTTGCAAAGAAGAAGGATTTGAAGTAAAACGAACTTTCAAAAGACCGGGCTCGGCAATTTCAGCAGATACACCTTCCATTTCAAGTTTTTCAATCAAACTTTCGTCGTCGGTCTTCAATGTATTTACAGCAATATAGCTATAATCATTAGAAATACTCTCCAGGCCTTCAAAATATTCTATCGCAAATTGGGCGGAATACTCCTTGATAAGTAAAGAAATGATAGACGGATCCACCGAATATCGTACACTCAAAGCGCCCGCATCCGTTCCTGAAGGCAAAGCCGGCAAAGATGGTGCGGAAAGCAGTTTGCGCAATACAGCATTTACAAACCCGCTGCTTTTATACTGTCCGTTCTTTTTAGCAAGTTCCACCGAGGTATTGCAGGCCGCAGACACCGGGACGTCAAGTAACAGCCCCTGATACAGCCCCATACGTAAAATATTACGATTTACGATATGAATTTTGCGGAGAGGCACACTGGAGACCTTTGAAATGTAAAAATCAAGCTTCAACTTATTTTCTATGGTACCATACACCAGTTGCGTACAAAAAGCTCGGTCCCTGCGATCGGATAAACGGTCCAGTTTTTCCTTGAGTAATAAATTCGGATAGCTCCCCTCTCGCTCCCAAGCAATGAGAACGTCAAGGGCAATCTGTCGGGATAGGCTCATAAAACGGCTCCTGTTATTTCAGTAAATCTCCGACCTTCAGCCGAAGTCCTTGGGCAAAAGAATATCCGTCCACCGGCTTTTTGCCGGGACGTTGCAGTTGTTGCAAAATAACGCTCATTCCATCCCCGCAAGCCACCTCAATCCCTTGCGTTGCAATGGAAAGTACGGTTGAAGCAAGCTCATCGGTTTTGCCGCCTATAACGGCAGAAAATACTTTAGTTGGCTCATCACCAAGTGTGATTTTGGCCACCGGCCAAGGATTAAGACCTCGCACAAAACAACAAAAACGATGAGCAGACATATCAAAATTCAAAGAAGCATCTTCTTTCGTAAGCATTGGCGCATAAGTTGCCTTGCTATGGTCTTGTGCCGTACGCTGGGCGCACCCCTGCGCAATCAGTTCTATCGCCTCCAGCAAAGCCTCGGCACCTAACAAACTCAAACGATCAAAGAGTTCCCCGCTGGTTTCATTTTCTCCGATGTCGGTTTCTTTCGTAAGTATAACGTCACCGGTGTCCATTTCTTTTGCCATATGCATAATGGTCACTCCGCTCTTCTCATCGCCATTGAGAACTGCCCATTGAATCGGAGCGGCGCCACGGTATTTCGGAAGCAAGGATCCATGCACGTTAATACAGCCAAAGGTAGGATATTCAAGAATATATTCCGGTAAAAGCTTACCGTAGGCGGCCACAACAATCAGTTCGGGATCGTAGTGCCGCAAGGTTTCCATAAAAGCACCGTCTTTTAATCTTTCCGGTTGCTCCACAGGAATATTACGGCTCAATGCAAAAGCCTTGGTTCGCGTAGGCACAAGATTGTGCCCACGACCCTTTGGCTTATCCGGTTGTGAAACTACGCAAACAACCTCATGATGCGCACACAGTGCTTCCAAAGAAGGTACGGCAAAATCCGGAGTGCCCATAAACATCACTCTCATTTTTCCGTACATTCCTTTCCAATCATGGGAATAACAATACCGTTCAAGTGATCGTTTTCGTGCATAATAGCTCTGGCTAAAAATTCCTCAAGCTCCATTTCAAAGAGTTCGCCCTCAACGTTGTACGCCCTGATTTTAACGTAGTCGGGGCGCTCGACCACAAACAAGCGACCGGGAAATGAAAGACAGCCCTCCTGATAGTCGGTATTTTTTCCTTTTGTTTTTACAATTTCGGGATTAATAAATTCTACGTAGTCATGCTCTTCTGTTTCGGAAAAATCAACAATGAATACCCGTCTCAGCACACCTACCTGCGGTGCGGCAAGACCAACCCCTCTTTCACGGGTCAGCGTATCCTTCATATCTTCTACCAGAGTCTTCAGTTTTTCATCAAAAGCAGTAACTTCTCTGGACTTTTTATTCAAAAATTCCAGATCGTCCTTTACTACGTTACGAAAAGCCATTTAATAAACCTCCAAACTAAAATGACAAAGGGTTAATGTCAACGGAAATCAAAGCATTATATTCCGACATCACCTGATCCATACAAGTATCCGCCAAATTTCTGAACTTTGCAGAATTGCGGCATTTCACCACCATTTGCATACGATATTTCTCATTTATACAAGCAATACGCGGTACAGACGGTCGTAATAAACGCAACGGAATATCACAGTCTTCCCTTTGCGCCTGCCGTTCCATCTCATCAAACAAAGCACCAGCCGCCGCATAGGCCAGATTATGAGTGCCTGCACTGATTGTAAACAGCGCAAGATCACAAAACGGCGGATATTTGATCGCCTTACGAAATTTGATCTCATAATCAAAAAAAGAAAGATAATCTTGTTTTTTTGCAAAAGTAAGTATATCGTGATCCGGACAGTAGGATTGGATCACGGCTTTACCGGGCTTATCCGAGCGGCCGGAGCGACCGCAAACTTGGGTGAGCAACGAAAACGTACGCTCCCCCGCCCGAAAATCTTCAATATACAAAGACATATCGGCCTGTAAAACGCCGACTAAAGTTACATTGGGAAAATTAAGCCCCTTTGCAACCATCTGCGTTCCCAGCAAAATATCATATTTTCCGTCGGCAAAATCGGACATCATTTGTTGAGATGCATGATAGTTGTTTACCGTATCCATATCCATACGAAGAACGGATGCAGCAGGAAAAATATCAGCCAATTGTTTTTCAACGCGCTGTGTTCCGTAACCGGTCATACGGATATGCTTATCACCACATTCAGGGCACTGCTCAAACATTTTGATGCTGTAAGAACAAAAATGACAGATACACCGATTGTTTGCGGAATGGTATGTCATAGAAATACCGCAAGACGGGCATTTCAATACGTATCCGCACTTTTGACAAATCACTCCGGTGTGAGCGCCTCTGCGATTTAAAAAAAGAATAACCTGCTGTTTTTTCTCAAGGGTACTGACGATCTGTTCCCGCAAAGAATCACTTAAAAAGGCGGCGTCACCCTCCGGCGTTTCCTCCCGCATATCAACCATCTCTACCTCGGGCAAAGGTTGCGCGTTAAAGCGAGTTGTCAAACTGTGTAAGCGATATTTTCCGCGCAAAGCGTTGTAGTAGCTTTCAATGGAGGGTGTAGCGGAGCCAAGGATCAAGGGAATGTTTTGCTGTGCACTTAAAAAACGAGCGATTTCTCTGGCGTGAAATTTGGGAGCACTTTCAGATTTGTAGCTCGCTTCATGCTCTTCATCCATAATGATCATTCCCAGATTATTGATCGGCGCAAACACGGCACTGCGTGTACCAACCACCAAAGAACAATCGGATTTACGAATGCGCTTCCACTCGTCCATTCTCTCCCCCATGGACAATCCGCTGTGAATTACAGCCACCTTGTCTCCATAACGGGCGAAAAATTTGGAAAGAGTCTGCGGCGTGAGCGCAATTTCAGGTACAAGAAACAACACGCTTTTCCCTTCGCTGAGCACCTTATCCATCAGACGCATATAAACGTGGGTTTTACCACTGCCGGTGATTCCGTGAATCAGATGCGTCTGCTTGCCGTTTTGCATATCGTTCGCAATATGCTCGTAAACCGCAGTTTGTTCTTCATTGAGAAAAATCTCTTCTTGATCCGTCAGCTTTGGCAACTCATCATACGGCGTGCGAGAGCGTTCCTCAAAATATATGTGGATCAAACTTTTTTTTGCAAGCGTTTGTAACGAAGAAACGGTGCAACCGGCATAATAAAGCGCTTCTTTGACGCTCATATTTGAATGCTCACACAAAAGCTGAAGCAAATCTCGTTGCCCCTCAAAACGAGAAGACAGGTTTTGCAGATAATCCTCCGCCTCAGGCACAGAAACGGCCAAGGTCAACATTTTGTCCGCAAGGTCTCCGAGATTTCGTTTGCTATGAACTTCTGTGGCAAGCACTCCGTTTTTTACCGCGGCGTGCAGTTTGCTTCTAAGCTCGGTAGGAACGTCTTCAAGCGTTGGCGCCTTTTTGCATCCACGAACAAACGCAACCAGTTCCGAAAACTCCTCCGGAACTTCATTGCCGGTATAGCAGTACGCTTTGGTGACTTTATAGTCCAATCCGGCCGGAATCATACAACTCAGCGCTCTGTAATACGGGATAAAATACTGATCCTTCAAAAAAGTGATCAAAGGCAACTGAGCTTCAGTGACCACAGGATTTGCATCAAGGACGTCAATTACCTGTTTAAGTCCCTCGGTTTCTTCCGAATGAAAGCAGGAAAGTACCAAGGCCTTACGTGGCGCATTGGATTTACCAAAGGGTACGATCACCCTTTTGCCGACCGGCGTCTCCTCAAAAGGATAGATATAATCATACGGCCGGTCGATTTTTTTTATAATATTTGAAATTACAACACGAACGACCTTTGCCATACGTTTATATCTCCTGCTCCTTAGTCAGCGTTGTTTTGTTTACAGCGCACCTTGCCGCCGGCAATATCCAGAATTGCCTGCTTAACGGGTTTAACCGTCTGAGGCACGTCATTTGCTTCGTTGACCTCGGCAATCTGACGGGCTCTCTTGGCGGTCAGAATAACCAGGGCATAGCGACTACCGGTTACCTTTTCAAGTTCAGTTACTGCAGGGTACAACATAGTAATTCCTCCTAATTTTTCTCTTTATGTTGATGAATGATTTGACAAATTTTAGTTTTAGCAGTTTCGACTTCGTCATTCACTACTATGTATTGATATTGATCCGCTTTGGCGATTTCTTCCTCTGCCTTTTGCAAACGGCGTTCAATCACTTCGGGCTTTTCAGTGCCGCGATTTTTCAACCGCGCTCTCAATTCCTCAATGGACGGCGGCATAATGAAAATGGAAATGGCCTCCGGAAATTTTTTCATAATCTGCATGGCGCCGCAGGACTCAATCTCCAGCAAAACGTCAATGCCCTTGTTACGCTTTTCTTCAACGATATCACCGGGTGTTCCGTAATAGTTTCCGCAATACTCGGCATATTCCAACATTCTGCCCTCGGCGATCCGTTGCTTAAAATCCTCATGGGTGATAAACAGATAATGCACGCCGTGAATTTCGTCGTTACGGGGTTCTCTCGTCGTTGCCGATACGGAATAAAACATATTTTCATACTCAGCATCCAACTTGCGCAAAACCGTCCCCTTTCCAACGCCGGACGGACCGGAAACGACGATCAACATTCCTCTCTTCATTCCTGTTCCTCCTCCGCAAATCTCGCCCCTACCGTTTCGGGTGAAAGGGCGGAAAGCACGACATGGCCACTGTCCATTACCAGCACCGCCTGTGTCTTTCTACCATAGGTAGCATCCACCAGCACCGTGTGATCCCTCGCCTCCTGAATCATACGCTTGATCGGGGCTGAATCCGGACTGACCACTGCGACCACACGCTCGTCCGAAACGAAATTACCAAATCCGATTTGAATCAGCTTCATAATTCACCTACTCAATATTCTGCATTTGTTCTCTGATCTTTTCAATTTCAGATTTAACGTCAAGGACCAACGCGGTGATCTCTATATGATTGCACTTTGAACCGGTGGTGTTGATCTCACGATTCATTTCCTGAATCAGGAAATCAACCTTTTTGCCGATCGGAATCTGAGAATGAAGTAGATACTCTTTAAACTGAGCAATATGGCTTTGTAATCTGACCATTTCCTCATCCACGGCAATTTTGTCGGCGAAGATGGCAACCTCCGTGAGTACACGACCTTCGTCGATCTCGCGGTTTCCCAGTACCTCCATAATTTTCTTTTCCAATCTTGCTTTATAATTGGCAAGAGAATGAGGTACCAATTCCGTAATCTTCGCAACGTTTTCTTCAATGTGCTCCAACTTTGCCAGGATATCCTCTGCCAGACGCTTACCTTCAATGGCGCGCATCTCGTCATAAGCATCCAATGCCTGCTCCAGAATCGGCATAATCTCGCCGCTCAGTTCATCTTCGTCCAGTTGGGCACATTGTACGGATAATACGTCAGGGATTCTGAACACGTCGGTCACCGAGGAAACGTTGCGCAGACCGTACTCCTCTGACAGGGTCTCAAAAGCCTTGATATAGCTGTTCAGTAAGGGACGATTGATTACAACTTCACTACCGTCGCTCTCCACGAACTCAACGTAAAGGTACAAATCAATCTTACCGCGAGAGATGTGCTTGCTGACGGCCTTTTTCATCTTGTCTTCCATAAAGGAAAAACTTTTAGCGTTATGAGAATTAAAATCAAAATATCTGTGATTAACGGATTTAATCTCAATGTTGATCACTTTACCGCCAACCGTCTTTTGTGCTTTACCGTAACCGGTCATACTTTTAACATTCATCGACACTACTCCAATATAATAGTCTATTATAATATAATAACATAAAATATGGATTTGTCAAATATCATATTTCAACATTTTCAAGAATATATTAAATTATCCGCTTCAAGAAGGAGGGAATATGGCCTATTCAGACAGAGAACTACTCGCAAGATTGATAGAATGTGAAGCCGGCGGCGAAGGAGACAACGGAATGCGAGCTGTAGCCTCCGTTGTTATGAACCGCGTAAACACACCCGGAGGCGAATATCAACGGGTCGGTCAAGGAAGCATCAGAAAAATTATTTATCAGCCGGGCCAATTCGTTTGTGCCAGCGAAGTTGAAAACGGGCGATATAATCCACAAAACATATATAATATGAATCCAACCGGCGTACATTACGATATCGCCGATTGGGCCATCGCCGGCAATCGGTTAACGGGACTGGAAATGGCACTATGGTTTTACAATCCATTCAGTAACACCTGTCGGCAAAACTTTCCCAGCAGTGTGGGATATTTTTACACAAGAATCGGAGAACACTGTTTTTACAATCCAACCTCCGAATACTATTCAACCTAAAGGAGAGCATATGGACAATTACAATCCTCAAAACAACAATCAAGCGCTGGAAGATGAAATCAACTCCAATGCATTTAACGGTTCTATGCAACGTATTTTGCAAGACAACATCGGTGCCTACGTAATCATTGAATTTCTGATCGGCACCAGCAATTTGACGTATCGAGAGGGTCGTTTATATGAAGTCGGCATCAGCTATGTGGTGCTGTATGACGAAAAGAACGATCAGTATACCATCTGTGATCTCTATTCCATCAAATTCGTAACCTACGTCAGCCAAGGCAGACGCCCCAGCCGTCCAACAAGTCGGAGGCCAAGCGGTCTTAGGAAGACAAATAAGGCAGTCAACTCCTTGGCTCACAGAACGACATGGCTACGATCCGACTTGTATACCATCTGTGATCTCTATTCCATCAAATTCGTAACCTACGTCAGCCAAGGCAGACGCCCCAGCCGTCCAAC
>JAZQJG010000099.1:0-6119 GCA_045541535.1 Eubacteriales bacterium
GGAATCGGAAACGGTAATGCCGAAATTGGGTCTGCCGGTGACGTACCCGTGCTCCACCAGATCCTTGGCAATGGCCATGGCGTCGTTGATGGGAATGCAGAAGCCGATGCCCTCCACACCCGTTGCGGCGTATTTGGCAGAGGCGATCCCGATCACGGCACCGGTGGCGTCAAAGGCGGGGCCGCCGGAGTTACCGGAGTTAATGGCAGCGTCGGTCTGGAAGGTGTTGATGGTATATTCGCCGGTGTTGATCTCACGCTCGGTACCGGAAACGATACCCTTGGTCAAGGTGAAGGTCAGATCGCCCAAGGGGTTGCCGATGACCAGCACGTCGTCTCCCACCTTCACGTTGTCGGAGTTGCCAACGGTGACGTTTTTCAGATCCTTGGCTTCGATTTTGAGAACGGCCACGTCGTTGATCTCGTCCCCTCCGACGAGCTTGGCGGTGTAGCTGTCACCGCTGACAAAGGTCACGGCGATGTCGTTGCAATCCTCCACCACGTGGTAGTTGGTGAGAAGGTAGCCGTTTTCGGCGTCAATGACAAAGCCCGAGCCGGTGGCGGAGCCTCTGGCGTAGATGGCCTCCACAAAGACCACGCAATCCACGTTATTTTCGTACAGGGTGGAGGCAGAAAGAGCCTCGCCGGAATAGTCCTCCCCTACGATGGTGTGCGCGCCGTCGGCAGAGGGGTTTTCCTTAATGGGGGGATTGTCCTTTTTGTCCGACTCTTTTTCCTCGGTGGTCTCCACGGAGGAGGGCTCGTCGGCCGCATAGTGAATGGCGCCTGAGATAATCAAGCCCAAAACAGCCGTTACGGCGATCAAATACACGCCCACGATCACCGCGACGATCACAAGGCCCCGATTCTTCTTTTTCTTGGGAGGCGGCGTAGGCATACCCGCAGAGGGACCGGAGGCGGTGGCAAAATACGCGGGCTGAGCGGGCTGTGCCGCAGGCTCCGGCCGGGCAGGTGCCTCGGGGGCAGGAGTCGCCGGTACGTTTTCGGGAGAAAAGGTATTCTTTTCGTTTTGATTCTGATCCATAAAATTCGTCTCCTTTTCTTTATGATACCTTCATTCTACCTCGGGTAGATGAATGATATGTGAAGAAACGCTGAAGTTTTTCAACAAAAAGCGCGCCGACAAAGGAAGCGCAACACCTTTTCCCCTTTTTCCGTCAATTCCAGAAACAGCAGGGTCTTTTCCCCGTTTTCCTCCCGAATCAGGAGGTAGTGGGTACGGGGATTGTCCATGGTGGAAGCGCAAAAAAGGGTCTTGGTAACACCCTCGAAGGCCCTCGCCTCGATCGTTTGTCCCGCCACGGGAGCGATCTTTTCCACGCGGGAAACGGCCGTGTCGTAGCAATGCTTTCTTTGCATACGGCCGTAAACGGTCTCAATGCGGATTTCTCCGCCGAGGATCACGTACTCATACTCCACCGAGGCAAAGCGGGACAGATACCAAATCAGGATCCCGCACCCCAGCAGCAAAAGAAAGACCGCGCCGCCCAAATACTGGAGAAAGGACGTGATCGTCAGCACCAGAATCAGCGTCAAAAGACCCACGGCCACACCCACAAGAGCGAGCTTGCGGGGGACGCTGTACTTTTTTTCCTGCAACGGTACGATGTGCTCTACGTAATTGGGTAAATATTCATTGGAAGAATTTGCCATCACAAAACCACCTTTCCCGATTATTGTAACACAGCGACGCGTCAATTTCAATCATTTCTTCCATTTTCCAATGGGAAAGAATCGTTTTGTCACCAGTTTTGCTCTCACATATTTTCTCTGATTTTGCGCAAATTAAACCTGTCTGAAAAGACAAATCTGCAAGGGAGCAAATCATGACCGCAAAAATCACAAAAGGACTGTATTCCTTCGTGATGGTCTTCTATTTCATTTTTTTAAGTCTTCTGGGCGCAGGCGACTACCTTTACCCCGACAAGGCAGGACTGTTTACGGGGCAGGAATTGGAAAGCCGCCTTTGCTTCTCCTGCCGCGAGGAGGAAACGGGCACGGGAAAGGTCTTGGCCTTCGGAATTCTGCCGGTCAAGAGCGTATCCGTGGAATACTACGAGGATCACCCCGTGCTTTGCGGCGGGCAGCTTTTCGGCCTTCGTCTGGAAACGGGCGGCCTCTTGATTACGGGCATGGCACCCATTCCCGTGGGGGAGGGCGAGCGGTATCCCGGAAAGGACGCCGGATTGCAAACGGGAGATCTTCTCCTGCGCGCCGACGGAGTGGAGCTGAAAAGCGCCGCCGCCTTCCAAAAGATCTTGGCGAAAAACGAAGGGAACCGTATGCGGCTGGATCTGGAGCGGGCGGGAGAGGCGAAAACCTGCTTTCTGACCCCTGCTAAGGATCGGGAAAGCGACGCCTACCGCGCAGGCCTTTGGGTGCGCGACGGTGCGGCGGGCATCGGCACCGTCACCTTCATTCAGCCCGAAACGGGCGTGTTTGCCGGTCTGGGTCACGCCGTTTGCGATCGGGAAACGGGACTTCCCTTCCCCTTGGGCTCGGGCACCGTTTGCCGCGCCGAGATCGAAACCTTGGAAAAGGGCACCGCCGACGCGCCCGGTCAAATCCACGGACGTCTTGCCCCCGAGCGCATGGGACTGCTTCTGGAAAACGCCCCCTGCGGGGTCTACGGCAAGCTGGATCGACCCGACGAATTCCAGTCCGAAACCGTCCCCATCGCCCTGCGGGACTCCGTAAAGACGGGCAAGGCAACCCTCGTCTGCTCCGTCAGCGGCCAAAAAGAAGAATACGACGTAGAAATCGAAGAAATCATTGCAAAGGATCGGGAAAGCAAGAACTTCGTCTTGCACGTCACCTCGCCGAAATTGCTTTCCCTTTGCGGGGGCATCGTTCAGGGAATGAGCGGCTCCCCCATTCTCCAAGACGGAAAGCTCATCGGTGCGGTCACCCACGTCCTTGTGGGCGATCCCACCCGCGGCTACGGCATTTTCATAGAGAATATGCTGGAGACGGCAAATCAAGTAGCAGAAGAGCAGGCAAAAAAAGAAGCATCATAATGAAAAAGCATCCCGACAAATCTACTGTCGGGATGCCTTTCTGTATGCGGATGGGGAGATATCATTATATTTCTTGAAAATTTGGCAAAAATACGAAACGCTTGAAAAGCCGCATTGCTCGCTAATTTCGGAAATGGATTTATTACTATCTGTAAGAAAAACTTTTGTGGATGCAAGCCTTGTGTTTAATAAATATTGCATTGGGGTTACTCCAACCGTGTCTTTGAATTTTCTGCAAAAATAATATTTACTCATATTCGCTTTTTTACAAATATCATCTAATGTTATAGGCAAAGAATAGTTTTGGTTAATGTACTTAACTGTTCTCGTTATGGCATCGGTTGGCGAAGAAATACACTCGTTAGAAAAATGTTTCAAATACGTCATCAGGCTAAAAAACAATTGTATGAAAGCTGCTTTAAAGCTGTTATTGAAACAACTTTTTGCGTTTTTATAAATATCTTCAACATCTTTGCGCCACTGTAAAGGTATTTGTGCATATATTACCGAATTGTTATTGAAAAGATTGCAAAATTCTTTATCAAGACAAACCAATTCAAGTATTCCATTTACAATTTCTTCCGAAACAAAAATCTTACTTCTGTCATAAACGGAAGGTTTATCGGGCATTGTATAGTGCTGTTTTTTTGAGTGGATAAAACAAAGAGTTCCGTTTTTGATAGGAAAAATTTTATCCTGAAAAACGATACTGCCTCCATCTGTATAGAAAAAAATAATCATAACATCTGCACAACTGTTCCAGATTTTATATAATGGGTCGCGCCCTATTTGGTGATGTATTATTTCCATAACAACAACACTCCTTTTTGTAGATTATATCATAAAGAATGCAAAAAGCAATATATATAAATTACTTGGCAAAATATTGCTATACTGCAGGCAGTATTTTATGTTAAAATCAATATATAGAAAGGAGAATGTTTATGAAAAACAAATATAACGGAATTATACCTGCATTTTATGCCTGCTATGACGATGAGGGAAATATAAACCCCCAAGCAATTAAAAACTTTATCACTTACTTGATAGAAAAAGGTGTAAAGGGCGTCTACGTTGGCGGTTCATCCGGCGAATGTATATATCAAAGTGTGAAAGAGCGAAAACAAGTATTAGAATGCGTCATGAAATACGCAAAGGGTAAAATCACGGTTATTGCCCATGTTGCTTGTAACAACACAGCCGACAGTTGTGAACTTGCCGCTCATGCCGAAGCTTTGGGTGTTGATGCCATTGCTGCAATACCGCCTATTTATTTCAAACTGCCTGACCACGCAATCGCAGAATATTGGAATGATATTTCCGCAGCTGCGCCCAATACCGACTTTATTATATACAACATACCCCAGCTCGCCGGTGTAGCATTGTCAATAGATTGTCTTAAAACAATGCGAAACAACCCAAGGGTTATAGGGGTGAAGAACAGTTCAATGGCAACTATGGACATACAAGCTTTTAAGGCAACCGGCGGCGAAAATTTTGTTGTACTTAACGGCCCCGATGAACAGCTTGTTGCAGGACTTGCAATTGGCGCTGATGGAGGAATAGGCGGCACTTACGGTGTTATGCCTGAGGTTTATATCAATATTAAGCAGGCATTTGATTCCGGAAATGTTAAATACGCTTCATACTTGCAGGAAAAAGCAAATGAAATTATAATGAAAATGTGTTCCTGTAAAGGTAATTTGTATGCAGTAATAAAGGAAATAATCAAAATCAGATTAGGAATTGATCTTGGCGGCGTAAGAAAACCATTGCCTTCTCTTATAAGTGAAGATATTGTAAAGGTAAAAGAATGCGCTAAAATGATAGACAGTCTTATAAACTTTATGGAGGAAAACAAATCAAAACTTGCACCAGAAAAATTGTAATGAGGAGATTGTTTAATGGATTTTAAAAAGTATCTTACAGATAATGTTTTGCCTTTTTGGATTGATAACGCCATTGATGACAAATATGGCGGCATTTATACCCAGCTAGATAGAAAAGGAAACGTATATGGTACCGATAAAAGTGTATGGTTTCAGGGACGTGCGCTTTGGACATTTTCTAAGGCATATAATTACATAAATAAGGATGAACGATATTTAAAAGCAGCAAAACGAATATATGATTTTTTGCCGTTTTGTAGTGATGTAGATGAAAGAATGTTTTTCATCGTTACAGAGGATGGCAGAAAAATTCAAAAAAGAAGATATTATTATTCTGAAACTTTTGCTGCTATAGGTTGTGCTCAATATTACAAGGCAACCGGATACGAAGAAAGTTGGCAACGGGCTGAGAAATATTTTGAGATCGCGAAAAAATGTTATGAACAGCCGGATTTAAACGCACCAAAATATTACATTCAATCAAAAGCACTTTCACCGGTTATGACTATGATGTCAACAGCGAGAGCAATGGCAGAATGTGCACCTGAACCTAATTACTATGATAATCTTGCAAAAAAGTATGCGGATGAGATTTTACACGGTGGATTTCTGTCTGATGAAATTCCTGCTCTTTTAGAAAATGTTTCTTTAAGTGGTGAATTTATGGATACACCCACCGGTAGGACGGTGAATCCCGGGCATTCGTTAGAAACTGCTTGGTTTTTAATGGTTGAAGGACTAATAACAAAAAACAAAGAAGCACTTGATTCGGCAAAAAAGATTATTGATATAACTATGCCGTTAGGAATGGATAAAAAACATGGTGGAATCATTGCTTTTTGTGATGCTTTAGGCAAACCACCAATTGCACTTGAATGGGATATGAAGTTATGGTGGCCGCAAAATGAGGCGATAATTGCAAATAGAATGGCGTACGAGATTTTTGGTGAAAAAAAGTATAAATTACAGTACCAAAGTCTTGTGGAGTATGCGTTTGATAAATTCGCCGATGAATACGGTGAGTGGTATGGATATTTGCACTACGATTCAACGGTAGCCAATCAATTAAAGGGTAATATTTTCAAGGGTCCGTTCCATTTACCAAGAATGCTTATGATTTTACATAAAATAGACCAAGGCAATTTTGTCGATTTCTTTCAATAATATGTTGGTCCTATATTGACACACTCGTG
>JAZQJG010000100.1:0-12663 GCA_045541535.1 Eubacteriales bacterium
TGCGTTGCAAGGGATTCACTGTTTTCCGCCGCTACGCTCTCTACCGTACCCATGTACGCCGACGAGATCGCATCAGCGAAATGCAACGCCCTTTTTGGCAGTCTGCCAGCGTGTCAAAGAGGGTTCTTTGACACGCTGAAAGGTGTTTGCTCTCCTTGGAGCAAACACCTTTTTCGTGTGAAAATAAACGTTGTTATATTTTTCTTGCAATTTTTGAAAAACCGTGGTACAATGTTGAAACAAGCGTGGATAAAGAGAGTACCTTGTCTGCAAACGGCCCAGCGAATCGGGGACGGTGTAAGCCCGATGCAAGTAGCGGGGAAGGGAAGATCACTTTTGAGCTGAGGGACTGAAAGAGAGTAAGTTCCTCCGGATCCCTCCGTTATCGGGGAAACATATGATGGTATGTAATGGGTGGTTAGAGCTTGCTCGTCCTGTTATGGGACGGGCATTTTTTATTAAAGGAGATTTTGAGTATGTATCAGAAAATTTCCCCCAACGTAAACTTTGTAGAGGAAGAGGGCAAGATCGAGCAGTTCTGGAAGGACAACGAGATCTTTGAGAAGAGCATTGAGAGCCGTGCCAAGGGCACGCCCTACGTGTTCTACGACGGCCCTCCCACCGCCAACGGTAAACCCCATATCGGCCACGTGCTGACCCGTGTTATCAAGGATATGATTCCCAGATACCGCACCATGAAGGGCTGTATGGTCCCCCGCAAGGCGGGCTGGGATACCCACGGTCTGCCCGTTGAGCTGGAAGTGGAGAAGAAGCTGGGTCTGGACGGCAAGGAACAGATCGAGGAATACGGCCTGGAGCCCTTTATCGGCCACTGTAAGGAAAGCGTGTGGCAGTATAAGGGAATGTGGGAAGACTTTTCCTATAAGGTTGGCTTTTGGGCGGATATGGATAACCCCTACGTCACCTATCATAACGACTTTATTGAGTCCGAGTGGTGGGCGCTGAAGCAGATCTACGATAAGGGTCTGCTGTATAAGGGCTTTAAGATCGTGCCCTATTGCCCCCGTTGCGGCACCCCCCTGTCCTCCCACGAAGTAGCGCAGGGCTATAAGACGGTCAAGGAGCGCTCCGCCATCGTTCGCTTTAAGGTGGTGGGCGAGGACGCCTTCTTCCTGGCCTGGACCACCACCCCTTGGACCCTGCCCTCCAACGTGGCTCTTTGCGTCAACCCCGACGAGACCTATTGTAAGGTAACCAGCGAGGAGAAAACCTATTATATGGCCGAGGCCCTGCTGGATAAGGTATTGGGCGAGGGTAATTATGAGGTATTGGATCGCTTTGCGGGTAAGACTCTGGAGCATAAGGAATACGAGCCCCTCTTTGACTTTGTCAAACCCGTTTGTGAAAAGCAGAAGAAAAAGGCTCACTTTATCACCTGCGATAACTACGTTACTATGACCGACGGTACCGGTATCGTTCATATCGCTCCCGCCTTTGGTGAGGACGATAACCGCATCGGTAAAAACTACGACCTGCCCTTCGTGCAGTTTGTCAACGGTAAGGGTGAACTCACCGAAGAGACTCCCTATGCCGGTACCTTTGTCAAGGATGCGGATATGCTGGTGCTCACCGATCTGGACAAAGCGGGTCTGCTCTTCGCCGCGCCCAAGTTTGAGCACGATTATCCCCATTGCTGGAGATGTGACACCCCCCTCATCTACTACGCCAGAGAATCCTGGTTTATCAAGATGACCGCCGTGCGGGACAATCTGATCAAAAATAATAACACCATCAACTGGATCCCCGAGAGCATCGGTAAGGGCCGCTTCGGCGATTGGTTGCAAAACGTGCAGGATTGGGGTATCAGCCGTAACCGTTATTGGGGTACGCCGCTGAATATCTGGACCTGTGATTGCGGTCATATGCACTCGGTGGGCTCCATTGCAGAGCTCAAGGAAATGAGCAACAACTGCCCCGAGGACGTGGAGTTGCACCGTCCCTTCGTGGATGCCGTCACCTTAAAGTGTCCCGAATGCGGCGGCGAGATGCACCGTGTGCCCGAGGTCATTGACTGCTGGTTTGACTCCGGCGCCATGCCCTTTGCCCAGCATCACTATCCCTTTGAGAATAAGGATCTCTTTGAGGCCCAGTTCCCCGCCGACTTTATTTCCGAGGCGGTGGACCAGACCCGTGGCTGGTTCTACTCTCTCTTGGCCATCTCCACCCTGATCTTTGATAAGGCCCCCTTCAAAAACGTTATCGTTCTGGGTCACGTGCAGGATGAAAACGGCCAGAAGATGTCCAAGTCCAAGGGCAACGCCGTGGATCCCATGGAAGCCCTGCAGACCTACGGCGCCGACGCCATCCGTTGGTATTTCTACACCAACTCCGCTCCTTGGCTGCCCAACCGTTTCCACGGTAAGGCTGTTGTGGAGGGTCAGCGTAAATTTATGAGCACCCTGTGGAACACCTACAGCTTCTACGTGCTCTATGCCAATATTGATAACTTTGATCCCACCAAATACGAGCTGGATTATAACAGCCTGTCCATTATGGACAAATGGCTGCTGTCCCGTCTGCACACCACCGTGGGTGCCGTGGACGACCATCTGGCAAACTATCGCATCCCCGAGGCCTGTAAGGCGTTGCAACAATTTGTGGACGAGTTGAGTAACTGGTACGTCCGTCGCGGCCGTGAGCGCTATTGGGCGCTGGGTCTGGAGCAGGATAAGATCAACGCCTATATGACCCTGTATACCGCGCTGGTCACCACCGCCAAGGTGGCCGCTCCCATGATCCCCTTTATGGCGGAGAATATCTATCAAAATTTGGTGCGCTCGGTGGATGCCGCCGCCCCCATCAGTATCCATCTCTGTGACTATCCCGAGGCGGATCTTACCAAGATCAACAAAACCTTGGAGGATTCTATGGAAACGGTGCTGGATATCGTGGTGCTGGGCCGTGCCGCCCGTAACGCCGCCGCCCGCAAAAATCGCCAGCCCTTGGCCTGTATGTTCGTACAGACCGCCGCTGGGGTGGATGCCGACTTCGTGGACATCATCAAGGATGAGCTCAACGTGAAGGAGGTCGTCTTTACCGACCAGATGGACGGCTTTATGAGCTACTCCTTCAAGCCCAACTTCAAAACTCTCAAGGGCAAATATCCCGCCCAGATCGGCGCCATCCGCGCCTTCCTGCCCGGCCTTGACGGCAACGCCGCCAAGAAGCAATTGGACGAAAAGGGCGTGCTGTCCTTCTGTCTGGACGGCGTGGATATTGAGCTCACCGCCGAGGACCTGCTCATTGAGGCGGCTCCCCGTGACGGCTTCTATTCCCTCTCCGACCACGGCATCACCGTGGCGCTGGACACCATCCTCACCCCCGAGCTGATCACCGAGGGCAACCTGCGCGAGCTGGTCTCCAAGATCCAGACCATGCGTAAGGAAGCCGGCTTTGAGGTGATGGATCACATCCGCGTCACCCTGGACGGCGACGCAGAGCTTTGCGCTCTGGCGCTCGGCGATGCTTCCATCGCCGCCGACACGCTGGCTGACGCCATCGTGGCCGCCGCCCCCGCCGGCTACGTCAAAGAATGGGATATCAACGGTAAACCCATGACCATCGGCGTGGAGAAAATCTAAACAAAAAAGCAAGGTGCAAACTGCACCTTGCTTTTTTAGTGAATAATGAATAATGAAGAATGAATAGTTAAGGTCAGCTTTTTGCCTTCGGCAAAAAGCTCCCGTTTTTTTAGTCTTGTTTGGCGGTGTTAACGGTTGAGACCAATAACTTTTTGATTTCAATGCAATCGGCCAATAATGATTCTTCCTCTGTCGGAGTGATATAATTCGTAAGGCGGAGCAGACGGATCCAATATTCGGTTTCTGCGGTTTCTTTCAGGGCGATTTGCATCTTTGAAACGAAATCCGCTTTGCTTTGGGCATAATTGGCTTCGTTGACGTTGGCGCCAATGGAGGCGCCACTCTTCCCGATCTGTTTGGCAAGGTCAAATTCTTTAAACTTTTTGTTTAAGTGTTTTCTGAGTTTGATGATGCGTGCGGCAAACAGCAGAGTTTTATGAGTTAGTACAGAATTTTGCATATTCATCCCTCCGCCTAAAGTGTAGCATCTTTCATTCCGACAGTCAATCACCTTCAAACAAACTATGGTGTATTTTTTAGATGAAGGTTTTTGTTCAGCGAACAAAAACCAACCGTAACTATTCATTATTCACTATTCACTATTCATTAGACAAATCTTGCCCCAAAATCTGCCAACTTACCCCAAAATACCGCCAAATTCACCCAATTTGTAGTAAAAAGTGGACACCTTTGGTCTATTTATACAAATAAAGTAAGCAATTTTTGTCTAAATATATGTCTTGACGAGACCTTTAAATAATGGTAAAATTTATGTGTATCGGTATATCATATTGATACAATATGTTACGAAACGAATTGCGTATTCGCGATTCGATGAGTGTATATTCGAGGAGGAAACATTATGCTGCAACAAATGAGAAAACCGGTTGCATTGATCTGCGCACTCTTGATGTGCCTGGCTATGTTTACCGGCATTGTGCTGCCCCGGATTGCGGAGACTGCTACGGCCGTAGCGGACCCCTATGCCGACGTGCACGCAAAAGTTGACCCACTGACGGTTACCGACGGTAAAGTTACGGCCAAAGACGGCACTACCGTTGAGGTGCCCGAAGAATACATCGGTCTGCCTGTTTATGAGGCAAAAGATACCAAACTGTTCTTCTATAACTCTGCCTGGAAGACCCCGGCTGACGCCGGCGTCACAGCCGCAGAAGATTATTTCGTTGCCCGCTATGGTGACGGCGTAACCTGGGGCGACGGCAAGGTATATTTGATGCAGTATGGTGTGAACGCATACGGCGGCACCAGCGAGAGCGGCGCCTATGCGTATGATAATCTGCGCTGGAAACTGCAGCAGATCGTTCCCACTGCCGGTGGCGATAACAATTATTATATCGTCTTCTTCCCCGGCACTTACGGCAACACCAACGGCACCTCCAGTGAAGCCGGTGGCAGCGGCAACATGTTCCAGAATCCCACCAACGCGGATCCTGCCAAGGGTGATATTATGCATATCCACTACGTTGGTCCCCAGGCGGGTAAGAACCCCACCACGGGTGTAGTGGGCGACACCACGGTGAATAACGGCAGAAGTGTTGATACCAGCCGTGAGTTTGTTACCACCACCACTTTCTGGTTTGGTCGTAACATATATACTCATATTGACGGTCTTGCCAGCACCCAGCCCGTCTACTATCTTGCCAGTGTCGCTGCAGAAACGTATGCAGGCGTAGAGATCCGCAACGTTTACGCCAAGTTTACTGCAAATGCTACGTACCCAATGTTTCGTTTTGGTACCGACCTTACTAAGGGCGGTAGCATGATCGTAAACATTGAAGACTGCTATTTTGACGGCAACGCTAAGCTGACCACAAACGATGGCAATGATATCTATGGCCATAAGATCACCCTTAAAAACGTTGTCTTTAAGGATATTAACAATCAACATCTCAATCTCCTTCCCTGCCTGAAGAGCTTTGCGGCTTGCGCATTCAACGATCAGGCAGGCACCTATGAGTTGAACGTTATTGATTGTACGTTTATTGACTGGGAAAATGAAGCCCTGTTCAGACCTTATGCGAGCAAAGGCGATTGTGCCAGTTATATTGCCGACACTTCCGCAACCATCAATTTCACCGGCAATAAGGTGATCAACTTCGGCTATCCCGCCGCGCAGTCTGTGTTGCTGTATCTCGAAGGTGTAAAACGTGCAGACGAAGACAAAGGAGTTGCAGCGGTGCTCAACCCCTACACGATCAACCTCACCGAAAACTTCTTTGAGATCAGTCCTGCGGTTACTGCATCTGCTTTGGGCGTTATGATCACTACAAACAACTATCCTACAGGTAGTTTGCCGATCAACGTCCACCGCAATACCTTTAAAGCGGATCTTTCCACCGGCAAGATGACAGATATCAATTCTTGTGACGCTTTGTTGGATCTTTCCGACAACCTGTTTTTGGATGCCAATAACAACGTGCGTGTTTCCCGCACCACCAGCGTTTCCTCTAAATTTGATGCAAACGCCAAGGTTTGCTCCGACATTTACGCTTCCGACGAGTTCAGCGGCGGTATTACCGAGCTGTTCACCGTTCTGGATGCCAAACAGGATCTGTTTGTTGCTAACTCCTTTATTCAAACTACGTTAAACTATGGTTGCAATAATTATCCCCTCTACGGAACGGACATTTTGGGTACGATTACCATTATGCCCAAGCCCGGTGTGACCTATCAGACCAAAGACCTCTTTATCTACAACAACCCCAACGTGGCCTTTGTGGGCGTATTCTCTGATAAGGCATGCACCAATGCCGTTTCTTCCTTTAATTCCACCTTCACCGAGCTTTACGCTAAGGCGCAGTATAAGGCCGGCTCTACTACGGCAACTGTGGTTTATAGATTGCATCAGCCCACGGAGTATCGTTTTGTATCTCTCACCGGCGCCACCAGCTACACTTTCCCCTTCGATGGTATCACTTATACCAATGGCGCTACTGCTTCCAACGGCGTAACGGCAACTTTCCATTCCACGTTTGCTGCTGCAGCTAATGCGACCGTTGGCAAAAGACCGACTCAGACGAATGGTACCACCGGAGACATAAACTACTACAAAGCTGTTATGGTTCTGACTCCCGGTACCTATACCGTCGACCAGGACTTCGCTTACGGTTGCCCCATCGTCGGTCCTATGCTGGGCGTTTCTCCCTCCGACGGTAAGACTGACGTGGTGCAGAACGGCCGTGGTGTGGACGCTTCCAAGGAAGCTGTGCTCAACGCCAAGCTGACCTTCCATCCCACCGACAATCCCTATATCGCCATCGGCGGTATCGCTTCTGCTTATACCAGCAATCTGGTGAAGATCAACGAGGATGTAGATCTGTCCAGAACCGCCCACGTTTCCATTCAGGACTTCTGCTATATCGGCGCCTCCAACAGCAATTTGTGCCTGTTGGGTGTCAACAGCGGTAAGTGGGACTGCCGTATTACCATGGATAACGTTTACTACAAGACTTCCGGCACCGCTACTCCCATCGGTGACCTCCACGGCAGAATGGGTCGCCTGACCAATTCTTCCATCACCATGACAGGAAGAACAGGTGCATGGCTCTATATGGCTGTTTCCAACGATGAAAGAATCGGGTATAATCCCGCATCGGCTGACTTTGTTTTGGAAAATAACTTTATTACTCGTCCCGCCGGAACCAATTATGGCATAGCTGTCAGAACCAACTATTACGACAAAACACAAGACGAAGTTGCAAACTACGTTCAGGGTGTCAATGTTAGAATCAACGGCAATACCATCAAAGAGAACAATGACGTTTTCATCCGACTGATGTTTGACGAGTCCGTTTCCACCCTTCAGTTTAAAAATAACCGCGTAATCAACTCTACCGCCAATGCTAAAGCTGTGCTGGATACGTACAAATGGCGTGTGGATCCCAAGACGGAAGCAGATATCTCCGGTAACGTATTCCTCAACTGTACCAAGCCCTTTAATTTTACGTTCCAATCTTCCGTTGACGTTAATGAAAACTTCTTCGGTGATCTGAACAGTAAAGTAATTCCTGTTGCCTCCAACTCTTCCGCCGTACTGGATACCTCTTGGTACTATGTAAACGAGGCCTGCACCGTTAAGTCCAGCGACATTGAGTTGGCCAAGGGCGGCTTTGTCGGTGTGGAGATCGTTGACGGCCTTCAGGATTACGAGGCGGTTCTCACCGCCACCTCCGGACGTACCTACGGCGCCGGCAACTTCGCCGCTGCCAATGCCGAGGTAACCGGCATTTACAGCGATCCTGCCTGCGAATATGCTTTGGGCGAAGTAAAATTTGACGGTACCGACAAGGTTGTATACGTTCGTGTTTCCAAGGACAACTACATCGCCACCTGGAAAGTTACCTTAAAACTGGCCAGCGTCTGGGGCGAAAAGGGTCTGGCTCCCACCGGAAGTGAGACCTTCGTTGACCTGTCCACCACCGACAAGTATGCTTCCCGTGCAGGCGGTAACTCCTATCCCTTTGTATTCCTGTCCTCCAACTGGACCGATTGGGCCTACACCGATGCCACCCTCACCACCAAGTCCAACGCCGATGAGGCCAATCTGGAAGAGGGTGTAGACGGCACCGACTGGAATGCGATGCCCGGAGACTCCTCCGCCACCGCTGACCCCAGAGAATTGAAGGTAGGCACCGTATTCTATGCCAAGATGCCCACCACCGGCATCATCTACAAGCTGACCTACGGCGTCACCGCCATGAACACCCTGCATTGTAACACCGGTAACTTTGCCACCATGGTATTCTTCCCCGGTTTGTACAACAAGAAGATGGGTTACGACTCCTCCTCTGCCAGCTATAATTATAGAGAAGATGCCACCGGCGCCGGTTGGGTTGGCCTGTTCCGCGGCGAGCTGGCCGCTTGCACCGAGTTTAACATTCTCGGTCCCCAGGCCGGTATCCCCGGCGGTAACGTAGAGGCCGGTACCGGTCGTGCCTCTACCTCCTACGCCGGCACCAACAGCGTGCTGGGCGAAGCCGTATTCGCCTACGCTACTCCCTTCTATCTGATGAACGGTGGCTTGGGCACAGACGACGTCATCAATATTGACGGTATCGGCGGCGGCTGGGGCTTCCGTATGAGCACTGCCGCAGGTACGGGCGCCAGCTTTATGTACTCCAATACCGACACCTCTACCATCAATATCAAAAACTGCTCCTTCCGTGCCTTGGACGGCGGTCAGTACTTCTTGCAGTTCCATGGCAACGGCGAAAACATTAACACCAACCTCAATGACGACAACAACGGTACCGGCAACGGCCGCGCTACCAAGCATAACCTGATCGTCAATTTCGACCGCACCTGCATCGAACTGGAAGCTGGCAGTAAGACCTACGGCCTGGCCAAGATGTCTGCCAACCAGATCCACTTCAACGAGTGCGTACTGCTCAACAAGCGTGCTGCTTCCACCGATCCCTACGGCTTCTATATCAATCCCGTTCGCGGTGATAAGAACGCCACCAAGGTGGACGTCAGCTACACCTGTGAAAACAGCTACCTCAACTGGCAGAACGGTTACCTCTTCGGTGTATACCTCAACGGTACCACCGGTTTGAACAAGAACAACCGTAACAAGATCGAGGTTGCCTTCCGCAACAACGTCATCGTTGATGCTGCCAAGAACACTACCAACAACTCCCGCGCGGCCTTGGTTTCTTTCTATACCAGCGCCACCTCGGGTAACAACCTGGCAGATGCCGCCGCCATCACCGAGATCGAGATGACCGGCAACACTGTCACCAACACCGCCTCCGGTTATCCCACCTACGGCTATATGATCTACGGCTTTGACAGTGATAGCGATAACTTCAGCGGGTACAAGAGCGTAAATATCAGCAAAAACACCTTCAAGGGCTACAACAATATGTTCCCCTACTTTGATGACTATGATCTGGCCGACAATATTTATCTGGATATCAACGGCAGATTTATGTCCGGTCGTTTCCACGCCACCAGCTCTCGCTGCTACACCTCCGACATCGTACTGGCAGAGGATTACAGCAAGCACGCTTCCGACTTTGTCGTTAAGGGTGGCGTCCAGATCAACGGTGACCTCACCTGGGCTCCCGGCGCTCTGGATATCACCGGCAACGCCACCGTCAATTATAAGGCGGGTATGAAAGCAACGGACCTTGAAAACTCTCTGATTTTCAATTCCGACAACATCAAGGTAGTTGACCTCTACGAGGCTGACGGTGTTACTCCCGCCACCGACCTGGAGGCCGAAACCACCTACCGTCTGGTGCTCACCTACAAGGATGCCCCCGATCTGGTACAGGTGGTCTACAACGTCACGGTTGGCAAGGATCCCACCGATTTACCTCTGTACAGCGGCGGTAAGGTCTTCTATGATCCCGACGTTGCAGCCTATAGTAAAAACAGCAGCGTGATTCGCACCGTGGACGGCAAGGACTATCAGTTCATTGTGGGCAAAAACGTTCACGCATCTCTCGACGATTTTGAGATCATCACCGGTCTTGCCGATGCCAACGGCAACGCCGCTTGCGCCCGTCACGTATACCTGTTTGCCAAGGAGTATGGCACGCCGAACGGCAGTCTGTCGATGCCCGAAAATATCGTAGATAATACATATCGCCATATGACCACCTACTTCTACGGCGCCCAGGCGGGTATCAGCGCAGTTAAGACCGTTAACGGTATCGCCGTGGATCGTGCCGACAACCGTAAGGATCCTGCCGCAGAAACCGTATTCCGCGATGCCTCCTTCTCCTGCGGCTATCAGTCCAACGTGTCGTTCGACGGTGTTATGTTTGCCGGTCTTCTCAAAGTGACCGAAAGCTCTCCCGAGAGAGGCTCCTACATCTCCGAATTCGTTGTCAAGAACTGTACCACCCATCCCGATGCCCCCGTTTACGGCAACGGCGACAACTGGAAGTGCTTCTTCCTCAGTAGCAATACCATGATGTACGATCTGGAGTTCCACGACAACTATTTTGAGGCCGCCGACAACGGCAAATCAGGCAACCTGATCGTTGTCCGTTGCGCAGAAGACATTGTGATTTCCAACTCCGTCTTCGTTACCCAGGGCGTCAACACCGGCTTCCTCTTCGACAGTACCGAAACTGCTGCCGGCACAGGTGCGACCAATGCAAGCCTGGAAAACCACAGTGTCGCCGTCACCGGTTGTACCCTCGGCGGTCACCTCAAGTTCGATTCCTTGAGAACACAAAAGGCGACCTTCCCCATCAGCATCAAGGTGCTGGGCAACAACTTTGATCTGGAGCAGCAGGGGAGCGGTATCACCTTCTTGGACTACTCCGGTAGCGCAGAAAAGGGTATCGTTGACTTTGCCAATAGCGGCATTGAGATCAAGGATAACACCTTCACCGGCGGTCCCCAGACCAACCAGGCAATTTACCTCAGCGGTAAGAGAACGGCGGATCTGGATGACAAGGACTTTGCACTGTTCAACCTGGTGGACAACACCTTTATCTCCACCGATGAGGCGCCCCTCGGTTACGCCATCCACAACCTTTCCGATACGGTGCTCGATGCTTCCCGCAACACCTTCGTTGGCTTTGAGTCCAACTACGGTAACCGCGACTACGAGCCTGCTGCCGCACCGGAGCTGTGCGTCATCAATAAGCATTCCCTTGCTTTGAATCTCACCGAGCATAACGTGCTCTTCTCCGGCATCTCCAATGCCACCTTCACCATTGACGGTGTGGATTACAAGGCCAATGCTACGGTAAATGACGTCACCGTTGCCAATGCCGCCGCTTCCGGCGCCAAGGTTGCCGACGGTACCACCATCACCGACGTTGCTACCGTTGCTAACGGCACGGTCTACGCCTTCAACCCTGCCAAGGGTATGATGGTCAAGATCACCGATGCGGAAGGTAACGTTTACTACAACGCCATTCCGATCTTTGCGAACAAGAACAATGCAAAGGCCACCTTTACCGCCCAGCTGATTACTCTTGACGGTACAGAGACCGTGGGTGATCCCTTCACCGTCACCGCTTACGCTGAGCCCATCAAGCTGAATGTCACCGCCGATAAGTGCTCCGCCATTCACGACTTCGAGGCCGGTACCGCTACCCTCACCTGGACCGGTACCTTCCGCGGTAACCACTCCACCTACATCACCGACCTGATCAACAAGTCCGGCTTTGCCATCGTTGAGTATGGTATGTACTACGCCAATGATGAAGCAGCCGTCGGCGACGTTGCTATCAAGAACGGTTACGTAGACGGTAAGTACACGGTTGACTCCGTCGTCAAGGGCCAAAAGGTTGCCTACGCTTCCGACGCCAACGGGCTGAGCGAAGTCAAGCTGGACTACGCACAGCAGTTCACCGTAACCTTGCCCGCGCAGACCGAAGCTCGCTATGGTAGAATGTATATGACCTACAAGGTCGGCGACGCCACCTACACTGTTCTCAGTGACACCGTGGCCCTGACCATGTACGTCGCCAACTAACATCAAACTCCCCTTGCGGTCTCCCCGTGAGACCGCAAGGAGCGATCATATTTTAAAGGAGAATTTACAATGAAGAAAGAATATATTGCGCCGGAGTTTGACAGCTTGGATCTTACCAGTATCGCCATGCTGGACGTCGTCATCAATCCCGGCGTCAACCCCTCCGACGGATTTGCCGACGATCCTGATTTTGATGCATGGGAATAATCAACCCCGGTTTTTAAAAAAGCAAACGAGAGTCGTCCCTTCACGGACGGCTCTCGGTTTTGTTTTTATCGGGGAAAGATATGCTGTCAAACTCTTTTTTGCAATAATCAGGGGTTATTTTCATTTACCCCCTTGACAAACGACGCAAAAATAGGTATAATCTTTTGTGTTCCACAAGCGGTGAACGCGACGTGCTGGTGTGGCTCAATGGCAGAGCAGCTGATTTGTAATCAGCAGGTTGATGGTTCGACTCCGTTCACCAGCTCCAATACGGGAGTGTTCCAGAGCGGCCAAATGGGGCAGACTGTAAATCTGTTGTCTACGACTTCGGTGGTTCGAATCCACCCGCTCCCACCAACAAAAAAGTCCGATTTGTCTACCAGACAAATC
>JAZQJG010000101.1:0-3282 GCA_045541535.1 Eubacteriales bacterium
CTTGCAACGCAAGGGAAAGAAGGAATTGCTTTGATGACTTTCCATTATTAAAACGACTTGTGTTTATTATGACTCCACAAACCATTTTTTCTTTTGATTCTCTTTTCACTGTGATGAAACGACTTTTTTGACAGTCTGAAAGCGAAGCAGAATGCTTCGCTTTTTGTTTTATTTGGGCGGTAAAAACTTGCGATGCTTGGGGGAAAGTGATATAATAGAAAAATAGTATGATTTAAAACAGGACAGATAAAACTATGGATATGATTACTTATTTAAAAGATATTGTGGATCTGGCGCCGCTGGTGGGCACGGCTCACGTGAGTGGCGTGCGATATAATCCTTTGAAGCTCACGGCGGAGCGCTTTGCGGAGTTGTTTCCTGCGGAGCTGCAGCCTGCCGCCTATTATGAGGCGGGGTATCGGCTGGAAGGGGAGAGTATGGGCAACCACCCCTTGCATCTGGGCGGCGCCTGCTATTTTCAGGAGCCCAGCGCTATGAGCGCCATCACCGCTATGGGGGTGGAAAACGGAGATCGGGTGCTGGACCTGTGCGCCGCTCCGGGCTCCAAGGCCACGGCCTTGGCCGCCGCCAATCCCGACGGGATCACCGTGTGCAACGAGATCCATCCCAAACGGGCGCAAATTTTGGTGAGCAATCTGGAGCGGATGGGCATCGCCCGTGCGTTGGTTACCCGCAGTGACACCGAAACGCTGGCCGCCGGCTTTGGGGCGTGGTTTGACAAAATTTTGGTGGACGCTCCCTGCAGTGGGGAGGGAATGTTCCGCAAATACCCCGAAATTCTGACCGACTGGAACGAAGAACTGGTGGCGCTGTGCGCCAAACGGAGCCGTGAGATATTGGAGCACGCCGCCACGATGCTTCGCCCCGGCGGGCGGCTGGTGTATTCCACCTGCACCTTTAATTTGGAAGAAAATGAAAAAAACATATTGGACTTTTTGAGCGCTCATCCCGAATTTACCGTGGTGGAGCACGGCATTGCCGCCGCAAAGGGAAAATTGGGGTTGGAGGCCGCCGCACGGATCTTTCCCGATGAAAAAGGGGAGGGACACTTTGTGTGTGCCCTGGAAAAGGCGGCAGATGCGCCGTGTAAAACCGTAAAGGTTGAAAACTTTACAGCAGAACGCAAGCCTCTCAGTGAGGTGGAGCGACTGCTGGGGGATTGCGTGTCCCGTCCCGTCGGCTTTTACGGGGAGAAAAAAGACTATATTTTAAAGGAAATCGGGCAAAATGTATATATAATTCCTGCTGATCTGCCCAATCCCAAAGGTGTTTACATCCTGCGGGCGGGAGTGCAGGCGGCGATGCTGAAGGGTAAAACCTACGTGCCCTGCCATCATTTGTACACCGCCACCCCGGTGGAACGGATGCTACGCACCCTGACGGTGGACGAGGGTACGGCCGCCGCTTTTTTGCGGGGAGAGACGATTCCCTGTGAAGGAAAAGGCTTTACAGGTGTGCTGTGGAACGGCATCTGCCTCGGCTTTGGAAAAGCGTCGGGCGGGGTGCTGAAAAATCATTATCCAAAGGGGTTGAGACTGTGACGGCGGAAGAAAAACAACGGGATATGCTGGAGACACCCGTTCATAAGCTGATCCCGCGTCTGGCGGTGCCCACCATCATCAGTATGTTGGTCAGCTCCTTTTACAATATGGCCGATACCTATTTTGTGGGCAAGCTGAATTCTGCCTCCGCCACCGGTGCGGTGGGGGTGGTGTTTTCCTATATGGCGGTGTTGCAGGCCATCGGCTTTATGTTCGGTCACGGCGCCGGTAATTTTATTTCCCGTTCTCTGGGCAAAGGGGAGAAGGAGGCCGCCTCCAAGATGGCCTCCTCCAGCTTTTTCTATTCCCTCTTTGCCGGCGGTATTTTGATGATTCTGGGTCTGATCTTTATTAGACCCTTGTCCCTCTTTTTGGGCTCTACCGAGACCATTCTGCCCTATACCGTGGATTATCTGCGATTTATTCTCATTGGCTCGCCTTATATGATGGCTTCCTTTGTGCTCAACAACCAACTACGGTTTCAGGGCAGCGCTTCCTTTGCTATGGTGGGGATCGTCAGCGGCGCGGCGCTGAATATTGCGCTGGATCCCTTGCTGATGTTTACTTTCGGGATGGGCATCCGCGGGGCGGCGGTGGCCACCGCTTGCAGCCAGTTTGTCAGCTTTTTGGTATTGCTCATCGGTACCATGCGGGGCGGCAATCTAAAATTGCGGTTTAAAAATCTTACTGTCAAATGGTGGGTGTTTAAAGAGATCTTACGGGGCGGCATTCCCAGCCTCTTTCGGCAGGGGTTGGCCAGTATCAGCGCCATTTGTCTGAACACCGTGGCCGGCGGGCTGGGCGGCGACGCCGCCATTGCGGGAATGAGCATTGTTTCCCGTGTGATGATGTTTGCCAACTCTGCTATGATCGGCTTCGGGCAGGGAATGCAACCGGTCACCGGCTTTAACTTCGGCGCCGGAAATTATAAGAGAGTGAAAGAAGCCTTTTGGTTTTGTGTCAAATGGGCGGTGCTGGTCTTGGCGGGCATTGCCGTGGTGGGCTTTGTGTTTGCAGAGACGATTGTGGGCTGGTTTCAAACCGATCCCGACGTATTGGCGGTAGCGGAATGGGCCCTGCGTTTTCAATGTATTTCCTTTGTTTGCAATGCCTGGATCGTACCCACCAATATGATGTTGCAGGCGGTGGGCAAAACCTTCGGCGCCAGCCTGCTGGCCGCCTCCCGTAACGGCGTGCTCTTTTTGCCGCCCCTCTACGGGCTGACCTATTTGTTCGGCATCACGGGCCTGCAATTGGCCCAGCCGGTGGCCGACCTGCTGTCTGCTTTGCTGGCCGTGCCCCTGACTATAAAATTCCTGCGTGAAATCAAATAAAAAACAACAAAGCGAGATATTTCACAATGTGTCTTGACACATTATTTCACGTTTTGCAATAGCAAAACATTTCACTAAATATATTTCTTTTAAAGATAGTAAAACGGATGTGCAGAAATTCTACACATCCGTTTAATATTTCTCTTATATTGTAACAAGCAAGGAAAATATACGGCACATTTTCCACTTGTTAGGAGAAGCTAATACCCTTTTTGAAACAAATATCATCTATTCGATAAATTCCAATTTTCCTAACTGTTCGACCTATTGGAATTTGTCAATACCTATTACCATAAAAAGCTTTTGCTTTTTCCGTATATTTCTTTACGAACTCGGTCTTTGCGTTTGTATAAGCATCTCGATTATGCTCGTATTCTTTCCATAAC
>JAZQJG010000102.1:0-8143 GCA_045541535.1 Eubacteriales bacterium
CGTTGCAAGGGATTCACTGTTTTCCGCCGCTACGCTCTCTACCGTACCCATGTACGCCGACGAGATCGCATCAGCGAAATGCAACGCCCTTTTTGGCAGTCTGCCAGCGTGTCAAAGAGGGTTCTTTGACACGCTGAAAAGAAAGCGGCAGATTGCCGCTTTCTTTTATTTTTGAATCTCGCTTCTAAAGTATTCGCCTACGGCGCAGATATGCCGCAGGAATTCGGGCACCAATGCCTCGGGCAGGTTCTTGACCTGATTGAAGGTCTCAAAATTGAGGTTACCCTCGTAGCCGACCTCCCGTAAGGCTTCCACAAAGTCCGTCCAGGGGAAGGAGCCGGTGTAGGGACCCATATGCTGATCGGCGGAGCCGTCGTTGTCGTGGATGTGCAGGGTTTTGATCCGTTTTCCCACGATTCGGATATATTTTTTAACGTCGCCGTGCAACAAATGCAGATGGCCCGTATCCAGACACAGACCAAAACACTCTCTGCCTGCCAGCTCGTTGAGAGCATCGATATGGCGCACCGCCTCGTAGGGATCGGTGCAGTGGCCTTGACGCAGATTGCCGCCGCGACCGGAAAAAAGGTTTTCAAGGCAAAGAGTGATCTCCGTGCCCTCCAGCGCCGGAATGAGGGAGGAATACAGTTTCATATTCAGATCCTCCACCTCCCGGTGGGTCAGGCGGTTCTCCCCTGCCGGCAGAGAAATGCCGTGAAGCACGATCTCCCGAATGCCCATATGGTGACAATAGGCAATAAATTTCTTGTATACGCCGATGGCGTAGTCCAGAAAATCAGGGTTATCAAAAACGTAGGCGGGAAAAGGAGCGTGAACCTGACCGATCTGCAAACCGTATTTTTTCCAAGCATCGCTCTGCTCTTTCCAGTAGGCATCAATTTCCTCTAAATTTTGATCAAAAATACAGCCGTCGGGCAGATAGCCCAGCTCCTTAATGGTCTGGCGATCCCAACCACGGTTAATATTCCAGTCAATGGCGGCAAAGCCCGCTTCGCTGATCCATTTGGCTGTTTTTTCTGCGCCGTAGATCTCAATGATTCCGCCGGATTGTACGCTGATTTCCATACCTATTCTCCTTTTGCTTTGATCAGAGCCTCGTCAATATGGGCGCAGAAGTTTTCCTTGCCCACCGTTTTGTAAAAACCGGATTTCTTCATCACCGACAGGGGCTGGGGATTAACGTGGGAGAGAATCAGACGAATGCCCTTTTGCTCACATTTTTTATAAAGTTGTTCCAGACTGTTCATCGCCGTGGCATCCACCGAGGGCACGGCGCGCATCCGCAGTACCAGACATTTGGTGTAATCCTTAAAGCTGATATCCAAAATCTTATCGGCGGCGCCAAAAAACATAGGACCGCTGATCTCATACACACGGACGTTTTTGGGCACCACCTTCAGGTCCAGAGAATCCTGATCGTTGACGGCGTCCACGTATTTCCAGCCGGTGACGGCGCTCTCGTCGCTCATCCGCTTCATAAACAGCATAGCGGCCAGCACCATACCCACCTCAATGGCGATCACCAGATCAAAAATCACCGTCAGGGCAAAGGTGACCACCATTACGACGATATCACTCTTGGGAGCGGTTTTGCACACACGCACAAACTTTTTCCATTCGCTCATATTGTAAGCCACGATAAAGAGAATGGCGGCAATGGTGGGCATGGGAATCAGCCCCGCATAGGGCATCAGGAACAACAGCACCAACAGCAGTACCACCGAATGGATCATACCGGCAATCGGGGTCTTACCGCCGTTTTTGGCATTGGCGGCGGTACGGGCGATGGCGCCGGTGGCGGGAATACCGCCGAAGAATACCGAGGCAATATTGCCCAGACCCTGGGCCACCAGCTCGGCGTTGGAATTGTGACGGGAATGCACCATACTGTCTGCCACCACGCAGGAAAGCAAGCTCTCAATGGCGGCCAGAATGGCAATGGTAAAGGCGCTGGGCAATACCGCCGTGATCTTGGCAAGGCTGAAATCCATGGCGCCGAAATCCACCTGCGGCAATCCCGAGGGGATGGTGTACAGTTCACCGATGGTGTTGACCCCCGCATCCAGACCGGGAATGAACTTGACCATCAAAGCGCCCACCACCACGGCGATGAGAGAGGGCGGCACCCGTTTTTCAAATTTGGGATAGATGATGAGAATGGCCAGGCACACGGCGCCCACCACCAAGGCCTGCCAGCTAAAGGTGCCTATGGCGTGAATATTAGCCTCCAGCTTTTCAACGGTTTCCACGGGCGCCACGCCGGCGGCGTATTGCAGGCCGAGAAAATCCTTGATCTGCCCCACCAAAATGGTGACGGCAATACCGGCGGTAAAGCCGGTGGTAATGGTGTAGGGAATGAATTTGATCAGGCTGCCCAGTTTGAACACGCCCATCAAAATCAGCATAATGCCCGCCAGCACGGTGGCCAGGAACAATCCGTCCATCCCTTGGGTGGCCACGATGCCCGCCACGATGGTGGCAAAGGCGGCGGTGGGACCGGCGATCTGGATCCGGCTACCGCCGAACAGACCCACCACAAAGCCCGCCGCAATGGCGGTATACACACCGCAGGCAGGCTCCACACCGCTGGCCAGCGCCAGCGCAATGGACAGAGGCAACGCAATGATCGCCACGATCACACCCGCAATCAGATCCTTTACAAACTGCCCGCCGCTGTACCCCTTCAACACGGTAAACAGCTTGGGCGTGAGATAAAACTTTTTCACTTTTTCGCACTCCTTTATTTTTAAACCGAACATAGTATATCACTCCCATTTTCACAAATCAAGGGAGATTTTTAAATTCCTTTTTCAATAAAAAATCCGGTGTGCAGATTGACACCGAAATGATTTTGTGGTATCTTGATGTTAGAAGAGGTTGACTCGTGTATTTCTGAAGCGTCTTTGACGTGAGGTAGGATAGAGTCAACCTCTGATTTTATGTCATAAAACACATCGCCAAATCGCGCCTTACCCACCCGAACAACATAACCAAAAATCACGTTGCGAGGGCAGGGGCGGTTCTATTGTGTTGACAACCCCATCCAATCAGGGAGCCGTCCCCTGATTGGATCTGCAGGGTTGATATTTTCAAACACTTGTGATAAACTGAATTTAGAAGCTGATATCAGAGAGTGTGTACCTTTTGTTTTATCATTAGGAGCATTCTCCAAGACGTCGGCTTTTTTGTTTTTCTTCAGATCTTTGATATTTCAAACCTTGCCAAAGAAATGACCACACCAATCATGGGACAGTTCTCTGATTGAGAAAAATACCCCTCGGTGAAACGAGTTGTCGTTTGGCCGAGGGGTTGATTTATGTGGGCTTTGGGAAGCAGTCTATAGGGTGCCGCTGTTTGCGGCGAATGAAATTTTTGCACCTTTGGTGCAAAAGTGAAATGTTGCCTACGGCAACGTGAAATATGTGATTTTACGCAGAGCACAAAATCGCATATGAAATTCCAAAACCACCTTGCGGTTTTGGAGTTAAGGAAACCTTTTGCCCGCAGGGCAAAAGCTGATGAAATGCCTTTTGGCGAAAGCCAAAAGTTGCTACGCAAAAGGGAGGTTTTGCAGAGCAAAATCATTCCGACGTTATTCGTTATTCGTTATTCATTTTAAAAAAGCCGCCCTTCGGGTGGCTTTTTTATTATCGCAGGGTGATGCCCAAAGTGTATTGCAGTTTTTTGAGGATCTTGTTGACGTAGCCGTCGATCTCCTCGCCGGTGAAGGCGTGGTCGGTGGGGGCAAAGGTGAGGGCAAAGGCCATACTCTTTTTGCCGGCGCCGATGGCATCGGAACGGAAAACGTCAAACAACTCAACGGCGGAAAGGTATTTACAGCTTTCCATAATCGCCTTTTGCACGGTGGCGCAGGTGACGCTCTCGTCCATTACCAGGGCCAGATCACGCTGTTCGGCGGTGAACTTGGACAGGGGAACGTAGGTAAAGGGAGCGCCGTTCAAGGAGTTCAGCAATTGCTGATCCAGTTGGGCTACCAGCACCGGTTTATCCAGGGCCAGTTCCTCCCGCAGCTCATAGCTAATGGCGCCCATCACGCCCACGCGCGCCTCGCCGCAATAGATCTCTGCGGTCATACCGGGATGGGACCAGGTGGTGGTGGCAGGACGGTAATCAAAGACAAGTCCCATCTGGGTGGCAACGGCCTCCACGCCGGCCTTGAGGGTGAAGAAGTCCTCCCCTTCGCCGAAGGCGCCCAAACAGAGCAGTTTGTGCTCCTCGGGATAGGCGGTCAGAGGCAAGGCGGTGGGAATAAAGGCGTTGGCAATTTCAAAGAACTTGCCCTGCATATTGCCACGGCGCAGATTGCGCACGGCGCAACGGATCATCGAGGGGATCAGGGTGGTACGCATCAGGGAAAGATCCTCACTGATGGGGTTGAGCAGACGGATGGCGGTACGCTCGGGAGCATCCTCGGGCAGACGGATCAGATCCAGATCTGCCGGGGAGAAAAAGCTGTAGAAGATAGATTCATAATATCCCTGATCGCAAAGGGCCAGCTTGAGGGCCAGTTCCTTTTTCTGCGCAGGGGTACGGCCGCCGGGAGTTACCTTGGCGGCGGGCAGGAAGGTGGAGGTGACGTGATCGTAACCGTAGCTACGGATCAGCTCCTCGGCGATATCCTGGGCGTGATCGTCAATATCCTCACGGTAGGGCGGCACCATAACGGTGAGGGTATCCCCCTCCACGGTGGGAGCGAAATCCAAGGCGCTCAGGTGACGGATGACGTCGGCCTCGGGGATCTCCAGTCCCAAAACGGCAAACACCTTTTGCAGGGATACCTGCAGGCGGCGGGGCTCATAAGAGGCGGCCACGCTTGCCTCGTCACGGGTGGCGGAAACGGTGCCACAGCCCAGCTCCTCAATGAGATGGAGGGCACGGTCCATACCCAGACCGGTGGTATAGGCGTCCACGCCCTTTTCAAAACGGGCGGAGGAATCGGAGCTCTGGCCCAAAGCGCGGGCGGTACGACGGATATTGTCACGGGCGAATTTGGCCGCTTCAAAAAGCAGTTCGGTGGTATCCTCGGTGATCTCGGAATTCAGGCCGCCCATAATACCGGCCAAAGCCACCGGCTTTTTCCCGTCGCAGATCACCAGATTTTCGGAATTCAGGGCAAACTCCTTTTCATCCAAGGTAACGATCTTCTCACCCTCGGCGGCGCGGCGGACCACGATACGCTTATCCTCCAATTGACGCAGGTCAAAGGCGTGCATAGGTTGACCGAATTCCTTGAGCACGTAGTTGGTGATATCCACCACGTTGGAAATGGCGTTGATTCCCACCAGATTCAAGCGACGGCGCATCCAGGCGGGAGAGGGAGCCACGGTGATATCACTGACGTAATGACCGATATAACGGGGGCACAGGTCGGGCGCCTCCACGGTGACGGAAAAATCAATATTCTTACCGCCGGTGGTATAATCCAGAGCGGGCATTTTAAAGGGCTTATCCAGAGCGGCGGCCACCTCACGGGCGATGCCCACCACACTCTGGCAATCGGGACGATTGGCGGTGATACCGATATCAAAGATCCAATCGTCCAGACCCACGATGGGCTTGATGTCCACACCCAGAGGCAGATCCTCGGACAGGACCAGCAGGCCGCAATAGCCGGCGCCGGGATACAGATCCTCGTTCAGGCCCAGCTCCACGCCGGAACACAACATACCGTTGGACTCAATGCCGCGGAGCTTGCCTTTTTTAATGGTCATCACGCCTTCAATGGTGACGTGATCACGGGCGGTGGCATAGACGGTAGCGCCGGGCAGAGCCACGGGATAAACACCGCCCGCCGCAACGTTATCGGCGCCACAGCAGATCTGATGGGTGCCCAGTTCGCCGCAGTCCACCTGACAGACGTGCAGATGGGTATCGGGAATGGGCTCCAGAGACAGCACCTTACCGGTGACCACACCGGAAATATCCTTACCCACTTCAATCAACTCTTCCACCTCAAATCCGGCGTCAAAGAGCTTTTTCTCCAACTCCTGAGGAGAAACTTCAATTTCTACGTAATCTTTCAACCAACTAAGGGGTGCAAGCATTTTTCTTCTCCTCCTTATTTCTTAAACTGCTCGGCAAATCGGGTGTCCGATTCATAGAGCGCTTTGATGTTATTGATACCGTATTTGAGCATGGCAATACGTTCCACGCCCATGCCGAAGGCAAAGCCGGAATACTTTTCCGAATCAATGCCGCAGTTTTCCAGCACGTGACGATTGACCACGCCGGCGCCCAGCACCTCGATCCAGCCGGTGCCCTTACACAATTTACATCCCTTACCGCCGCAGGCAAAACAGCTTACGTCTACCTCTACACTGGGCTCGGTAAAGGGGAAATAAGAGGGACGCAGACGGGTGTGCACACCCTCACCGAAGATCCGCTGGGAGAAGGTATCCAGCATACCCTTCAGATCGCACAGGGTGATACCCTCGTCCACCACCAGACCCTCCATTTGGGTAAACATAGGGGAATGGGTGGCGTCGTCATCGGAACGGAACACCTTACCGGGAGAGAGCATTTTGATGGGGGGCTTGCCCTCCTCCATGGCGTGGATCTGACCGGTAGAGGTCTGGGTCCGCAATAAAAAGTCCTCGCTGAGATAGAAGGTATCCTGCATATCACGGGCGGGATGATCCTTGGGGGTGTTGAGGGCGGTGAAATTGTAATAATCGTTTTCGATCTCTCTGCCTTCCAGAATCTCAAAGCCCATACCGGCAAAGATATCAATCAGCTCGTTGGCCACGATGGTGTTGGGATGCAGGCCGCCCACCTTACCCATTTTGGCAGGCATGGTGACGTCGATCCGCTCACTCTCGTTTTTGGCGGCCAATTCCGCCGCCTTTACCGCCTTTTCCGCCTCTTCAAAGCGGGCCAGCGCCCAGGTCTTGACCTCGTTGACCACCTTACCCATTTCAGGGCGTTTTTCCTTGGGCACGTCCTTCATTCCCTTCATCAGCGCGGGAATGGCGCCCTCCTTGTTATCCAGATACTTCTTGCGGAACTGATACAGCGCCTCGGAGGTGGTGTAGCCGCCGATGCCCTCTTCAATCTCCGCTTTGATAATACGGATCTTTTCTTCCATATTTTTATATACTCCTTTCGGATTTTTTACAAATAAAAAAACCTCCCACCCGACAGGGCGAAAGGCAATTCTTCCGTGGTACCACCTGAATTTTCGCAACAGCGAACACTCCGTGACCGATAACGGGGTCAGACCGAAGGGGGCTACTGATTTTTCACCCGCTTTGCTCCGGAGCGAAACGCACTCTTTCCGCTTTATTTGCCGCTTACAGCCGACGACGGCAATTCTCTTTCTAAAGCCCCGGGAAAAAGGCACTCTCCATCTCTGCATTTACAATACTTTATTATTATATCACAGTTTTCCGGAATTGCAAGAACTAATTTCATCCGATAAAGCCGTACCGTTTGAAAGGGAAAACTTGCGTTTTTGAAAGAAACGTGGTATAATATACAACAGCAAAGCACCCCAAAAATCCCCTTCGGAGGAAAAATTATGAAAAAAGAACAGCGACTGAAGATCTTGGGTCTGGGCTATTTCGGCGCCGCCCTGATCTCTCTGATCATCTGTATTTGGGACGTTATCGTGCTGGGTCTGTTTGCCCCGGCGGTGGATATGACCCACGGTATCGGCGTGGCCATGGTATGCACACTGGGCGAGCTGGCCGGCTGTGCCCTGATGGTGATGATCGGACTGGACCTGCGTAAAAAATTTACGGCAAAAACCCTGAAGATGGGCCTGTTATTGGTGGCAATCTCGGTATTTACCCTGATTTTGTCCCTGGTGGGCGCCTACGTCATTCTGCCCGCCCTATTCGGCCTGATCCTGCCCGCCCTGACCCTGCTGGCACTCAAGTAAATACACGGGAAGAACGCCTTGGGCGGTGCTCCACAGAGATAAATCCGCTTAAAAACGGCTATTTTCGCCCTATACTACGTCAAAACACCGCAATATGCGACAGCATTATTGCGGTGTTTTTTCTTGTCTATGACAAAAATATCTCGTTTTTAAGTGCCGAAGGCAGTTTTTGGATAGGAAATTTTGTTTGCGGCGAAGTCAAAAACGTAGGAATACTGACGT
>JAZQJG010000103.1:0-30101 GCA_045541535.1 Eubacteriales bacterium
TTTGTAAATAAGTGATAAGTGATGCAGCTGTGCTGTGATAGGTGATGCGATGCGTTCCATTCACGCGCCGCAGGCGTGCATCACGGGCGAAGCCTGCATCACGCACACAGTGCGCATCACGTTCCGCAAGGAACGCATCACCCAAAAAAGTCCCTTTTGTCTGGTAGACAAAGGGGACTTTTTTGTTGGAGCAGGATACGGGAGTCGAACCCGCCTCTGAGGCTTGGGAAGCGCCTGTACTACCGATGTACTAATCCTGCAATTGTATTTTCTATTATACAGGGTGGGGGCCGGTTTGTCAAGAATGGGGCGGCGGAAAAAAGCAGACCTGCGACAGCTTTTGCGCAAATAAATAAAGAAGGTGTTAATTTTGGGCGGGGAGCGTTGCTTTTTGTCGGAAAAGATGGTATGATGACCCTATGAAACAAATTTTGACCACAAGTGCATACTGTAAAGAGGTTTTCGGTGAAAAGCTCTACAAGCTGACCCTGTCCGCCGCCACCTCCTGTCCCAACCGTGAGGGTGGCGGGAGCGGCTGTATTTTTTGCTCGGCGGGGGGCTCGGGGGAGTTTGCCGCCCCCGCTCACTTGCCCATAGCGGAGCAGATCGCCCTGGCGGAGGAACGGGTGCGGGCCAAGTATCGGGGAAGGCGGTATATCGCCTATTTTCAGAGCTTTACCGGCACCTTCGGGGAGATCGGGCGTCTGCGGGAGATCTATCTTGCCGCCGCACGGCGGGAGGAGATCGCCGCCGTGAGCATTGCCACCCGTCCCGACTGTTTGGGGGAGGAAGTGATGGCGATGCTGGCGGAGCTGGCCGCCGTCAAGCCCCTGTGGATCGAGCTGGGCCTGCAGAGTGAGAGCGACGCCACCGCCGAATATATCGGCAGGGGCTATGGGTTGGAAACCTATCTGCAGGGGGTGGCGCGGTTGCGCCGCTTACCGGTGCATATCATTACCCATATTATTTTGGGCCTGCCGGGGGAAGATAAGGAGCAGATGCTTCGTTCCGCCCGTCTGGCGGCCGAGCAGAGCGACGGACTCAAGCTACAGCTTCTCCACGTACTGGAGGGGACGGAGCTGGCCCGACGCTACCGTCGGGGAGAGGTACCCGTTCTGAGCCCCGAGGCATATTATGAGATCGTGGGGGATATTCTCTGCGAGTTGCCCGAGGGCAAGGTGATCCATCGGATGACGGGGGACGGAGACAAACGTCTGCTGTTGGCCCCCCGATGGAGTATGGATAAAAAACGGGTCTTAAACGATTTGAGAGCTTATCTTTTGAAACGAGGATTGGAGGTGAAGGGATGAGTAAGGAAAAACGGGCGTTGCCCGAGCAAAGCAGATGGCACCGCTTTTTGCTGTTGCCCCTGCAACTGCTGTATATGGAGATCATTATCCGCATCGTGGCAGGTGGCCGCTTTTTTGATATTTCTCTGTTGGCCGTTGTCGCCTACGGGGCGGTATTCGGTTGGTTGATCACCTGCCTGTGCTCCTTTGCCTCCCCCCGTGCCAACGCCCGGGCGGTGCTGGGCGTGCAGATCGCCCTGTCGGTGTGGTACGTGGTGCAGATCATTTATCATTCCTTTTTCGGTAAATTTATGATTCTTTATTCCATCTTTGCCGGCGGCGCCGATCAGGTCATCGCTTCGGGCTTGGTGGAGAATACCTTGGGGGCCATTGCGGGATGCTGGTGGGCCTTTCTCGTCTTTTGTCTGCCGGTGGGCGTTACGGTGTGGTATACCCGCCACTTCGCCTTTGCCAAGGTCCACTGGAAACGAAACCTGTTGCAACTGCTGGCAGGCGTTGCGGTCTATCTGCTGATCGTGGGCGCCGGTATGCTGGTGCCCGCCCTGCGGGAGATCCAGACCGACGCCTTTAACAAGGAACAATCGGTAAAAACCTTCGGTCTGTTGCGCAGTGAGCTGTTGGACGTGCGCTGTAACGTATTGGGATTGGGCGGCACCGGTGAGATCGAGCATCAGCCGCCCGAGGTACCGGTGGTCACCACCCCCGAGCAAAAATACAACGTCACCGATATTGACTTTGCCGCCCTGGCCGAGACCGAAGAGGAGGAAGAGATCAAGGAACTGCACACCTATTTCTCCCACGAACAGCCCAGCAAGCAAAACGAATATACCGGTATGTTTGCCGGCTATAATCTGATCCAGATCACCGCCGAGGGCTTTTCCCATTACGCCATTGACGAGCATCTGACCCCCACCCTCTACAAAATGCAACAGGAGGGCTTTCGTTTTAACAATTTCTACACCCCCATCTGGGAGGTCAGCACCTTTGACGGGGAATACGCCGCCACCAACGGCCTGATTCCCAAGAGCGGTGTGTGGACCTACCATCTGGCGGGAGAGGAAAAGGTGCTCTTTCCCTATTCCATGCCCCAGCAATATCTCCACAGTGGGGTGGAAAGGGTGCGCGCTTATCACAACCATAACTACGCCTATTATCATCGGGACGTTTCCCATGCCAATATGGGCTTTGTGTATAAGGGCGTGGGCAACGGTCTGCAACTGGCCCATCCCAAGGTGTGGCCGGAGAGCGATCTGGAGATGGTGGAGAGCACCACGGCGGAGTTTTTGGACGGCAACACCCCCTTTATGACCTACTATATGACCGTCAGCGGCCATTTGGAATACAATTTCGACGGCAACTACATTGCCTATAAAAATCGGGATCTGGTGGAGCATCTGCCCTACAGCGAGGCGGTGCGGGCCTATTATGCCTGCAATATGGAGCTGGATCGGGCGATGGAAAAGCTGTTGGCCGAGCTCACTGCCGCCGGCGTGGCGGATAAGACCCTCATCGTCATCACCCCCGACCATTATCCCTACGGTCTGGAGGATAAGACGCAGGAAAATATCTATCATTATTTTGACGAGATCGCAGGCCACGCCATCGACCCGCAGTATGAGCTCTACAAGAGCGCTCTGCTGATCTGGTCTCCCTCCATGACCCAGCCGGTGGAGGTGGACAAATACTGCAGCAGTCTGGACATTATCCCCACCCTGAACAATCTGTTGGGCTTTGAATATGACAGCCGTTTGCTGATGGGGCGGGATATCCTGTCGGACAGCGATCCCCTGGTCATCTTTTTGGATCGGAGCTGGATCACCGACAAGGGTTGTTACAATGCCGAGACCAACGAGTTTACTGCCTTTGATCCGGAGGTTTTGGGCAATCAGGAGGAATACGTCAACCGTATCAAGACGGCGGTGCGCAACAAATTCAAGGTCAGCGCCCAGATCGTGGAAACCAACTATTACGAAAAGGTGACCGGCCGACCCCATTATTATTCAAAATAAGGTGAAAACTATGAAGGTATGTGTAATTCAACCCCCCTATTCTGCCGACCACAGCCTGTCCGACGCTTGCTTTGACAAGCAGTTGGAGCTGATGGATCGATGTGACGAGAGTATGGACCTCATCGTCCTGCCCGAGTCCTGCGACATTCCCTGTCTTGCAAGCACGGGGGAGCAACGGGCCCAATCGGTGGAAAAATATAACGCCCGTCTGCTGGAGGCGGCCGCCGCCACCGCCAAGCGGTGTGGGGCATTGCTCTTCGCCAATGCCCGCTCCTTTTCGGAGGGCGGCCTGCGCAACACCACCTACGCCTTTGACCGTGCGGGTCGGATGGTGGGGCAGTATCACAAACAGCACCTCACCCCCGGCGAGGTCACCAAAGTCCGTCTGGACAGCGAGTATACCTATGAATTTTCCCAGCCTACGGTGGTGGAGATCGAGGGACTGCGTTTCGGCTTTTTAACCTGCTACGACTTTTATTTTTACGAGAATTTTGCAAATCTGGCCAGACAAAATCTGGATTTTGTGATCGGTTGCTCCCATCAGCGGAGCGACACCCATCGCGCCCTGGCCATAATGAGTCAGTTTTTGGCCTATAACACCAACGCCTACGTGGTCCGCGCCTCGGTGTCTATGGACGAGGCCTCCGACATCGGCGGCGGGTCTATGGTGGCGGCCCCCGACGGGGAGATTTTGACCAATTTGTACAGCAAGGTGGGACTGGCCACCGTGGAGATTGATCCCACCGCCAAGTATTACAAGCCCGCCGGCTTCGGCAATCCGCCGGCCGCCCATTACGAGTATATTGAACAGGGGCGCCGTCCCTGGAAATACCGTCCCGCCGGCAGTGCCATCGTGCGTCACGACGGAGTGATGCCCTATCCCCGTACCTGCGCCCATCGGGGCTTTAACTCGGTGTTGCCGGAAAACAGCCTGCCCGCCTTCGGCGCTGCCGTGGCGATGGGGGCGGAGGAAATTGAGTTTGATCTCTGGTTTACCAAGGACGGTGAGGTGGTCTCCATCCACGATTCCACCCTGGATCGGGTGAGTAACGGCAGTGGTCGGGTGTGGGACTACACGCTGGAGGAATTGCGCCGTCTGGATTTCGGAAGCAAACGGGGCGCGGAATTTGCGGGGATGCAGATTCCCACCTTTGAGGAAATTTTGCAAAAATTTGCCTGCCACTGCATTATGAATATCCACCTGAAAACGGCGGGAGACAAGCCGGAATACCTGCAAAAGGTGGTGGACCTGATCCGCAAATACGACTGCGAAAAGTACGTCTACTTTATGAGCGGCGAGGATGCGCTGTTGGAGCGCCTGCAACGGGAATATCCCCAGATCCCCCGTTGTTGCGGCGCCGGCGACGGCCGCTGGGAGATCGTGGAGCGGGCCATCCGCTACGGCTGTTACAAGGTACAGCTCTTCAAGCCCTATTTCAATCAGGAAATGATCGACAAGGCCCACGCCCACGGCATCCTTTGCAACGTCTTTTGGTCGGACGACCCCGAGGAGTGCGAGCGGTTTTTGGAAATGGGCATAGACACCATTCTCACCAACGACTATCACCGCATTTCCAACGTTGTCGCCCCCAGAGAAAAATATATTACCTACTAAAACGCAAAAGGCGCTTGGCGGAAGCTCCGCCAAGCGCTTTTTGATTGTCAATCACAGACCCGTCCCCTGATCGGTTGCCCGAAAATGCGGGATTTGGAATGCGGAATTTCGGTAACCTTTTTTAAAACATTCCCGATTTGCGATATTTGGAGGGGGAGATGCCGGTGTAGGTCGTGAACACGCGGGAGAGGTGGAATTGGTCGCAAAAGCCGTATTTTTCGGCGATCTCCTGCAGGGAGAGTTCGGTGGTTTTCAGGTCCTTTTCCACGGCGGCCACCACACGGCGGCGCAGATAGCGGATGGGAGAAATTCCCACCTCGTCTTTAAATCTTTTTTGAAAGGCGGCAGGGGAAAGGTGCACACCGTCGGCCAAAACTTCCACTGTCATGGCCATACTGGGGGTCTCACCCATACGTCGCAGGGTCCTGCGGATGGGGGCGGAATAGTGGGGAATGGGTAGAGCGTCGGCCTGCATTGCCTCCAGCAAAACTTGCTCCACCCTTTGGCGAATGGCCAGTGCGCTTTGAAAGTCCTTTTTGTAAAAGAGCTCTACCGTTTGTCGGATCTCTTCTGTGCGGTGCTCCAGAACGATGCATCCTTTGGGGGCTATGGGTAGATCCTCGCCCATACTGCTGTAGAGATTGACCTGAAAATACAGCTTGCACAGCCGCTGTTTGCAATCGTAGCAAAAGGGGGTGCCGGCGGGAATGATATAGATATTGCCCGCCTGCAGCTTGTAGGGACGGTTGTCACACAGCACGTCTGCCTCCCCCTCGGTGACAAAATAGACGCGGGTAAAGTAGGCGCTGGCATTCTTTTTGTATTTCCAGCTGGCGTTCAGCTCCACGTAGGCGGCGCGGGAAATATCCAGCCGCAGTTTGTTGCTCTCCATAATCAAACGGTGATTTTGATAAATGCTCATAGTAAATCTCCATCATTTTCACGGAAATATCCATCATTTTGACAGGAATATCCATAACTTTGACTTCATTATATAATACAATAAAATTATAGTCAAGTCAGATCCGACCATAGAAAGGGACTTGAAAGGAGAAACGCTTTATGAAAATGAAAAGATTTCACCGCTTTTTGGCAGGATTGCTCTGCGTAATGATTTGCCTGGGGTGCCTCCCCGTGGCCCTTGCCGCAGGAGACACACCTGCCGTTACTATCACTTCCGTTACCGAAACGGGCGGCAACGTCGTCGTGAGCGGTACGGTGGAAAATCTGGGAGAGCGCAAGGTAGAGATCATCGTAAACGAGGATTATAACCTGCGCTTTGTTGCCGACACCGATGAGAGCGGCAACTTTACCTGCAACTTTGCCCTGCCCTATAATGGCGAGTATACCGTGGAGGCTTCGGTGCGGGATTATTCCAACTTTTACACCAACCGCCAAACAGTGCCCGATGAAAACTATTTTGAGATGAATGGCGCCTGCACCTGGGGCTCCTCCATCGTAAAGCACAGCGACGGGCTGTACTATATGCTGTTCTCTACCTGGGACGAGGCGAAAGGCTTTAGCAACTGGTACTCCTTCTCCGAGATCGCCTACGCCACCTCCACCAAGCTGGGCGGTCCCTACATTTATCAGGGTCCGGCGCTGGACGTGGAGGGCAGTAATATCACCAATGCAGAAATGCCCAAGTGGGGCGGCGGCACGCTGTCCTTTTTCCATAACCCCAATCTGATGCACAGCGAGAAGGACGGGAAATACTATCTCTACTTTATCTCCCGTTCCACCGGTAGCGGTCAAAAGGTAGGCGTGGCCTATGCCGACACCCCCGCCGGCCCTTGGACCATCAAGGAGGATCCCGTCATCACCACCCGTGAGGGTTATCACGACAATTCCTACGTCTGCAACCCTTCTGTCATTGAACTGAAGGATGAAGAGGGTAATTTCTCTTATTACGCCGTCTATCGCTCCAACGGTACCGAGGACGGTGTCACCATCCGTGCAGCGGCCTATGCCACCGCCGATTCCCCATTGGGGCCCTTCACCCAGTCCGAGGAGCGCATTATGTACGATCCCACCTCGGATTATTCGGTGGAGGATTGTCACGTATGGTTTGAAAACGGGCAGTATTATGCCCTGGCCAAGGATATGACCGGCGGCAAGATCACCGGCTATACCGATGGCTCCTCTACCGCACTCTACGAGAGCACGGACGGTGTCAACTGGACGTTGTCCGAGAATAAGCTGGCCTATCCCACCATCATCCCCTGGGAGAGCGGAGACCAAACGGTGGGACTGATGGACCGTGCTTACGTATATAGAGTAAAAGGCGTCCCCTTTATGCTCACCAATGCTACCAGCGACAGCAATATCAGTCCCCATTCCGGCGGACACACCCGCAACGTGCAGATCCCCTTGCTTGGCACGGTGATGGCCGCTGATACCCATACCCTTACCGTCACCGACGGCGAGGTTAAGACGGTGGACAAGAGCGAGCTGAACGCTTTGCTCCCCTACGCCACCGATGCCATCCGTGATTACTATACTGAAAAGGATTGGTACCGTCTCTACACCGCCGCCCGTGCGGGCAAAGTTCTTGCGCAAAGAGCTGACGCCGAGCAGGCAGACGTGGATTTTGCCGTGGCAGAGATCAAAGAGGTGATTGATAACCGTACCGATCCTGCGGCCGTCTCCGTTAACATTGCACTAAATAAGACGGTTACCGCCGGCAGTACCTATTCCGGTACCGCTTACGTGGCCTCCATGGCAGTGGACGGCGATTATAGCACCCGCTGGAGCGCCGCAAACGGCGTGACGGGTACGGTGACCTATGAGATCGATCTGGGCGCCAGATATCAGCTTGACAGCTTTGTCATCGATCCGCTGGACAACCGTGTCACGGGCTATAACGTACAGTATTATAACGGCACCGAGTGGAAGGAGTGCTTTGCCACCACCACCGGTGAAAACAGCGGTGAATTTACCGTTGCCGAGCCTGCCGAGAAGATACTCTTCAACTTTACCGACTATCAAAAGCCGCCCACTTTCTGGGAAATTGAGGTGTACGGCTCCTACCATTCGGAAAATATTGCGCTGGGCAAATCTATCACTGCCAGCCATAACTACACCACCAACAACAACTATCCTGCCTCCAACCTCGTAGACGGCAAGGCTGATGCAGACACCACCCGTTGGTCCACCAATAACGCTGACACCGGCGAGATCACCATAGAGATGGATCTGGGCGGCAAATACTTTATTGACAGCTTCCAAATAGATGAATTTCAAGACCGTATCAAGAGCTTTACTTGGAAATACTGGGACGGCACCGCTTGGCAAACCGCCTACTCCGGTACCAACGCCGACGGCACCACCGGCGAGAAAAATCATTTCCACCTCTATGGGGCTTTGAGTGGAGTGGCGACAGAAAAGGTACAATTGGTCATCCATTCCTCCACCAAGGGGCCCTCCATTTGGGAACTGGAGGTTTACGGCACCAAGGTCTTCGGCGATCTTGCCGGCGGCAAGAGGGTCAAGGCCAGCAGTGTGTACAACAGCGAAGGCGTGGGTTACTATCCTGCCGAGAACGCAGTGGACGGCATTCTTACTACCCGTTGGGCGGCGCAGAATGCCGTGGGCACCGTCACCTTTGAAATTGAGTTGGGTGACAACTTCTTTATTGAAGATTTTACCATCACGGAATTTGCCGACCGTATTACCGGCTACTCCTGGCAGTATTCCGACGGCAGTCGTTGGATCACCTGCTATGAGGGCACCAATGAGGATATCGTGGCAGGGGGGACCAATATCTACTATTTATCCGATGACTTTACCGATCAGGTGGTCACCGACCGTTTGCGGTTGAATATACTGACCTACACCGCCGATCCCTCCATCTGGGAGCTGGAGATCAACGGCTCCACCATCAGAGCCGAGGGCATTACCCTGAGCGAGGACAGCCTTTCCTTGCTGGCGGGAGAGGAGACGGAGCTGTCCGTCACCTTTACCCCTGCCAACACCACCAATAAAAAAGTGATTTGGACCTCCTCCGACGAGAGCGTTGCCACCGTCACCGACGGTGTGATCACCGCCGTGGGGCAGGGAACTGCCATCATCACCGCCACTACCAAGCTGACGGGTCATACCGACACCTGTACCCTCACCGTTACCCCTGCCGCCGCTTCGGTGGGTGAAAAGTTTTTCACCACCTTAGATGCGGCACTTGCCGCCGTCGAGGACGGGGATACCGTAACGCTGTGCGCCGACGTTACTGCAGAGCGCTTGATGATTGCCGGCGGTGTCACGCTGGATCTGAACGGCAAGACCCTTACCACCGATTATCTGGTGGGCTTTAACGGTGCTGCCTTGATGGATTCTGCCGAGGATGGTAGCGGCAAGCTGGTCATTGCCAAAGAAAATCTGGCATTGCCCAAAAACAATCCCTATCTGCCCGTTTATGACGAGGAGGGCGGCCGGTATCTCTTCACCCGTGTGAAAAACGACCGCTTTGAGCTGACCGACGAGGGCGGCAAACCCAAATATTCCACCTCGCCCATGTTGAAGGAGTACGTTCATTCCCTGATGAATTCCGAGGCAAAGGCGGAGAAAAGCGGTGTGGACGTGATCATTCGTCTCACCTGGAGCGACAGCGAGGGACAATATCAGGGCATCCAAGACTACATCTACTACGATGATTCCATCGCACAGGTGATCGCCTCTTACGTAAATGAGGGCGGCGCCGTCAACTACGAAAAACAGTTCTACGGCATCTTCGTGGGCAGTGAGATTGAAAGCGGTGTGGACGTATCCGTTTCCACCGTCGTTAAATCCTCCACAGGCGTGGAGATGGAGAGTGACAAAACGGCTCTCTTTACCGGAGAATAGGAGGTTTCAATGAAAGATTATTTTGCTCCCGAAATCACCCCCTTGGAGGTAGTGGTGGAACCCCGTACCGAGATCGGTATCGGCTCCAACACCTTCCCGTCAGAGGACGAGGATTGGTAAACGCAACAGAAAGGCAAAAATTATGGCAGATATGATAAAAAAAGGTGTGCACGGCTGCAGCAAGGAAGAAAGCTACATTGCACCCACCGATCCGCTGATCTTGGAACGGTTGGAATGGTTTAAAGACCAAAAACTGGCGCTGATGATGCACTTTGGCCCTTATTCCCAGATGGGGGTGGAGTGCTCCTGGTGTCTGTCCGAGGAGGACACCTGGGCCCGCAGTGCCATGGACTGGGATGCGGATCTGGAAACCTTCCGTCAGCAGTACTGGGATCTGAACAAATCCTTTAATCCCGTGCGGATGCAACCGGACAAATGGGCTCAGTTTGCGGCAGATAACGGCTTTAAATACCTGATCTTCACCACCAAGCATCACGACGGCTTTTGTATGTTTGAAACGGAGTACTCCGATTATAAGGTCACCGCTCCCGATTGCCCCTTCCATACCCACAAGTATGCCAACGTGGCCAGATCGGTGTTTGATGCCTTCCGTGCAGAGGGGCTGGGCATTGCCGCTTATTTTTCCAAACCCGATTGGCATTGCCCCTGGTACTGGGCCAAGGGGATGGAGATCCCCGCCGGCAAAAACCGTCGTCCCACCTATGACGTAAAGGAGCATCCCGAAATCTGGGAGGCCTTTACCCAATACACCCATCATCAGATTATGGAATTGGTACAAAACTACGGCAAGCTGGACATTCTGTGGCTGGACGGCGGCACCGTTCGTCCCTCCAACGGTCTGGACATTCGCCTGAGTGAGGTGGTAAAACGGGCCCGTGAGGTACAGCCCTGGCTGATCACCGCCGACCGTACCGCCGCCACCGAAAACGAAAATTACATCACCCCCGAGCAGGCCATCCCCGACCGTGTCATCAAGGTGCCGTGGGAGAGCTGTATCACCATCGGCAAACGGTGGATCTACCGTTACAATGATACTTATAAATCCGCCCGTACCTTGGTGCGTATGCTCATTGAAGTGGTTAGCCGCGGCGGCAATCTGGCCATCAACGTGGGCCCCCAGCCCGACGGCCGTTTGCCCAAAGAGGCGATGACGGAGCTCAAAGGTCTGGGCGATTGGCTGAAGGTAAACGGGGATGCGATCTATTGCACCCGTGCCACCGACGTGGCACAGGTTGACAAGGTGATGTATACTAAAAAGGGGGACACCCTCTACGCTCTCCTTCCCTTAGCGGAGGAGGAACGGGTGGAAAACACCCTTTTTATCCCCACGGATAAAGAGGTTAGCCGCGTCACCTGTTTGGGTGTCGGTGTCCTGCCCTTTGAAAAAATTGAGCAAGGCGTTCGGGTGACCTGCCCCGAGGAATTGGTGGGTACCTCTCCCTATGCCCTTGCCTTTGAGTTGGTGTAATTATGAGCGATTTTACCTATCAAACCAATAACGCCCCCGTGGAAACCTACGAGTGGGACAACACCTGGCTGGATCACGCCGACGATGGGGAAACCCCACGGGTGCTCTATATCGGGGATTCCATTTCCTGCAACTGCCGCAGAGTGGCCACCGAGCTGGCAGAGGGCAACCTGCTCTTTGACGGCTTTGGCACCTCCAAGGCGCTGGATAATCCCTTTTTCAAAGAATCCATCTGTCTTTTTGCGGCCCAGCAGGGGCGCCGTTGTGCCCTGCTCTTTAACAACGGTTTGCACGGCTGGCATTTAGAGGACGAAACCGACTACCGCCATCTCTACGAGCAAACGGTGAAGTTTTTGCTTTCGGAATTTGCAGGCACACCCCTGTATATCGTCCTGACCACCCACGTCTCCGATCAAGCTCGTAATGCTCGGGTGGAGGCGCGCAATCGGGTGGCCGCCGAAATTGCAAAAGCGCACGGTTTGCCCGTTATTGATCTGTATGCCGTTTCCCTGACGGCAAAAGAATATCTGCGGGACGGGGTGCACTATCATCCCGAGGGCAATCGGTTGTTGGCCCGTTTCATTGTGGATGCTCTGCAGACCGCCAAAAAGAGCGCTTCACCACAGTGAAAATAACAAAATAATAAAGTGGTTTGCGCCTATTATAGGTACAAACCACTTTTTCTTTACAAATAGCAGGGGATGGGGTATAATTGGTTATATAAGAAATTTGAAAACAAACGGATTGGATATGATCAGATGAAGGAAAAGGCCTATCTAAAATTGTATCATCGCCTGCGGCGGGAGATTGAAACGGGGGTGTATGCCCACGGGGTGCGCCTGCCCTCCAAGCGGGCCATGGCCGAGGATGCGGGGGTGAGTGTGATCACCGTGGAGCACGCCTACGGCATTTTGGCCGACGAGGGGTATATTGAGCCCCGGGAGCGCAGCGGCTATTTCGTCAGCTATCGGGAGCGGGATTTTTTGTCGGCGGCAGAGCCGACGGAGGAACGCAGTCCTTTGCCTCGCACCGTCCATACGGCGGGGAGTGAGTTCCCCTTTTCCGTGCTGGCCAAAACCATGCGGCGGGTGTTGCAGGAATACGGCGAGCGCATTTTGGTCAAATCTCCCAATCACGGCTGTCCCGAGCTGCGGCGGGCCATTGCCGCCTATCTTGCCCGCATGGGTGGGATGCAGGTGCGGGCCGAACAGATCATCATCGGCTCGGGAGCGGAATATCTTTACAGCCTTATCGCCCAATTGCTGGGGGAGCGCACCTTTGCCTTGGAGAGCCCGGGATACGACAAGATCCGACGGGTCTACGAGGCCTGCGGCGTCATTACCGAACAGCTTAAAATGGGACCGGAGGGTATCAAGAGCCGTGAGCTTGCCCGCTCGGCGGCGGGGGTCCTTCATATCACCCCCTTCCACAGCTTCCCCTCCAACGTCACCGCTTCCGTCTCCAAACGGCGGGAGTATATTGCCTGGGCCGCCGCTCGGGACGGGTATATCGTAGAGGATAACTATGATTCCGAGCTGACCGTTTCCACCAAAAGTGAGGACACGGTGTTTTCTATGGCCCACGGACGGGTGATCTATCTCAACACCTTTTCCGGTACGGTGGCCCCCTCCATCCGCGTGGGCTATATGGTCCTGCCCGAGGGCTTGCTGGAAAAATTTGAACAAAAGCTGGGCTTTTATTCCTGCACCGTGCCGGTATTTGAACAATACGTGCTGGCTGAACTCATCGGGGGCGGTGACTTTGAACGGCATATTCACCGCATCCGCCGCAAACGTAGAAAGAATAAGTAAAAAGGTGTTTGTCCTATCATAGGACAAACACCTTTTTTGTTCGGCGGGATTAACCGTATTTATTGTTGGATTTGGCATTGCTTTCGGTGCTCTTTGGGGGTGCGGCCGAAATGCTCTTTGAAAATACGGTTAAAGGAGCGAACGCAGGAAAATCCTGATTCCTCGGCGCAGCGAAGGATGCTGAATTCACTGCATTCCAAGAGATAGCGGGCGTGCTCCAAACGACGCAGGTGCACGTATTTTTTAAACTGCATTCCCGTGGTGCGTCCAAACACCCGTAAAAGATATCCGTGGTCATAGTCAAACTGCCGGGAAAGTTCTTGCTCCAACAATGGATTTTTAAAGTTTTGGTCCACGTAGATCATTAATTTGGCGGTCAGATCCCCTGCGTTACTGCGAGGAATGTAGACCCGTCCCTGATCAAAGGCGTTGCAGATAAGATACAGCAGACCTTTGCGGGCGTAGTAGGGATCGGTGGATTTGGTATTCAGCAACAGTTCCATAATCGGGGCCGAGAGGGTAACGCAAAAATCGGTGGGGATCACCATCTTTTTTTGAGTGGTAAAGGAGATGGGGATACGGTCGGAAAAAGTACAGCGGTGATAGCGGCAGTTCTTTCCCTCCGCCGCGCGGATCTGGTGAGGAAAGATGAGGGCGGACTGACCGGCCTGAAGAATTTGGGTCTGTTCGTCCACCTGTATTTGTATCTCTCCCTCCAGCACCGTGATCAGATCATATCCGGGCAGAGCGTGGGAACGGAGATGGAGATTTTTGCCGCTTTCCACGCTGAAATGAAATTCTGATAAATATATGGAATAATCATAATTCATATTGCTCACTCCGAAAAAACGCGTTTTGTCTATAAAGTGTACACCATTTGGCGAGATTTGTCAACTATAAAGGACTATAATGAAAGCAAGAAGAGAATCCGATGAATGGGAGGTACCAATTGTGAAAAAACAAGCAAAACGGATTTTGAGTTTCACACTTGCGGTATTAATGATGGTGAGTATGCTCACCGGCATCGTTCTGCCGGCAAGTGCAGAAACTGTGGGAGTAGTGTATGCAGATGCCGCTCCGGGCGATCTGCTGTACACCGTAAATTTTAATTTCGATGAGGAGTTTAAAGATTCGTCATTTGGAATTACAACGGAGGAGTACTCCGTCTCCGGTGAAAACGGGGAACGGGTCACCATTTCCAATAAAGCTGCCGGCTCTGATTTCCTCAGCGGCCGTCTGGCAAATTATCGTATTAAAGGAAACGTGTACACCCTGTCCTATTATATTGAAAACAGCGATTGGTCTGCCATCCGCGTGGGCCCGCAGTTTATTCAGCACGATCCCTACCGTATCGGCTTTGTAAACGCCAAGGACGGCAAATGGAAGTTGTATCTTAACAGCTCCGAGCGTGATGAACTGTTGGGCTCTGTGGTTGCGAAGACCGATGCCCAAAACAACAATCGCCGTTATTTTAAAACGGTAGTTGACGGTACGCAGGGCTTGATGTTTTTCTACGTTCTGGGAGAAGCAGAGGAGTATCGGTATTTCGGTCAGGTGGATCTGGATACCGAGAATCTGCTGTTTTTGAACGACTATTTCCGCTTTGGACTGTTCGTGCCCGATGCCGTGGGCGAAGATCAGGCGGTTTCGCTGGGCGACGTGCAGCTTTTTAAGGGCAACACCGTTACCGAAAAGACCACCCATCAGACCGCCTATGATGCCGCCGAGGACGGCGACGTCTTGTATAACGTGAATTTCAGCGACGTTGCTAGCGGCGATGGCATCTGGGAGACCTTTATGGCCACCGAAAAGGCCGATGGAATTTCCGTCGGTGAGGACGGTAGCACCCTGACCCTCAGCAATTCTTACGGTGCCAAGCAATACGTTGCCGCCGCCCTGCAGGATAAGACAGCCGCCCACTACGGCTCCATGACCTATGAGTTCTATCTGGAGTCCAACGAACGTATGGGCACCTGGCTTATGGGCAATAATGCGGGCGGCGCCGCCGACCACAGAGAGGGCTTTGTATATTTTTCCGACGATCAGCCTGCACTTGGCTTTATGGTCAAAAACGATTGGTTTACCCTTGAGGAGTACAATGCGGGCGGTGCCGGTTATATCGACCGCAATATTTACCGTGGTACTGCCGTGGTGGAGTCGCAGTTCGGTGCTGAGACGGGCTGTGATTCGACCCCCGATACGGGAGAGGGCATTACCTGCAACGTCAAGGTGGAGTTTGATGCGGTCAACAAAAAGATGACTACCTATATCCTCAAGGACGGCGTATTCAAGCGCACCTATTCCCTCTATTATGCGGGGACGACCTTCTACCCGCAGTTCGGTGCCTATACCTATTATAACGGCACCGAGGTTACCTTTAAAAACTTTGTGATCAAAAAGGGCCTGACCTCGGGCGTGCAAGCCGACGAGCGCGGTATCTCCTTGGAACGTATGACCTGCAGGGACGGCAACTATTCCCGTTCCTATCCTACCGAGAACTATTATTCCGACCCGTTGTACCTTGATACTCTGCCCCGCTCCTTCGGTGCTTGGGTGAAGCTGGACGATAAGGGTTATAACGCCATCAATCACGCCTTTTCGCTGCGCACCAACAACGCGGCATCGGTGCGAAACGTGGCGTTGGAGTTTGCAGGCGGCGTGCCCACCATGGAGTACGGAAATATTTCCTGGACGGTATCCGACGTAAAGCTGCTTCCCGATACCTGGACGCATATTGCTTTTACCTTTGATTCCGAAAACCAAAAGCTCAACTGTTACATTAACGGATCCCTTGCTGCGGTTTATGAGGGTGATGTGTTAACGGACCTGAACGGTGAGCCCGGCTTTATCTATCTTCTGGGCGATGACGGCCATCTGGAATGTCAGTTCAATCGCCACGCGCTCAGCGGCGCTCTCGGCGACGTCTTCCTGTATGACGATCTGCGCACTGAGGCAGAGCTTGCGGAGGATATGCTCACCGCAGATACCGCTGACGAAGAGCTTACCGCTTACTATAAGCTCTTTGATGCCGAGGAGGGCAACGACGTGGTCGATCACAGCGGCAACGGCTTAGACGTAGAATGCGGTGCTACCTGGCTGACTGAGGAGGAAATGGAGGCCAAGCGGGCAGAAGATCCCAACGAATACGTTTACTCCATCGCCGTTCTGCCCGATACGCAGAAGATGCTTAACTATCCTGCAGGCTTTGTGAAAACATTTGATTGGCTATTGGCGGAAAAGGATAATAACAACATCAAGTTTGTGCTCAACCTGGGTGATATGACCGACCAATCGCAGACGGATGAATGGGAGCTGGTTAAGGGGCAACACGACCGTCTTAACGACATCATTCCCTACAACGTGCTGCAGGGCAATCACGATACGGCGGCAACCATCAATGCCACCTTCGGCGATAAGGAAGGTTATTACTATCAGTCCGTTGCCGCAAACGGCGGCTTCTATAACGAGGATTCCGTTTTGCATACCTATCAGCTCTTTACGGCGGGCAATACGGATTATATCATTTTGAATATCGGCTATGACAATAATCAGCCGGTGCTTGACTGGGGCTCCGAAATATTGGAAAAATATGCCGACCGCAAGGCGATCGTGGTGACCCACTATTTGATGGACGCCCGCTATTCCCGAAACGACAGTATCTGGCAAATGGTGAAAAAGCATTCCAACGTGGTGCTTTATCTCGGCGGCCATTGTGCTACCGACCGTGTGGTGCACAGAGCAGACGTGGGTGACCACGGCAACGTTATTCATCAAATTCTGATTAATCCTCAGTCTACCGATTCTTATATGGATGGTCTGGGCGGCATCGGTATGCTGTATTTCACCGAGGACGGTGAGGATGTGTCGGTGGAGATGTACTCTGCAGTACACGAAAAGTATTACAGAGAACAGAGCCAGTTTACGTTCTCCTACGACTGCTATGATGCTCCCGCCGACGGCGATCACGCCTGTGATGCCTGCGGTGCTGAAAATATTACGGTTTGTGTTAATGAAATCAAGGATCACGTTTGCGATACCGATGGTAAATGTGCAGTTTATACCACAGGCGAGTATGCTCACGCCGACAGTGATGCCGATCATTTCTGCGAGGTTTGCGGTTTGGGTGTGAAGAGTGACATCTGCACCGATGCTGAAAACGACGGCGATCACAAGTGTGATATTTGCGATGCCGATGAGATCACCGCTTGCGCCGACGCTGCCTCCGACGGTGACCACAAGTGCGACGAATGCGGAGAGACTTACTACTATACCTATATTCCTGATTTTACGTCTAAATCCAACGGCACAACGCTGGAGGGATATGCGGGCGGCATCAAATATACCGGTCCGATCACCGCTAACACCTATACCTCCATGACCCAACAGAAGCCCACATTGCAAAACCGCAGATATGAAATGAACTACTGGGTAAAGACGGATGGGAATAAAGCGATTCTGTCCTTTGTTTATGCCATATACGGCAGTAACGCCGCCGCCCGTATGGGCTGGGAGGTTGGAAAGGATCTTACGACTATGTATTATGTCGGCAACTCTACCAACAGAGGCACGATTACGACTCCCACACGTGACGTGGTAGACGGTAAGCAGTATTTTAAGGCGATCTTTAACGGTACCGACAGTACGATGTCCCTGTACGTGCTTTCCGGCGGAGAGTACGTTTTGGCGGATACCAGAGCCATCAGCTCCTATACCGGCTTTGTAACGGCTCCCTACATCAGAGCCAATGAGGTGGGTGATGGAGAGACGCTGGAGATCGGCGGCATCAACATCAAAGAGATCTGCGCCGACGTGGCAGGGGACGGCAATCATAAGTGTGATGAATGCGGAGCGGCAGATATTACGGCTTGCACCGATGCCGCTGGCGACGGCGATCACAAGTGTGATGAATGTGGCCTCGACGGCGTTACCGCTTGTGCCGACGTCACCGACGACGAGGATCACTTCTGTGACGAGTGCGGTCTGGGCGTCAAGGGCGCCGACTGCACCGACGTTACCGGCGACGGCGACCACAAATGCGACGTCTGCGCCGCCGATAAAATCTCCGCCTGTACCGATGCCGCAGACGACGCCGATCACCTCTGTGATGATTGCGCTCAGACGTATTACCTGATACCCGACTTTTCGGGCTCGAGCAACGGCACGACGATCTTTGGTTATGCCGGCGGCATAAAGTATGTCGGTGATGCGAATTTTGCAGTGAAGACGTATAAAAAGGTCACTGCCGACTATACCGCCAATCGTAAATACGAAATTACTTATGCTATGACAGACCGTAAGGGTACGGCGCTGTCCGTCGTATACGGCAAACGCTCGGCATCTGCAGGGGATGCCCGTCTCGGCTGGTGGCAGGGCGGCAATCTGACCGATATGGTCTATTACTATAACGGTACGGCTATCCAGACCGTTACCGGTCCCGAGCGTGACGTGGTGGATGGCAAGCAGTATTTTAAGGTCATTCTGGACGGTGTATCCATGACCATGACCCTCTACGTGCTTTCCGGCGGTGAGTACGTGCAGGCGGATTCCAGACAGCTTTACGGTATTACCCGTTTCCTGTTCGGCACGCATAATCAGTATTCACTGGGCATCGGTGAGGTGCTGGAAGTCAGTGATATTTCCGTGCGAGAGCTGTGCTCCGACGCCGACGCTGACCACAAGTGTGATGTGTGCGCTGCGGAACTGCCCGAGCTGCACCAGGAGAGTGAGCTCATCGTAGACACTGCCGCCACCGTTACCACAGACGGTGTCGGACACACCGAGTGTACCGTCTGCGGCAAAACCATGCAAAGCGGCGTGGTGATCCCTAAGGCGGAAGCCACCGGGGAAGCCTACATCGGAGATACGGCGTACGCCACTCTGGCTGAGGCTCTGGCCGCTGTCAAGAGCGGAGAAACCGTAACCCTGTATGCCGACGTTACCGTAAGCAATCTGGTGATCAATCCTGCCATCACGCTGGATCTGAACGGTAAAACCCTGACAGCGGATTATATGGTGGCTTTTGATGATTCTGCCGTCATTGACTCCGCCGAGGCAGGTGGCGGCAAGATTGCGGTACCTGCAAATCGTATGATTTTGTCTAAAAACAATCCCCAATTGCCCGTGTATGATGAGGAAAACGGCTGTTATCTCTTCACCCGTGTGAAAAACGACCGTTTTGAGCTGACCACCGAGGGTGGCAAACCCAAATATTCCACCTCTCCTATGTTTAAGGACTACGCCCATTCTTTCCTGAATACCGAAGCCAAGGCTGCCGCCTCCGGCGTGGACGTGATCATCCGTCTTACCTGGATCGACAGCGAGGGTCAGTACGTGGGCACCCAGGATTATACCTATCTGGATTCCTCCATTGCCGAGGTTATGGCTTCCTACGTAAGTGAGAATGGCACCGTCAACTATGGCAAGCAGTTCTACGGTATCTTCGTGGGCAGTGAGATTGAGAGTGGCGTCAGCGTCACCGTTTCCACCGTGGTAAGAAGTGTCGCCGGTGTTGAGATGGTCAGCTCCGCCCTTCCCCTCTTTGCATAAGGAGGTCGTCTCTGTGAAAGATTATCTTACCCCCGAGATCACCACTTTGGAAATCGTGGTGGAGCCCCGCACCGAGATCGGTGTAGGCTCTAATACGTTACCACCCGAAGACGAGGATTGGTAAATAAAAAAAGGTGTTTGTCCTGTTACAGGACAAACACCTTTTTGAGTGAATAGTGAAGAATGAATAGTGAAGAGTTAAGGAGGATTTTTGACGGGGTCAAAAATCTACATTAAAAACGAAGAACGAATAACGAAAAATGAAAAACGAATAACGAATAACGTCGGAAGGGTTTTGCTTCGCAAAACCTCCATCTAACATGCGGAATCCGCCGTAGCGGCGCTTTCGTTCGGTTATTTAAACTGCTCGGCCAATTTGTACAGCACCGGCTCGAAGCGGGCGCCGTAGGTATGGGCGGGATCTTTTTGGCTTTCTTTGATACATTCCAGCACGTATTCTGCGGCAATCACCGCCGCCTCGTAGGCGCTTTTGCCCCGCAACAGGGCGCCGGTGAAGGCGGAGGCATAGATGTCTCCCGTGCCGTGCACGCCGCCGGCGATCTGCGGATGCTCAAAATAGCGGTACTCTCCGTTTTCAAAGACCACCACGCCCGTCATTCCAGAACGGTAGGATACACCGGTCAGCACCACGTTTTTGGCGCCTAAGGCGCAGAGCTTGGCGATCAGTTGGTCGATATAGGTACGGTCGTACTCGGTTTTAAATTCGGTGTCCGTTAAAAAGCAGGCTTCGGTAATGTTGGGCAATACGTAATCCGCTGTGGCAACCAGCGTTTTCATCTGCGCCACAAAGTCGGCATCAAAGCCGGGATAGAGCTTGCCCCCGTCTGCCATGGCGGGGTCAATGATGGCCTGACAACCTGCTGCCGCCGTGGTACGCAGAATTTCCTTTACGTGGGCGATCTGCTCGGCAGAGCCAAGATAGCCGGTATACACCGCATCAAAGGTCAGCCCTTCCTTCTGCCAGTGGGCGCAGATGGCGGGCATATCCTCGGTGAGGTCACGGAAGGTATACCCCGTAAAGCCGCAGGTGTGGGTGCTCAGCACCGCCGAGGGCAATACCGCCGTTTCAACGCCGCAGGCGGAAATAATGGGCAGGGCCACCGTCAGAGAACACTGGCCCACGCAGGAGACGTCCTGCACCGTCAAAATTCTTTTATATTCCATTTGGATCACTCCGTTTTTCAAGATGTTACCATCATACACCGATTTTGGTATTAAAAAAATATCCAGTTTGCAATAAATTTATATAACCAGACGGGGCTGTATAAAAAACGAGCAACACGGAGATGGGCTTCGTGTTGCTCGTTTTTTCAGATAAATTCGGTAATGAGGGAGCTCTCCGGCAGGAGGGCGGGATCCAGCGGCAGGGTCTGCCGCAACAGCACCATCATCTCCGGTACGCCTTCCTTGTGTTGGATCGCCTCCAGCTTGGGCAGCAGGGAGTCGCGGTACAGGGCGATCTCATAGGGGATCAGGGTGTCCACGTCAAACTGCGCGTGCTGTTTGTAGGGCATAATGTAAAGATCCTCTCCCCGATTGACACTTTCAAACATTTTATAGGTGTCCTCAGGTCGGCGGTTGCGGTGCACCTCGTCCCGCAGCATCCGCCGCATCAGACGGATCCATTGGGGATGGAGCCGCATTCCTTCGTCGGTCACCAGACGGGTGCGAACGCTGACGTACAGGCGCACGGTGTTTTCCGGGAGCAGGGTGATGACGTCGGGATTGAGGGCGTGAATACCCTCCAGAATCACCAGCTCGTTTTCTTTGCGGGTGAGCGTGTTGCCTTGGTACACTCTGGCATTGTTTACAAAATCAAAGGTGGGGATCTCCACCGTCTCCCCCGCCAAAATGCTCTTCAGTTGGGCGTTCAGCAGTTCCTTGTCCAATCGGTTGGGGGATTCCAGATCCACATTCACCCCTTGCAGTTGTTCGTGGGTAAGGGGAGAAAAATAATTGTCCATGGAAACGGTGTGGGTCTCCAGTCCATCCCGATCCAAAAACTTCTCCAGCAGATGGGCGGTGGTGGTTTTGCCGCTACCCGAGGGGCCGGAGAGCAAAATGATGGGACGGGAGTGATGATTCTCACGGATATATTCCGCAATGCGGTATACCTGTTGCCAATAATGCCGTTCACATTGATCTATAAAGGCGGCGGCGTCGGTGGCAATGCTTTTGTTGATTTCGGTCAGTTTGATTTCCATGGCGTCCTCCCCGTGGTTTATATAATTAGAGTGTACCACATTTGTTCTTTTAAATCAAGGGAGGAGTGATCAAAGGAGCAGATAACCTAGGGCGATCAGTAGCAGCCAATCGGGCTTTTTGTTTTGCATCAGCAGTAGGGCAATGGCCAGAATCAGCAGGGTGTCCCCCGAAAGGGAGAGGCCTTTTTTGGGGGTGGTCTGCGGCGGAGACGGCGGGGGCGAGGGTGTGGGACGAACGGGCGCGGGGGCGGTGTGCAGTTGTCCGTCGCTTTTAATGGTGGTGCTATACAAGGCCCAACCCCCCAACGCTTTCCGCCAGACTCATCAGCTTGAGAAGCTGTACGCTTTGGTCGATCCGCTCCCGTCGGGCGGGCTCCACAAAGGGGCGCAGGGCCATCAGAAGCTGACATCGCTCGTCCGGCGGGCCGCCCAGCTTTTTCAGCACCCCGCCCAATTGCTCCAATTGTTTCGTGTCGGGCAGGGCGGGGGCCTCTGCTTCACCGCTTCCCAAAAGGGAGGAGATCATCTGCATACTTTTGGGGTCGGAGAGCAGGGAGGAGATCATATCTTCCAACTGGGCCATAAATTACAACAGCTCGTCGATCCGTTTTTGAATATCCCCCCGCCGCAGATAGTCCTTCAAGCTTTGCCCGTCCTGCAGATTGTTTGCCAATTGTGTCACGTCCTTGTCACTGATGCTGTTTTTCAGTTGCTCCATCCGTTTGGGGTCGTTCATCAGCGCCGCCAGCTTTTGCCGCTGGGCGGGGGTGAGGGCGGCGGTGGCCTGCTGTAACAACGCCTGCAGACGGGCCGGGTCCATTTGCTGTAAATTTTTCAAAAAATCATCGTTTTTTGCCATAATTATTTCCCCTTTCAGTTTAATGTATGTTATAATGAGTAAAGAAATCACCAAAAGGAGAGAAAAATCTATGCGTCTGATCGTTTGTTCCGACTCCCACGGGCACTTTGAGGATCTCAGGCGTGCGGCCACCGCCTTCCCTGCGGATCTGATCATCCATCTGGGGGATAACGCCTCGGATGCGGCCCGACTGGCCGAATGTATGGATACGCCGGTGGAATACGTGCGGGGCAACTGCGATATGGGCGGGGCGCCGGAGGAAAAGGTGCTGGAGCTGGAGGGTAAAAAGATTTTGATCACCCACGGCCATCGCTATCACGTGAAGAGCGGGGTGGGGCTTCTCTCCCTGCGGATGCGGGAGTTGGGGGCGGATGCCGCTTTTTACGGTCACACCCACCTGCCCGGCTATCTCTTTCACAATGGAGGCTTGTTGCTCAATCCCGGTGCCATCTGCGGCAATCGGACCAACGGTAAGGCGGGATACGCCGTGGTGGAATGGAAGCCCGGCGGTCAATTTTACGTACAGATGACGGAGTTGTTTTAATATGGAAGCAATTGAAGTAATGAGAAATTATTCTCCCCTGGCGCTGGCCTATCAGGGGGATGCGGTGTACGAGCTGATGGTGCGCACCTATCTGCTGACCAAGGAGGAGGGCTCGGTGAACACCCTGCACAAGCGGGCGGCCGCCTTTGTCAGCGCCGCGGCCCAGAGTCGGTTTATGGAAACCCTGGAGCCGAAGCTCAGTGAAGAGGAATTGGACATTTATCACCGCGGGCGCAACGCCAAATCCTATTCCCGTCCCAAAAATGCGGAGATGATCGCCTATCGCAGAGCCACCGGCTTTGAGGCGTTGTTCGGCTTTTTGTATCTGTGCGGCAGGGAGGAACGGCTGGAAGAACTCTTTGACGAGATTCTGGAACTGCGAGCAAAAGAAAAGGATGCGGAAGTATGAGGATTTTGTGTATCGGTGACGTGGTGAGCGCCGAGGGCCGACAGGCGCTGTCGGAGCATTTGCCCCGTCTGAAACGGCAATACGGAGTGGACGTGTGCATCGTCAACGGCGAAAACGCCGCTCTGGGCAACGGCATTGACCGCCGTAGTATGGAGGATATTTTTGCGGCGGGGGCCGACGTGATCACCGGCGGCAACCATTCCCTGCAAAAGGAACGGGCCGCCGATGCGCTGGAGGAGATGCCCGCCCTTCTGCGCCCCCACAATCTGGGCAATACCTTCGGTCGGGGCTGGTACCGTCTGGAGGGACGGCGGCGGGACCTGCTGGTGATCAATCTGCAGGGAATGCTGGCGTTGCCGGAGATTGAAAACCCCTTTACTTCGGTGGAGGCGCTGTTGGCGGAGATCCTTACCCCACGGGACATCGTGGTGGTGGATTTCCACGCCGAGGCTACCTCGGAAAAGCAGGCCATGGGCTATTTTCTGGACGGCAAGGTGTCACTGGTTTTCGGCACCCATACCCATATTCCCACGGCGGATGAATGGATTTTGCCCGGCGGCACCGGTTATATCACCGATATCGGGATGACCGGCGTGGGTTACAGCGTGTTGGGCAAGGATCCCGTCCCCTGCGTGCACAATTTCCTCACCTTTGGGGACGGCGAGGCGCGGATGCCCATTCGGGATGCCAAGGGCCCTTGCATTATCTGCGGCCTGCTGGCGGAAATTGAAGAAGAAACCAAACGTTGCACTCATATCGAGCGCATCAGGATTGGATCGGTTTTATGAAGCTTTTGAGTATTGGCAACAGTTTTTCCTAAGACGCTCATCGCTGGCCGCCATCGGTGAGACGGTGTATAAGACTTTGAAAAAGTAAAGGTATTACCTTGACAACTTGACCGAAAAATAGTAAAATGGTTATGTTGGAGCAGAATTGCGAGGCAGCGCAATTTTCCGATATACGGAAGCACAGGGCTTCCGATGCGGCGACCGTAAAGCCAACGCCGCAAGCAACACGAAAAATCCAAAATCAAATGAAACAGGAGGAATATGCCTATGTTATGGGATATACTGATTCCTGTCATCGTAGCGATCGTTGTTGGATTTGTTGCGTTTATTGCAGGCTTTTTATATAGAAAAAGCGTGGGTGAAAAGCAGATCGGCTCCGCCGAGCTGGAGGCCACGCGAATTGTAAATGAAGCAATAAAAACAGCAGATACCAAAAAGAAAGAAGCGATGCTGGAGGCCCGTGAGGTGCTGCACAAAGAGCGCACCGAGCAGGAAAAAGAACTCCGTGAGCGTCGTTCCGAGATTAAAAGTCAAGAGAATCGCTTGATGCAGCGGGAAGAAAATCTGGACAAGAGATCCGCAAACTTTGAGAAAAAAGAAGAGGCTTTGTCCGCCAAGACCGCAGCCCTTGAAAAACTGCAGGCTGAGGTAGAGGAAATTAAAAGAGCCCAATTGACTATGCTGGAAAAGGTGAGTGGTTACAGCATCGAAACTGCCAAACACGAGTTGTTCACCGCTCTGGAAAGCGAGCTGACCCACGAATTGGCCAGCAAGGTCAGCCAGTTTGAAGAAAGATTTAAGGAAGAGGCGGACGAGAAGGCAAAGAACGTGATCGCCGCCGCCATCCAGAGATGTGCCGCCGACTACGTGACCGAGGCTACCGTCAGCTCCGTCGCTCTGCCCAGCGATGAGATGAAGGGTCGTATCATCGGCCGTGAAGGCAGAAACATCCGCGCACTGGAAAACATCACCGGTGTTGACGTCATCATTGACGACACGCCCGAGACCATCACCCTCTCCTCCTTCAATCCCATCCGCCGTGAGATCGCCCGTATGACCGTTGAAAAGCTTATCGGTGACGGCCGCATCCATCCCGGCAGAATTGAGGAAACGGTGGAGCGTTGTAAGAGAGATCTCAACGTTACCATTAAGAAGGAAGGCGAGCGCGCCACCTTTGAGACCGGCGTACACGGTCTGCACCCCGAGATGATCAAACTGCTGGGTCGGCAGAAATTCCGTACCAGCTACGGTCAAAACGTGCTCAACCACTCTATGGAGGTTTCCAAGCTGGCCGGCGTTATCGCCGCCGAAATCGGCGCCGACGTTACCATGGCCAAGCGTGCCGGCTTGCTCCACGATATCGGCAAGAGTATGGACTTTGAAATTGAAGGCAGCCATATTCAGGTCGGCGTAGATCTGGCCAAAAAGTATCATGAGAGTGAGGACGTCATCCACGCCATCCACGCCCACCACGGCGAGGTGGAGTGCAAGACGGTTATCGCCGCCATCGTACAGGCCGCCGACGCCATTTCTGCCGCCCGTCCCGGCGCCAGAAGAGAAAATCTGGAAAGCTACGTCAAGCGTCTGGAGAAGCTGGAAGAGATCGCCAACTCCTTTGAGGGCGTTGACTCCACCTACGCCATTCAGGCCGGACGTGAGATCCGCATTCTGGTCAACCCTGCCCGTGTGGACGATGACCAGATCGTACTGCTCTCCCGTGACATTGCCCGCAAGATTGAAAACGAGATGCAATATCCCGGACAGATCAAGGTGAATGTTATTCGCGAATCCCGCGCCGTAGAAGTCGCAAAGTAATAGTAAAAAGAGAACGCTTTTGCGTTCTCTTTTTTGATGAACAATGAACAGTGAACAATGAACAATGAACAATTATGGATGGGTTTTGCTTTGCAAAACCTCCGTCTGGAGCAAATGGTATACCCATTTGTGCGCACAAGTTGTGCTGAATTTCGTTGAATTTTACATTGCAAATGGGAAAGAAAGGTGCTATATTAATAATGAGGTGATTTAAAATGAAAATTCAAAAAATTTATTATACCGGTCCCGGTGTGGCAGAATTGCTGTCCAAGGAGATCGAGGCGCCCGGCAAGGGTGAGGTGCAGGTAAAACTCTGCGTATCCACCATCAGCTCGGGCACGGAACGGGCCAATCTGTTGGGCGATGCCAACGTGCGCTCCGACCGTCCGGCTGGGGAAGTGGTATGGCCCCGTACCGGTGGCTATAGCTCCGCCGGTGTGGTCACCGCCGTGGGCGAGGGCGTGGAAGAGTTTGCCGTGGGCGACCGTGTATCCCTGTCCTGGAGCAAGCACGCTTCCTTTATCAATATGCCGGTGAAGGGCGTACATAAATTGCCCGACGAGGTATCCTTTGAGGCAGCGGCTCTGTTGCACATTGCCACCTTCCCCCTGGCGGCTATGCGTAAGTGCCGCTTGGAATTGGGGGAGAGCGCCATCGTAATGGGTATGGGCGTATTGGGTCTGTTGGCCCTGCCCCTGCTGAAGGCGGCGGGCGCCGCTCCCATCATTGCGGTGGATCCCATTCCTGAAAAAAGAGAAAAGGCCATAGCCTGTGGCGCTGATTATGCCTTGGATCCCTTGGCTCCCGATTTTGCCGAAACCGTCAAGAGCTTGACGGGTGGCGGCGCCAAGGTGGGTATTGAGGTTACCGGTGTTGGCGCCGGACTCAACGGCATCCTTGACTGTATGGCCAGATACGGCAGAGTAGCCTTGCTTGGTTGCACCCGCAACAGCGACTTTACCCTGGACTATTACCGCAAGGTACACGGCCCCGGCATCACGCTGGTGGGTGCGCACACCGATGCCCGCCCCAAGCAGGAGAGCCACGGCGGCTGGTTTACCGAAAAGGACGACGTGGAGGCGATGATCCGCCTGCATCAATTGGGACGATTGGATTTTGAAACCTTTGTGGACGAAACCCACAGCCCCGTGGAGGCGGGAGAAGTATATACCAGACTGGCCACCGAGCGGGCCTTCCCCGTGGTACAATTTGATTGGAGAAAATTATGATTCGTGTAGGTTTTATCGGGCTGAATTATCATTCCCACGGCCCCCAGATTTACGGCAGTATCCGTAAACAGAGCGAGCTCTTTGAGGTGGCGGGCTATTGCCTGCCCGAAAACGAAGGGGAGAAATACCCCGAGAAGTTGAAATGTCTGGAGGGTCTGCCGGAACTGCCTCTGGAGGAAATGCTGGCCGATCCCACCATTGATGCCATGGTGATTGAAACAGATGAGATCCATCTCACCAAATATGCGCTCCTTGCCGCCCGCGCGGGCAAGCATATCCATATGGAAAAGCCCGGCGGTGCCGACGGCGAGAGCTTCGCCGAGTTGATCCGGACGATGCGTGAGAACGGTAAGGTGTTCCACACCGGCTATATGTACCGCTATAATCCTATGATCAGTGATCTGCTGGCGCAGATCCGCCGTGGGGAACTGGGAGAGATCATCAGCGTGGAGGCCCAGATGAACTGCTATCAGGCAGACAAGATCCGGGCCTGGTTGCAAGAGATGCCCGGCGGCCAGATGTTTTTCCTGGGTTGTCATCTCGTTGACCTGATCTTGCAGATCAAGGGAACGCCGGACAACATTCTGCCCCTGAGCGCCGACACCGATTACGGCTTTGCGGTATTGCAATACCCCGAGGGCGTGTCCTTTGCCAAAACCCACGCCGCCGAACGGGGTGGCTATGCCCGCCGCCAGTTGGTGGTAACGGGTACCGAGAAAACCGTGGAGATCAAGCCCTTGGAGTGGGGCAGTGAGAGCAAAATGTTCACCACCTGCACCGAATATGCCTCCCAGAGTTGGGGGAAGGAGGGCGAGGTTTCTCAAAGCCCCTATTTTGACCGTTACGATACTATGATGGCCGCCTTTGCCGCCTATGTGGAAGGCAGAGCAGAAAATCCCTACACCTATGATTACGAACTGCAGTTGCATAGGGCGGTGTTGGCCGCCTGCGGTCTGAAATAAGATATGATTGATGGAAAGTATGACGACCAAATTTGTCGTTGGCTGGAGACCCATCGGGAGGAAATCGTTGAACAGTTGATGATGCTGGTGCGGATTCCTTCCGTACGGGGTGCGGCAGAGCCCGGTGCGCCCTTTGGCGCCCAATGCCGCCGTGTGTTAGAGGTCTGTCAAGGGCTGTGGTCGAATTTCCCCACCCGCTTGGAGGCGGAGAAGGGGTATCTGCTGGCCCATCGCAAGGGGGATGACAAAACCATTGCCCTGATGGCCCACGCCGACGTGGTTCCTGCCGGGGACGGGTGGACATATACCGCCCCCTTTGACCCTATTGTAAAAAACGGGGTGCTCATCGGTCGGGGCAGTGGAGATAATAAGGCCGGTGTGATGGCCGCCCTCTGCGTGATGCGTATGGCAGAGGAGCTGCGCCTGCCCATCCGTAGTAGCTTGTTGGGTTTTGTGGGCGCCAACGAGGAAACGGGAATGGCGGATATTCAGGCCTTCGTGGCGAGTGAGCCCTTGCCCGATATCGCCCTCATTCCCGACGGCTATTTCCCCTGCAGTTTGGGAGAACGGAGCAAGCTGGGTCTGTGGGTGCAGTGCCGCACCCCCTTTGCCGCCATTTCCGATTTTGTCGGGGGCGTCAGCTCCACCGTGGTTATGCCGACGGTTGCGGTTTGCCTGCAAAATCACCCCCATTTGCAAGCACAGTTGCGTGAAAAAGCGGGCAAAGAAGTAGATTTTGTAATGGACGGCTCCCGTTTGCAGGTGTTCGGTGTGCCCGCCCACGCCGCCACGCACTCTCAAGAGGGTACCTGCGCCGCCCTTTCGGCGGCCGAGCTGCTGGCAGATTGCGATGCCCTCCCCGAGGGGGATCGCCGCATTTTGCGGGATCTGTCGGCCCTTACCGACGTGTATGGGGGCGGCCTTGGCATTGCCCACGACGATACCCGCTTCGGCCCCCTGACGGTGGCCTGCGGGCTGGCGGAGATGAAGGACGGGTGCTTGCGGCTGAATCTGGATTTGCGATTCGGCACGGAACTGCCCTCATCCCAACTGATCGATCAACTGGAACGGTGGTGGGATCAAAGGGGCTGGGATATGGAGATCGTCACCTGCAGAGAAGGTATGCGGGTGGAGGACGATTGCCCCATTCCCGATATCGTCTGCGAGATTTATAACGAGATCACCGGGGAGCAAAAGGAGGCCTTTTATATGGCCGGCGCCACCCACGCCCATTATCTGAAAAACGGTATTTCCATGGGCTTTTGCGTGGAGCCGAAAACGCCCAAGATCCCCCTGCCCGACGGTTGCGGCGGCGCCCATCAGAGCGACGAGGCGCTGGACATCGACGGATTTTTAACCGCCATCCGCATTTTGGCCCATACGGTGTTGCATTGTGATACGGAATTACATTCATATCCTGTGGAATCACTATAACAAAAACGAAAACAGCTTCTTTGGGAAGCTGTTTCCGTTTTTGCAGCGTGTCAAAGAACCCTCTTTGACACGCTGGCAGACTGCCAAAAAGGGCGTTGCATTTCGCTGATGCGATCTCGTTGGCGTACATGGGTACGGTAGAGAGCGTAGCGGCGGAAAACAGTGAATCCCTTGCAACGCAAGGGAAAGAAGGAATTGCTTTGATGACTTTCCATTA
>JAZQJG010000104.1:0-6417 GCA_045541535.1 Eubacteriales bacterium
ATAGTAGATTTAGGACTCGGATGCGAAGAGGGCTAAAATCACAACAAAAAGAGGCGTATTTACATGGCAAAAAAACAGTTTAAAGCACAGGGCAAGCGGCTGCTGGAAATGATGGTCCACTCCATTTATTCCCAAAAAGAAATCTTTTTGCGGGAGTTGATCTCCAATGCCAGCGACGCCATTGATAAAAGCTATTATCTGGCCCTGGAAAATGAAAATATCACCTTTGACAAAGAGGATTTTTACATCCGTCTGTCGGTGGATGCCGACGCCCGTACCCTTACGGTGGAGGACACCGGTATCGGTATGAGCGAGGCGGAGCTGGAGAAAAATCTGGGCACCATTGCCGAGAGCGGCTCCCTGGCCTTCCGCCGGGATAACGAGCCCAAAGAGGGTGTGGATATCATCGGTCAATTCGGCGTGGGCTTTTACTCCGCCTTTATGGTGGCCGACGAGGTAACGGTCATCTCCAAACGGGCCGGCGACACCGCCCATCAGTGGCATTCCAAGGGTGCCGACGGTTACACCATCACCCCCGCCGAAAAGGAAGAGGCCGGTACCAAGATCATCCTGCACATCAAGGAGGATCTGGAGGACGAAAAGTATTCCGAATATCTGGATCAATATCGCCTGCAGGCCTTGGTACGCAAGTATTCCGACTTTATTAAGTATCCCATCAAAATGCTCACCGAGACCCGCCGTCCCAAGGAAGGCGCCGAGGGAGAATATGAAACGGTCATTGAGGACAAGGTGCTCAATTCCATGGTCCCCATCTGGCGGAAGAACAAAAATGAGCTGACCGAGGAGGACTACGAGCAGTTTTACAGAGATCAGCGCTACGGCTTTGAAAAGCCCCTGCGTCATCTGCATACCAAGGTGGACGGTGACTTTTCCTATACTGCGCTGATGTATCTGCCCGCTTCCGCTCCCTTCAACTATTATTCCAAGGATTTTGAAAAGGGCTTGGCCCTGTATTCAAACGGCGTTATGATTATGGAAAAATGCGCCGACCTGCTCCCCGATTATTTCGGTTTTGTGCAGGGTCTGGTGGATTCCTCCGACGTATCCCTCAATATCTCCCGTGAGATTTTACAGCAGGACCGCGTACTACAGCTCATCGCCAAAAACGTTATTAAAAAGATCAAGGCAGAACTGGAAAGCTTTCTCAAAACCGATAGGGAAGGATATGAAAAGTTCTTTGCCGCCTTCGGCCGTCAACTGAAATACGGCATCTATGAGGGCTGGGGCAGTAACAAGGATATTTTGCAGGATCTCTTGCTCTTCCATTCCGGCAAGCAGGATAAAATGATCACCTTAAAAGAATACGTGGACGCCATGGGCGAGGAGGAAAAGGTGATCTATTACGCCACCGGCGACAGCGTTTCCCGTATCGGCAAAACACCCCAGACTGAGAGCGTGCTGGCCGAGGGCAAGGACGTGCTGTTCTTCACCGAGGACGTGGATGAATTCGCCATCAAGATGCTGGGCACCTACGCCGAAAAGACCTTCCAAAACGTGGCCTCCGTTGACCCTGCCGCCGATAACACAGATCAAACACCTTATGCGGCCGTGATCGAATTTGCCAAAAAGATTCTGGGGGATAAGATCAGTGATGTGTCTGTCAGTGATAGACTGCAGAGTCATCCCGTTTGTCTGCGCTCCAAGGGCGAGATGAGCATTGAAATGGAAAAAACTCTTTCCGAAATGCCCCAGGGTGGCGCGCCGAAAGCGGAAAAAGTGTTGCAGATCAATGCTTCCCACGAAATTTTGGAAACGCTGAAAAATTGCATTGATACCGACGAAGAGCGGGCCGCCGCCATCGTTCGGGTATTGCACGTCCAGGCAATGCTCATTGAGGGTCTGCCTCTGGAAGACCCCGTGGCCTATGCCAATGACGTGTGCCGCTTGGTGAAATAGGATGAAAACGGTTTGTCTGATTGCGCTGGGCTTTTTGCTGGCGCTGGAGCTGGTGACGGAAAATCTGTCCATTTTGGCAGAACGCAGAGGTCTGCGCATTGCCATCGGTCTGCTTCCGGCGGCGGCAAGCGTTTGCTATGCGCTGTGGGTGCGGGCAGAGGTTTTTGCTTGGGATTTTCCCACCCGTTTGGCCATTGCCGGCTGTCTTTTTCCACTGCTTACGGCACTGGAGAACAAATTGCCCCGGTATAAAAAGATCCTTTGTTGGGTGTTGGGCGCTCTGTATTTGATCTTGTTATTGCTCACCGCTTTCAAAGGGTAAAACTGTACAAAGAACAGATAGTATTTTTGGTGAAAATGCTATCTGTTTTTTCTTGCTCAAAAACTGAAAATGTTATATCATTATAATGTGATATTATATGTGAGGAAGCACTATGAACATTATTTATAAACGCTCCGACCGTCGCACCCTGGCGCTGGAGATCACAAAGGAGTTACAGATCGTGGTCCGTATGCCCCGCCATTGTACCAGAGAGCGGGCAGAAAAATTTGTGAGGGAGCACAGGGATTGGATCGCCACCCATTACGCCCGTCAACAAAAGCGGGTGGGCCGAATGGAGAAAAGTGAGCAGGAGATTGCCGCCCTGCGCCAAAAGGCAAAGGAGATCCTGCCCGGCAGAGTGGCTTTCTTTTCCCGCCTCACGGGGCTGACCCCTACGGGGATGAGCATCACCTCCGCCAAAACCAGATTCGGCTCCTGCTCGGGGAAAAATCGGGTGAATTTTTCCCTGTATCTGATGCAGTATTCGCCGGGCGCCGTTGATTACGTGGTGCTTCACGAGCTTTGCCACATCCGGTACAAAAATCACGGAAAAGAATTTTATGCCCTCATCGCCCGCTATATGCCGGACTATCAAACCTACGTAAAAGAACTCAGAAAGTGAGGATATTATATGAAAAAGCTTCAGAGATTGGGTTGTCTTCTGCTCTGCCTTTTGATGGTGGTGGGAATGATCCCCGCCGTCACGGTCAGCGCCGCGGCGCCGACAAACTATACCTTGTCTGCCGCCGCTTCTCAGGTGCGCCGGATGTGGTGCCAGCAGAATTACAACACCAACGACTACGTGTACGGTAACGTTCCTATCTTTTGGGGCCGCGTTATGTACGTCCGTTTTTTGGACACCAACGATTTGGATACGGACGTTAAAAAAGCGGTGCTGAAATTTGATGCCCGTTGTCGTACCGGTGAAAAGACGATTCGCGTGGCGGCGCTGGCTCTCAGCGATGCGCAGGCGCAGGCAACGGCGGAGAACAATCTGCAATCCGCTACCCAAACCCTCAAGTATTACTATCCCAAGGCGACGGAAGGTATGGGCGGCGCTGATACCAAGCTGATGCTGGACAAAAGCGGTTATTATCTGCCCGCCGTTTCCGGTAGTGTGGTGGCCTACGGTGAGTTCACCGCTTCCGACACCCCCACCACTGAGGATACCTATCAGTTGGAAAAGCAAAACCAACTCTTTGAATATCCCGTCACCGTGGAGCTGGACGTGACTAACGCCGTCCGTTCTGCCCGCTCCGCCGATAAGAAAAACGTGCAATTTGTCATTATGCTGCCCAAGGACGTATACGTCAACGGCAGTGTAAATCTGGGTGATCTTTCCGATTTTGGCGGTTATGCCAACGGCGTGGTATATGATGCCGACGGCGAGGTGCTCTACGAAAACGTGGGCAACGCTTCGCTGGACACTTCCGGTCCCGTGTGCGGCAACGCCGGTTATTATGTCCCCGACAGCAAAGCCGACGACGATTATTTCTATTGGGCCTATCCCGTGCAGGATACGCTGGAATTGGAAATTACCACCATCACCCCGGAGGAGGCTTTTGCACAGTTGAAATCTGACGTATCCTCCGCCGACAAGCTTCCCACGGCGCTGGAACCCCTTAAATTTATGTTTGAGCAATGGGAGCAGTACGAGAGCCTACAGGAAGATGCCGCCCTCAACGCCGCCTTGTATCAAAAACTGCAACAGGCAGACTCTATGGCCGATTTCGTCACCGATTTTGATGGGGCGGTGGAGCAGGCCTATTGGCAGGGATACAGCCTGCGACTGAACGTGGATACCTCCTTTGGCGGCGCCAAGGGAACTTTGACGGTGGAAGGCAAGGGAGAGATTCCCGAGCTGTGCTATGCGCAACTCACCGCCTCCAACGGCAGTGTTGTCAAGTTTACCGAGGCCATTGTCGTCAAAAACGGTAAGGCGCAATATAACGTCTATGATCAATTGGCGCAAATTAATGCTTTGTCCCTCACCCTCACTGCCGATAAAGGGGGCGCCGAGCCCCTTGCCGCAAACGTTACGGTTGCGGTGACCAAACCGGAGCTGCCCGGCGTATTTATTTCCGAGCTGTCCAATCAGCACACCATCACCTATTATCCCGATACCTCGGCACAGAATTCCGGTGCCCATGAGCAGACCTTCCAATATGTTGAGCTCTACAACTATTCCGATAAAACGGTGGATCTCAGCGAGCACACTTTTGAATACACCGACCACGTGGGTACTCACAAATTTGCGTGGTTGCTTGAGGATGGCGGCAGTCTGCTGCTCAAGCCCGGTGAGATCTATCTCATCGGTGTATACGGCGCTGATTCGGCGGCCAAGGGCTATACCTACGCCACCTCGTCCGGCCGTTCCGCTTATTGGAAAGCCTTTAATTCTTTTTATAATTGTAACGTGCCCGTTACCAACCGTGTAATGATCGCCTGTGTGGCCTCCGGCGACGGTGCCACTATGCTGGACGGTGTCAACAAGCTGACCCGCAGCGCCGACGCCAAGGTTACCTGCTACGCCCGTATTAAGAAGGGCGATACCGTGGTCACCGAGGTTTCTCTGGCCGAAACCCGTCCCAGCCGTAGTTATGCTTTCCAGTTCCTGCCCTCCGACACCGGTGCGGTAAGAGAAGATTTTCTTTTCATCACCGGTTGCTATCCCGGAGAGTTGCTGTTGGAACAGGATATTTCCTATTGTGAGGAAAATTATCTCAACGGCACCCCGATGCTCAAGGTAATGTCCTACAACATTCTGGCCACCGAAAAGAGCGCCGGTGACAACTACACCAATCTGGAGATCGAACAGCGCGAAGACCTCTTTGTAGAGGTAATGAAGGATTACGACGTGGACATTGTCGGCATGCAGGAGGTCAACTACCGTTGGGCCCCCTTACTGAAGGCGGATATGCCCAAGATCGGTTACAGCGAGGTGCAGGGTCTGTCCACCAAAGGTCATACCTATGCCAATGCCAGCGGCACTTGGGATCTGATGAATCCCATCTATTACAAAACGGCCAAATTTGATCTGCTGGAAAGCGGCGCTGCCTTCCTCAATCCCGACGGCAAGCAGGGTACCAAGCAATGGGACAGTGTGAATATGCAGCGTACCGTCACCTGGGCTGTTTTGAAAAACAAGGATACCGGCGAGGTCGTTTCCTTCCTCAACACCCACCTGATCCTGTCCGGTAAACAGGGCCGTGTGGAACAGGTTAAGAAAATGTATAACAAGGGCGCGGAACTTCGTGCCAAATACGGTGGTAGCATCATTATTACCGGCGACCATAATATGGTGGAGAATTCCGAGCCCTATCAGGCCTATATCAACGGCGGCGTAGTGGTGGACTCCAAATATCAAACCACCAATAAGGTCTCCATTTCCACCTGCGCCAACGGTAACGTGGGTCACGATGAACGCTACGGCGTGCCCATCGACTACGTTATGGTCAGCAAGGACTATATCGTCAATAAATATTACGTGCACAACGGTATCGTATCCAACGGCCATCTGTCCGACCACGCCGGCGTGTACGTAGAACTGTACAACAGCGCCTATGAGGATACCGACGTTCCCGTCATCACCGGTGTGAAGGAGGGCGGTAAATACTGTAATTCCGTCACCGTTAAAATTGAGGAAAATCACGTCCGTTCCGCCACTGTGAACGGAGAGGAGATTGAGTATCCCGAGCAGTTCACCCTCACCGAAGCCGGCAAATATCTGGTGGAAGTCACAGATATGGCGGGCCGCTATGCCAAGGTTTCCTTCACTCTGGGCATTCATTCCTATCCCCCCGAAAACTGGGTGATCACCCAACCCGCCACCTGCGGGGCCAAGGGTAAAAAGACCAATGAATGTGAGAATTGCGGCGCCGACATTACCCAGGATATTCCCGCCACTGAATTGCACACCCCGGCAGGAGAGGGCACTTTGGTCAAGGCGCCCACCTGCGGCAATTATGGCTTTATGTCTTACACCTGCTCCGCTTGCGGCAAGGATTACAGCGAGGTATTGCCCAAAAACGGCGAGCACGTTGCCGGCGAACTGATCGTTGACGTTCCGGCCACCTGCGGCACTGCCGGTATCGGTCACAAGGATTGCACCATTTGCGGCGAAGTTGCGCAGGAAAATATTGAGATTCCCGCCACCGGCGAGCACGTATGGGCCACCA
>JAZQJG010000105.1:0-3760 GCA_045541535.1 Eubacteriales bacterium
TGCGGCATATTAAGGAACGGATATTATATCATGTTTTCACGAAGTGAAAATATATCATACGGCAAAGCCGTATATCATATCTCGTTAGAGATATATCATTCTTTACGCACCGAAAAACAATTGTTTTTCGGCAAGTATTTACCTTTTTAAAAGTATGTAACCACTATGACACTTTCAATTTTTTGAAAGTGTCATTTTCATTTACACAGAAAAAGGGAGACTACTTCTTTACGAAGTGTCTCCCTACAGCGCCTGATTTTTTACGTATTCCTTTGGGGTACAGCCAAACTCATTCTGAAAAGCACGGTAAAAGGTACGGATAGAATTAAACCCGCTTTCGCTTATGCAAAAAGAAACGGATTCACCGTTTTTTAAAAGTTGTACCGACTCACGAAGTCTGAGCATTGTAAGATACGCATTAAAGGTTATACCCATCGACTCTTTAAACGTGCGTGAAAGGTAGCTTGGGTTATAACCAAGCTGTGTGGCGGCAACACCAAGGCTTACGTTATTTTTAAAATTATCGTTTAAATACAGAAGTGTTTGTGAAATAGCGTCGGTATTTTTTTGAGCTTCACGCTCGGCAAAATCAAGATTTTCAAGCAAAAGCCCGAAAATTACACCTATGCATCCGTTTGTGAGCAGGGCATTTTTGTCTTTTTCTATAAGGCAGAGCAGTTTATCGACCGCACTAAAAAGTTCGTTATCACAGATAAACGGATCGGCTACGTTTTTTTTAAAAAGCCCGGGGCAAAGCGAGGCAGGCACGATAAGCCAGGACACCACCGCACTCCCTATCGGCTCATATCGGTGGGCATCGTAGCTTGACATAAACGCAATTTCACCCGCTTTTAAGCGACGGCAGTTTTCGTTTACCCACACGTCAACCTCACCCTCATGCACGGCATACAGTTCAACGTTTGAGTGAAAATGAAGTGCGGTTTTTCCGCCACCCCGTTTATATCCGCAAAAAATTTTGTTTTTGCGTTCTCTTTCATAAAGCAGTTTTGGATGCATATTAGCCTCGTAAAATTATGGCACATTTTTATTGGATTTTGGCAACAAATTGCCATATCTTTGTGTTAATATTATACCAATGCGGAGGGATTGTCAATATGTTTTCAAAGCGTGATATTTTAAAACTCATTATTCCGATGATAATACAGAATATACTGACCATAATGGTTGGTACCTTTGACTCTATCATGGTATCAAGTGCGGGGGAGGCGGCGGTATCGGGCGTGTCGCTTGTCGGCACGGTTGACACTTTGCTTATATATCTGTTTTCATCACTTGTAGTAGGCGGTGCGGTCACGGTATCGCACGCACTCGGAAGCGGTGACAGGGAGTATACAAAAAACAGCGCAAAGCAGCTTTTTTACATTGCAACGTCTATTGCGCTTATAGTGGGGGTAACCGCATTTTTTGTAAGACGTCCGCTACTTTGTTCAGTTTATGCAAATGCTGAAAAAGATGTAATAGACAACGCAATTGCGTATATGGGAATAATTGTTTTATCCTTTCCCATGCTTGCGATAAACGAAACGGGCGCATCGCTTTTGCGTGTTGCGGGTAACACAACGGTTGCGATGTATTTATCCTTTGCAACAAACGTGATAAACATAATCGGCAATGCGATTTTGATATATGGATGTGACATGGGTGTGCGTGGTGCGGCAATTGCAACGGTTATTGCAAGGGGCAGTTATTCTGTTGTAATTACGGCAATTTTACATAAAAAGACGTATGAGGTGCATTATGAGCGAATGTGGGAGTACAGACCTCACCTTCCCACTATTAAAAAGATACTCAAAATTGGAATTCCGCATGGTGTTGAAAACAGTATGTTTCAGGTAGGAAGACTTATAACGCAGGTGCTGATATCGGGTATGGGCACAACGGCGATTGCGGCAAACTCGGTTGCAAACACACTTGCAAACTACCATTACATGCCCGCAAATGCGCTACAGAGCGTGTCGGTAACCGTTGTCGGCAGATGCTACGGTGCGAAGGAATTTGAGCAGGCAAAAAAATATGCAAGGCTACTTTTATGGTGGGCATACCTTGCAATGTGGGCGATATCGCTTTTACTCGTTATTTTTGTAAAGCCGATAGCGAATATTTATAATCTTACTCCCGATGGCAGGAAAATGGCGATAATGCTGACACTTTTCCACTGTGCGTGTGTGTCAACCGTCCGCCCGCTTGCATTTTCTCTGCCAAGCATTTTCAAAGCATCGGGTGACGTTAAGTTTTCGATGTTTGTATCCACCTTTTCGATGTGGGCGGTACGTGTGGGTGCGGCATTTATTCTCTGTCTTGAAAGCGTTTCGGTTTTGGGTATTACTATTTACGGACTTAACCTTGGAATTATTGGTGTGTGGGTTGCAATGCTTGGCGACTGGGTTGTAAGAGCTATATTCTATACACCCTACTTTACAAAAAACATGTGGTTAAAAAACAGATAAATTGCACGTAAAAAGATAAAAGGACAGAGCTTTTTAAAAATACTCTGTCCTTTTTCTGTTTATTTGATAGAGTTTGCGATTCCCAAAAACAGAGGGATATTGTCCCGATCCACAATGGCGTAGACGAAGGGTCGGTTGAGGATCACGTCGTGGTATTTGGGAGCGGTGGGGGCAGAGGTGGCGGCGTTTTTGGAAACGAGGGTGACGGCGGCCGCCTTGGTGCCGTTTTCGTCCAGCTCAAACACCGTTTTTTGCAGAACGGCGGAGATATACAGGGGGTCGCCCTCGGCGTGGCCCAGAGCGGAAAAGTCTGCCCGATCGGGGTTAAAGGCGTCCCGCATTCCCATGGCCTGCAGGGGCTCCTTGAGGGAGAAAAAGGCTTCGGTTTTAAATTTGGGCAGGGTGAGATGGGCAAAATGACCGTTCAGAGGCTTCAGCAGGGTTTGCCAGTTTTCCCCGTCCAGCGCCGTCAGCAGTTGTTCGGGGGTGCCGCTGTTGGGTAGCAGCGCCACAAAGGCGTAGCCCGTGTTTTCATAATACAGCTTACAGCCGGTGGCCAGTTGATTTTCCAGATAGGACTGGCGGGTGGCGCTCATCATTTCCACCTTTTGCTTTTGGCCGCCCGCGGCGGTAAAGGTGCCCTCCTTGATGTTTTTCTCCAGAAAGGGGGTGGACCAATTATCCTCAAAGGAAAGGGCGTTAATAAGGTACATCATGGTGTCCTTGTCCGGCTTTTCGTTGAGGATCTCGGGAATCATCTCTTTGGTGTGTAGTTTCACCCAGAGATTGACGTCGCTGACGGTGCTCTCGTCAAAGGGAGCGCTGTAGATCTGGGAGCCGTAATAGTCCACGCTGTTTTGCAAAAAGCTCTTTTCCACCGTTAGCTTTTGGTTGCGCAACCAGATGGAATTGGCCAGATGCAGATGCTCACCACTGCCGATCTGCTGGCCGAAGGCGGCCAGAGAATGATGCAGGGGCACGTCGCTGTGCTTGCCAAGCAGAGTTTGCTCCATTTCCACGTAGGTGTTGTTTTCGGCGCCGCCGGCACTCATCCCCAGGGCAAACATGGCAGACATGGGGGAGAGCAGCACGTTTTTACCGTCCTGCGCGGTGTGGCGGATCAGCCGCAGGCCGAAGTCGGCCGCCGCGGCGGGAAAGCCCTCGTCCATTACGTAGCCGATCTCCTTGCGGGGGAAGTCTTTGGTCAACTCCACACTATTGCCTGATGGGGTGACGTCCTTGTCGGCAGGTAACGTTTGATTGGCGCCGTCGTCGGGATCCGAGGGGGTGGG
>JAZQJG010000106.1:0-5705 GCA_045541535.1 Eubacteriales bacterium
TTGCAACGCAAGGGAAAGAAGGAATTGCTTTGATGACTTTCCATTATTAAAACGACTTGTGTTTATTATGACTCCACAAACCATTTTTTCTTTTGATTCTCTTTTCACTGTGATGAAACGACTTTTTTGACAGTCTGAAAATGATCCGTTGTTTGCACAACGGATCATTTTTTATTCCTTATTTCTTTTCCGTAAGATAGCGGGTGCCGGTGGTGGTCATCAGGTGGGTCTCGTCGGCCTTGCCGGTGACACGATATTCGGCCATGGCGTGCTCCGAGAGGTACCAGTAGCCGATAAACCGTCGGCCGTCGGGATAGGCGTTCTCGGGGAAGAGGTCGGCGGCGGGGGTCTTGTCCAGCAGGGCGGCAAAGGCGGCGGAGAGTTGTTCGTAGGAGAGGGGGGTGTCATCGGTCTGCATCTGCTCGCCAGTTTCCCCAATGCCCTTGATCATCAGGGCGGGGTGCATCCGCGGGGGGAAGTCGTCTGCCCCCTCGGCAAAGCCGTGATCGGCCAGAATTACGATGGCGGAATTGTCGTACACACCGCTTTCCTTGAGCCGACGGATCAGGGTGCGGCAGATGGTCAGAGTGGCCTGCAGATTGCCGGCATAACTGCCCTCTTCCACCACCTGTACCTCTTTGTTGTATTGGAAGGGGACGTGGCCGCCCTCAATATGTAAGATGCGGGCGCATTTGTCGGTGGTGAGGGTGAGGGCATCCTCCTTGCACAGGGCGGCGTAAAAATCGGTGTTCTTTTTCTTTACCTCACCGTATTCGTTGGTGGGGAGCAGACGGATGGCGGGGGCATAGTCCATCACGTCATAGCCCAGATATTTCAGGTCCCAGGGGGCGTAACGGACGGCGGCCATCTTGCCGATAAGCTTGAAGGAAGCCCGCAGAGAGGTAAAGCGGGGGCTCAGATCCAACTGGTTTTCAAACACGCCGGCATAGTTTTCGGCGTCAAAATACAGCTCGCCGGTATTGTACAGCCCGATGCGATAATTTTCCTGTGTCAGCTTGTGCATCAGGGGGGAGGCGGCAAAGGCGTCGTTTACGTAGCTGTCAAAGTCTGTTTCGTTTTCAAACCATTGGCCCGTCAGCATCAGGGGCAGGGAATTGCGGGTGAAGGGATAGCCTGCCAGCGCATCCTCAAAATAGGTAAAGTCCTTGAGCTCTTCCCGGGCCTTAGGATCCTTTTCCAGCTCCGCCTGCAGGGCATTGCTGTCCACTGCATCGATGATCAAAACGATCAGATTGGTGTCGGTGGAATATTCCATATCCTTATATCCCGTGGGTACCAGCCGATTTTCCTTTTCGGTGATGGGGGTGGTGAGCAATAGGGTGCACAGGGTGATGGCCAACATAGCGGTCAGCCCCGCGCTGCCCCACAGCACGATGCGGCGGAACAGCTTGCGCTTTTTCAGGGTCATCAGCAGGCAAAGGGCCAAGCATCCCACGATCAGCCCGATGCTGATCCACCGTTGCAGGGGTTGGGAATTCCAATCCACCTCGGTGCCGTCCATGGCCGGCAGGGCGCCGGTGAGAAAGGTGCCTTGTATATAGGCGGTCAGCAACAGGGCAAAGCCCACGCCCAGACCGACGGCATAGGGGGTGCGCCCCCACAGCCGCAACAGGAAAAAGCACAGACAGCCCAAAAGGGTGAGAATGCCGAACAGTATGCCGGCGGACAGCCCCAATTGCTTGTGGGTAAACCAAAAGTCACTCTGACTGCCCATAAACAGCTCCAGCGGGGCGTATACCGTCAGCAAAAAGCTGAGGGCGGCGCTGAGCACCAGCCCGGCGGATAAAACCTTCCATTTTTTCTTCCCGAATTTCATAAGTCCTTTTTCTCCGATTATTTTCGTAGTTTGTGACAGTATTGGGTACACAGCTTGTCGGTGCATTCCGAGCACTGCAGGGCGGTGTTGGTTACCTCCCAAAATCGCTCGGGATACAACAGCACGCATCCCTCCCATACCAGCCACGCCAGGGCGGCCAGAACCACCAGTGACAGGGCGTAAAAGCCGCCGGCAAAGAGCAGGGGGGAGAACATCATCAGATGATCCCAGTTAAAGATGCGGCAGGTGGTACAGCAACGGGTGTGCATCATCAGACGGAAGGGGCACCAGATCAACACACAGATCAGATCGCACACGTAAAAGATCACCGAGATCATAAACAGACCCACGGTGTCGATCACACCGAAAAGGTGTCCCAGTCCGATGGCGCCGATCAGCAAGGCCCATAGGATCAGTACCTTATAGGCCGATGCCGTGGTGGAGGTGATATAGCGCCGCAGCGCCTTGCGGTTGATCTTTTCCCGAATGGGGCGGAAGCGGTCCTTCCACAGCTTTTGGGAGCCCAGAGGCACCTTGTTTTTAATGGGGATGATCTGCAATATCATATCCACCACCCAGATGCCCCACAGCAGGTGTAGGAGGGAGGGGGCGGCAAAGAAGTTCATCCCCTGCAAAATTTCAAAGGTCTGGGGACGGTAAAAGCATAACAGGGTGCAAATCGCCAAGATCAGGATGCGTCCGGCCAGACGCCAAAAGTATTGCTTTCGCACGGGTGACACGGGCAACCCTCCCTTTTTTCCGTAGGATCATTCGTACTGCCCTTATTATAGCATCATCAATTTTTGAAGTCAACCGAAAAGCGGGTCCCTTCCTTGACATTGCTTTGTCGGATGGGTATAATATTATTATAGTTCATTTATATGCTTTGATCAGTTAGGAGGAAACGTATGAAGCAAAGAGGCATCATCCGCGGAGTGGCCGCTCTGCTGATCGCTTTGTTGGGGTACGTGGGCTTTGCCCGCACCCGTCATACGGAGTTGCAGTTGCAGTTGAGCAGCGGGCTGTTTTGCCTGCTGTTTTTGGCGCTGGGCACAGCCCTTTGCTGGTTTGCCCTGCAGAATATCAGTAAAAAAGAATTGGGCTACGCCCTGCCCCTTGGATTGCTGTTCGGCCTGTTTACCGCCGTGGGGGCGGAGCTGTTTGTAAAGGATCGGCTGGATTATTCCGCCACAGGCCTGCTTGCAAAGGGGATCAATACCCTGTGTCTGGCGGGGATCGCCACCATGGCCGTGGTGCTGGTGTTGCGGCACCTGCCCGCTTTGCTGACAAAGGGCGGTACCCATAAGCTGTCGGGAAAACAAGTGTTTTTTATCAGTTGGGGCGTGATGATGTTGTGCTGGTTGCCCTGCTATATCGCCTATTTCCCCGGCATTTTCGCCTATGACATTCCCACCCAGTTGGACGGCATCAGCCGCGGCACCCTGAGCGCGGATCACCCCCTGCTGCATACCCTGATCGCCTGGGGCTGTATGCAGGTTGGTAAATGGATCCATTCCTATACCCTGGGCGCCGCCATTTATTCCGGGGTGCAGGCGCTGGCGCTGGGCGCTTCCTTTGCCGCCGTGGTGGCGTATCTCCATCATCGGGGCGCCGGCCGCGCGGCGCAGGGGCTGATCCTTGGCTGGTTTGCCCTGTTGCCCGTGCATCCTCTCTTTGCTATCAACGCCACCAAGGACGTGCTTTTTGCCGCCTGTACCATTGTCTTTTTGCTGTTGGCGGCGGAACTGTTACATCGGCCACAGCGGTGGTTGTCCTCGGTGGCCTTCTGGATCGCCTACGTGCTGGCATTGGTGGCTATGTGCCTGATGCGCAACACCGGTATCTACGTCTTTTTCTTTTTCATTCCCGTGGCGGCGGCGCTGTTGCCCGGCCATCGGTTGCCCACCCTGATTTTGGGGGTGGTGTGCGTTATCAGCTTTTACGGCACCCAGGCCGCGCTGAAGGCGGCGCTGAACGTTTCCGAGGGTCGGTTTACCGAGATGCTTTCCGTCCCCCTCCAGCAGGTGGCCCGCTGTGCCTACGACGGGGTATTGAGCGAGGAGGAGGCCGCGGCGGTGGAACAATTTATTCCCGCCGAGGTGGTAAAGACCTACAGCTCCCGTCTGGCCGATCCGGTAAAAAACGAGATCGATCGGGAATACCTCAGCGCCCATCTGGGCCAGTTTGTGGGGCTGTGGGGCAAGCTGGCCCTGCGGCATCCGGGGCGGTATATTGATGCCTTTTTGGGGCTGAATATCGGATACTGGTATCCCGAGATGGAATATCCCGACGCCCGCACCTATCATCATTATATTGAAACCAAGATCAAGTGGGTCAACAACGACATCGTGATCCACGATCAAAAGCTGTGGCCCGAGGCACGCAAGTTTTATCGGGGCATTGCCTATCGCACCGAATTTGAGGAGATCCCCCTGCTCTCCCTGCTCTTCAAGCCCGGCATTTATTTCTGGGCCACGCTGGTGCTGTTGGCGGCCGCTCTGTTTTACCGCCGCCGTGCCGCCGGTGGAGTGCTGTTGTTTTTACTGCTCAGTTGGCTGTTGCAACTGCTCTCGCCCATCGCCCTCTTGCGCTATGCCTACCCTCTGATGGTGGCATTGCCCCTCACACTTGGTTGTTTTGTAAAGGAGAAGGATGATGCAAAAAGTATTGCTGATCATTCCGGCGTATAACGAAGAAGAACACATCGTACAGGTGGCCCGCCGGATCGAGGCCTACGTGGACGCTCGCACCGACGCCCCCTATCAGGTGGATTACGTGGTGATCAACGACGGCTCCGCCGATCATACCGAGGCCCTTTGCCGTCAAAACGGCGTGCCCGTTATTTCCCTTGCCCGCAATCTGGGCATCGGCGGCGCGGTGCAAACGGGATATAAATACGCCCATCGGATGGGCTATGACATCGCCGTGCAGTTTGACGGCGACGGCCAACACGATATTGAGTCGCTGGATCAGGTGGTGCTTCCCGTATTGGAGGGCAAGGCGGATCTCACCGTGGGCTCCCGCTTCGTGGGCGGCGTTGAGAACAATTTCAAGTCCACCGCCCTGCGCCGCTTCGGCATTCGGTTTTTGTCTGCAATGATCCGCCTGTTCGGCGGTGTACGGATCAAGGATTGTACCTCCGGCTACCGTGCCGCAGGGAAGACGGTGATCGAGCGCTTTGCCGCCGATTATCCCGCCGATTATCCCGAGCCCGAATCCATCGTCACCCTGGCCAAAAAGGGCTTTCGGGTGCTGGAGGTGCCGGTGCGGATGTTTGAACGGGCCGGCGGGCAGTCCTCCATTCGCGCTTTCAGCTCCGTCTATTATATGATCAAGGTCAGTCTGGCCATCATCATCGCCGGACTGCAAAAGAAGGAGGTGCGCTGATGCTTTCAGGTGTTTTGCGGGTCTGTCTGATTCTGGTGGCCCTGTTTTTCATCCTGCTGGTGATCCGTCGGGTCAATCAGCGCAAACTGCTGTTACAGCACTCCCTGCTGTGGCTGGTGCTCTCGGCGCTGATGATCGTGGTGGCTATTTTCCCCGGCATCGCCGTTTTTTTCACCCGTCTGGTGCATATTAAAGAGCCTTCCAATTTCGTTTACGCCTGCGGTCTGTTCGTCTTGCTGTTCATCAGCTTTGATCTGACGGGCAAGATCTCCAAGCAGACCTCCTATCTGCGCTCCGTCATCCAAAGCGAAGCCATTGATCGCTTTATGATGGAGAAAAAATAAACAAACCCGATGCCCGGGTAGGTTGGGCTTAAGGATAAGCCCAACCTACAATGATATCCATTTGCAGAGCAAATGGATGAGATACGGCAAAGCCGTATGATATAGGCTTCGCCTATGATATATTTTCTTCGAAAATA
>JAZQJG010000107.1:0-7739 GCA_045541535.1 Eubacteriales bacterium
CCCTTGCAACGCAAGGGAAAGAAGGAATTGCTTTGATGACTTTCCATTATTAAAAACGACTTGTGTTTATTATGACTCCACAAACCATTTTTTCTTTTGATTCTCTTTTCACTGTGATGAAACGACTTTTTTGACAGTCTGACAAAAAGACAGGACCTTTCGTCCTGTCTTTTTGTCCCAATAATTGTACACGTATCGTTATATAATGTCAAATATAAAATGAAGGAAAGAGGGAATGAATCATGTTTGACAAGTTTGACGACAGATTGGAAGACCTGCTGCGCCGCCTGGCGGGGGAAGCACCCTTGACGCCGGAGGAAAAGGAAGAAAAAGCACTGCAGCAATCCCTGGAGCAGATGGAGCTCCCCTTGGACTGGGAAAACACCTGGACGGGTGACACCCGAGCCGATACCCACGTGGACAGCATTGCCGACGGCCTGATCCTCAGCCTGAATACCCTGGCCGGAGTGGACATTGAATACATCAGCGCCGTCAGCGGCCACACCCCCAAAGAATGCATTCTCGCCCTGAAGGGCGCCATTTTCCAAAATCCCGAAACCTGGGACGAATGCTTTTATAAAGGATGGGAAACCGCCGACGAATACCTGTCCGGCAACCTGATGCAAAAGCTGAAGGTGGCCGAGGAGGCCAACAAGCGCCACTGCGGCTATTTTGAGGACAACCTGACCGCCCTGCGGCAATTGTTGCCGCAAGCGGTCTCCACCGACGACATCTATATCTCTCTGGGCTCCCCCTGGGTACCCGCCGACATCATCGACGATTTTATCCGCTATCTGTTTCAGGACTATCGCCAGAGCGAAACCCCCAAGCCCTTGCAGGTGCGCCACGACGAGATCACCGGCTCCTGGGAGATTCCCAAAAAGAGCCGCTACTCCTTCGGTCGCTTCGCCGTGGCCTCCCACACCACCTACGGCACCCGCCGTATTGAGTGTCTGACCCTGTTGGAGCGTACCCTGAATATGAAGACCATCACCGTCACCGATCCGGTGCACGTGCCCGGCAAGCCCTACGGCTCCCAACGTATCCTGAATAAGGGGGAAACGGTGGCGGCGCTGGAAAAGCAAAAGCTGTTGCAGGAGAAGTTCGTCTATTGGGTATGGCGCGACCGCAAGCGCAGAGAACGGCTGGAGGCCATCTTTACCGAGCGGTACGGTTGCGTACGCGCCCGCCGCTACGACGGCTCCTTCCTCACCCTGCCGGGACTTTCTCCCGACGTCACCCTGTACCCCTATCAGAAGAATGCGGTGGCCCGTATCCTCTTCTCCCCCAACACCCTGCTTGCCCACGACGTGGGCGCCGGCAAGACCTATATTATGATCGCCGCCGCCCAGGAGCTGCGCCGGATGGGCATCAGCCCCAAAAATCTTTTCGTGGTCCCCAACAATCTGGTGGGCCAATGGGAGGGCCTGTACCGCAAGCTGTATCCCGATGCAAACCTGCTCTGCGTCACCCCCTCCCGTTTCACCCCCGCCAAGCGTCAGCAGATGTTGCGGGATATCCGTGACAAGGAGTACGACGGCATCATTATGGCCTATAGCTGTTACGATCTGATTCCCCTCTCCCGGGAGTGGCAGATCCGCACCCTGGAGGAGGAGCAACGGGAGCTGGACGCCTTACTGCATAAGAAAAACGCTTCCACCTCCCGTCTGGAGCGCCGCCGTGATTCCAACGCAAAAAAACTGCTGGATCTGATGGGCAAGGAAAGAGACAACGCCGAAGAGGTATACTTTGAGCAATTGGGCATCAACACCCTGTACGTGGATGAGGCCCACAACTTCAAGAACGTTCCTTTGGATACCCAGATCAGTCTGGTGCTGGGCATCTCCAAAAACGGCTCCAAAAAATGTAAGGCCATGTTGGACAAGGTGCGTTGTGTGCAAAAGCAGAACAACGGTCGGGGCGCCGTGTTTGCCACCGGCACCCCCATCACCAACTCGGTCACCGATATCTTTGTGATGCAGCAATATCTGCAAAGCGGCGAGCTGGCCCTGCTGGATCTGAACAACTTTGACGCCTGGATCGGTATGTTTGCCGAAAAGCAAACGGAATTTGAGGTGGACGTGGACACCAGCAGTTACCGTCTGGCCACCCGTTTTGCCCGCTTCCACAATCTGCCGGAGCTGACCCTGCTGTTGGGCGCCATTGCCGACTTCCACGACACCTCCGGCAGCAGAGAACTGCCCGAGTTCCACGGCTATACCGATATTATGGTACCCCGCACCCCTTCCCTGTCCCATTATCTCAAAAATATTTCCGTCCGTGCCGACAAGGTACGCTCCCGTCAGGTGGACCGCAAGGAGGACAATATGCTCCTCATCACCACCGACGGCCGCAAGGCGGCGCTGGACATCCGTCTGATCGATCCCAACGAGCCCTTTACCAATATGAGCAAGGTGGCCAAATGCGCCGAACAGGTGTATCGCATCTGGTATCAGGGGCAGGAAAAGCGCACCACCCAACTGGTCTTTTGCGACAGCTCCACCCCCAAGCCCGAATTCAACCTCTATCACGAGCTCAAGCGGTTGCTGGTGAGTCTGGGCATCCCTGCCGAGGAGATCGCCTTCGTCCACGATGCAGACACCGAGACCAAGCGTACCCGGCTGTTTGCCAAGGTGCAGGAGGGGGAGATCCGGGTGCTCATCGGCTCCACCTTCAAATTAGGTTTGGGCGTTAACGTTCAGCAACGCCTCATCGCCCTGCATCATCTGGACCTGCCCTGGAGACCCGCCGACATGGTCCAGAGAGAGGGCCGCATCCTGCGGCAGGGCAACACCAACGAGCAGGTGGAGATCTACCGTTATATCACCGAGGGCAGTTTTGATGCCTATAGCTGGCAGCTCTTGGAAACCAAACAGCGCTTTATCAGCGAGCTGTTGGCCGGCTCTATGGAAGATCGCAGTGGCTCGGACGTGGACGACGTGGTGCTGAATTATGCCGAGGTCAAAGCCCTGGCCATCGGCAATCCCTTGGTCAAGGAGCGGGTGGAGACCGCCAACGAGCTGACCCGCCTGACCACCCTGCAACGCAAGCAGGCGGAGGCCAGAGATCAGCTGGAAAAGGAGCTCCGGCAGTTGCCCCTGCGCATCAAGGAACAGCAGGCTGCCATCGACGCCTGTCAGGACGATATCGACGCCTGCCCCCATCTGGAATATGACGCCGCCCGCCGGAGCGCCATCCGTTACAAACTGCGGGAAGCCCTGCAGAACAACGTGATGGAGACCACCGAGCGTTATCTGCTCCACTACAACGGCTTTGAGATCCGTTTGCCCGCCGGTATGACCGAAAAACGCGCCTATATCTGGTTGCAGGGCAAGGGCCGCTATTATCTGGAAATGGGCCTGACCGAAAAGGGAGATCTGACCCGTATCGACCACTTTATTGACAATCTGCCCCACCATAAGGAAAAACTGGAGGAAACTCTGACCCAGTTGGAGGAGCACAAACGCGCCACCGAGGCGGAGCGTGACCGTCTGCCCGTATACGTGGAGCAAATTGAAGCGGTGGCCCGCAAGCTGAAAAAATTGGACAAACAGTTAGGAGTTGCATAATATGGATATCGTAAAAAATAATATTCCCACTCTGAACGTACAAAAGCTGGGCAGTTTATTACTGACGGCGCTGGAGGGATATCTGCGGCAGGGCACCCCCCTGCGGCAGTTCCCCGCCGTAATGCTGTGGGGCCCGCCCGGTGTGGGTAAATCCCAGGCCATCCGTCAGGTGGCGGAGGAGTTGAGCCGCCGCACCGGCAAGCGTGTGCCGGTCACCGACGTGCGCCTGTTGCTCTTCTCCCCCATTGATCTGCGGGGCATCCCCACCGCCGATGCAGAGAAAAAGCTCTCGGTATGGCTCAAGCCCAAGATCTTTGCCATGGACGAGAGCCCGGAGGTCATCAATCTGCTCTTTCTGGATGAGATTTCCGCCGCGCCCCCATCGGTGCAGGCGGCGGCCTATCAGATCGCTCTGGACCGCACGGTGGGCGAGCACAAATTGCCCGACAACTGTATCGTACTGGCCGCCGGTAACCGTGTGACCGACAAGAGCGTGGCCCACAAAATGCCCAAGGCGCTGGCCAACCGTCTGCTCCATCTGGAGGTGGAGCACAGCATTGATTCCTGGCTCCGTTGGGCGGTGGCTCACGATATTCACCCCTATATCACCGGCTTTTTGGCCTTCCGTCAGGATCACCTGATGTGCTTTGACGCCACAGGCGACGATCTGGCCTTTGCCACCCCCCGTTCCTGGGAGCAGGTGAGTCATCTGCTCCGTTCGGTGAGTGAGGATCTGGGCGAGATACACCCCCTGATTGCCGGCTGTGTGGGCACGGGAATGGCCCAGGAGTTGCGCACCTGGTGCCGCGTTTATGCAGATCTGCCCTCCATCAAGGACATTTTTGAGGGCAAGACGGTGCGGCTCCCCCGCCAGACCGACGCTCTCTACGCCCTGTGCGCCTCCATGACCGCCTATGCCAGAGAGCATCGCAACGACGTGGTGGCGGTGGTGCGCTCCATTCACACGGCGGACGCTATGCCCCTGGACTTTTCCGCCATGCTGTTGCGCAACTATCTCTATCTGGAGCCCAATTACAAGGAAAAATTGATGAAACATCCCGATTTTATGCGCTGGTTACAACGGAAAGGAACGATGCTCAATGGCCTGCTCTGAGGTAAAACGCCCCGACGCCGCACAGGCACAGCGCTATTCCCGCCGCCTGCTGGCCTCCCGCACCCGTCTGCTCTGCCACCACGGCTTTTACGGGCTGTTGTTGATGCATATGAAATTTGCTCTGGATCCCCGACTGGATACCGCCGCCACCGACGGGCGGCGGATCCTCTTCGGCCCCGCCTTTCTGGACGAGCTCAGTGACAGCGAGCTGGACTTTGTGATGATGCACGAGGTGCTCCACGTGGTGCTCCAGCACTGCATCCGAGGTAAGGGTAAGCACAAGGAGATCTTTAACGTAGCCTGTGATATCGTGGTCAATTCCACCATTCTCCATTCCGCCGGCGACAATCTCTCTGCCATCACCCTGCGCAAATACGGTGAGAGTATGCATCTGACCCCCGAGGGAAAAGAGGGCTATCTCTACACCGCCGAGCAGGTGTACGAGATGCTGCTCAAGGAGTGCAAGCGCCGACGGCGGGATCCCGGCGCCGGCTGGGACAGCCACGAGATGTGGCAAGAGGAAGGAGACGTGGAGCTGCAGGAGGATTGGGTCAAGCATTTTGACGATGCTATGGAGGTGATGCAGGTGATGGATCCCGACGGCAGTCGGGGGCTGTTACCCGCCTTTGCCGCCCGCATCTGGACCGCCCTGCGCCGTGCCCGCACCGATTGGCGCACGGTACTGCAGAACTTCGTACAGGAGGAGCTCCACGATTATTCCTTCACCCCGCCCGACCGAAGGATGCAGGAATACGACTTTTATCTGCCCGCCTTTAACGATACCGAGGCGGAGATCCGCAATATGCTCTTTATGATCGACACCTCCGCCTCTATGTCCGACGAGGCCATCACCGCCGCCTTTTCCGAGGTAGTGGGTGCGGTGGAGCAGTTTGACGACAAGCTGTCGGGCAAGCTGGGCTTTTTTGATGCGGGCATCATTGAGCCCAAGGAGTTCTCCACCATGGAGGAACTGAAGATCATTCGTCCCGCCGGTGGCGGCGGTACCAGCTTCCGCGTAGTCTTTGACTACGTGCGCCGCTATATGGCAGGCGAGAAGCCGGACTGTATCATCATTCTCACCGACGGCGGCGCCCCCTTCCCCCCGGAGGAAATGGCCGAGGGCATCCCCGTACTCTGGCTGATCACCGATGAGGACGTCACCCCGCCCTGGGGCAAGGTGGGCTATATCCCGGTATAAAGGAGGGCTTACAATGGATCCCTTTGTAATTGTAATGGAGCTGGGCGGCATCGGGTGCCCCGCCGAAAAACTGACGGAGCGTTTGCGCGGCTGTGCCCAAGCCATAGAAGACGCCAAGCAAAGCAACCCGTGTAATCTGCAACAATTGCAGGATCGGTTGCAACCTGATTATCGGCCGCCCCGTCCGATCACGCCCTATATTCTGCGCTTTTCCCCAAAAGAGGACTAAAAAAGAGAAGATTCGTAAAAAACGAATCTTCTCTTTTCTAATTAAAGGGGTGGACGCAGGCATAATAGTCCAGCGCCCGCAATAAAAATTCCTCGGGTACTTCAAAGTGTTCGGCCAGCTCGTGGGGACGGGTCAGCCCTGCCTCCATCGCCCGTTGTACCGCTATCGGCGGCAAGAGATGATAAAAGGCCCATTTATCCGCCTTATACTCGCTCTTGCCCCGCACAGCGCCGGAGGAATGACGGTTGTAAAAGGCGCCGGTGATGCAATGCCCCAGCTCGTGAGCAAGGCATAGTTTTTCCTCCCTGCCCCGCAGATCGGGAGCCATCCCCACCACGCACTGCCCCTGCTCGTCCATAATGCTCAAGGAGGGCACGTGGGACAGAGGAAAGGCGTATACCGGTACCCCACGTCCCGCCGCCAGCTCGTAGAGTGCGGTGGTGGAAAGGGGTCTATTCTTTTTTTCGTTGTTGTGCAAATTTTGCAAATCGTTTGACCTCTTCATACGTTTCATCGTCCACTTCGCCGCCGAACAGCGCAAACTTTACGGCGGCCTCATCATATTCGCTTTGCGCCCGACCGATCAAAAAGTCCACGCTGACACAAAAAATATCCGCAAGGATGGCCAGAGTGTCGGGATTGGGGGTGGCGCCGCCGCCCTCCCATTTGCCCACCGTCTGTTGGCTGACACCCAATTTGTCTGCCAGCGCCCGCTGACTCAGGGCGGCCTTTTGCCGCAGGTGCTTTAAGCGTTCATTAAACATAAATTTTGTCCTCGTTTCGTGAGATTATCTACAGTTTACTACCTTTTTGCGTATTTGTCAAGATATTTTCACAAAATAAAGTTGTTGACAACTACCTTAAGTTGTGTTATAATCCAGTTACACTACTTTTTGTAGTAATCATTACGAGGGTTTCTGTTGCCATTATATCTCACGGATGGGGACATAAACCGGACAGGAGCAGTATGTATTATTGTCACAATTGCAGAAGTGAATTTGAAGAAGCCATTCGGGATTTTAACCCCTATCCCGACTTTGGCGGCGAGCCCATAGAACTCTGCCCCCTGTGCGGGGCGCCGGAGCATTTCAGCCTCCTACCAGAGGAGGACGAGGAGGAAACGCCGTGACCCTGAAGGAAATGAACGCCCTGCGCCTCCGCCCCGGAGAGGAGCAATTTGCGGTGGACACCCTGCGCCGTCTGGAGCAAATGGAGCGGGATGCCCTACGCCTTGCCGACTCTCCCCTGCGACAGGGCTTACTGAAACAACTGGAAGAGCAGCTCTCCGAAGTCCGTTTGCGCCTGACCCTGCTACAGGATCGCAAGGCGGCGCTGATGGCGGTGCTGGCCGCCGCTCCCGACGAATATCTACGGGACATCTTACGGGGACGATATCAGGAAGGGCTGACCTGGGAGGAGATCGCCCTGCGGCTGGGCGGCGAAAACAGTTGCAGTGCCAAAAAGCGCATCCAGCGATTTTTGGCCACGATAAGGTGACAAGAGTCGAACCAATATGCCTGCCAAGGCATAATGTTTTCGCTTGATCTTGTCTCATCGTTTGTAATACGTTAGTATAACTGCACTCTTCGACTTCGCCAAGCAAAAAATTCTGACCTTGGCAGGTCGAAG
>JAZQJG010000108.1:0-8084 GCA_045541535.1 Eubacteriales bacterium
TTGCAACGCAAGGGAAAGAAGGAATTGCTTTGATGACTTTCCATTATTAAAACGACTTGTGTTTATTATGACTCCACAAACCATTTTTTCTTTTGATTCTCTTTTCACTGTGATGAAACGACTTTTTTGACAGTCTGAAAAGGAGCTTGTTTGAAACAAGCTCCTTTTATTTATTTCTTGTACTGGTCAAGGTTAAACTTTTCGCCGCAACCGTAGTTTTCGTAAACGTAGTCGATATCCTTATCACCGCGGCCGGAGAGGCAGACGAGGATGGAGCCGGTTTTGTGCTCCTTGGCGTAGCGGATGGCGTAGGCCAAAGCGTGGGCACTCTCAATGGCGGGGATGATACCCTCGTAACGGGACAGGAGGAAGAAGGCCTCCATGGCCTCCTCATCGGAAACGGTTTCGTAGTGAACGCGGCCCTGATCTCTGAGATAGGCGTGCTCGGGGCCGACGCCGGGATAGTCCAGACCGCTGGCGATGGAGTAAACGGGCAGAGGCTCGCCCTTTTCGTCCTGCAGGACGTAGCTGTCAAAGCCGTGGAGGCGGCCCTTGGTACCGAATTTCATCGTAGCGGCATGGTCGCCCACCTTTTCACCTCGGCCCAGCGGCTCTACGCCGTAGATCTCCACGGGATCGGCCAGGAAGGGGGTGAACATACCCAAAGAATTGGAGCCGCCGCCCACGCAGGCGCACACGGCGTCGGGCATAATGCCGGTCATTTCCATAAACTGCTCTCTGGCCTCAATGCCGATGACCGACTGGAAGTCCCGCACCATCTTGGGGAAGGGATGAGGACCGAGGCAGGAGCCGATGCAATAAATGGCATCGTGATATTCCTTGGCATAGGCTTCAAAGGCGGCGTCCACCGCTTCCTTAAGGGTTTTGAGACCTTTGGTAACGGGTACCACGTTGGCGCCCAGCATTTTCATACGGATAACGTTGGGATGCTGTTTGGCAATGTCCACCTCGCCCATATAAATGTCACATTCCAGATTGAAATAGGCGGCGGCGGTGGCCAGGGCCACGCCGTGCTGACCGGCGCCGGTTTCGGCGATCAGCTTTTTCTTGCCCATATATTTGGCCAGCAAGCCCTCTCCCATACAATGGTTGAGCTTGTGGGCGCCGGTGTGATTGAGATCCTCCCGTTTGAGATAGATCTGGCAATTGCCGAACAGACCGGACAGGCGCTCACAATGATAGACGGGGGTGGGACGGCCCTGAAATTCCTTACGAATGCGGCGCAGTTCGTTGATAAACTGGGCACTGTGACAAATGGCCTCGTAGGCGTTGTCCGCCTCGGCAAAGGGAGCTTTAAGTTCCTCGGACAGATAGGCGCCGCCGTATTCGCCGAAATAGCCCTGCTCGTTGGGAAATTCTTTTAAATAATTATCAAAATCTTTATAGGGGTTCATAACCTTTCTCCTTTATTTTTAAAAAATGTTTGATGTTAAAGGAAGGAATCGCCATCGAAAATCAAGAATCATCATATTTTACCTCAAATAAAAAATCCCAAGTATCACTGATACTCGGGACGAAACAACTGTTCCGCGGTGCCACCCAAATTGGTCAAGACCCACTTTGCGTATACCAACATATACGTTCCCCGCTAACGGTGGGATACCGTCGACGCCTACTGCTTTTTCGGGTCGCCCTCCAAAGTCCATTCACCAAAGCCGTGCCGCGGTTTTGCACCCACCAACCGCTCTCTTCAGGCCGATACCCCGGCTACTTCTCTCTGTCACAGGTTTACAAAAATTTTAGCACGAAACAACAGCCTTGTCAAGGGGGTAAAGAAATGGTACAAAAAAAGGACAAAAATCCCCCTTTCCTTTCCGAAAAAAATGGTATATGATGAGAGTATATTATAAACAGGAGGGTTTTTACCATGACCTTTACCGACGTAAAATACAATCGCGAGGAGCTACGTGACAAGATCTACGGCTGCTGGATGGGCAAAAACATCGGCGGCACCATGGGCGCTCCCTTTGAGGGCACCCACGATATGCTGGACATTCCCGGCTATACCACCGCCAAGGGTGAGCCCCTGCCCAACGACGATCTGGACCTGCAGCTCATTTGGTTGCGCGCCCTGGAGCACGTGGGCCCCTTTACCATGGATATGAACACCTTGGGCTATCATTGGTTGCGCTACATCCCCGCTTCCTGGAACGAATACGGCATTGGCAAGGCCAATATGAAGATGGGCCTGTTGCCTCCTATGAGCGGCGAAGTCAACAACGAGGCCTGGCGCAACTCCAACGGTGCCTGGATCAGAAGTGAGATCTGGGCTTGTCTGGCCCCCGGCTTCCCCAACGTTGCCACCCATTACGCCATTATGGACGCCTGTATTGACCACGGTGTCAGCGAGGGTACCGTGGCGGAGATCTTTACCGCTTCGCTGGAAAGTCTGGCTTTCTTTGAAACCGACATTCGCACCGTCATTGAAAAAGGACTGACCCACATTCCCGAGGACAGCCGCATCGCCCAAGACGTGCGTCTGGTGATGGAAGAATACGACAAGGGTACCCCCTACCGTGAAGTCCGTCAGATGATCGTGGAGCACGACAAGGATCTGGGTTGGTTCCAGGCCCCCGCCAACATTGCCTATACCGTCATCGGTCTGCTGTACGGTGAGGGCGACTTTAAGCAATCCCTCATCTGCGCCATCAACTGCGGTGACGATACCGACTGTACCGCCGCCACCTGCGGCGCCATTTTGGGTATTATGAAGGGTTACAAGGGCATTCCCAAGGAGCTCTCCGAGTACATCGGCGACCGTATCATCACCATGAGTCTGGACAACTGCTTTGAGGGGCGCAATCAGATCAAAACCTGCACCCAGCTCACCGACCGTGTGATGAAGATGATCCCCACCATGCTCTATGCCAACGAGGTTTACTGCGAATACACCGACGGCGAAACCGAGATCGATCTGGAAAAGGCCGCTACCCTGCGCCCCATTTCCCAGACCTCGGCCCCTGTGCGGTATGATCTTTCCTTCCTGTCCCGTCCCCGCTTTTCCTTTGACATTCTCTCCCGCCATCTGTATGCCATGGCCTCCTATGAAAAGGAGCCCCGCATCGCACCGCTGGGCGAACTGAAGGTACGCATTGATCTCAAGAGTCTGATCTTCGATCCCCATTGGGAGAACGTGGAGGTGGCCCTGCCCGAGGGCTGGACCTGCGATTGTCCCCGCACCGTCTACATTCCCAGCAAGACCCCCAACACCGAGGCAAAAGCCGTGCTGGAATTTACCATCACTGCCGGTGAACGGGTGAGCAGTGTCAACCGCCCCACCGTCACCCTCACCGCCCACACCCATCCCGAGGCCTTTATCGTCCCCCTGACCATTTTGGGATAAACGAAAAAACAAAAGTGGCTTGTGCAATGCACAAGCCACTTTTTTATTTCAAATACGGCGCCAGTTGGCGGGAAAGATCGGCGGGTACCGGAGTGCCGATTACCTCCACCCGATCATCCATATAGGTATAATCCTCTGCAAAATACAGCGTACCGTCCAGTTGCACCAAATCCAACTGATATTCCAGCGTCACCACGCCATCGCTCATTTGAAACATTTTATAGCGGCGAAAGTCGGTCCCGCTCCTTGCCGTACCCTGTCCGAAAGAAGCGTGATAGGTTTGCACCAACGCCTCCCCTAAGGCCGACGGCAAGGCAGGACCAACGCCCGTTCCACCGTGCAAATGCAGGGCGTGTCGGGCGGGATCGTTGTAATAGGCCTTGGCTTGTTCCACCTGCTCCGCGGGGCAATACAAATCGTATTGCAAACCGCACACCACGACGGTAAGATCCTGTTCGTTGGGCAGCTGGTAAAAATTATAGCCGTAACGGCGCAACAGGTGAATGGTTTGATAAGGCACGGAGATAACGGGCTCCAACTGATTTTCAACCGTTCTCGGCTCCGCCTTGAAGGGCAGACGTTGATAGCTCACTCCCCCAAGAACAAACCCATCCTCGGTAAAATCTTCCTCCTGCAGACGCAGGGCGGTGGGCTGATAGGTTAGTTTATCCAGTCCAATATACGGAATATCCAAAAAGATCATCAACGTCACCGTCAAAAGAACCAATAGCCAAATCACCGATCCGATGATCCAATATTTTTTACGTTTTTTCATTACGACTCCTTTGTGATCAGACCTCTGAGTTCGTCGTGGATCAGGCCGTTGGAGGCCAGCACGGAAATGGGGCGATCCAGTCGGACGGGCGCGCCGTCCATATCGGTGACCTTACCCCCTGCCTCCTCAACGAGCAACACGCCGGCGGCAATATCCCAAGGGTTGAGGATGTGCTCAAACATTCCGTCGGCCCGTCCCGCCGCCACGTGGCAGAGATCCAAGGCGGCGGCGCCCATACGGCGAATATCCTCCGCCTCCCGCCAGACGTTGTACAGAGAGGTAAAGATCTCTTTCCCCATATCCTTATGATAAGGGCAGGTGCCCACGGCGATAAGACTGTCCGATACCTTTGTGGCGGTGGTGACGTGAATGGGGCGACTGTTCAGCGTGGCGCCCTTGCCACGCTCGGCGGCATAGAGCTCGTCGGTGAACGGATTATATATTACACCCAGTTGGGGCGCCCCGTTTTCTACCAAAGCAAGAGACACGGCGCTCTGGCCGAAATCCCGCACCAGATTGGCGGTGCCGTCGATGGGGTCCAGCACCCACACCCGACCGGAAAAGTCGATCTCGTCGTTGTTTTTCTCCTCTCCCATAAACTGCACGTCGGGATAGAGGTGGGAAAGCTTGTCTTGCAGAAAATTCTGCACCCCGGTGTCCACCACGGTGACGTAGTCCCCGTGACCTTTAAGTTTAAAATCATGGGCGGCGCCCGCCTCAAATATAATGGCGCGGCACTCTCGCACCAGATCGATCATTGTCTGTAGCATATTTTTCTCCTATAACAATTCTCTGAGTTTGTCAAGAAAGGCCTCTTCGCCCCAGGTATTGACCTTAAAAAATACCGCCTGACTGCCGCCCGACGTGACGGCGGACAGATGGATGGCATCATTACCGTTTTGAAACAGCGTCACGCTCAGACTGACGCGGTTGCCGCCGGCGTAGCTGTAACGTTCAAATACGCGCACACTGCATCTGGCGTCACCACTGCGGAACTCGCTGGACTCCTCCAAGGATGCCGAAATACTTCCGTCTACAATGCCGCGCTCGATCTTTGCAAGTATCTGTCCAAAATCCCCATTCAGGGTAGTTTCCGGTTTTGCCATGACGCGCCTCCTTTGCTTTTCTTAATATATAATGCGACGGCGCGAAATGCAAGAGGCAACCCCCACCCAAAAAGGGACGGTTCTAAAATAGGTTATTTTTGCATCGACTTGACAACACCCGTATTTTTAGAAAAATCCACTGTAATCTTTTGCATTTTAGAGCTCCTTTCGCTCGTTTATTTTAAATATACTCCGTCTTGCAGGAGTTTTTCTTGCAGTTTCTTTACGTCCAGTGCGGCAGGGGTGATATTTTCATCCAGCGCCAGCGCCGCCGCAGTTCCCGCCGCCTGCCCCGTCATAATACACGTGCCCTGAATGCGGGTGCTGGCATGAGCAACGTGATCGGCGGAAATACATCTGCCCACCGCCAACAGATTATCAAATTCCTTGGGCAACAGACATCCGTAGGGAATATCATAAAATTCCCCCTTGATATATCCGCCGATGGCGCCACTGCGCCCGTTGGGATCGTGAATATCGATCATATACGTTCCCCGCGCAATCGTGTCGGGATGGGTGGCACAACGGATGGCCTCGCTCCCCGACAGCACGTATCGCCCCCTCAAGCGACGGGTTTCCCGCACGCCGAGTGTGTTGCCCGATTGCACAAGATAGCTCCCTTCAAACCCCGGAATAAAGGTTTGCAAAAAGTCGACGATTGCCATCAGCTGAAGCTGTGCCTTGATTTCCCCTTCATTGAGGCTGTCTGCATCAGCACCGTTGATGCCCGTTATCCGCGACATATTGACCACTGCCATATCCTCTCGCGGGCCGCGACTGACCAGCACTCTGCCCTGCGGCATCGGTACGTGCTCGTCGCTCATCTCAAAGCCGAGACTGCCCGCAAAGGGCCATGCCGCAAAGCGTTCACGATCGATGCCGAGATCGTCAAAGGTCAGGGCGCGATTGTTGAGCTTTTCTGCCACGGGGAAATCCACGCCGCCCATCACAAAGAAGATGGAAACGGGTTGCATCACCCCGTCTTGAGCATATTCCGTGTATTTTTCATCGGAGAAATGGCGGTTGTTCATTTGATTGCTTGACAGCGCCTCAAACACTCCTGCCTCACTGCCGAGCGCAAAGTCGGCACCGGTATGGAAGATCAGCTCCCCATCCCCCGTAGCGTCAATAAAACTGTCGGCATGGATGAGGACAAAGCCGGACTTGTCCAGCGCCACCGCCGCACAAACCCACCGTCCCTGCGTCTCGGCCGAAACCAAGGTGGTATGAAAGCGGAGCTCCACGCCCGCCTCCACAAGCTTTTTGAGAAGCACGTATTTGGTGACGTGGGGCACACAGGCCCCCTTGTAGGAATCCGCGATACCATCATTGGCGCAGTATTTCTCACCGAGCGCCCTGATCTCACCATACAGCTCCGTTAAAATGCCGCCCAAGGGCCGCTTTGTTTTTTTGGTCTTGATGGCATCCAGCGGCGTAACCAAGCCCGCGCCTGCCATACCGCCAAGCACACCGCCGCTTTCCAGCAGCATCACCTGCGCGCCGCATCGTGCCGCCGCCAAAGCAGCAGCGCATCCGGCCACACCGCCGCCGACCACCAAAATTTGTGTATGTAGCTGCCGTGTTATGGTAAAGGACAGCTGATTCATCAATATCCCTCCATTACGCTCTTGTCACCCAAGGTAACGCGAGTCCTCCAAACACTGTTTTAAAAAAGCGGATCTTCGCCAACGCCGTCTTCAAATGCTCATCCATAAAGCGGCGCGGCTTCCTCCATAGCGTTTCTTGCTTTCCATTATAGAGAGTTCCTTGCAGTTTTTCAATGCTTTTTTAAAATCACTTTGATTTTATATCAGAAAAATGCGAAGCGGAGAATCCGCTTCGCATTTTGTTATTGAATACCGAATTTGAGTACACTTTCGATCTCGGATTTTGCGTAGTTTGAAAGCTTTTCCATACAGGAGGCGGTGGAGAAGGAGGCATCGGTGATGGATTTAAAGAAATTGGTGGTGTTGCCCGATTTCTTTTGCAGCTCGCCGAGGCCTGCGCTCAGACCCATCATGCCGTATCTTTGACCGTATTCGTAAAATTCTACCACCTGCTCCTGCGTCCAGCCGGAGACGTGCTTGAGGTTGTCAAATTCACACTCGGTACGGCGAATATCCTCCGCCTCCCGCCAGACGTTGTACAGAGAGGTAAAGATCTCTTTTCCCATATCCTTATGATAAGGGCAGGTGCCCACGGCGATGAGACTGTCCGATACCTTTGTGGCGGTGGTGACGTGAATGGGGCGACCGTTCAGCCTTGTAATTGTAAGTCCCATCAATAGCCCCAGGTTTTCAGCTTCCAAGGTTTGTTTTTGCCGTTGCGTACCAGCACCCAGTTCCAACCGCCGTAGGTATCGTTGGGGTTGAGGGAGCCGTCACCGCCCTTAGGGCCGGTGGTATATTCACTGAGCAGTACGATGCCTTCCTTTGCCCCGTACTGTTTGGCATAGTATTTGGCCTGTCCCCGTGAATGCTCTTCCTCATACCACAGTTTTTTCAGGGTACAGCCGTCGTATTCCCGCACAAAAAAGCGCCGCACCACTGCCATAGCATCCTCAATTTCCTCAGCGGTATAAATCTCGGAGGCGCCCACGTCCATCTGCACCTCGGACACGTCCCCCCGTTGACAGCCCGCCAACATCAGGCAAAGCAACAAAACAAAAATGACCGTCCATTTTTTCACGTACATCACCTCTTTAAGCAGCGGAGGAGTATCCGAACCCGATTTTGACGGGCCGATTTTCACCTCAGCTGTGTTAAAATACTCGCCAATACACAAAGTATTGGCTGCGTTTTATGCCTTGCCGATGCAAAAATCGGCTCCGGCAAAATTC
>JAZQJG010000109.1:0-4535 GCA_045541535.1 Eubacteriales bacterium
GCAACGCAAGGGAAAGAAGGAATTGCTTTGATGACTTTCCATTATTAAAAACGACTTGTGTTTATTATGACTCCACAAACCATTTTTTCTTTTGATTCTCTTTTCACTGTGATGAAACGACTTTTTTGACAGTCTGAAAAAACGGAAACAGCTTCTTTGGGAAGCTGTTTCCGTTTTTTGTATGGATTTCTTAGATGTTGAGGAATTGTTTGAAGGCGGCGATGTAGCCGGCGGCGGTGGCGCCGTCACTGCTTTCAGCAAAGATGCGCAACAGCGGCTCGGTGCCGGAGAAGCGGCAGATGACGAAGCTGTCGTCGGCAAAGTAGACCTTACAGCCGTCCTCGTAATTGACACGGACCACTTCCTTGCCAAAGTCGGGCAATTCTTTTTTCTTAAATACGATATTTTCAATGGTGGCCTTGTATTCGGGGGCGAAGCGCAGGTTGTCCTCCACCATCACGAACTTGCCGAATTGGGCCTTCAGCTTGGCCATGATTTCGCCGGGGGACATTCCGGTAACGCTGACCATTTCCGCAAAGAGGGAAGCGGCGTAGACAGAGTCCTTACCGTGGATGTGACCTCTGACGGTCAGACCGCCGGAGGATTCGCCGCCCAATACAGCGTCCACCTCGTCGATCTTGGCGGAGATGTACTTAAAGCCCACGGGCACCTCGTAGCATTTCTCCCCAAAGCTCTCTGCAATTTTGTCCAGCATATGGGTGGTGGCCAGATTACGGACCACGCCGCCCTTCCAGCCCTTGTATTTTACCAGGTACCAATAGAGCATACATAAGATCTCGTTGGCGTCGATGTAACTGCCGGTTTTGTCAATGATGCCCAGACGGTCGCCGTCACCGTCCATGGCGATACCCATATCATAGCCACCCTTGACCACGTTGTTCTGCAACAGGGTCAGGCTCTTCTCACTGGGAGCGGGCATCATACCGCCGAAATAGGCGTCCTTGTTGAGATTCATGGTATCAATGGTGCAACGGGCGGTGTGGAAGATGACCTGCAGGGGATAGGCGCCGGAGCCGTGCATGGTGTCAAAGAGCACCCGCAGACCGCGGTTGCGCAGGGCCTTCATATCCAACAGATCGATGATATCGTCCAAAAACTTATTAAAGGGGTTGGCCAAAAATTCAATGGTGCCCTCCGCCACGGCCGCATCAAAGTCCATAGATTGGGGCTCGGCCTTTTCAATAAACTGCTCCAGCAGAGCGGTGGTCTCCAGCGGAGCGTCCCTGCCTTCCTCCACGATCAGCTTGATGCCGTTGTAATTGGCGGGGTTGTGGGAGGCGGTGATCTCAATGCCGTAATACAGCTTTTCATCCTTGACGGTGTGCATAATCAGGGGCGTGGGAGCGCTGCGGTGCAAAAACCAGACGTGCACGCCGCCCTTGGCCAACACCTCTGCCACCCATCTGGCGGCGTTTTCCGACAGGAAACGACGGTCATAGCCGATGATGACGGGCTTATCGGTCTTGCCCTCCGAGCGCATCAGTGCCAGTACACCGGCCGCCACCTTGCAGATGTTGTCCTTGATAAAGTCCTCGCCGATGATGGCTCTCCAGCCACCGGTACCGAATTTGATCATAAGTTCCGTTCCTCCTCTGTTTGATTTCGGTCTTTGTAAAAGTCCGAAAATTCAGTTTATATTCAAATTATATCATAAAATACGGGTTTCAATGTATGAATCCAGACTTTTGTTTTACAATTTCGGTTGCTTTTTCCTTATTTACAATATATACTATATTTGACGAAAAGTAAAGGGGGAAGGGGAATGGATTACCGAAAAACCTTACTGAGTTCCGAAATTAACATTGACGGTGTGTATTCGGTGCACTATTTTGAATACGCCAAGGACTTTGCCTACTCGGGGGAGATCCACGATTTTTGGGAGATCGTATACGCCGACAAGCAGAGTATTCTCATCACCGCCGGCGCCGAGGAGATTTTGTTGCCGGTGGGGCACCTCTATCTCCACAAGCCCAACGAATTTCATAACATTCGCTGTGACGGGGTCAAGGCGGCCAATTCCGTAATCGTTTCCTTTGATTGCGACTGTCCGGAGTTGATGAATATTGCCGGTATGGTCATTGCCGCCTCCCCGGAGGAAAAGACACTCCTTGGCGCCATCATCAAGGAGGCGGGCGTGGCCTTTTCCACCCCTCTGGGATTGGCCTATACCAGAGAGATGCGCAAATCGGGCGCCGGCCCCTTCGGCTGTGAACAGTTGATCTTGCTGTATCTGCAACAATTGTTGATCTATCTCATTCGGGGCAATCGTCGCGCCCTGCCGCCCCGTAAGCCGGAGAACAACACCCTGCTGATCCGCATCTGCGAGTATCTGGAAAAGCACGTGGAGGAGGCCCTGCGGTTTGGGGATATCAAGGAGCATTTCAGCGTTTCCGCCTCGGTGATCAAAAAGACCTTTCGTGATCATATGGACTGCGGCGTGATGGAATATTTCAGCCGTTTGAAGGTGGATGCCGCCAAAGAAATGATCCGCTCGGGAGAAATGAATTTTACCGAGATCGCCGACCGCCTGTCCTTTAATACCTCTCAGTATTTTACCACGGTGTTTCGCCGTGTTTCGGGGATGACCCCCACCGAATACGCCCGCTCGGTACGGGCCAGCTTTGAGGGGCTGGAATAACGGATAAATTTACCATATAACGAACAAAAGTGGCTTTCTTTACCGGAGAAACCAACCTATAATGAAGAAAAAACGGGAGGAGTAACCATGAGAATTACCATCAAATTGATGAAGGGCAACGCCACCCCCGTGGTGCGGGAGGCGTTGGAGCGTCTGCGCGCCGCAGGGGGCGGTGAGCTGTGCTTTCAAAAGGGCGAATATCATTTTTACCGCGAGGGCGCCCGTAAAGAATTTATGGCGGTGAGTAACAACTCCGCCTGCGATAAATATATGGCTTTCCCCATTCTGGATATGGAAAACGTCACGGTGGATGGCGGCGGCTCGGTGTTCGTATTTCACGACGTCACCTTCCCCTTTATGGTGTCCCGCAGTAAAAATATCGTCATCCGTAACCTGATCTGCGATACCGGAGTTTCCCCTCTGGTGGAATTCGTGGTCCACGATATCACCGACAGGGGCTTTATGATGGACATTGATCGGGAGAAAAATCCCTTTTTCGTGGAGGACGGCAGTCTGTGCTTCCGCCGGGAAAGCGAGATCGTATCGGGTAAAAACGAGTTTTTCTCCCTCCATGCGCTGGGCAAGCACGCCGTGCAGTTTTTTGCCACCGGTGACTGTGGGGCGGATATGAGCAACCTGCCTGCCCGTCTGATGCAATGTGACGTGGAGGAGACGGCCACCGGCATCCGCGCCACCTATCGGGAGGGCTCTCCCGATCCCTGCCGCTATGGGGAGGGGGAGACCATCACCTCCATCATTGACGGCAAGCGCAACGTGGACGTGATCTGTCTGGACCGCTCCCAAAACCTGCATCTGGAAAATATCACCGTGGGTCGGGGCATCGGTATGGGCATTGTGGGACAATTGTCCACCGATATCGTCATCGACGGCTTTTCCACCGACGTAAGCTTCCATCCCGACGGCTATCAGACCCTCACCGCCGATTCCCTGCATTTTATCAACTGCGACGGCAAATTGGAGATCAAAAATTGCACCATTTCCGATACCATGGACGACGCCCTCAACGTCCACGGTATGTACACCGCCGTAACGTCCGTGGAGGAGGGGGTATTGCGCTCTGCCATCAAGCATCAGGAGCAACGGCATTTCAACCCCTACCGCCCCGGTGATCGGCTGACGGTGATCAACAATGAGACCTTTGCCATCGTGGCGGAATTTGTGGTAGAGGACAGCCGTCTTTTGAGCGGCACCGAGATTGAGACCCGTGGCCGCTTTACCCACGGCGCCGACAAGGTAACAGCGGGCTTCTGGATCGAGAATCCCGACCGTATGCCCGATCTCCATCTCCATCACAATCATTTTTACAACTATCCCAACGTGCGCATTTCCGGCGGCGGCGAGATGCTGGTGGAGCACAATCGCTTTGCCGATTGCAACACCGCCCTGCTTTGTATGGATCTGGCCCGTTATTGGTACGAATCGGGACGGGTGGGTCACCTCGTTTACCGTCACAACGAGTTTGACAACTGTAACGGTCGGGGCGGCAGCGCCTTTCTGCGCATCGGTATCGACGGGGTGCCCGACGAGGAGGCACCCAAGATCCATAATCGGATTGAGATCGTGGACAACGTCTTCAAAAACGTTAAGGAATTCGCCGTCAAGGCGGGCGGCGTCAAGGAGCTGGTGCTTCGTGACAATCAATTCCCGGACGGCCCCGAGGGCCCCTTCAAGATTTGCTGAAAAAAAGACACTCTTGCCCGGCAAGAGTTTCTTTTTTTCAGCGTGTCAAAGAACCCTCTTTGACACGCTGGCAGACTGCCAAAAAGGGCGTTGCATTTCGCTGATGCGATCTCGTCGGCGTACATGGGTACGGTAGAGAGCGTAGCGGCGGAAAACAGTGAATCCCTTGCAACGC
>JAZQJG010000110.1:0-10483 GCA_045541535.1 Eubacteriales bacterium
TATCATAGGACAAACACCTTTTTTTATTAATGAACAATGAACAACGAACAACGAACAATTATGGTAGCCTTTTGGCTCCGCCAAAAGGCCATTTAAATCAGCTTTTGCCCTGCGGGCAAAAGCTTTCCTCAACTCCAAAACCGCATATTTTACGTTGCCGCAGGCAATATTTTACTTTTGCACCAACAGTGCAAAAATTTCACTCGCCGCAAAAGAGGCGACCCACTCCCAACGCGTCCCTCGTGCCGTGAGATTATAAAAGATGGCGAAATGCTACTCATTTTTGATTTTCTTGTAATTGCGGAAAACCTGTGTTACAATGAAAAAAGAAAGGGGAGGACAGAAATGACGGATTTTAGAAACTGGCTGACGGGGATCTCCATTGATTTCCGGCAGTATAGTCATCTGGATTTTGAAAAATTTAAAGCGGCAGGAGTGGATGCCGTGGAACTTTCGCCGGGATTCGGCGAGGAGGAAACGCTGGATTGGGCCGCCATTCAGGCAGAGGCAGAGCGCACGGGAATAACGATCAATTCCTACCATCTGCCGTTTAAAAGATGGTACACCATTTCCGATCCCGATGAGGAAAAACGGCAGGCGGTGGTGGCAAATAATATCCGTTTGATGGGTCTGGCCGCAAAGGCGGGGGCCCAATATATGGTCGTTCACCCGTCCACCGAGCCCATTGAGGAGGAGAAGCGTCCTTTGCAGATGGCCCAAAGTCAAAAATCCTTAAAAGCATTGGCTGACGCGGCAGAACAGTTGGGAGTCATCGTTGCGGTGGAGGATCTGCCCCGTACCTGTCTGGGCCGTGACATGGCGGATATGAAAGAACTGCTGTCGGCCGATGAACGACTGCGGGTCTGCTTTGACGTCAATCATCTGTTGCGCGGTTCCCATGAGGAGTTTGTGAGAGAACTGGGGGATAAGATCGTCACCCTGCATATCTCTGATTATGATTTCGGGGATGAATGCCATTTTGTTCCCGGCGTGGGAAAGATCGATTGGAAAGGGCTCGTTGAATTACTGGAGGGCGCCGATTATAGCGGCGTATTTATGTATGAGGTGGACTTTGGCGCCTTTGAAAAACGGGGGATCACCACCCGCGCCCACAGCTACGACGAGATGCACGATATCCATATGAATATTAAAAAAATTAAAGGATAGAAATTCTAATGTGTAATATTGCAGGCTACGTGGGTAACCGTCCGGCGGCTCCCATTTTGATGGAACTTATTCGTCGGCAGGAGGGCTTGGCCGGCGGTTATTTTACCGGCATTGCCACCATTCATAACGGGAAATTGCATTATGCAAAGTTGACGGGGGATTTGGACCGTTTGGTTGCCCTTACCGAGGCGGCAAAGCTTCCGGGGAATATCGGCATTCTTCATTCCCGCTCCAATTCCGGCGGCGGGGATAACTATGCCCATCCCTTTATCGGGGGAAAAAACGGGGAGGCCCGTGCGGCTTATATTGCCAACGGCACGGCGGGCTGCTTTGCCCACAGAGTCGCAGAGGGCGCGGCATTGGCCGAGGCCTTGGTGGCCGAAGGCTATGAGATGACCTCCCGCAGTAAAGAGCCCAATGGGCGATATCCCACCCTGTCCGATGGCTCGGTGGTGCATATGAGCGATCTGATGTGCCAGTTGATCACCCACAAGCTGGAGGGCGGTACCCCCTTCCGGCGGGCCATGGCCGACGCCTTTTGTCAGCTTCCTTCGGAGATCGTGGGTTTGTTGCTGGACCGAGAGCGCCCCGACGCCATTGCCTGGGCACGGATCAACTTTCCGTTGTCGGTGGCTTTTGCCGAGCACGGAGCCTATCTGGCTTCTGCGGCGCTGGCATTTCCCGAGGATGCGGGCGCTCCGCAAACCATGCCGCCCCTGTCCTACGGCGCGGTGTATCGGGATCATCTGGAAATTGCGCCTATGACGGCGCCGCCCGTGGCGGTCACCGCACCCGACGTCCGCATCTATGGGCAGGCGTATGCGGTGGCGGAGCAATTGTTGGCCGAAGGGGAACAAACCTGCTCCACGCTGATCAAGGCGATGCGGCCCCTGTTTGGGGAGGCGGCCTGCGTATGCGGCAGTCAGCTTTGCTATGAGGTGTTGCAGGCCTTGAACGAAGAGGGGCGGCTGCAGTGCCACCTTCGCCGGGTGCCGGGAGCGGCCGACGGGCTGAGCGCACCCAAATTCTTTTTTACAACGAAAGGAGCAGAAGGATGAAACTGTTATTTAAACAGCGCCTGTTTTCCTGGTTGGACAGTTATGACGTGTATTCCGAGGCAGGGGAGACCTTGTACACCGTCAAGGGGCAGTTGGCCTGGGGTCATTGCCTGAAGATCTTTGATGCCGCCGGCAGAGAGGTGGGGATGGTAAAGGAAAAGATCTTTTCCTTTTTGCCCCGATTTGAAATGTACGTAGGCGGGCAATATTTGGGCAACATCAGCAGAGAGTTCTCTCTTTTCGTGCCTCGTTATCACATTGATTGCAACGGCTGGCAGGTGGAGGGCAGTTTGTTTGAATGGGACTATCAGATCCTCAGCCCCGGCGGGGTGCGCGTGGCCACCGTCAGCAAGGAGCTCTTTAATTGGACGGATACCTATATGATCGACGTGGCTGATCCGGGGGATGCTCTGTGTGCCCTGATGCTGGTGATCGCCATTGATGCGGAAAAATGCTCCAGAAATAATTAGGAGAGAAAAAATGCAGAAAAAAATCACTTGGCAGATGATCAAATTCACACTGTTTTCCGCTTCGGCGGGCATTATTCAGGTGTTGTCCTTCACGCTGCTCAATGAGCTGTGCAAGTGGCGGTATTGGCCGGCATATCTGACATCCTTGGTACTGTCGGTGCTCTGGAATTTCACCCTCAACCGCCGCTATACCTTCCAATCCGCCGCCAACGTTCCGGTGGCGATGGCTAAGGTGTTCGGTTTTTACCTGGTGTTTACTCCCTTATCCACCTGGCTGGGCCATCTGGCGGAGGGGAGCGGTGTCAACGAGTATATCGTGCTGGCGGTGACCATGATCGCCAATTTCGTGCTGGAATTTTTGTTTTGCAAGCTGGTGGTCTACCGTGGGCAGGAGGATAACCGGACCAAATGATTTCTTCACCGTCCCCTTTGGGACGGTGATTATTTTTACAAAAAATGGGTTGTAAGCGGATGGGTTTTGTGTTATAATATCCCCCGTAGTTTTTTTAAAAGAGGTATAAAGAATTGCTTGCAAAAATCAGATTTTTCTTTAAAAGATTATATGCGCCCATTGATATGTCGGTGGGCACGCCCTGGAAGGGTATTTTGTGGTTTACCGTGCCCATGCTTATCGGCAATATCGCCCAACAGCTTTACAGCACGGTGGACAGCATCGTGGTGGGCCGCTACGTGGGGGATAACGCCCTGGCGGCGGTCGGTAGTGCGGCGCCCATTCTCAATCTGCTGTTGGTGCTCTTTATCGGTATTTCCGCCGGTGTAAATATTATGGTCAGCCAGTATTTCGGCGCCAAAAACAGGGAAGGGCTGTCCTATACGGTGGGCAACTGCATCACCGTTACCGCCATCTGCTGTCTGGCGATGATTTTGATTTGTGCGCCCCTCATTCGTCCCGTATTGTTGTTGCTGAACACGCCGGAGAGCATTATGGAGTGGTGCACCGATTATCTGATGATCTCCCTCATCGGCGGCGCCGGTATGGCCTATTATAATATTCTCAGCGGCGTGTTGCGCGGACTGGGTGATTCCTTTTCCGCCTTGCTGTATTTGCTGGTGGCCACGGTCATCAATATCGCGCTGGATATCTATTTTGTGGCGGAGCTGAGTATGGGCGTGGCCGGTGTGGCCCTCGCTACCGTTATTGCCCAGATCATCTCCTCTCTGCTGTGCGGCATCAAACTGGCGCGGATGCGGGAGCATTTTGACTTCGGTCTGCGCTTTATGCGGCCCAAGGCTTCTTACGTTAAAACCATCGTTAAATTGGGTCTGCCCGCCGGCGCCACCCAGGCCATCTTTTCCTGCGCGATGCTGGTGGTGCAATCCCTCACCAACTCCTTCGGCGAGCTGTTGATCGCCGCCAACGTCATTACTATGCGTGTGGACGGTTTTGCCATGATGCCCAACTTTTCCTTCGGTACGGCCCTGACCACCTATGCGGGGCAAAACGTGGGCGCCGGTCGCTATGACCGTGTTATGAAGGGCGCCAAGCAAGGTACTCTGATGGCGGTGGGTTGTTCGACGGCCATTACTCTCATCATTTTGATCTTCGGCAAGCCCTTGATGGGCATTTTTACCGAAACGGCGGAGCTGGTAGAACTCAGTTATTATCTGATGACCATTCTGGCGGTGGGCTATATTGCTATGGCGATCACCCAGAGCCTGTCCGGGATTATGCGGGGCGCCGGTGACACGATGACGCCTATGTGGATCTCCCTGATCACCACGGTGGTCATTCGCGTGCCTCTGGCCTACGGTATTTCCTGGCTGACCCGCACGGCGGAATTGCCCTTCGGGCGGTTTGAGTGTCTGTCCGTTTCCCTGCTCACCTCTTGGGTGCTGGGCGCGGTGCTGACCGCCATCTTCTACAAAATCGGAAAATGGAAGACCAAAGCGATTCAATAATCGGAAGGCTGAACCCACAGGGTTCAGCCTTCTCGCTTGACGATAAAAACGTGGGATGATATAATAAAGACGTAAAAAAGCGGTGGAGGTGCGTATGACAACCTTTCTTTTGGTGCGTCACGGGCAAAGTATGGCCAATCTGCAGGATTTGTTTGCCGGCTTTTCCGATTTTCCGTTGAGTGAGTTGGGACGGCGTCAGGCGGAAAAAACGGCGGCCTTCGTGGCCGAGCGTTATCAGGTCTCTGCGGTGTATGCCAGCGATCTGCGCCGCGCCTTTGCCACGGGGGAGGCAGTGGCCCGACGTTGCGGCGTTGACATTATTCCCCATACCGGCCTGCGGGAGATCTTCGGCGGGCGATGGGAGGGAATGGTGTTTGACACCTTAAAAACCGACGACCCCCATCTGTGGCATCTGTGGACCGCAGATTTTGCAAAGGCCCGCTGTCCCGAGGGGGAATCCGTGGCTGAACTGCAACGGCGATTGTTGCAAGCCTTGGCGGAAATTGCCGCCGCCCATCCGGAGCAAACGGTGGTGTTGGCCACCCACGCCACGCCGGTGCGCCTGCTCAGCGCTTATTGTCTGGATCCCACCCTGGCCTCCATTGATCGGGTGCCTTGGGCCACCAACGCCTCGGTGACGGTGATAGAGTGGCGGGACGGGGAAATGCAACTCAAAGATCAAAGTCTGGATGTCCACCTCGGTGAAATGCAAACGGGCTTTGATGAAAAAATGAAGTGAGAGGAACAAGCGATGAAGATTTTGAATTTCGGATCCTGTAATATTGATTACGTTTACAGTGTGGACCACGCCGTGCAGACGGGGGAAACCACCTCGGCGGATAAAATGGAAGTCTTTGCCGGTGGCAAGGGGCTCAATCAATCGGTGGCGGCGGCCAGAGCGGGCGCGTCGGTGTATCACGCCGGCGTGATCGGCAGTGACGGCGGCTTTTTGCAGGATATCCTTGCCGAGAGCGGCGCTGACGTTTCCTTCCTACAGCACAGCGACGCCAAAAACGGCCACGCCATCATTCAGGTCAACCGCAAGGGCAACAACAGCATCATCGTATACGCCGGCACCAACGGTATGATTACCAAGGGCTACGTGGACGAGGTGCTTTCCCACTTTGCCCCGGGGGATATGGTGATGCTGCAAAACGAGACCTCTTGCGTCCCCTATATCATTGACAAGGCCTATGGGGCGGGCCTGCAGGTGGTGTTCAACCCCTCGCCCTTCACCCCCCAAATGCTGAAGATGGATCTTGGCAAGGTGGCCTATTTGCTGGTCAACGAAACCGAGGCTATGGGCTTTGCCGGCAGTGATCAGCCACAGGAGGCCATTGCCCTACTGCTGGAGCGCTATCCGGAGCTGCATCTGGTGGTAACTCTGGGTGCGCAGGGTTGCATCTACGCTGACAAGGATACAACCTTTACACATCCGGCCTACCGTGTCAAAGCGGTGGATACCACTGCGGCGGGGGATACCTTCACCGGATATTTCGTTGCAACATTGGCGACGGGGGAGGGCCCGCAGCAAGCGGTACGGTTGGCCACGGCGGCCGCCGCATTGTCGGTGATGCGGGAGGGCGCTTCTCCCTCCATTCCTACAATGGAGGACGTGCGTCACGGCTTGGCTCATCTGCGCTGAAAGGAGTGAGGGAATGAAACGGTCTGAAAAGTACCTGAACGTCTTGGAACGTCTGGCCGGAAAAAAGGCAAGGGAGGCGGAAAGGGTAATGGATACCGAGCATTTTGAAATGCGCTATCAGTTTTTCTTTGTTCTTTCGGCCACCCCTTGGTTTCTCATTATGCTGTTTGTGGCGCTGGTGTGCCATTGGGTGCTGGAGGTACTGTGGCTGGCCGTGTTTTGTGATCTCCTTGCCGCCATTCTGCTGTATCTGTTGGTGGATTGGGCAAGCTGGCGGGCACGGGTGGATGAAACGGGGATCACCGTTTACCGCCTGTTTTTCCTTCGTAAACGAATGGAACGCAGAGCCATTCGTAACGTGCGGCTCCAGGGGGAAAAGAGCTCTGAGGCCAAAAAACTTATCCTCACAGACGGCAATACCGAGCTGCGCTTCGTTTCCGAAATGGTGGGCTTTGAACTGCTGTTTGAATGGACCAAAAAGAGATAAAAAAGTGGTTTGTGCCTTTTGAAAAGCACAAACCACTTTTTTATTTATTCAGGGGGGTATAACCCACTTTTTCTATGATGGCCTGCCCCTCGGGGCCGGTCACCCATTCCAACAGCCGTCGGGTGTTTTCGTCGGCGTCACTGCGGGTGACGGCGTAAAAGGTGCCGCTCAAAGGATAGGTGTCGTTTTCAATATTCTCCAGAGTGGGGGCCACGCCGTCCACTGACAGATGGCGGATCAGATCATTTTGCACCATTTCGGTGGAATAAAAACGGAAGGAATAACCGATGGCGTTTTTGTGATTTTTATAGTCGGCGGTCTCCTTGATGATGCCGCCCATACCCGATACCACGTCGCTGGTGGGGGGATCCATCAGCGGGATATCACCCATCAGCTTTTGCAGGCGGGTCTGGGAGCCGCTGTTTTCGGGACGTTGGAAGGCACGGATGTTCCCCAGATCCTCCACACCCAGCTCCGACCATTTGGTGATCTTGCCGGAATACACGTCCTTGATCTGCTGGGTGGTGATGTTTGTAAGCGGGTTTTGGGAATTGACGAAAAATACGAAGGCCTCTCGGCCGATGGGGGTATAGATCAATTCCACGCCGCATTCCTTGGCCCAGGTTTCCTGTTGAGCGGAGGGACCGCTGACAAAGATGATATCCACGCCGCCGGCAATGAGATTGTCATAGGCGCCGTTGGTTTTGGTGCACAGCAGGGTGGGATGATTGGCGGCATCCAGCCAGGGATTCAGCGCCGTTTCGGGATATACGGCACGGGCGAAGGAGGAATACACGGGGAAGAGAGCAGTGGCGCCGTCCATACGGGGCAGTTTTTCGGTGAGCTGCAGGGTGGCCGGTTCCTCCAAAACGGCGGCCTTGGTGTTTTCGGCATAGGGAGCGTAGGCGGGCAACAACTCTGCGTTTTCATCCAGCGTTGGGATGGAGTCCAGATAGGCGTCATAGCCCAAATGACCGCCCACTCCCAGCAAAAAGACGACGGTAACGCAAACCAGCGGGATCCAGCATTGCTTTTTAGGGAGCAATCCCCACAATATCAGCATCAGCGTTAAAAATATCAAACTACTGATTGTAAAGATCACGGTGGTGGAGAAATTGTCGCCCAGCCCGCTGATGAGCGAAACAATCAAACCGCCGTACAGCGTAAACAGGCTCCAATCCACGGCGCCGCCCACGGTAATCAAAATTTTTGCCAGCAACGGACGCTTGTGGGTAATCAACAAAATGACCCCTGCCAGCAGTACTCCCTGCACGGCAAGAAATAAAAACGGTAATACGTAGGACCAGAACATATTCTTCCCTCCTTTATTTTATGGTATCAAAAAGCCCATCGGCCGTCAAGGGTGCAATCCTAAAGATTTGGTTAAAATGGATTGCGTTTGCGGAAAAAATGGATTACAATATAGAAAAGGAGTGAGTAAAATGAAACTACCGTATCAACACAAATTTACCGTTGCCGCCCACCGCGGCGACAGCTACAATCATTTTGAAAATACCATGGACGCCTTCCGCGCCGCCATTGCCGCCGGAGCAGATATGCTGGAGACCGACGTGCGGTTGAGCAAGGATGGAGAGATGGTCCTCATTCACGATGCCACCGTGGACCGCACCTCTGACTGCAGAGGAGCTGTAAAGGATATGACCTTTGCAGAACTGCGAGCTCTCAACGTGGGGGACGAGGTCCATCCCGCGCAGATTCCCACCCCCGCCGAGTTCTTTGCGCTGGCAAAGGAGAGCGGTGTGATGGTCAATCTGGAACTGAAGGAATACTTTACCCCCGGCAACGAGGAGCGCTGTCACAAGTGCATTGAGCTGGCGGTGGCCCTGGCCGAGGAATACGGGCTGACCGACAAAATGGTCTTCAATTCCTTTGACGCCCACGTGCTGGAATACATTCACAAGACCTATGGGGGCAAATATATGCTCCACGGCTTTTACCCTTACGACGCCATGAAAAACGTGGAGATGAATCCCGACGAGTATCTGTACTGCGCCTGCATCTTTAAAACCAAGGACAAAAAGAATTTCGACCATCTGCTCTCCAAGGGCATCGAGCCATGGGTGGGAGCGAGTATGACGGGTCAGCGGCATCTGGATCTGTGCGCCCGCCACGGTGCGGTATTGGTCACCACCAATGCCCCCGGTGACACCATTCGCAAATTGGAAGAACTGCACCAACGCTGAAAAATATTGTTTTAATCAGGAGGTACCTATGAGAAAATTCAGAAGAACACTTTCGCTTTGTTTAGCGATTCTTTTATGTATGAGTATGGCGGCGGTTACCGTTTTGGCGGCGCCGATGTACGAGGAGGGCTATATCAATATCACCGATGCCGACGGCGAGTGGTTTGGCGGGTATTATGATTTGAACACCACCTTTGAATATCATTTGCAGTTGATGGTTTACGACGATGATATTGAGGAATACGTGGAGCAACCCATCAAACCGGAATCGGTTGTTAAGATATATCTTACCGAAACGGAAAGTGACGAGGATCTTTCCTTATTGGTCACCGGTACCGGTGATGTGATTTCATGGACGGCCGCTCAAAGCGGGAACGTATCTTTGCGTGTGGAATTGTCTCAGGACGGTTACGTTTATGAAAATTACGAGAATTATTGGATCGGCAAACCTGTGGATATAGAATATGTCGCATATATACAGTATCTCGGCGTGGCGGGAGAGAACGGCCCTCTTTACACCGGCAAAAGCATCAAAAAAGATTTTGCGGTGGTAGACTATTATTCCGGTGAGTTGTTGGAAGAAGGTGTAGATTATCGCCTGAGTCTATCCAATGCCAAAAATCCCGGTAACGGTGTGATTACCGTGGAGGGACTGGGCGATTATAACGGCAGACTGCAGGAAGCATACACCATTATTGATCATACCGCCAAATTCACCGACGTTAAGCGAAACGGTTGGTACGTGGGCGCCGTAAATTTTGCCTTAGATCAAGGCTTGTTTGCCGGCACCGGCTCCAAAACATTCAGTCCCGACGGCGCTATGACTCGTGGTATGTTCGTTACGGTGATCGGACGTATGCTGGGATGGGACACCCTGCCGAATGTGGGCAGTGTTTTTAAAGACGTGAAACCGGGTCAGTATTACACCAAATACGTGGCCTACGCTCACGCCACCGGTATTGTGGGTGGTATGTCAGCCACGGAGTTTGCGCCCAACGCCCATATCACCCGTGAGCAGATTTGCGCCATTTTGCTGAGAGTAAACTCTTATCTGGAAAGCGCTTACGAGCAGAGTACCGGAGAGAGCATTGATCTATCTATGACGCCCACCGGCATCAAGTTTGCCGATCATCATGAAATTTCAAAATATGCCAGAGATGCTGTGTACGGTTGTCGCAATGCGGGAATTGTCAGTGGTCACCCCGGCAATCTCTTTGATCCTAAAGGAAATGCCACCCGTGCGGAGGCTGCCACTATGTTGTTCGGCTATTACCGCTATTTGGGACTTCGGTTGATTGCTCAGGCATAAAATTTACAAAAAACGCCCTTTGGGCGCTGCTCCACAGAGATAAATCCGCTTAAAAACGGCTATATTCGCCCTATACTACGTTAAAACACCGCAATATGCGACAGCATTATTGCGGTGTTTTTTCTTGTCTATGACAAAAATATCTCGTTTTTAAGTGCCGAAGGCAGTTTTTGGATAGGAAATTTTGTTTGCGGCGAAGTCAAAAACGTAGGAATACTGACGT
>JAZQJG010000111.1:0-8770 GCA_045541535.1 Eubacteriales bacterium
GATACCCTTTGTAAAAGTCCTCGCCGTAGGTGGCCAGTACCTCGGCCCCTTCGCTGTGAAGAATTTCGCAATAATCCACGGCGGTATAGTCCTTGCCGTTCCAACGTACCACGTTGCGGTCCTCGGGATACAGGGTGTCGATCTCCTCGTTCCAGATTCCGAACACCTCTCGCAGGCCCGCGCCGGGGAAGCCGCCGCGATAGCACAAATCAATTTCATTGACCATGGCGGTGGTGTAAGTGCACAGCAATCTGCCGCCATCGGAGACAAACTGTTTCAGCTTGCGGCCCAAGGCTTCCGGCACACTGTAGAGCAGGGGGGCGACGATCAGATCATACTGTGTAAAGTCATCTTCCTTGTCAATGATATCGGTATCAATTCCCTTACGCCACAGACCGTAATAATACTTTTCTACGCTTGGCATCACTTTTTTATCGTTGTTTTGAAAACCGCAGGCGTTTTCCAGCATCCAGCGGTTGTCCCAATCAAAGAGCAGGCCTACCTTGGCCTCGGTGGTGGTGCCAACGATCTCGGACAGCTTTTCCAGCCGCTCGCCCAGAGCGGCTACCTCTTTGAATACACGGGTGTTTTCACTGCCCTCGTGATCCACGATGGCGCCGTGATATTTTTCATAACCGCCCTGTCCCTTGCGGAACTGGAAGTAAAGCACCGAATCGGCGCCGTGGGCCACAAGCTGTAAGCCGGAGAGCATATGAACGCCGGGCCGCTTGAGCTTGTTAAAGGAATGCCAGTTGACGTGGGAGGGAGTGCACTCCATCTGAATAAAGGGCTGATGCTTCATAGAACGCATCAAATCGTGGGTCATAGCGGATTTGGAGGCTAACAAAATATCCTGATCCTCGCTGCCCTTCCAGGAAGGATAGAGATCGTTGGAGATAAAGTCCAGTTCCTTTGCCATCACCCGATAATCCAGATCGTTGAAAAAGCCCATCATATTGGTGGTGGTGGGTTGCTTCGCACCGCCGGAGCGCAGGGCGGCGATCTCCGCTTTCATAAAATCGGTGGTCTGGTGGGTCACAAAACGGCGCCAATCCACATTCATTCCGTGCAAGATCTGCACCCCGCGGGAGGTGGGGGAGTGGATCTGGCTCCAATCGGTGTAGGTGTGGGCCCAAAAGGCGGTCCACCAATTGCGATTAAGATTTTCCAGCGTGCCGTATTTATCCTTCAGCCAATGGCGAAAGGCTTGTTGGCAGAGCTCACAGTGGCACTCCCCACCGTATTCGTTGGAAAGATGCCAGCCGATGACGGCAGGGTGATCCTTGTACCGCTCGGCCAGTTTTTGGTTGATAATGGCCACCTTTTCCCGATAGATGGGAGAGGTATAGCAATGATTGTGGCGACGGCCGAACAGTCGCTGTTGCCCTTGATCGTTGGTGCGTAATACCTCGGGATATTTGTCGGCCAGCCATGCGGGTCTTGCGCCGCTGGGGGTGGCCAAAATCACGTGACCGCCCGCCGCATAAACGTTGTCGATGGCCTTGTCCAAAAAGGAAAAGTCAAATTTTCCTTCCTCCGGCTCCAGCGCCGCCCAGGCGAAAATGCCCAGACTCATTTCATTACAATGGGCCAGTTTGAACAGCCGCATATCTTCTTTTAAAACCTCCGGCTCGTGTTGCCACTGATCGGGGTTGTAGTCGCCGCCGTGCAAAATGTGGCGGACGTCTTTGAAAAGATATTTTTTCATACGCACCTCCGTTGAATTCATGCTTTCATTATATCATTTTCGGTAAAATGTGCAACAGATTTTTGCGGAAATATAAAAATGCTTTTCATTTACCACAAGATGTGGTATAATGCAAGTGTATCATAAAAATTTTAAGAGGAAAATAAAATGGAAGAAAACGTAACGTTTAAGGACCTGGGCCTGTCCGAGGCAATGCTGGCCGCTCTGGAGCAAAAGGGCTATGCCTATCCCACCACCGTGCAAAAACTGGCGATTCCCGAGTTTATGGCTTGGAAGGACGTGGTGGCCAAGGCACCCACCGGCACGGGCAAAACCTTTGCCTTCGGCATCCCGATGATTGAGCATATTGATGCCTCTCTTGCGGAAATTCAAGGATTGATTCTGGCTCCTACCAGAGAACTGGCTATGCAGATCGGGGATGAACTGCGTGGTCTGCTTACCTATTATAAAGGCATCCGTGTGGCGGTGCTCTACGGCGGCGCCGGTATGGGCGCGCAGATCAAGCAACTGGAGCAAAAGCCCCAGATCATCGTGGCTACCCCCGGCCGTCTGATGGACCATCACAAGCGAAAAAATCTGCGATTTAATCACATTCAGACCGTGGTACTGGACGAGGCGGACAGAATGCTGGATATGGGTTTTTACAAGGATGTGACCCGTATCGTGGATATGGTGAAAAATCGTCGCAATCTGGGCCTCTTTTCCGCCACCATCAGTCAGGAGGTTATGAACGTTTCTTGGAAGTATCAGCGGGATGAGGTGGAGATCACCGTAGAGCCCAAACATCAGGATCGCCCCGATATTGATCAGTATTCCGTAACGGTGCCTCCCTTTAAAAAGGAGGCGGGCGTAGTCACCATGGTCAGCGCCGGCGCCTTTGAGCGGATCATCATTTTCTGCAATACCAAGATCATGTGTCAGCGTCTGGCCAATGAGCTCAAGGACAACGGCATCAACTGTGATGCCCTCCACGGCGATATCCCGCAGGTAAAACGAGAGAAGACCATGCAGCGCTACCGCGATGGTAAGATTTCCGTGCTGGTTGCCACCGACGTGGCCTCCCGCGGTATTGACGTGGACGACGTGGACTGCGTCATCAACTTTGATATTCCCGAGGAGACTGAGTATTATATCCATCGCATCGGCCGTACCGGCCGCGCCCAAAAGAAGGGTGTGGTGTTCACCATGATCAACAATTTCGCCGAAAAGACGAGATTGGAGGATCTGGCCAAATACACCAAATACGACATCAAGCCCTTGGTGTTGGACGAAAACGGGGTGTTGATGGAAGCCCCCGAGGAAAAGCCCGCCGCCCCCGCGCCCACCCTCGGCCGCCGCGGCAGACGGAGAAGATAAAGCATATATAAACAATACCTAAAAAATACCACCCGCAGAATTTCTGCGGGTGGTTGTTTTAGTTAGGAGTGGATTTTGCCATTTCTTTGCGGTATCGGGTGGGGGATACGCCGGTTTCGGCACGGAAAAGGCGGGAGAAATACAAGGGATCGTTATAACCCAGCAGATCGGCGATCTGCTGAATGGAAAAGTTGGTGGTGTAGAGCATATTACGGGCCTTTACCATTCGTTTGCGACGGATGTATTCACCGGGAGAGCAGTTGACTTCTTTTTTAAAATGACCGAACAGGGAAGCTCTGCTCTGGCCGGAGACCCGTATAAGCATTTCGGTGTTCAGATCTTTACGCAACAAATTGTTGTTGATAAAGGTGAGCAGGTTTTGAAAGGAGGTTTCGTCCTGGGAGCGGGTAACGGCAGGGAAGGAATCAATATAGGAGCTCAAGATCCACAAAATCAGTGCCATAATTTGATAATGGTTGCCGTGGAGCAATTTTTGCTTTTGGGACAGCAGGTTTTTAAATAGTTTTTCCTGTTCCTTGGTGGTTTGGCAAACGGGGGTTTCAGGGGTGAATGCTGTTTTTGCCATAATTTCACTGAACAGTGCCCACTCGTCAAAGTTCAGCCATACGTATTTCATTCCTCCGGGGGATCGGGACCAATAGGCAGCGCTGATACCGCGGGGAATATAAAAGCTTTGCCCCGCCGTGATGGGAAAGGTACGGTCTTTGATTTTCAAGATGCCATAGCCTTCCAGTACACAGCGGATACCGTGATAGGAAAAACTGCGGGGCTCGGGATGCTCGTCGGAGCAAATGTCATAATTGATATATTGTAAAAAGGAAGCGACTTCTTCCACCCAAAACACCTCTTTTTAGACTTTAGTCCATATATTTAGACTGTCCACCATAGAAAATTATACCATTTTACACTATAATGGTAGCATAAATTTTGGAATTGTCAAGAGAGGTGCATTTTTAAAAATGAAACGGACAATCAGTTTATTCTGTACACTCATACTGTGTCTTGCTATGCTGGGGACCGTCGCCCTGCCTGCCGGTGCGGAAGCCTATACGGGGGACAAGGTCTTTTACGATCCCGACGTGGCCACCCTTTCCGAGGGCGATACCGTCACCCGTACCGTAGACGGGATGGAGGTTACGCTGACGGTGGGGACCAACGTGGTGGCCTCCTTCCCCAACGACGCCTTTAAAACGGTGGACGGTGTGGTACAGGTATATTTTCTGGCCAAGGAATATGCGGCCATTGATTATGGCACCAACCACGGTACCAAATACGTTTTTTACGGTGCCAAAGCGGGCATCAATCCCAACGACCCCGATGATATTACCAAGCCCGGTGCCGCCCGTTCCTCTGATGAGGGGGAAACGGTGATTTCCTCCGGAAACTTCCACGTCAACACCAGCGGTAAGGTGATTTTAGACGGCTTTACTTTTAAAAACAGCGCAAAAATTCAGGTGGGCGATTATACCGGCTCCACCGCCAACACCTATAAACGTTATATGGACGTGATCAACTGTCGCACCTCCACGGCGACGGATGCCTATACCGAAGAGGGCCCCGTTACGGCCTTCGTTCATTGTGCCACCGCTGAGAAAAAGACGGTGAATTTGCGCTATAACCGGTTTGCGGGTATCGATTATTCCAACGAAAAAAGTGTTACGGCGATGCTGGTCATCCGTAACTGGACCGGTGTGGTGGAGCATAACTATTTCAGCGCCAAGGATTCCAAGGTGATCGGTGCCACCACCGCTACCCCCAACGTGTTCTGGTTTCAGGGTGAAACGCTGGACAGTTATTCCTATTCCGGCAGTATGGACGTGAGCGTTCAAAATAACTATGTGGAGGGCACGGTGTACCGTATCGAGCCCCGTTGGTATGAGGATTATAAGGTGCATATTCTCAACAATACCATTATTCCCGTGGCCACCGGTCGCCAGATTTATATCTTGGCCTCCAACCAGAGCAAATACAATGGCACCAACTATAAATATACTTCCAATATTGACACCGCTGACATCAAGATTGTCGGTAACACCCTGCTCAATCAAAACAATGTGGAAGACGTTATCTTCACCGAGCTTTATTGCAGCTCGCCGGACAGCGCCATTCAGGCAGATCTGGCCGCATATACCGCCGGCAATATTAAAATCACCGGCAACAAAATTGATCTGGGGCAGACCGCCGGCAAAGGGTTTAACTGTACCGCTACAACCCTTACAAATCTGAGCAATTATCCCAATATGGTGGTGGATATTACCTGCAACCAATACAGCCAAAACGTTACGGTTTCCGCCAGCGACGTTTTATATAAAGAATTAAACGTTACGCTGGAATCTGCCCACGTAGGGGAGATGGAACAGGTTACCGATCTGGCCCCTACGGCCGGTGAAACCGGTTTGGCCCACACCGAATGTGCCTTCTGCGGCAAAACGGTTACGACGGACATTGTGTTGTCCGCCACCGGCGCTTTCCTTTTGGATGGTAAAACCTACGGTAGTTATTCCGAGACTTTGGCAAAAGCAGAGAACGGTGATACCATCACTTTGCGGGCTGACACCGCTATGGATACCTTGATCGTTCCCACCGGCATCACGCTGGATCTGGCGGGCTTTGCCATTACTGCCCAATACGTGGTGGGTTACAACGGCTCCGCTCTCATCAACAGCGCCGATAACGAGAGCGGCAAGCTGATCGTGGCCAAGGATAGCGTGGCCTTGGCCAAAAACAATTCCTATCTTCCGGTCTACGACGATGAAAAGGGCTGTTATCTGTTGACCAGAGTTCAAAACGAGCATAACGCTTTGGAAACGGGCGCCGTGGGCACCTTGCCCAAATATATCACGGCACCCTTGTTCAAGGATTACGTGCATCCTTTACTGGACAGTGAGAGCAAAATTGCCGCCAGCGGCGTGGAGATCCTGATCCGTCTGCGCTGGACGGACGCCGAAGAGCAATACGACGGCATGCAGGACTTCATCTACCGTGCTCCCCAGATCGCCTCGGTCATCGGCTCCTACGTAAACGAGGACGGCACGGTGGATTACAAAACCAAGTTTTACGGTATCTTCACAGGCTACGAGATCACGTCCGGCACCAACATTTACGTTTCTACCGTGGTACGCTCTGCCGCCGGTGTTGAATCGGAAAGCCAGCGCACTCTGATCTTTGCCGCAATTTAAGGAGTAAGACGATGAGCAAAGAATATTTAAAGCCCGACATTAACGCTTTGGAAATCGTCCGTTTGCCCGCCGATCAAAATACGGAGATCGGCGTTGGCTCCGGCGATCTGCCGGAGGTTGAAGAGGATTGGTAAAATTAAAAAGATGCACGAATCTCGTGCATCTTTTTGATTTTTGGTTTAGTACATCAAATTGTTTTGCTCCAGCAGAGCGTGGAGTTTGTCTATGGGGACCTCTGCCAAAGAAGCACTCTCTGCTTTGGCAAGGGCGGCGGCCAGCCCTGCGGCCTCGCCGATGTTGGCCACGATGGGGAGTACGCGGTAAGCGGATTGGGCCTCGTGGGTGGAGGAAATGGTGCGGCCGGCCACCAGCAGATTGTCTGCTTTTTGAGGGAGCAGAGTGCGGTAGGGAATGTGATACCATTTGCCGGCGGGAATCTTTTTGATGGTGGTGCCGCTGCCGTCGGGGGAGTGGATGTCCACGTTGTAACAGCCAACGGCCACGCTGTCCTCAAATTCGTGGCACTCCAGCAGATCCTCGGCGGTGAGGGTGTAGGCGCCGCAGATCATTCTGCTTTCTCTCACGCCGATTTCGGGGGCGGAGGAGAGCAGTGTGGCGTTACTGCAGCCGGGGGCATTTTCTTTTAAGAAATAAAACAGCTCCATCATCTGTTCTCTGGCGATCATCGAGGCTTTGGAAATGTCAAAGGGATCCAGGGTGGACAGACCTACCACACGGGTGGAATTGAGGTGGAGCACCCCGTCGGAGGTGTGCTTAAAGGAAAGCACGTTTTCTCTGGGGTTTTTGATCTTGCCCTCGGCTTGGAACTTGTTGTAAAGAGCAATGATCTCGGGCTTTGCCTCACGGAACGCATCCATATCTACCCCCGCCATACGGAAGCACAGGGTCATGGGCTGACAGGCGTTGTCCTCCTCTCTGCCCACCTTAACGGGGCAACCGGCTTTGTAGGCAAGCATCGCATCGCCCGAGGCATCGATAAAGGTATCGGCCGAGAAGGTATATTGACCCATTCGGGTCTCTACCACAATGCTTTTCAGCCGATCGCCATCCTTTTCCACATCGGTAAAGTGGGCCAGAAACAGTACTTCCACCCCCGCCGCTACACATTTTCTGTCCAGCAGGACCTTCATATATTCTTCGTTAAAGGTGTGGGAGCCTTTCAGGCCGCCCATCGCCCGCAGTTCATCCAACAGCTCCAAAAAGATACCCTTGTTGATGATCTTTCCTTCCTCGGCGGTACCGGTGTGATAGCGCATAAAGGGGTTGACGTACATATTTACCATAGCGCCGCCCAAGGAGCCGCTTTTTTCAATCAGCAGGGTTTTCAGCCCTTGTCTGCCGGCGGCCACCGCCGCACAAACGCCGGTAATACCGCCGCCCAAAACGATCAGATCATAATGATTCATAATAAAACCACCTTTCTTTTCTTTAGCATAGCACAGTTTTTGGGACTTGTCTTACATTTTTGAAATCAAAACTTGCACAAAAGATACATATATGGTAAAATAAACTCAAAATCATATCTTTTTGTAAAGGAGCGGCTATGCACAGTCTGCAAGATTTGATTTATTTTTTGGAATACGGCACCCATCTTCATATCGGCGTGCTCTTTTTGGGTAATTACGGCAATCCCGCCCTCAAGCTCTCTCAGGAGCATACCATTCATTCCTCTCCCTTTTGTTGGAAAATGAAGGAAACGGCAAAGGGGATGCGCCGCTGTTATCGGTGCCGCAATGCCGCCATCCGCAAAGCGTTGCGAATCCGCGCGCCGTTTGGCGGCAAATGTATCAACGGATTGTACGAATACACCCATCCCATCCTGCGGGAAAATCGGGTGGTGGCCATTGTGTTCGTGGGGAATATTCTGGACGGTAACGGCGGCACCCAACCCTCTTTTCCGTCGGAGGATTGCGCCCGCATTTGCGCCCTTGTGGAGCAGTATATCCTTTCCCTTTGGACGGGAGAGACCTCGGATTTTGATTCCCTTACCGAAAATATGAAAAGCTATTTAGAGGAAAATTTGTCGGTGGCTCCCGATCTTGGGGCAATGGCAGAGCTCTTTCATTACAATCCCAAATACCTGGGGCGGCGCTTTAAGGAAAAAACGGGGCAGTCGGTCAGTCAGTATTGTAACCGCCGCCGCCTGGAACGGGCGGCAACGCTGTTGTCGGGGAGCGACGGCTCGGTACTGCGCATTGCCACCGAACTGGGCTTTAACAACGTGACCTACTTTAATCGCCTGTTCAAAGAATACTACGGAATCACACCTACACAATATAAAAAGGAGAGATAGCAGAGCTATCTCTCCTTTCAGCGTGTCAAAGAACCCTCTTTGACACGCTGACAGACTGCCAAAAAGGGCGTTGCATTTCGCTGATGCGATCTCGTTGGCGTACATGGGTACGGTAGAGAGCGTAGCGGCGGAAAACAGTGAATCCCTTGCAACGCAAGGGAAAGAAGGAATTGCTTTGATGACTTTCCATTA
>JAZQJG010000112.1:0-6630 GCA_045541535.1 Eubacteriales bacterium
AGAGTTATTATTCAGAAATTGTTCTACTTTCTTATTAAACTTTTCTTCGGTAGGCATAAACATACAGTGTTTGTAAATCTCATATGTTTGTAAAATATCGTTCTTGTGAGTTAATTCTATTAGGTTCATTGCACGCACCTACAAATCCTTAGTTATCGGTTAGTTGTATTATACCATAACTTGACCAACAAACAAAGAGAATATTTAAAACACCCACAGTTTTAAAAACTGTGGGTGTTTTTGTATAGTGATGTACTGTCCTTTAGAGTACAACGCCTATTCCGTTACTTTTTTATTGGGTTACAGGCGGAGCAGGATCGTGCCGATGGCCGCCACGTAAAAGACCAGCATACCGGGGTTGAGCAGGGCGTTGCGCAGGGGATGCACCAAGGGCACGGCGCTTTTGCGCAGTTGCAGTTTGTTCCGTCCCCGGATCAACAGGATCACACCCAAAATCGCCAGAGCCAGCATCACGGCACTATAGCCGAAAACCAGCAGGGCGGGCAGGATTGCCTCCGGAGTAAACTGCTCGCCGATCTTGTCCATTTGCCTGAGAATGGCGGAGGAGAGGATGGAGCCTTGAAAATTGATCAGCATATGCAAGAGGATGGTATAGCGCAGTTTGCCGGTGCGACAGTAGATCAGGGTGAGCAGACCGCCCAGCAATGCGGCATAAAAGAACTGATAAAAGTTGCCGTGGATCAGGCCGAAGATCAGGGCGCCGATGCCCACACAGGCGGGCTCGCCCAGAGGGTAGAGTGCGTCGGTAATGGCCTTGCGGAAGATCAGCTCCTCCAACAGCGGCCCCAAAATCACCACGAACAAAATGAGCAACCAAGTATCGTAATTTTGCACAAAGCTTTCCAGATCGTTGTCCGGCATCTGTCCCCGGATCAGGCCGATCACGCTGTTGACCACGTTGCCCACGATATTGCCCAGATACATCAGGGCAAAGCAAACGGGGATGGTGGACAAAAATTGCAGGGGACCCATCTGCTTTCGGGGCGGGACGCCCACCGTGCGCAAGCGAAGCCAGAGAAAAACGTATGGATAGGCCAACAAATAATGGAGTCCGTAATTCACCGTCAGCACCGCCCAGGGATGATTGACGTAGCCCGGCCAGAGGATGCGCATAACGATCACCGACAGGTTGGGCAACACCAGCGACAGTACGATCAGTGTCGCCATGGAAAGTCCGATATGAGTATATTGTGCCCGCTGGGCGCGGGAGGATTGCAGTTGTGTCAACAAAATCACCTCACTTGTATTATAACGGATTATTTCTTGCATTACAAGTCGGGAATAAAATGTTTCAATATTTCCGTTTGCAGACTTGCAAGGGGGGAAAAGATGTGTTATACTAACTCTATCTATATTATAAGAAGGTATTTGTTATGGATCTTTTGGACATTCGTCAGCTTTTTAAAGCACCTGAAAAACATTTTGATACCGAGGTAACGGTGGGCGGTTGGATCAGAAACAACCGTGATTCCAAAACCTTTGGTTTTATCACCCTGCACGACGGCACCTATTTCAAGCCCCTGCAGGTGGTGTATCATGACACCCTTGCCAATTTTGACGAGGTCTGCCATCTCAACGTGGGCGCCGCTCTGATCTGTAAGGGAAAGATCGTGGCCACTCCCCAGCAAAAACAGCCCTTTGAAATGCAGGTGACCGAGATCGTGGTGGAGGGCGCCTCCACCCCCGATTATCCCCTCCAGCCCAAGCGGCACACCGTGGAGTATCTGCGTACCATCACCCACCTGCGTCCCCGTACCAACCTGTTTCAGGCGGTGTTCCGTGTGCGCTCTCTCATTGCCCACGCCATCCATTGCTTCTTCCAGGAGCGTGGCTTCGTCTACGTGCATACACCCCTGATCACCGGCAGTGACTGTGAGGGCGCAGGGGAGATGTTCCGTGTTACCACTCTGGATATGAACGATCTGCCCAAAACGGAGGACGGCAAGGTGGATTATGCTCAGGACTTCTTCGGCAAGGAGACCCATCTCACCGTTTCCGGCCAGCTCAACGGCGAAACCTACGCCATGGCGTTCAAAAACATCTACACCTTCGGCCCCACCTTCCGCGCCGAAAATTCCAACACCACCCGTCACGCCGCCGAGTTCTGGATGATTGAGCCGGAGATGGCCTTTGCCGATCTGGCCGACGATATGGACGTGGCCGAGGATATGATCAAATATATCATTTCCTACGTTTTGGAAAATGCGCCCGAGGAAATGGAGTTCTTTAACCAGTTTGTGGACAAGGGACTCTTGGAGCGTCTGGAGAACGTTAAGAATTCTCAGTTTGGCCACGTGACCTATACCGAGGCCATTGAACTGTTGGAAAAGCACAACGACGAGTTTGATTTCAAGGTATTCTGGGGTTGTGATCTGCAAACCGAGCACGAGCGTTACCTCACCGAGGTGATCTTCAAAAAGCCCGTTTTCGTCACCGATTATCCCAAGGAGATCAAGGCGTTTTATATGAAGCTCAATCCCGACGGCAAAACCGTTGCCGCCATGGACTGTCTGGTTCCCGGCATTGGTGAGATCATCGGCGGTAGTCAGCGTGAGGATGATTATTCTCTGCTCAAATCCCGCATTGAGGAGCTTGGTCTTGACCCCGCTCAATACGATTTCTATCTTGATCTGCGCAAATACGGCTCCGCCCGTCACGCCGGCTTCGGTCTCGGCTTTGAGCGTTGTGTTATGTATCTTACCGGTGTTTCCAACATTCGAGACGTATTGCCCTTCCCCCGCACCGTCAACAACTGCGAGTTGTAAAAAGCACGCATAATTCCGTCGCAATGCGCCCTTGCGTACACATAGTACGCGGCGGTCTGTTGCAACGAAATTCTACGCACTTTTTCCTGCCTCGCTGCGAGTTGTAAAATCAGGCTATATTCCGCCGTAACGACCTTATCGTGTACACATAGTACGCGGCGGTCTGTTGCAACGAAATTCTACGCACTTTTTCCTGCCTCGCGGCGAGTTGTAAAAAGCACGCATAATTCCATCGCTATGAGTTAAAGACAAAATGAAAGTCCTTGTAATCTGTGGATTACAAGGACTTTTTCTATTTTAACTTACGAGGGGTGTCGGTCAGGCCTAACAGATAATCTGTGGACAGGTTGTAGTGGCGGGCCAGAACGATATAGCGATCCACGCCCATCATTTGCACGCCGTTTTCCCATTTGCTGATTTGTTGGCGAGTGGTCTTTAAGAGTTCGGCAACGTCTGCTTGGGTGAGTTTATGATCCTCTCTGATATATTTCAGTCGTTCATAGTGATTCATTTGGCATCCCTCCTATGAAAATATTATAACATGAACTTTATAAGATGCGCCCAGATTGCACCTTATAAGGTGCTATAATTTTAAAAAAGCACCTCAAAGGGTGCATATTTGTGGAGGGTAATATGACAAATGTAATGAAAAGTTTGTGGAACAAAGATCTCGGTTTTACCAATCGTTTTTTCGAAGAGAGTGTTGAACTGAAAAAAACAGAAGAACTGATGGAGAAAAATCTGAAGGTATTACGAGATTGTGCGGGGGGCCCGGCAAGGGATCGCTTGGAGCGATACGTTGATTGCGTAAATGAATATTTATATCTATACGGTCAACAGACCTTTTGCGATGGCTTTGCTTTAGGTGGGAAGATGATGATGGAGGTATTTTTGAATACGGAAAAGTGAAGAAACGCCGCAGCTCCATAAGAGATGCGGCGTGTGCAATTATTTGTAGTTGCAGTAGGTCATAATGGCCCGGTGGTCGCTGGCGTAGCCGGCGAAGAGGCCGTCGTTTTGGGTTTCAAACCGACGGACGATGGGGTAATAGTTTTCCACCGTTTGGGCATCGGTGTTGACGTAGCAAAAGTCGATGAGGTGGGGGATCAGGTTGTTATAGCCCGCCCGCACGTTGACGGTGCCACGGTCGTCGGGAATCTTGGAAACGAGATAGCTGGGCTTGAACTGCTTACTGCGGAGAATGCCTTGGGCCACGGTGATGGGCTCGGAATTATAGTCCCCGGTGGCAAACAGGGCGGTGTTCTCGTCGCAATTCTTATACCAGAAGTCCAACAGCATTCCCGCCTCGGCGGTGCGATAGGCTTCGCCCACCGGCACGCTGACGGCGCCCGCCACCTTGGGCGGGATGGAAAAGTGGGTGTTGGTAAAGAGAATGTTTTGATCATACTCCTTATCGTACAGTTTGGCCCATTGGAAATAGCGGTAGGGATCGTGGGGAAAGGAGAAGGCGTCGCTTTCCTTCAACTCAAAGCGGTCTTTTTTGAAAAAGATCATCAGGCCCGAGCCTATATTTTGCTTGGGATGGACAAAGCCCTTTTGATCTTTGAGGGCGCTGTGGTCATAACCCAGGGCTCCCAGATCCTCCGACAGGCGGATCACCCAATCCAGCGTGTTTTGCGGATTGTTGGAAGAGGAGCAACCCTTCTCACAGGCTTCCTGAATGCCGATCAGGTCGGGCATTTCATCCTTGATGGTGGTTATTACGTAAGGGTAGCGTTCCTCCGGCGTTTCGGCGCCGTTGGTGCCGTAGGCCAAAACGTTAAAGCCCATACAGCTTACTTGTGCCATAATCTTTTCCTCGCTTATTCCTCGGTTTTTTCTACCAAAGGCTTATAGTCAACAAAGGTCATAATGGCGCGGTGATCGCTGGGATAGCCGGCCAGCTTGCAATCCACGTCACTTTCATAGCGGGTGGTGACGGGATAGTATTTGGTAACGGTCTGAGCGGTGGGATTGACGTAGCAATAGTCGATGATGCATGCAACCTTGGACAGGTGGCAGGTGCCTCGCTCGTCACCCTCGGCGGCGATCATATAAGAGGGACGGAAATGCTCGCTTCTCAAGAACTGCTGGGCCTGGGTCTGGGGCTGGGAGTTGTAGTCACCGGTGGCAAAGAGAGCGGTGTTCTCATCGCAGTGCTTGTACCAGAAGTTCAGCAGCATCACGGCCTCGGCGGCACGGAAGGCATCACCGGCGGGCTCGTTGTATTTGCCGGCCATCCGCTGACCGATGGAGAAGTGAGTGTTGGTCATCAGGATCTTGCGGTCATATTCGGTATCGGTGAGCTTGACCCATTGGAAGTAACGGTTTTTGTCGTGAGGATAGCCGTAGCAACCGCTCTCATTTAATACGAAGCGACCCTTCTTGAAGAAGATGATCAAGCCGCAGGCAATGTTTTGCCGCTCCAGCTTGAAGTCTGCCTGATCTCTGAGAATGCTGTAGTCATAACCCAGCTCGTCCATTGCCTTGATCAGCGGCTCGCACCAGTCAAAGCCGTAGCAACGCTTTTCCTCGGGCTTGGGGCAGGAGAGGTTACAGGCCTCCTGCACACCCAGCAGGTCGGGCATCTCGTCCTTGATGGTCCGGATGACGTGACGGATACGGTCGGCGGGCTTTTCAAATCCGCAATCGTGGGTGTCACAGGACAGGATGTTAAAGCCCATACAAGATACTTGACTCATAGTTGTTTCCTCCATATATTTTAAAAAAATTAAAGACTTATTTATATTCACAGAGGGTCATAATGGCTCTGTGATCACTGGCATATCCCGCCTTGGAGAAGGTGGTGGCATCGGCGTCAAAATGCCGAGTGACCACCCGATATTCTCTTACCCGCTGGGCGGTGGGGTTTACGTAGCAATAATCGATGATGTGGGCCGCCTTGCGGAAATTGACGGTGCCGTGCTCGTCACCCGTCTCTGCCAACAGATAAGAGGGCATATAGGTGCGGGAACGGAGCAGGGTCTGGGCGTTTGACTCCGGCGTGGAGTTATAATCGCCGGTGGCAAAGAGGGCGGTGCCCTCCGTAAGATGCTTGTGCCAAAACTTCCACAGCAGGGCGGATTGAGTGGTGCGGTACGCTTCACCCGCCATGGGGCTTTTGCTGTCGCCCAACTTTGGATTGATGGAAAAATGGGTGTTGGTAAAAAGGATTTGGCGGCCGCACTTTTTATCCATCAGCTTGACCCACTGGAAATAGCGCACGTCGTTGTGGGGATACACCTCACAGCCGTCCTCCAGCATTTCAAAACGGTCGGTTTTATAATAAATGATCAAGCCGCAACCGATGTTTTGTCGGTCTCTGAGAAAGCCTTTTTGATCCCGGATGGCCACGGCGGTATATCCCATTTCCGGCGCGGCGGCTACCATAGCCTCGCACCAATTGAAGGCGCCGCAACGGGCGTCCCGCTTCTCCGAGGGAGCGCAGGCTTGATCACAGGCCTCCTGCAATCCCACCAGATCGGCGTCCTGCTCCCGGATGGTGGCCAGCACGTAGGGCAGGCGATCCTGGGGCAATTCATAGCCGGAATCGTGGGTATCGCAGGCTAAAATGTTAAAACTCATACAGGAAATTTGATTCATTTTCCTCACCTCGTACAATTTAATTATATATAAAATCCGCTTTTAAAGTCAATCAAATCGGCCAAAAAGGTGCACAAAAAAACACCCGCCCCTTTGGTAAGAATTACCAAAGGGGCGCGCCAAGGCAAGGGAATCCTTTGCCTTGGCGATAGACGTCGAAAAAGGAAGTTGCATTTCGTCAACAAAGCTCCGTCGGCGTACGAGGGTACGGTAGGAGATTTGTTGGCGGAAAACAGAGAAG
>JAZQJG010000113.1:0-14782 GCA_045541535.1 Eubacteriales bacterium
TAAATTATACAAATTTAATTCTGCACGACAATCATTGCAATGGGTTTGGTCAAATTTTCCTTGAAAATTTGTAACCAAATCGAAGATTTGGCGTCGAAACAGTAATAGAAGTTACTGTTTCGACAAACCACAACCATTATAAAATTTTATCGCCGTCCAGACAGACGGTGGTGGGAAGAGGAAATTTGAGTTCTGCAACAACAGACTCCATCTCCGATTGAGAAATGCGATGACTGATGTGGGTGATATACAACACGCTTTGCTCATCCAGTGTTCCTTGCGCCCATAACTGATCGATCAGCGACCGTACCGCATAAATATCCATATGCTGATTGTGGGGCACGACCTCCTTGCCGAAGGTCCCTTCATTTACCATAATATCAATATGTTTTCCCCGTAAGGCCTCCAGCGTTTCCGTAAAATAAGGGCCGCTGTCCAATCCGTAAAAGAGGGAGCGTCCGTCGGGCAGTTCCAAAAAATACAGGGCGCTGTTTTCCTTTACGTTGCCGGTATGATTGCCCCGCAGGGGCGTTACAAACATACCGTCGATCTCATATCGCTCACCGTATTCCAGCTTGTGAAAAACAATGTGCCCCTTTTCAATCCAACCGGGCACCATCCCCTTCAGGATCCAATCGTTTTCCAGCCAATGACGCACCATATCGTAGGCCTGATCGGTGAAATAATAGTGAAGGGGACCTTTTCGTTGGTCGTGACACCAAAAGGCCTCCATCAGCATATGAGGGTTGAGGTGATCCTCATGGGTGTGGGTGATGAGCACGTGCTCCAATTCCTGCAAATCGCCGTACTGCATGGATTGGCACACCGCATCGGCCCCCGGATCAATCATCACCTTTTCCGACAGGCGGAAGCAGGTGCGGGTTCTGCGTAGGGCGGGATTGGCACGAGCCTCCTCACAAACGGCACATCTGCAAAAGGGAGCGGGAATCCCCTCGGCCGCACTGGTGCCCCAAAATTGTCCGATCAGCATATTCTCTCTCCTATCTTTGATACGTTACTTTTTTCACGTTTTCCTGTCCCACTTCCTGTACGCAAAGGGTAAACTCCGAGGCGGTTTTTAAATATTCTGCCAAGGCCTTGGAATCAGCCAGATCATCGGGCAAATACATCCCGCAAAGGGGACGGATGGTATCCTTGTGAAAATCGCCGCCGCAGGTGAGGATGAGGCCGTTTTCATCGGCAATCCGATACACCCGTTCCAGATAGGTGTCGGCATATCCGGGATGGCAGTTGACCTCCACCCCGTCCAAATACCGCAACTCCTGCAAATGCTCCCCATAGCGGAAGGGATGGGCCTGCACCAGTATGCCGCCTGCCTCCTTGACCCCTCGGTATATGGTGGGCAAGTCGCAATCAAACAGAGTGGGATATCGCAACAGAAAGTCCTCCCCCACCCCGTAAATCAGCAGATGTACCTTGGGATTATATTCCGGCGTCAGCTCAATGCCCCAAAATACGGGCATTCCCAGTTCTTTGCCGAGGGTCTCCGCCCGTTTACACTCCTCCATATAACGGCGGGCAAAGGCGGCATAATCATCGTCTTTGACGTAATTTTTAACGTAATGATTGGTCAATACCGCCCCGTCCATTCCCATCTCTTTGGCCAAGGTCAGACCGTCCTCCAGACTGATCTTACAGCAGGTGCTGATGGCAGAAGAATGTAGGTGTAAATCAATGAGCATCCAAAACGCCCTCTTTCCTTTTGATAGTTTCATCTTATCACAAATCGGCAAAAAAGCAAAGACTTTTGAAGAGAAAACGTTGCAATATTTTGCAGGTGTGATACAATCATAAAAAAGGAGGGTACCCATATGAACTTCACACCCACAACCGTAGCTTGTAAGGACGGGACGTCTTGTCTGTTGCGCCGCCCTGTCGCGTCGGACGCGGCCGCACTGATCCGGCTTTTAAAAATCACCGCCGAGGAGAGTTGTTTTTTACTCAAGGAGCCGGAGGAAATCACCCTCACCGTGGCCGAAGAAGAAGCATTTTTGGCGGCCCGTGAAGATGACGAGGGCGCCTTGATGCTGATTGCCGAGGACGCCGAGGGTGTCTGCGGCATTTGCTCGCTGACGCCCATTGCCCCCTACCGCAGAGTTGCCCACCGTTGCAACCTTTCCATTGCGCTGTTACAACGTGCCGGCGGCAAAGGTCTGGGAAGAGCAATGTTGACCGCCCTGCTTGCCGCCGGCAAAGCCTACGGTTACCGTCAGGCTGAATTGGAGGTAGTAGAGGGCAACGCCTCGGCACTGGCACTGTACCAAAAACTGGGCTTTGTCCCCTACGGCACCCGCCCCGATGCGATGCAGTATAAAGACGGAACCCTGCGAAACGAGATATTGATGCAAAAAATACTGTGATCGCAGGGGACGACCCTCTTTGTAGAAGGCGCTAGGGGGATGTCTCCTATTGTACATTCCCCAAACGAACCACAAAAAAAGAACTCAAGGAAACAAATCCTTGAGTTCTTTTTGTATAAAGCAAGGGGGCGTTTTGGCAGAACAGGGCTCTGCTATTTTGCCCCGTAGTCCCACGAAATCAAGGCTCTTAAAAATGAGATGATGTTTCGCTGAGGGTATCCCGTCGCGTACTATGTGTACGCAAGGGGGAACATCGGCGGAACAGGGCTCATTTTTAAAGCCTACCGTTGTACTCTACCACTCCCGTCGCCGCCGGCCAACTTCTCTACCTCGTTGACGGAAACGCGGTTGTAATCGCCTTCCACACTGTGCTTGAGAGCGGAGGCGGCTACGGCGAATTCAATGGCGGATTGGGTATCCTTGCCGGTGAGCAGGGAGTAGATCAGGCCGCCGCCAAAGCTGTCACCACCGCCCACACGGTCAACGATGTGGAGGTGATAGCTCTTGGAGAAGCAATAGTTCTCACCATCGTAAAGCATACCTGCCCAATCGTTATCGCTGGCGGAGATGGAGGTACGCAGGGTGATGGCCACCTTTTCAAAACCGAATTTATCCATCAGTTGTTTGGCAACGCTCTTATAACCCTCGTGGTTGAGCTTGCCGCCGTAGATATCGGTGTCCTCGGCCTCAATGCCGAAAACGTCCTTGGCATCCTCTTCATTGGAGATGCAAACGTCCACGTACTGACACAGATCGGTCATAGCGGCACGGGCTTCGTCACGGGTCCAGAGCTTGCCGCGGTAGTTGAGGTCGCAGGAAATCTTAACACCCTTGGCCTTGGCCGCCTTACAAGCCTCACGGCAGATCTCTACCACGTTGGGACCCAGCGCGGGCGTGATGCCGGTGAAGTGGAACCAATCGGCGCCTTCAAAAATGCTGTCCCAATCAAAATCGGAAGCAGAGGCCTCTTGAATGGCGCTGTGGGCACGGTCGTAGATGCAAACGCTGCCACGCTGGGAAGCGCCCTTCTCCAGAAAATAGATGCCCACGCGGTCGCCGCCACGGACGATCTTGGAGGTGTCTACGCCGAAATAGCGCAGAGAATCCACCGCCGCCTGACCGATGGCGTGTTTCGGCAATTTGGTGACGTATACGGAATCCATACCGTAGTTGGCAAGGGAAACGGCCACGTTGGCCTCGCCACCGCCGAAGGTGGCCTGCATCTGATCATTTTGGAAAAAACGGTAATAACCGTTGGGAGCAAGGCGAAGCATAATTTCGCCGAACGTTACGATTCTTTTCATTTGATTAACCCTCCATTTTCTCAAGCGCTTCTTTTACAAAGAAGCTACCGCCGATGGCGGCAATTTTATCAAAAGCCAAAAACTCGTCAATGTTGCTACGGTCCACACCGCCGGTGGGAATGAATTTTACCTGGGGGAAGGGAGCAGACAAAGCTTTGAGAGCCTTGAGTCCGCCGTAAACGTTGGCAGGGAAGAACTTGACGGTGGTGATCCCCAACTCCAAGGCCTGCATAATCTCGGTGGGAGTGACGCAACCGGGATAGTAAGGAATGCCACGCTCGTTACAGATCTTGGCAACGGAAACGGACAGACCGGGAGAAACAATGAAGGTGGCGCCTGCCGCCAGGGCCGCCTCGCACTGCTCGGCGTTGATAACGGTACCGGCACCGATGCTCATATCGGGATAATTCTTGACGGCGTAGGCAATGGCCTCGGCCGCGCAAGCGGTGCGGAAGGTGATCTCAGCACAGTTGATATCGCTGTTTTTGAGAGCGGTGAGAATCTTATCGGTCTCCCCTAACTCCTTGATGACGACTACGGGAATAAACTTTTCCATTTGATGATACTCCTTTCAATATTACACGCCGGAATAGGCGGAAAAACCACCGTCGATGGGCAGTACGACGCCGGTGATGAAGCCGGCAGCCTCGTTATTTACCAAGAACAACAGACCACCCTCCAGCTCCTCGGTCTTACCGAAACGGCCCATAGGAGTGGCCGCCAGGATCTTACCGGTGCGAGCAGTGGGCGTGCCGTCCTCATTAAACAGCAGGGCGGCGTTTTGCTTGGTGGAGAAAAAGCCGGGGGCAATGGCGTTGACACGGATGCCCACCTTGGAAAAATGCACGGCCAGCCACTGGGTGAAGTTGGAAATGGCGGCCTTGGCGCCGGAATAAGCAGGGATCTTGGTCAGAGGGGTGTAGGCGTTCATAGAAGAGATATTGAGAATGGAACAGCCCTCACGGCCCACCATCTGTCCCGCAAAGCTCTGGGTGGGGATCAGGGTACCCAGGAAGTTGAGGTTGAAGACAAAGCCCACGCCGCTGGCATCCAGATCAAAAAAGCTCTTGGTATCGGCGTCAATGTCGCCCAGCTCAAAATATTCCTTATCGGTGGTTGCCTTGGGGTTGTTACCGCCGGCGCCGTTAATAAGAATATCGCAGGGGCCGAAGTCGGCCAGCACCTTTGCGGCAACCTCATCACAAATCGCCTTATCCAGTACGTTACAGCCGTAGGCCTTGGCAATGCCGCCCTCGGCGTTGATCTCGGCGGCGAAAGCGGTGGCCGCCTCCTCGTTGAGATCCAACAGGGCTACCTTGGCGCCCGCTCTGGCCAAAACCTTGGCAAAATGGCTGCACAGCACGCCGCCGGCACCGGTAACCACGGCAACCTTGCCGGTAAGATCGGTATTTAAAACGTTGGGAATCATACTATTATCTCCTTTACTTTTTAAACTTTACCCTTCAGGCGGTCCAGCATATCCCAGCAACCCAGCATATACATTATGCCCAAAGCTCTGTCATACAAACCGTAACCGGGACGGACGGTACCGGGGCCCTCGCCCCAGAGATGACGGCCGTGATCGGGACGGATATAGCCGGTAAAGCCGCAATCGTGATAGGCGCGCATGATCTCCAGAATGCCGGTATCACCGTCGCAATCCCGATGGCTGGCCTCGGAGAAGTCGCCGTTTTCAAAATGACGAACGTTGCGGATATGGGCAAAGGCAATACGATCGCAATGCTTGCGAATAATATCGGCCACGTTATTCTCGGGATCGGCGCCCAGAGAGCCGGAGCACAGGGTCAGACAGTTGTACTCGTCGTCCACCATCTTCAGGAAACGGTCGATATTTTCTTCATTGATGAGCAGGCGAGGCAGACCGAAGATATCCCAAGGCGGATCGTCCATATGAATGGCCATTTTGATATCGCACTCACGACAAGTGGGCATAATAGCCTCCAGAAAATACTGCAGATTGCCCCACAGCTTTTCGTGGTCCACGTCGGCATAGGCCTTGAACAGCTCGTCCAGCTTGGCCATACGCTCGGGCTCCCAGCCGGGGAAGGTCATATTGTATTTTTCCGTGAAATCCAGAATGTAGTTTGCCATGGCGTTGTAATCATCCTGAATCATATTCTTTTCATAAAACAGGGCGGTGGAGCCGTCCCCTACGGGATGGAACAGATCACTGCGAGTCCAGTCGAAGATGGGCATAAAGTTGTAACAGATCACCTTGACGCCGAACTCGGAAAGATTGCGGATGGTCTGCTTGTAATTCTCAATGTACTTGTCACGGGTGGGCAGACCGATCTTGATATCATCGTGCACGTTGACCGACTCTACCACGTCCATATTGAATCCGTAGGGCTCCAGTTGATCCTTTACCTTTTGGATCTCCCAGGTCTCCCAGACCTCACCGGGCATCTTGTCGTGCAGGGCCCAGACCAGACCGGTAACACCGGGAATCTGCTTGATATGGGCGGGGGTGATATTATCATTGCCCTCACCATACCAACGAAACGTCATTTGCATAGGGGTACGCCTCCTTTATGATAAACTAAAATATTTTTTTGCATTTGTAAAGCAAATGCCCTTTACAATTTCACCCAGTGTTTCCATATCGGCGGGGTATTCCCCCTCCTCCACCCATTTGCCCAGAAGCTGGCACAAAATGCGGCGGAAATACTCGTGACGGGCATAGCTGAGAAAACTGCGGGAATCGGTAAGCATACCGATGAAATTGCCCAGAATGCTGAGATTGGCCAGAGAGGTAAGCTGATCCAGCATTCCCTGCTTGTTATCGTTAAACCACCAGGCGGAGCCGTGCTGAATCTTGCCGGCAATCTCACTGCCCTGGAAGGCACCGAGAATGGTATCCAAAAACGCATTGTCCGAGCCGTCCAGACTGTAGAGTACGGTGCGAGGCAATGCCTCCTCCCGATACAAGGCGTCCAGCAGTTTGGCCACGGCGGCACTACCGTTGTTGGGACCGATGCAGTCAAAGCCGGTGTCGGGGCCCAACTTTTCCAGCATCCGGGAGTTGGGGTTACGCAGACAATTGTAATGGATCTGCATCACCCAGCCCAGCTTGGCATAGCTTTTACCGCAGAAGATGAGCAGGGCGGTTTTGAGCTGTGCCGCCTCCAAGGCGGTAACGCTCTCCCCGGCCAGGCCTCGGGCAATGATGCCGTCAACCGTTGCGCTGTCTGCCGGCTCAAACACCATAAAGTCCAAACCGTGATCACTGGCCTTACAGCCGTGGGCGGCAAAGCGCTCCATCCGGGCCCAAAGGGCGGCCTGTAAGGAATCCAGATCCCTGATCTCCACACCGCTGACCTCGGAAAGGGTGGTAATATATTCCTTCCAGCCGGCCTTGTCAATATTCAGCGCTTTGTCGGGGCGGAAGGAGGGACATACCTTGGTCTGCATGGTGGGATCGGCGGCAATCTTTGCGTGCCATTCCAGCGAGTCCACGGGATCATCGGTGGTACCGATCATAGCCACGTTACTTTGGGCGATCAGGCCACGCACGCCCATATCCGCCTGCTGTAGCTTGGCGGCGGCCAGTTGCCAGACCTCTTCGGCGGTGTTGCCGTTCAGCACACCCTCAAAGCCGAAATAGTTCTTCAGCTCCATATGACACCAATGATACATGGGATTACCGATGGCGCGGGGCAGACTCTCGGCAAACTTTTGAAATTTTTCTCTTGCGGGGGCGTCGCCGGTGATGTAATATTCTTCCACACCGTTTGAGCGCATCAAGCGCCATTTGTAATGATCACCGCCCAGCCAAACCTCGGTGATATTTTCAAAGTGCTTGTCCTCAAAAATCTCACGGGGGCTGACGTGACAATGATAATCAATGATGGGACAATCTGCCGCATACCCGTGATACAGCGCCGCCGCCGTGGGGGTGTTCAGCAAGAAGTCCTTGTCCAGAAAAGCTTTCATACGCCTACTCCTTCATTATTATATTACGGTTAGTATATCACGAAATAATTGCAATGATAATTGCAATTATTGTTTGACATATTGCATATCTTGCGATAAGATAATAAGGTGACAAGAGTTGAACCCATTATGGTTTGGCGCAATGGCTTTTTCCGCCTTGCCTCCTCCTCTGCACCAAAAATCTCTTAAAATTCTGCGCTTTCAGGTCGCAGAATTTTGCCGGAGCCGATTTTCGCATCGGCAAGGCATAAAACGCAGCCAATACTTTGTGTATTGGCGAGTATTTTAACACAGCTGAGGTGAAAATCGGCCCGTCAAAATCGGGTTCGGATACTCCTCCGCTGCTTAATGAGGTGAGTTTATGAAAAAAACAGCCCAAAGCTTTGACCCCCGTCAAATTATGCGGGGCAATAAATTTGAGATCTTTCATTATCGTGACACCCGCCCCGCCGACGTGGCGGTGCATCATCACGATTTTTACGAAATCTATTGCTTTATGGACGGTGAGGTGGAATATTGGGTGGAGGGTCGCACCCATCGGTTACGCCCCGGTGATCTGATGCTCATTCACCCCATGCAGCTTCACCGACCCATCATTGCCCCCGACGTGGCCTACGAGCGCATCGTGTTGTGGATCAACAAAGGCTATCTGGAGCAACTTTCTCCCGACGGCGGCATCCTGCTCTCCGCCTTTGAAGGGGGCGGCGCCAACATTCTGCGTCCCTCACCCCTGCAACGGACAGAACTGACCGATCGCCTGACGGCGCTGGTGCGGGAACATTACAGCAAGGAGCCGGGCGCCGCACTCTGCGCCGAGGGATTGTTTTTACAATGTCTGGTGGAGGTGGGACGGCTGTCCCTGCGCTCGGGCAATCCTCCCAAAAGCAAAGAGGAGGATCTGACCGCCAAGGTATTGGCCTATATCGGCGAGCATTACAGCGAGGAGCTGTCGCTGGCCGGCATCAGCGATCATTTTTTCGTCAGCAAATACCATCTCTCCCACCGTTTCAGCGAGGATACGGGCATCAGCATCTACCGCTTTATCCAGCTCAAACGCCTGCAGGCCGCCCGTCAACTACTGCTGGAGGGCAAGGCGCCGGGCGAGGTGTTTGGAGAATGCGGCTTTAAGGATTATTCCAATTTTTACCGCGCTTTTGTGGCGGAATACGGCATTTCGCCCCGTAAAGTCTTATAGCTTTACAGGCTTGTTCGATATTCCTTGGGGGTCTGCCCCGTATATTTTTTGAAAACTCTGGAAAAATAATGCACGTCCAAAATGCCGCAATGCTGGGCCACCGTTTGCACCTGCAGATCGGTGGTGGCCAGCATATGCTTGGCCAGCTCCACCCGCTTTGCGGTGACGTGATCGGTGAGCGTCTGCCCCGTTTCCTTACGAAACAGGGAGGACAGATAGGCGGCGCTGACGTTTTGCAGTTCTGCCAAGGTGCCCAGCGACAAATCGGCAGACAGATCCGAATCAATATATACGATGGTCTTACGAATGGGAGCGGAATAGTTTTTCATAGCATGCTCCCGCACCAGAAGGCAATAGGACCGAAACATTTCGTTCATCAGTTGCTCAATGGCAACGTTAGAGGTCACCAGCTCGATCTTTCGGGCAAAGGCCGAGGACATCCGATCCAGATACAATGGATGCACCCCGCCCCGTTCGGCGGATTTGCGCAAAATGGTGTTCATAATGATACAATAATTTTTCATATTGCGAATGGGATCACTGAGCCGTTTTTCAAAGGCACCGCCGGAAAATACGTTCATCAGCATTTCCGCCTTGTGCACCTGACCGCGGCTGACCGCCTGCATCATCTCGTTTTCGTAGGCGTAGCGTTCTTCCATCCGTTGCATATTCCACATCATCCGACGGGGATCGGCAGAGTCTTTTTTGTCCTGCAGTTCCAATGGCTGACGAAGTGTTTGCCCCTCGATCTCCTCCACCGAAAATCGCTCTGCTCCGCCCCACAGCCGCTCAGCGAAGGCATCCAGCAATACAAAAAGATGGCTGTTCTCCCGCAGTATGGGAAGTTCGCCGTAATATTGCTCCATTTCCGCAAGTAAGGAATGGGACACCTGATTTTTTTCCATATATTCCAAGATCTTCTCCCGGGAGGGCTCGGTACCAAGGTAAGGCCCCATCAACAGCAGTTGCTCCACCTCGGGCAAGAGAAAAAACAGGTAATGACAACCGAAGGAATCCCGCATATTATAAATTGTAGCTTTTTGCAATTCGGGCATCCACTCTGCAAAGGTTTTGCCATAGCCGTCCTCCTGCTGCAGGATCAGGCCACGACCCAGATCAAAGCGCTCGCCCAACGGCTCCGTGGGGGAAACCACAAGACTTTGTACCCGGCATTTTTTAAAGGCCGCCTGCAGTAAATGCAACTCGCCTTCGTATACCATAAGTTTCCCTCCCCTTTTTCGTCAAATTTCACAAATCATTTTCCACTATTTTCTATATTATAGTATACAATCTACCGTTTTTCAACCGATTTTGGAATACTTATATAAAAATTATGCAAAAATATATAAAAATAATCCTAACATTTTTTACCCTTTTTATATTAGAATAGAATTAACGAAGTTTGCGCTATGCAAATGAATTCTGAAAGGAAGAGAAAAACTATGGCTAAACAACCGAAATTGGATGCAAACGGCCACCGCAAGTTCGGCATCCGAGACAGTATTGCCTATGCGGCCGGCGACCTTGGCTGCAACATGAGCTTTGCGCTCAAGGGCACGATGTCCATTTTCTGGACGCAGTTTATGGGTCTGGAACTGTGGTATGCCTTACTGCTGATCGTAGTACAGGTATGGGATGCCATCAACGATCCGCTGATCGGTTCCATCGTTGACGCAGACAAGCACGTTTACAAACGCAACAAATTCCTCACCTATATCTGGGCAGGCTCCATCGGCCTGATCGTGGGCGGCGCTATGTGCTTCTTGCCCTTCCCCAATGCTCCCGTATGGGCCAAGATGATCATTTTCATCACCGGCTACGTGATCTGGGACGCCTTCTACACCGTAGCCAACGTACCCTACGGTTCCCTGCTCTCCCTGATCTCCACCGACGTTAAGGACCGCGCTTCCCTTTCCGCTTGGCGCTCCATCGGTTCCATCTTCGGCAATATGCTGCCTATGGTTATTTTGCCTTTCATTATTTATGATAAGGATAACAACCTCATCGGTGAGCGTGTATTCATCGCCGCACTGATTATGGGTGTACTGGGCTTTATCTGCTTCCAGTTTATGATCCGCAACACCGTGATCCGTGTGGAGCAGGACGTCACCTTGAGTGAAGAGGCTCCCAAGTTCAACGTATTCAAGGCCTTTGGCAACTTTATCAAAAACCGTCCCGCCGTGGGCGCCACCGTTGCCGCCATGGGTATGTTTATCGGTATGCAAGGTGCCACCACCGCCGTTACCGTTATCTTCCAGTCTTACTTTAAAAACGTACAGATCTCCGGTCTGGTGCAGTTGTTTGCAATGATTCCCATCGTTGTATTCACGCCCCTTGCCCGTAATATGGTTGCCAAGTTCGGCAAAAAAGAGCTGGCCACCTTCGGCTCCATCTGCTCTATGGTTGCCGGCTTGGGCTTGTTCATTATCTTCCCCGAGAACACCGGTCTGGATCTGATCATCTATATCGTTTGTCAGTTGATCTACAATCTGGGTCTGGGCATTTACTCCACCGTATCCTGGGCTATGATGGGCGATGCCATCGACTATAACGAGTGGAAAACCGGTAGCCGTGAGGAAGGCACCGTTTATTCCCTGCACTCCTTCTTCCGTAAGCTGGCGCAGGGCATCGGCCCCTCCTTGGTGCTGATCATCATGGTAGCTCTGGGCTACGTCGGTGCTGACGAAGGCAATCAGGCCTGGAACGTTGCCGTGAATATGCGTTATCTGGTAGCGGGCACCTTTATGTTCTCCGCCATCCTGCAGTTTATCGGCCTGGGTCTGATCTACAATCTGGATAAGAAGACGCTGGCTGTTATGACCAAAGAACTGGGCCATGACACCGAAGAAACTGCCGACGCCGAATAATTCCGGTACAGCGACCGCACCATAATTTTGTAGTTTTATGCCCGATCGCTAATGCGGTCGGGCATAAATTCAAAATTTATTTATACATTTTTCGTCAGAAGGGTGTATAATATCATCAAACCACTTTACGGAGGAAAACTATGAGAACTGTTGTAAACTTTAATGCCAAATGGGCATTTACAAAGCAGGCAAATGAGATTCCTGCCACCCTTCCCAATGATTGGAATTGGGTCAATCTCCCCCATAGCTGGAACGCTTTGGACGGTCAGGACGGCGATAACGACTATTATCGCGGCACCTGCTATTATGCAAAGAAATTCACCAAAGAGGATCTGCCTGCCGCCGATCGCTATTATCTGGAGATCCGTGGCGCCAACTCCTCTGCCGACCTCTACGTTAACGGTAACAAGCTGGCCCATCACGACGGCGGTTACTCCACCTGGAGAGCAGATATGACCGACGTGCTGGAGGCTGTCAATCTGGTAGTCATTGCCGTGGACAACGCTCCCAACGAGACCGTATATCCCCAGATGGCCGACTTTACCTTCTACGGCGGTCTGTACAGAGATATCAACGTCGTGGCCGTTTCCGAGAGCCACTTTGATCTGGACTACTACGGTGGCCCCGGCATCAAGGTAACCCCCACCATTGAGGGCAAGGATGCCAAGGTAGAGGTAGAGGTTTACGTCACCAATGGCGATCTGGGGCAGGACATCCGCTATACCCTGAAGGATAAAGAGGGCAACGTGGTTGCCACCACCACCTGCAACGATACCAAGGTGATCCTGGACATTACCGACGTGCATTTGTGGCACGGCAGAAAGGATCCCTATCTCTACACTGCCGAGGCTGAGCTGTTGGCCGACGGCGTGGTGCTGGACAACGTTTCCACCCGCTTCGGTTGCCGTACCTTTAAGATTGATCCTGACAACGGCTTTATCCTCAACGGTGAGGAATATCCCCTGCGCGGTGTTTCCCGCCATCAGGACCGTTGGCAGTGCGGCAACGCCCTGCTGCCCGAGCATCACGAAGAGGATATCGGCTATATTATGGAAATGGGCGCAACCACCATTCGTCTGGCCCACTATCAGCACGATCAGTACTTCTATGATCTGTGCGATGAAAAGGGTCTGGTGATCTGGGCGGAAATTCCCTATATCTCCAAGCATATGCCCACCGGTCGTGAGAATACCATCTCCCAGATGAAAGAACTGATCACCCAGAACTACAACCATCCCTGTATCGTGGTTTGGGGTCTGTCCAACGAGATCAGCATCGGCGGCAGTGACGAGGATCTGCTGGAAAATCACCGCATCCTCAACGATCTCTGCCACGAAATGGACAAAACCAGACTGACCACCATTGCGGCCGTTTCCATGTGCAAGATGGAAGATCCCTATCTGCAAATTCCCGACGTGGTATCCTACAATCATTACTTCGGCTGGTACGGCGGCGGGACCGATATGAACGGTCCTTGGTTTGACAAGTTCCACAAAATGCATCCCACCATTCCCATCGGTTGCTCCGAATACGGCTGTGAGGCCCTGAACTGGCATACCTCCGATCCCCGTCAGGGTGACTACACCGAGGAATATCAGGCCTACTATCATGAAGAACTGATCAAACAGTTTGCGGCACGTAAATATCTGTGGGCCACCCACGTATGGAATATGTACGATTTCGGCGCCGACGCCCGTAACGAGGGCGGTGAAAACGGCCAGAATCACAAGGGTCTGATGACCTTTGACCGCAAGTATAAGAAGGATGCTTTCTATGCCTACAAGGCTTGGCTCAGCGACGAGCCCTTTGTCCATCTCTGCGGCAAGCGCTACGTTGACCGCGTAGAAGAGGTAACCAAAGTCACCGTATACTCCAACCTGCCCGAGGTAGAGCTCTTTGCAGACGGCAAATCTCTGGGCAAGCAGAGCGGCCAATATTTCTTCTACTTTGAGGTACCCAACGTTGGCGAGACCACCCTGGTGGCCGTAGCCGGCGAGCACAAGGACGAAAGCCACATCCGCAAGGTGGACGCTTTTAACGAAGCATACCGTCTGAAGGAAAAGGGCGCCATCCTCAACTGGTTTGATATTGATGCTCCCGAAGGCTATCTCTCCCTCAACGACAAGATGAGCGACATCATCTCCACCCTGCAGGGCAAAATGCTCTTTATGGGCATGTTTGCCAAGATGATGGGCGGTAAGAAGGGCAAGGACGGCGAAGCCCCCAAGATGGAAGCCATGGGCTTTGAGATCAACGCCGATATGATGAGTATGATGGGCGGCTTTACCGCGCTGCGCCTCTTCACCCTGATGGGCGGTATGATGGACGTAAACTTTACCAAAGAGCAATTGCTGGACATCAACAAAAAGCTCAACAAGATCAAAGCGCCCAAAAAGAAATAAGCCTAACAATACTACAAAAACGTGCGATGCTTTTAAAGCATCGCACGTTTTTTATGGTTAAGGCCGAAGCCGTCGGTGCCACACGGAGTTTTTTGGAAGTTCGTGCGGTGGGACGTCCCCATCTACAGACCCCTCCACCGCAAGCGGTCCCCCTCCCCTTTGCTACGCAAAAGGGAGGTCATTCTGCTTTCTTTTGTTATCTTACCGCACCGGGCTCTTGGGAGTGAATGCTTGTGGGACGGCCGGTGACCTTAAAGTTTGTACAAAACGAGGTCAGCGGTAGGAATTTTGATCCTCTTGTCGTCCCACCGAGTGGGAATCAGTCACGGACGCCTGTCGACCGTTAGTCGACCGGCGAATGTTCGAGCACCTATAATCGGTGCCCGCAAAGATGATCGGATCAACAGCCGGGTTGCCCGGCCCCCGTGCTCGCAGGTGCCGACAAAAAGTGGTTACTTTTTGTCATGGCACGCGGCACGGCACATCCTCCCTATTCCCCAAAAATTTTCGTCTGCTTTTTTCCGAGTGTTCAAAAAGGATAGAACACTCGGCGCAGACTGCCAAATTTTTGGGGTGCCCCGTGGCCGCCGCCACCCGAGGTGTGTATTCTACCGCAAAAAATGTGCGATGCTTTTTAAGCATCGCACGTTTTTTGGATTTAATTTATTTGTAAGCTTTT
>JAZQJG010000114.1:0-1995 GCA_045541535.1 Eubacteriales bacterium
CATAAAGGTGACGGCCTGCGCTCTGGTACAGCTCTCCTTGGGGCCGAAATGGGTGGCATCCACACCGCTGGTAACGCCCTCGTCCACTGCCCACAATACGGCATCGTAGAAATAGTCCTTCTTCTTCACGTCCACGAAGGGATTGGCGGGAGGCGCAAAGGAGGGCAGTGTGAAATAGGCAACGCAGGTGTGACTGGATTTTTTCAGTGAAGCAGCCGGTTCACCGTTGAGTGTTACCAGATCGGGGGTCAACTCCCTTGCCGTATATTCTCCCACGGGACGAATGATATAGGCAAATACATACTGGGTGCTCCGCTTCAATGTACCGCCCTCCAACTGGGGCTCGTCGCCAATATAGATCATATAATTGTCACCGTATTCGGTGGGCATTACAAAGCCGGCACCGGTGGCGCCCACCACCAGTTCTTTCATTTCCTTACCGCGCTCGTAGCCACCCAGGGTCATGGCAACGGATGAAATGGGTTGCTTGACGTAATATTCGGGGGAGCGCATATACACGTAACTGTAAGTATCGTAAACACCCACCGTATCGTGCTGCCACGCCTCGCCGTCCACGGTGATGTTCAGTTCTTCTGCCAATTTGTGAGTGCGACCTGCCGCATTGTCAATACGGAGCTGATTGGAGTAATAATAGGTGCCCTCAATAAAGACGTTTTCTCTGTAAGGTACCCAGTTGTCTCCGTCTTTTTTAAACCATTGACCCATGGCAGGGGGGATGTTGGCCATAGCGCCAACGGTAAAGGTGTAGTCAAAATAATTCCTGACAATACCGCCGTAGGTGGGAAGGATCATATTGGTGGTACAAACGAAGGTGTCCACCGTGGTCCGGTCGCCGGGATTCATAGAAACTGAATTTACCTCAACGGTAATCTCACAAAAAGCGCCCGCCTCGTCGGTAACACGAATAACCATCTCCGTTTGGTCGGCAAATGCCGTGGGGGTACCGGTGACGGTACCGTTGGCGGCAACGTTCAACCAATCGGGGCCGCTGGTCTTGCTGAAGGTATAACTGCCGGTGCCGCCCAACACGCCCACGCTGTAATCCACGGGAGTCATGGCACGGTTGACGTACAGCGCCTCGTCGATGTCATAAAGGTAGGAATCGGTGAAGGTCAAGGGGAAGTTTGCCGGTCTCTCCACCACGTATTCGGGCGAACTCATATAGACGTAACTATACGTACTGTAAACGCCCACGTGGTCATGGGTCCATTGGACGCCGTCCACGGTGATGGACAGGGTTGACGCAAGTTTATACTCCGCTCCATGGGGAGAATCAATGCGCAACTGATTGGAGTAATAGTAGGTGCCCTCGGAAAAGACGGCCGCCTCATAGAGATTCCAATTTTCGCCGTCTTTTTTAAACCACCGCCCCATCGCGGCGGGAATGTTTGCCATGGTGCCCTCGGTGAAGGTGTAACCAAAATAGTTTTTCACCTCACCGCCGTAGGCGGGCGTGGCCATATCGGTGGTCAGCACAAAGGTGCCAACCTCCGTGCGGGTGTCGGTGGCCGCAAAAGCCGTGGGCATTGCACCCAACAGCAGGGCCAGACACAGAACCATACTCATAATTCTTTTCGCTTTCATAATAGATCCCTCCTTATTTCAAATTATATTTTCATAAAATACTATTTCATTGAGCGATAAAGGAAGGACACAATTTGTCCGCGGGTGCAGGTGTCGGCGGGAGCAAAGGAGGTCTTGCTCACACCGGCGGTGATATTGTTTTTCACCGCCCACAGCACGGCGTTGTAGAAATAGTCCTTCTTCTTTACGTCGGTGAAGGGATTGGGAGCGCTTACCTTCTCTTTGCCCTCCGCTCTCCACAGGAAGGATACGATCTGGCCACGGGTGCAGGGCTCGGCGGGGGCAAAGGAAGTCTTGCTCACGCCGGCGGTGATGCCGTTTTCCACTGCCCACAGCACGGCCTTGTAGAAATAATCCTTCTTCTTGATATCGGTAAAGGGATTGGTCTTA
>JAZQJG010000115.1:0-19862 GCA_045541535.1 Eubacteriales bacterium
ATGATATACAGCCCCGTTGGGGCTGATGATAAGTGATAAGTGATGCAGCTGCGCTGTGATAAGTGATGCGATGCGTTCCATTCACGCGCCGCAGGCGTGCATCACGGGCGAAGCCTGCATCACGCACACAGTGCGCATCACGTCCCGCAAGGAACGCATCACTCAAAAAAGCCTAATTTGTCTGGTAGACAAATTAGCCTTTTTTGTTGGCGCGCTTGAAGGGACAAGCGCTTTAAAAGCGCTTCGTGCTTGGTGACCGCTCCGCCGGCTCGCGGTACCCACCTGCGCACCGCCTGCCTGAAAAACAGTCACGCGGACTGTTTTTCTTCACGGCAGTCGCCCTCCTCAGGGTTCGAGTCCCTCCATTTAAAATTGCCAACAAAAAAAACACCCATTCGGGTGGTTTTTCTGTTGGCGCGCTTGAAGGGACTCGAACCCCTGACCTACTGGTTCGTAGCCAGTCACTCTATCCAGCTGAGCTACAAGCGCAAGGTCTTTATAAGACTTTAAATATATTATCATATTCTTTTTGCAAAATCAAGTGTTTTTTTAAAAAACTTTCCGGGGGAAGCGGGGGTAAAATAAATGTTTTTTAAAATTATTAATGTCTTTTTCACAATTATATGGTATTATAATGATTATTACAGAAATAATTGGGAGGGAGGAGTACGATGTTCGGTTATATTGTTACCGATCGGGAGCAGCTGACGGAGCAGGAACGGGTCTGCTATCGGGGATATTATTGCGGTCTTTGCCGTCGTCTGCAGGAGCGTTACGGCAGACGGGGACAGTTGGCGCTGAACTATGATATGACCTTTTTGTATCTGTTGCTTTCCTCTCTTTACGAGCCGCAAACGGAGCAGGAATACCGCCGCTGCGCGGCGCATCCCTTGCAAAAGCAACGGCGCTCTCTCAACGAGATTGCCGATTATTGCGCAGATATGACGGTGCTGTTGGCTTATTATAATGCGCTGGACGATTGGAAGGACGACAGGGACGGGGTCAAGCGGCTGTATGCCGCCTCCCTACAAAAATTTATTCCCGCACTCAAAGAGCGTTATCCTGCCCAGAGTCGGGCCGTGGAGGAAAATCTGCGGGAGATCGACCGGCTGGAACGGGCGGGGGAGATCAATCTGGATGCCGTGGCCAATTGTTTTGGGGCGTTGATGGGCGAGCTGTTTGTGCCGTATCAGGACGTTTGGCAGACTCGCCTGCGGGCTTTGGGTGAAAATCTGGGCAAATTTATATATTTTATGGATGCCTGGGAGGATGCCAAAAAGGACGCCCGTCATAAAAACTATAATCCCCTGTTGCAACTGAAGGATGCGCCGGCGTATGAAGAACGGTGCAAGGAGATTTTGACCATGTTTTTGGGGGAAGCGGCCGCCGCCTTTGAGGCGTTGCCCATTGTGGATAACGCCCGTATTTTGCGAAATATCCTGTATGCAGGTGTTTGGAGCAAATATGCTCCGAAGGAGAAAAAATGATTGAAAATGCTTATAAAATTCTCGGAGTTTCCCCGAGTGCAAGTGACGACGAGGTAAAAAAGGCCTACCGTCGGCTGGCCAAAAAATATCATCCCGACGCTAACCCCGGTGACGAGGTGGCCGCCGGAAAGATGGCGGAGATCAACGCCGCCTATGATGAGATCATGGATTACCGTCAGGGTAAAACGGGGGCGGATCCCTATTCCGGCTTTGGCGGCAATGCCGGTGGCGGCAACCGTTCCACCGAGTATACGGCGGCGCGGAACTTTATCGCCAACCGCCGTTTCGGGGATGCGATGAACGTGCTCTCCCGTATGGACAATCGGGATGCCGAATGGTACTTTTTGGCGGGATATGCCCAGATGGGTCTGGGCAATCGGGCCCAGGCGATGCAATACGCCAATACGGCGGTGCAGATGGATCCCAATAATTACGAATACCGCCAATTGCTCTCTATGTTGCAATCCGGCGCCCAGAGCTATCACGGCTTTTCCCAAGGATTTTCTATGCCCAGGGTCAGTGATAACTGGTGCTGTCGGATGCTGATTCTCAATCTGTTTTGTAATTTGTGTTGTAGGTGTTGAAAATGAATAATTTTAAAGCAAAATTGTATCGATTTATGGCCGGCCGTTACGGCGGCAATGATGCGCTGAACAAGGCGTTGCTGTGGGGCTATCTCGCCATCATTCTCATCGGGGCGCTGACGGGCCTTGACTTTTTGTGGTACGTGGGTCTGTTGGCCTTTGGCTGGAATATTTTCCGTATGTTTTCCCGCAATATCGCCGCCAGACAAAAGGAAAACGCCGCCTTTCTGAAGATGAAGAATCAGGTGGTCTTTGCCTTCCGCCGACTCTTTGATCGCAAGCACGCCTATCGTACCTGCCCTCATTGCAAGGCGCAACTGCGCCTGCCCCGCAAGAAGGGTGTGCACACGGTGGGCTGTCCCAAGTGTCACCGAGACTTTAAGGTGAAGATATGAGCCGCCGTCGTTGGTTGTGGCTGGCGCTTAGCATTCTTTGGGCCGGATTTATCTTTTGGAATTCGGCGCAAAACGCCGCCACCTCCGATGCGATGAGCGACGGGGTGATTGAATTTTTGGGGCTGGAGCTGTCTGCCTTCTGGGTGCGTAAGACGGCCCATTTCTGCGCCTTTGCCCTGTTGGGTATACTGTTGCAACGATTTTTTGCCAACGGCGCAAAACCCGTCCCTTACGGCACGTTGTTGCTCCTCTGTTTGGCGGTGGCCTGCGCCGATGAAACGGTGCAGCTTTTTCCCGTGGGCCGCTCCTCCGAGCTGCGGGACGTATGGATCGACTTTGCCGGCGCCCTGACCGGGATGGCGGGCATTACCGCCCTGCGCCGTCTTTTTGGCAGAAAGGTATAATTTACCGTTGCAAACGGAAGAAGAATAGAGTATAATAAAAACAGTAAAAAAGGAGAAAATAGATATGGCTACTTATAATGAAGATCTGATCGTTTTGACCGATGAGGAAGGGAACGAGCTGCAATTTGAAATCGTATGTGACGTGGAGCTGGACGGCGAGACCTACGTGGGTATGGTGGAGCTGTTTGACGATCCCCAGAAAATGGTGGAGAGCGACGGCCAGCTGGTGATTATGAAAACGGTGGAGGACAACAGCGGCGAGATCATTCTGGTCACCTTGGACTCCAACGAGGAGCTGGTGCGTGTGGCCAAGGAGATGGAGAAGATCCTGGAAGAGGAATTCGTCATCGACGACACGGAAAACTAAAAACTCTCCTGCGGTGTGCGATACTTGTGTATTTTAAACCTACACTACTTTTACGGGAATGCGCTCGGAAGGCTGTGTGCAAACTCTCCCGCGCTTGCTTTGCAAGAAGTTGAATCGGCATTCGCTAAAAGCAAGCCGCCTTGGCGGCTTACTTTTCACTCAGATATAAGCCGGAGCGATTGGACTCTTTGCAAAGCAAGCGCCGAAGAGAGGAGCCTGTGAAGCCGGAAGGCAACTACCCACCTGAACACGTTCAGGGATTAAAAGAAACAAGACCGGCATCTGCGGGAACTTAATTAACAAGAAATTCCATCTGTTTTTCAGATGGAATTTTTTTATGCGGACATACTAATCAAGAGGTGATTTTTGTGAGTAAAAAGAAGAAAAAGAGTGAGGGGATGCCCGGCTTTTCCGAGGCAAGGGAGCCGCTGGACAGCTTTGACTACGTCAATATGTACGGCACCTATAATATCCAGCCCACCGCCGATCGGGAGGATGAATATCCCGCCATTGCCCAAGGGCTGAGTCGGGCCGCGGCGGCAGAACGGGAGCGGGCCCGCAAGGAATGGAAGGCGGAGCAGGCAAAACGCCCCCAAAGCGGCGGTGCCTTAGAGGCTGACCCCAACGGGGGAAACGAGGGCGATCTGCCGGATCTGCCGAGCAAACGATAAAATCAAAGGGGACGATTCCTTGGCTAACCTGCAACGTCACTCTTACGGCTCCTGCCGCATAAAGCAAAAAGGTGTTTGTCCTTCGGGACAAACACCTTTTTAAAATATCGCTTGCAAAGATTTTGCAAGAAATGGTATACTGAAAAAAATGATGGGAGGTAATGTAAGTGGACAAAGCAAAAGAGCTTGGGTTATTACCCTTTGGCGCAGTGCCCTCTGTGCGGCAGATCCGCCATCTGCGGGAATATGGTAAAAAGGCGTTTTTTCACTTTGGTGTCAACACCTTTACCAATCTGGAATGGGGCAAGGGCACCGAGGATGCTTCGGCCTTTCATCCCACCGACACGGACGTAAAACAGTGGATCAAAGTCGTCAAAGAGGCGGGATTTACTTTGGCCATTCTCACCGTCAAGCATCACGACGGCTTTTGCCTTTGGCCCAGTAAGTTTAGTGAGCACAATATTGCCAACAGCCCGTACCAAAAGGATCTGTTACGGGAATTTACCGACGCCTGCCACGAGTTGGGCGTGGCGGTGGGTCTGTACCTTTCTCCTTGGGATCGTAATTGTCCCTTATGGGGTACCGATGGATATAATACCTATTATAACAACCAACTCACCGAAATTTTGAGTAATTACGGACGAGTGGACGAGGTGTGGTGGGACGGCGCCGGCAGTCAGGAAGCCGTGTACGATTGGGCCCTGTGGGCCGACACCGTGCGCTCGTTGCAGCCCGAGGCGGTCATCTTCGGCTCCCTGGGCGCCACTCCCTACGTGGAAATGCACTGGGTGGGCAATGAAAGCGGCTATGCGGGGGATCCCCACTTTGCCACCATCAGCAATCACGCTCTGGAGGTGGAGGACACCAAAGAACTCAACAGCGGTCGATTTGGCGGAGAACGCTTTATTCCTGCCGAGGTGGACGTTTCCATCCGTCCCGGCTGGTTTTATCATCCTGATCAGGATGAAATGGTCAAAACGCCCGAACAACTGGCGAAGATTTGGCTGGATTCGGTGGGTAAGGGCGCCATTATGCTGCTTAATTTCCCGCCCGACCGACGGGGTCGGATTCCCGACGTTGACGCTGACAACGCTTTGCAGGCCCATCGGATCATCACCGATACCTTTGCTGTCAACCTTGCCGAGGGAGCCACGGTAACGGCGGATAGTCTGCGCCATCCCAAGGCCGCCCCCGAAATGATCCTCTGCGACGATTACGATAGTTTTTATGCCGCCGCTGACGATCATATTACGCCCACGCTGACCCTTCGTTTGCCGGAGGCAAAGACCTTTGATTGCTTTGCCATCGGTGAGTACGTGGAGCTGGGTCAGCGGATTGACGGCTACAAGGTGGAGGCCAAGGTGGATGGCCGCTGGGTGCTCCTCGCACAAAAAGAGAGCATCGGCTTTAAAACCGTCCATCATTTTGCGCCCGTTTGCTCCGATACGGTGCGCCTGACCGTCCTTTCGGCGGCAGCCCCTCCCGTGCTCCGTGAATTTGGCTTGTATAAACTGAGTCAGGATATCTTCGCCGCAGAGCGGGAAATGGCGGGCAAAATGGAAAGGGCGGTGGATCTTTGCACCCTTTCCACCGCTGAGATCCTGCGGGAGGACAAGGAACTTACCGTGGCCTTTGGCGGCATCTTTCCCTTCAACACCATTCGTTTTGACGGCAACGGTCTTTGGCGGTATGAGATCCTCGCCTTTGACGGCACCAAATATTATTCCGTTTTTAAGGGGAACAAGCCTGCCCGTGATCAGGTGGTGCGATTGGAACACACCGTGGAGGGATCTTATCAGTTAAAGTTTGTGACCTCCCGCCCCTTGCCACCGGAGTTTGCGTTGCAGATATATCGGTTGTAACGGAAGAAAGGATAGATTATGATACATTCTTCAGCCAATTGGATATGGATCGATTCGGTACCGCAGGCCAATGAATTTGCCTATTTTGAAGAGCGATTTGATTATCGGGGCGGCCGCGCTGTGTTTTCGGTATGCGCTGAAACCGATTACGTTTTATACGTAAACGGGCGGCGAGTTGCCTTGGGTCAGTTTGCCGGGTACCCCGATGAAAAATACTGTGATGACGTGGATATTACCTCCTGGCTTGTGGCCGGGGAGAATCAATTGCGTCTGGTGGTGCGATATGAGGGCCTAAACAGTTCCACCCATATTGATGATGGGGCAGGGGTGATCTATTCTCTTTCCGTGGCTGAGCAGACCCTTTTGGTCAGTTGTGAGGAAACCGCTTGCGGCTATGCGGGTGGGTACGTGCAGGGACAGCCCCGATTGATCACGGGACAACTGGGCTATGCCACCGATTTGTGCTGTTGTCCCGACCGACCGACAACGGCCGTCCTGCAACAACGAAATTGTAAAATTTTGCCCCGTCCTGTAAAAAAAGCCGAAATTTTGCCGCCGCTGGAGGCCAAAGAGATCACGGAAGGCTTGTACGATCTGGGGTGCGAAACGGCAGGATATCTTTTTGTGCGACTGCAATCCGCGTGCCCCGGTACGGTCAAGGTGGCTTATGGTCAACATATCGAAGACGGCGATGTGCGTTATTTGGTGGGAGGACGAGATTTCTCCTTTGATTTGCACACCGAAGTGGGAGAAGGGTATTTTGAGGTACTGTTCGTACGTATTTCCGGCCGCTATTTGCGCGTCTTTTTGCCCGAAGGGGTACGGGTATTGTCCATCGGATTGCTTCCGGTGTTATATCCGGTGGAAGAGCGGTCGCTTGTATTGTCCGATCCTTTAGAGCAACGGATCTATGACGTCAGCGTGCGCACCTTGCGCCTGTGTATGAATCAGCATTATGAGGATACCCCGTGGCGGGAACAAGCGCTCTACGTGATGGATTCCCGTAATCAAATGCTGTGCGGTTATTATGCCTTTGCGGGATATGAGTTTCAACGTGCCAATTTGGTGTTGATGACCAAGGGACGACGGGCTGACGGGTTGTTGGAGTTGACATTTCCGGCGGAGAACACCCCTGCCATTCCGTTTTTTTCACTGATGTATCCGGTGGCGGTTTGGGAGTATATCAAACATACCGGAGATCAAAGCATCCTTACAGAAACGTGGGAAACGATGCGGGGGATTATGACGCTGTTCCGAGATAAAATCGGAAAAAACGGGTTGATCCCGTCTTTTCCGTCACCCTGTTGGAATTTTTACGAGTGGAGTGAGGGAAATCACGATCCCATTCCACGGGCAGGGCGGTCGGTGCCCTATGATTACGAGCATTTGATCCTTAACTGTGCCTACGTTTTTTCTGCTCGGCACTTTCAAAAGATCTGCGATCTGCAAAGCAAGGGCTTTGAAAGTGATGCCGCGCAGGTCAAAGACGCTGTTGAGCGGAATTTTTTTGAGGAGGACACGGGACTGTTTTGCCTGCGAAGCGACAGAAAGGGACTGTATTCCCAATTGGGCAACGCCTTTGCAATGCTGATCGGTCTGGGAGATGAACGCACCAAACGGGCGGTGATGGGGGCAAACGACTTGATTCCTGCCACCCTGTCAATGTTGCCCTTTGTGTATGATGCCTTGCTTGCCGTTGGGGAAAAGGAATACGTGCTGAAGGATATACGGGCAAAGTATGGCTATATGCTGGAAAGGGGCGCCACGTCCTTTTGGGAAACGCTGGAAGGCGCAAAGGATTTTCAACTTGCCGGCAGTTTGTGCCACGGATGGAGTGCCATCCCTGTATATTATTACCATCTTTTAAAATAAAAAAAGCCATCTGCGAAACAGCAGATGGCTCTTTTTCGTTATTTACACATTTCGGCGAAGCGTTTGATGCGGCGCATCGCTTCTGCGGCAAATTCCTTGTCGCTTATGTCGTATTTTGCAAGGGGGCGGGCCAGCTCCATGGTCAGGGCGCCGGTATAGCCGCTCTCCTTGATCAGTTGAGCCTTGCGCTCCCAATTGGTTTTGCCGTCAAAGGGGAGCCAATGGTCGTCCATCATATAAACACCGGAGTTGTCGTGAATGTGGGTGCAGACCAGCTTTTCCGGGAACAGCGCCAGATGATCAACACCGGGGGTGTAGCACAGCTCGTGGCCGCTGTCCCAACAATAGTAAACGGGCAGATCTCTGTTTTCGTGGAAGATACGGGCCAGATGATTGGTGCGGCGCAGATTTTCCATGGCGGGGCGCACACCCTTCTCTGCGGCGTGTTCAAAGACACGGCGAAAACGTGCCAGTCCCGCATTGCTCATATCGGGGCCGATCCGACCGGAGGAATCGTGAATAACGACGGTATCCACACCAAGATCTGCGCAGATATCCACGCTTTTCAGCAGCGTTTCCATGGTTTCGTCGCACCAATCCTCATCATACCAGATGTGGTTGATGTTGTTAAAGGGAGCGTGTAACTCATCAACGGTCATACCGTTGGCACGCACCGCCTCCACCATACGGGCCACACCTTCTGTGTCGTGGAGCCAGATGGGGAGCATCACCGTGTCAAACCCCGTTTCGGCAAGAAGCTTGATCACTTCCACTCTTTCGTCGGCGGTTTTGCCCCAACTGGAGCATCCCAGTTTATAATCCATTATTCACACATCTCCTCAAATTTTTTCATTCTGGCATACGCTTCGGTGATGAACTTCTCCAACGGCCAGTCGCCGTAAAATTTTTCCTTGGAAAGTTCGGCGCACAAAATGCCGCTGTAGCCGCTCTTTTTGATGAGTTCCGCTTTCTTTTTCCAATCGGTCTGACCGTCGAAGGGGAGCATATGATCGTCCCCCATATAGATGCCCCGATTGTCGTGAATATGGGTGCAGGCCAATATATCGCCGAAGATGGCCACGTGATTGACACCGGGGGTGTAGCACAGCTCGTGGCCACAGTCCCAGCAATAGCCCACGCCCAGATCTCTGTTCTGCTCGATCACACGGGCCAGAGAATTGGTTCTTCTCAGATTTTCCACACAGATCCGCACGCCCTTTTCCTTACCGTAGGCAATGATCCTGCGCAGACGGGCAAAACCGGCGTTGCTCATATCGGGGCCCACACGGTTGGCGCATTCGTGAATGACCATTTTCTTCACGCCGCAGGCGGCGGTGACGTCTACGCTGTCCATGAGCATTTGCACGATGGGTTCGCCCACCGGCTCGTCATACCAGATGCGGTTGATGTTATTAAAGGGGGCGTGGAGCTCGTCAATCTCCAAGCCGATCTCACGGGCAATGTTGCACAGAGCTTTCCAGTGCTCCGGCTTTTCGGGGTTTACCGACAGAAAACAGGCTTCAAAGCCCACTTCCTTCATAATTTTCATCGCCTTGGCGCAGGCGTCCAGATCGGTCATATTGGGGGGATTCATACCCAGCTTAAATTTCATCTACTTTTCCTCCGCTTCATCTACCATATCGGCGAATTTTTTCAAACGTTTGTAGGCCTCTGCGCAAAAATCTTTGTCACTCATATCGGCGTATCGGGGATCGGTACGCTTGAGCTCTCCGCAAATATTCCCCTTGTAACCGGTGGCCTTGAAAAGTCGGGCATCCTTCTCCCAATCGTTGACACCGTCAAAGGGCAAAAAGTGATCGTCCATCATATAGATGCCCCGATTGTCGTGGACGTGGGTGCAGATCAACTTTTCAGGGAAGAGAGCCAGATGGTCCACGCCGGGGGAGTAGCACAGCTCGTGACCGGTGTCCCAGCACCAATAAACCTCCAGATCTCTGTTTTCGTGGAAGATACGGGCCAGATGGTTGGTGCGGCGCAGATTTTCCACCGCCACCTTCACGCCCCGCTCGTTGGCGTGCTCAAAGATACGGCGGAAACGGGAAAGGCCCGCATTGCTCATATCGGGAGCCAACCGGCCGCTGGATTCGTGCATGACCATCTTTTCCACCCCGTGATCGGCGCAGAAATCAATGCTGTCGAGGGCAAGTTGCATGGGCTTGTCGCCCAGGGGCTCGTCATACCAGATGTGGTTGATGTTGGTGGGCATTTCGTGGAGCTCGTCGATCTCCAGATCCAGATCGGCGGCGGCTTGCAGGTAACGCTCCATCTGTGCTTGATTGTCCATCAACAGCGGCCAGAACACACAGCCAAAGCCCGCCTCTTTCATATACTTCATATTGTCAATAACCTTTTGCTCGTCACCCGACCAAAAGTAAAAGAGTTCAGCTCCGATTTTTCTGCTCATAATTCTTCTCCTTTTACAGATTCAGTTTCATATCGCCGTTTTTGATCCATCCGGCCTTGCGCATTCCTTCGCTGATGGCCAGCGTCAGGGCGGCGGGGAGGATGAAATGCATCAAAACAATTAAGATCAGCACGTAAAGGCTGCTGTGACCGGCGGCGGTCATGGTCTGATAGGTCATGATCTGACCCACCAGTCCGCTGGTGCCCATACCGCTGCCCACGGCGTTGTTGGTCATTCCCAACAGGGCGGTACCGATGGGACCCAAAATGGCGGAGGCAATGGTGGGCGGCAACCAGATCAGCGGCCGCCGCATAATATTGGGAACCTGTAACATAGAGGTGCCCAGACCCTGGGCAAACAAGCCGCCCCATCTGTTTTCTCTAAAGCTGGCTACGGCAAAGCCAATCATCTGGGCGCTGCACCCGATGGTGGCGGCGCCTGCCGCCAGCCCGCCCAGATTCAGCATCACACCCAAGGCGGCGGAGGAAATGGGGAGGGTGAGGATCATACCCATAATTACCGAAACCACGATCCCCATCAAGATGGGCGCCTGCTCAGTGCCCCAGTTGACCAGCTCGCCCAGCTTTGTCATAAAGGCGGAGATGGGAGGTCCCACCACCAATCCCACGGCGCCACCGGCGGTGATGGTGACCAAGGGGGTAACCAAAATATCCAGCTTGGTCTTGCCCGATACCAGCCGTCCCACGCTCACCGCCACCATTACGGCGATAAAGGCGCCCAAGGGCTCCCCGGGGCCGGCCAATACTACGGCGCCGCTGTCGGCGATCAGACTGCCGCCGATGATCTTGGCGGCAAAGGCACCAATCATACCGGCGCCTGCGGCGGATAGTGTGACCAGCGCACTGTCCTTAAATTTGACGGCCACGCCCACGCCGATGCCGGCGCCGGTCAGCGCCTTGATGAGGGCGGCGGCATATCCCAACAACACCCCGTAGCGGCCGGGGATAAATCCGGCGATCTGGCTCATAATGGTGCCGATGATCAGGGTGGCAAACAGACCGGTGGCCATACCTGCCATACCGTCAACGAAAATATGGTTTAAAATTCGCTTGATGGGTTTCAAAATAAACATCTCCTTTTTTTCAAAATCATTTTACCAAAAATAAACACAAATTTCAATAAAATTCCTATTTTTGAACAAAATAGGTAAAAAGGAAAAACGAGGTGAAAAAATTTTGAAACAAATTTACCAAAGCCTGCTGTTGGAGGCTATGGAAGAGCGGGGAGAAGGGGTTTGTACTGAGGAAAAGCATTTTGCAGGGGGGAGCGTCCGACGGGTACGGTTGGCAGAAAAAAATCCCTACGGTCGCCCGGCGGGAAACTACGTAACTGTGGAATTACAGCCGGTGCAGGGTCTGCAGGAAAAAGAACTGGGGCAGGCCGTGGCGGCGGTGGCGGGAGAATTGCGCCCCATGTTGCGGGGGCAACGGATACTGGTGGCCGCGCTGGGCAATCGAGATATCACCCCCGATTCGCTGGGGCCCAAGATGACCCGCCATCTGATGATCACCCGTCCTTTGGAACTGCTGCAGCCGGAGGTGTTTCGGGAGAGCGGCTTGCGCTCGGTGGCGGCGGTATGTACCAACGTTTTCGGTACCACGGGGGTGGAGAGCGCCGAGATGATCGCCGGCATCACCGGTCGGATCGGCGCCCAGACGGTGATCGTTATCGATGCGCTGGCCACCGAGCACCGCTCCCGTCTATGCACCACCGTACAGCTTTCCGACGGCGGGCTGGCCCCCGGGGCAGGGGTGGGCAATCACCGCGCTCTGCTCAATGCCGAGGCGCTGGGGGTGCCGGTGATTTCGGTGGGGATGCCCACAGTGATGAGCGCTCGCAAACTGACGGGAAAGACAGAAGGAGAGGAGTTGTTGGTGATGCCCACCGACATCGGCGTGGCCACCGACAACGGGGCCAAGCTGTTGGCCTTTGCCCTCAATCAGGCCTTGCACGGTATCAGCATTCGGGAGATGCTGGGTTATCTTTCATAAATTGCTTTCCTTTTTAATACAATATAAAGAATACGAAGGGAGTGGGACGGAAATGAAAAAACGGCTGATCTTATTGGTGTGCGGTGTACTGCTGGTCAGCGTCACCCTACAGAGCGGCAACTGGAAGCAATGGTTGGTAGCGGCAGGGGAAAGGGCGGCGTGGAGCGCTCTTTCCCGCTCTCCCTTGCCCCGTCCGTCTCTTCCTGCGGCGGCCCAAGGCTATGAGGAGCCGTTGCTCTCGGCCCCCACTCTCGCTCCCACTTCCACCGATAAGGTGACGGTGCCGGTGGTCAATCTCAGCATCAACAGCGGTAAATATCAGGTGACCCAAAACGTTTCCATCAAAAACGGTACCAAAAAATCGGTGGATGTTGCCACGTTGTTGCAGGGCTATACCAAGCCCTCCCTTGCCACCGACGCCCCCACGGTGCTCATCTATCATACCCACACCACCGAAAGCTACAGCGACGCCGGCAGTCAGTATTCCTCCGACGGCGACAAGGGGGTACTTGGGGTGGGGGAGGCAATGAAGGCGGTGTTTGAGACCCACGGCCTCAAAACCCTGCATCTCACCGACAATTTCGCCGTGGGCGGCGCCTTTAATAAAGCCTACACCCGCTCGCTGGCCGGTGTGGAGACGGTGCTGAAAAAATACCCCTCTATTCAGATCGTACTGGACGTTCATCGGGATTCCATTATGGAGGGGGATACGGAATATTGCCCCCTGACCACCCTGCAGGGCAAGGAGTATGCGCAGGTGATGGTCATCAGTGGCACCGATACGCTGGGCCTTTCCCATCCTCATTGGCGGCAAAATCTGCAGTTCGGACTAACGTTGGTCAAACAGATGCAACGGGACTATCCCGGCCTTTCCCGTCCTCTCAATCTCAACGCCAATCGGTACAACACCCACCTCACTCCCTACACCCTGCTTTTGGAGGTGGGCGGCGGGGCCAACACCAGCGCCCAGGCCAAAAATTCCGGCCGCGCCGTGGCCGAAAGTATTTGCAAAATTGTAAATTAACGTTCTTTTAAGTTGATTTTTTCTGTTTCTGTGATAGAATATCTTCGTAAGAAACTTTAAAGAAGGTATCCCATGAGCAAACGTCACAAATTGATTGAATATACTTTGGGGGAGGAACTTTTTTCCGCCATTTCCCACGGAGCGGGCGCTCTGTTCGGAATCTACGCCACGGTGTATATGGTGGTGGTCTCCGCTCTTTACGGCAATGCCTGGGCGGTGGTCAGCAGCGCGATCTACGGCGCCACCCTCATCATTCTGTTCTCTATGTCCACCCTCTATCATGCTATTGCACACAAAACGGCCAAGCTGGTGTTCCGCATTCTGGATCATTCCACCATCTTTTTGCTCATCGCCGGCACCTACACTCCCATCGCCCTCATCACCCTGCACGGCCCTTTGGGCTGGGTCATCTTCGGGGTGGAATGGGGCGTGGCCATTTTGGGCATCGTGCTCAACGCCATTTCCATTGAAAAGTTTAAGGTGTTTTCTATGGTGGGCTATATCGTCTGCGGCTGGATGGTGGTCATCGCCGCCGTACCCCTGGTCAATTCCATGGCCTTTTCCGGCATTATGTATCTGCTGGGCGGCGGTCTGTTCTACACCATCGGCCTGATATTTTATAAGCTAAAGACCGTGCGTTATATGCACTCCGTCTGGCATTTGTTTGTGCTCATCGGCGCAATTTTACAATACGTGGCAGTGGCCAACTACGTTCTGCCCGTCACGTTTTAGGAGGATCAAAATGGCAGTAGATAAAGAGCGACTCAATTTCCTTGCCCGCAAATCCCGCACCCCTGAGGGGCTCACCGAGGCGGAAAAGGCGGAACAGCAACAGCTCCGGGAGGAATTTCTGGCAGGCTTCCGCCGCAATCTCTATCAAACGCTGGACAACACCTACGTTCAGCGCCCCGACGGCACCAAAGAAAAACTGAAAAAGAAATAATAAAGAGGCATCCGTCCGGATGCCTCTTATTTTATGCGCATTTCTTTTATTTTTGTCCGCCCCAATAAATAATCGGTGGAAACGTTATGAAAATCCGCCAGTCGGATCAGTATTTCGGTGGGGATGTCCAGATCTCCTCGCTCGTAGTTGCTGTACACCCGTTGGGAACATTTTAGTATTTCGCCCATTTCCCGTTGAGTCAAATCCTTGTCTTCCCGCAATTCTCTGATGCGCCCATAGATCATATCCTCACCGCCCTTCAAAAAAATACTACTATTATTATAATTTAGCGGGCTACCCGCTATTGACTTTTAGCGGAAATTCCGCTAAAATATTTTTATAAAGTTTAATATGGAGGAATTTGAATGAAAATATTAAAAAGAATTGCATGTTATTTGTTATCCATCATCTTGATTCTTAACTGGACAATGGTTGTTCTTCAGGTTAATGCGACAACTAAAACTCAAAGTCAAGCAGTAACGTGGATCAATGAAAAGATAGGTATGTATCTTGATTATGATGGTGCCTACGGCGCACAATGTGTGGACTTAATAAAATATTATTACGACTATTTAGGTGCCGGAGGAGTTTCCGGTCATGGTAGCCATTATTCTTGGAATACACTTCCGTCCGGTTGGCAACGAATTCAATATTATAGTGGATTTGTTGCACAACCCGGTGATGTTGCCGTATGGACGTGGACTTCAGCTGGCGGTGAATATGGCCATGTTGCATTAGTTACTTCAGCAACATCTACAAATATGACTGTGGTTGATCAAAACGGAAGCGGTCATGTTTCTTGTGGATATTCCACGTATTCCTATGGTTCTTCTTCAATGACATTTTATGGCGTCGTGCGTCCTTCTTTTTCTTCACAAAGTCAATATAATTACACATCTATTTCCGAAGGAAACTATTATATTCAAAATGCAAAAACCGGTGGATTTATTATTTATGAAAATGCGGTTGATGCTAACGAACAAAATGTAATCTTGACACCGTTTAGTCATCATAATGCGCAAAAAATGTATATTACGTCCGCTTCAACCGGCTACAAAATTCAACCAAATGGCACGGCGAGATTGCTGAATCCTTTTGGCTCCAATGTGGTTAATGGGTTAAACGTCAATATATACAATAATAGCAACGATTCTTCACAATGGTGGCGATTTCAAAAGGTGGATGGCGGATATGTGATCCACAATGTTCAAAATGAGAACTGTGTTTTAGACGCCACGGAATATGGTAACGTGGTGGTGAGCACTTATCAAGAGGGGAATCAAAGCCAAATTTGGAAGATAGAAAAAACCAGTATATTACCTGAAGTACCTACGTATACTTATTCTGTTAAAAATCAGAAGATTGTTGTGAATTTCACAAATTATAAATCAACGGAAGTGCATGAGGTTGTAGTATACGATGCTTCGGAAAAACGTGTGTATGCCGCATATAATGTTGAAGGGCAAAGTCATACTACTACAAAATTGGCACCCGGAACGTATTCTTTGCGAGTTGTGGCGGTAAGCAAATATATAGGTGCATATCAAGTTGGAGCCAATTCAACAGTACTGGTGGAGCCGTCACGGGAGTATGCCACTCTTTCGGAAGGAAACTACTACATCCAAAATGCCAAAACCGGTGGATTCATTATTTATGAAAATGCGGTTGATGCGAATAATCAAAATGTGGTATTGACACCGTTTGGAAACCATAATGCGCAAAAAATGTATATTACCAGAACAACGGACGGGTATAAAATCCAACCGAATGGAACGGCAAGAGTGCTGAATCCTAACGGAACAGATGTTGTGAACGACACAAATGTTACTATATATGATAATAAAGATGATTCTTCACAATGGTGGCAGTTCCAGAAGGTGGATGACGGGTATATAATTTATAATGCAAAAAATGAAGACTGTGTTTTGGCCGCAACCGAATATGGCAACGTTGTGGTTAGCAATTATCAAAAAGACGATCAAAGCCAAATATGGAAGATTGAGAAAACTAGCGTTTTGCCTGATGCACCTACCTATACGTATTCCGTTGAAAATCAAAAGATCGTTGTAAATTTCACGAATTACAAATCATCGGAAGTGCATGAGGTTGTTGTATATACCGATTCTGGTGAAAAAGTATATACGGCGTATAACATTGAGGGACAGCAACATACTACGACTGCTTTTGCACCAGGTACGTATTCATTGAGGGTGGTTGCGGTCAGCAAATATATAGGTGCATATCAGGTTGGAGTGAATTCAAACGTTGAAATTTTCGTTTCTTGTAACCATACTCCGGGATCAATTATTGTAGATAGGGCGGCAACTTGTGGCGTAGCCGGTTTGGGGCACAAGGAGTGCACGAAATGTGGCACTGTCGTGCAATCCGGAATTACGATTCCGGCCACCGGCAATCACTCTTGGAATGCCGGTGTTGTTACCAAGCAACCCACTGCTACGTCTACCGGGGTCAAAACATATACATGTACCGTTTGCTCTGCAACGAAAAACGAAACGATTCCTGCCATTAGTGTAAGCGCAGTCCGGAAATTTACCGACGTTCAAAAGAAGGATTGGTATTATAAAGCGGTAGAATATGCCGTAAATAATAATTTGTTCTCCGGGCTTACGGAAACAGATTTCGGCCCGGGTGAAAATATGACCCGTGGGATGTTCGTGACGGTGTTGGGACGGTTGCACGGCGTGAGCGTCAGCAAAAAAGTGAGCACTAAATTTGTCGACGTGAAGAAAAATCAATACTACACCGGCTACGTCAAATGGGCCAACGACAATAATATTGTTTCCGGCCTCACTACCACCACCTTCGGCCCGGAGGAAAATATCAACCGTGAGCAGATCTGCGCTATGATGGTACGGTATTGCAGTTATGCAAAGATCACCCTGCAAAAGAAAAATGCCGCCATCACCTTTAAGGATGGGGCCAAGATCTCCAAGTTTGCCCGCTCCGCCGTTAAGGCTTGCCAGCAGGGCGGCATCGTAAACGGTGAGAAAGTATCGGGCGGTTACAACTTCCGCCCGCAGGGAAATGCCACCAGAGCGGAAGTAGCCACCATTATGATGAATTTTGCAAAGACCTACAAATAAAACGTTCGAGCAGAAACGATCGTGCCGAAAGATACGATCGGATGGCTCTGCGGTAGCCGCCGCATGAATTTTGCAAAAGCTTATAAATAAACGTGAAACAAAAAAACAAGGACTGCGACGAGTGTCGCAGTCCTTGTTTTTTAGATGGTATTTAGTTTTTGGGATAGACGTATGCGTCTGCGGAGGTGATTGTTTTGTTGGCGGCATCGGTGATCTCGCAGTAAACGTAAATACCGTTGTAGGCGTCAAAGTCGTAGTCGGAGAAGGTATATCTGAAGGTGTTTGAGGTTTCGTTGGTTACAACGGGGGGTTGCGGCCTGTCATCGTTGTCATAGTAAATGGTCCACTTGTAAGTATACGGGGCCGCGCCGCCCATGATGCTGATGTCAAACTCCACTTCTTCTTGGGAATAGGTCATATGATGACTGGAGGGCTGGGTGCGAATACGCATAGCCTGATATTGGAGAACATAGGCGTTGCCGGAGATTGCTTGTTTTCCGTCGGCATCGGTAACGACACAGTAGGCATAAATGTCGCGGTATTCGTCAAAATCGTAATCGGTAACGTCCAGACGGAAGGTGTTACTCTTTTGATTCGTTGTGACGGGAGTGTAGGGGATATGTTCGGTGTCACAGAACAGATGCCAGGTGTAGGTGTAGGGCGCTCTGCCGTCTTTAATGGAGACGGTAAGGGCGGCGGTTTCGGAAGAAGAGGTCATCTGATAATTGGTGGGGTTTTTGTCAATTTTGACACCGCCCAGATATCTGAACAAGAAAGCGACGATTTGTCCACGGGTGCAGGGGTCATTGGGGGCGAAGGTGGTGGCGGAAGTACCGGAGGTGATTTTGTTTTCTACCGCCCACAGTACCGCTTTGCGGTAATATGCCTTTTTCCCTACGTCCGTAAAGGGGACGGTGGTAGTACTCGGATTGGGTTGACCGGCGGCTCGCCACAAAAATGCGACGATCTGGCCACGGGTGCAGGGGTCGTTGGGAGAGAAGGTGGTGGCGGAGGTGCCGGAGGTAATTCCGCTTTCAACTGCCCACAGAACTGCTTTGTAGTAATATGCCTTTTTGCCAACGTCCGTAAAGGGGGCGGTGGCAGTGCCCGGGTTGGGTTGACCGTAAGCCCGCCACAAAAATGCGACGATCTGACCACGGGTACAGGCGTCGTTGGGTGAAAAGGTGGTGGGGGTGGTGCCGGAGGTGATGCCATTTTCAACTGCCCACTCAACTGCGGCGGCATAGTATGCGTTTGATTTGACGTCACTGAAGGGGGTGGCGGCAATAGTGAACGGCAGACAACCCATCACAACGGCTATGCATACCAATGCAACGAGCGCGCGAAGGATAACGGATGTTTTTTTCATAATGATTTCTCCTTTTATTATTTTTGGTTACAATTATTATATAATATATTTTTAAATTTTTCCCCACCCCTCGCTCTGTAAAAGGGTGGGAAAAGGGGTGGGGAAAGGGTGGTTTTTTATATTTTTTTCATTTGTGCGCATACTACATTAGAGGTGATGGAGTTTGCGATGGGTGAAATACGGTGCCTTTGCGTTGATTTGCGTGGCGGCAATGAGCTTTTTGCTTTGGGGTCGTTCTCAGGCGGTGCCCCCTACACGGGTGGTTTCAGAGGGGAATGAGAAAAATCCTTCTATTAATATATTAGTACTGGGCTGTGACGCTTCGGGACAGCGCCCTGATTGTATTCTGCTGGTCCACGTGAATGGGGAGGACAATCGGATCAATTTTCTTTCCATCCCACGGGACAGCAAAATGCGGCAGGGGCGGGTGCGCAAACTAAACACGGTGCTGGCGCTGGAGGACGGGGAAGGCGCGGTGAAACAGATCGAAGCGCTGACCGGTGTATCGGTGGATTATTATATCAAGCTCAAGCTGGGGGTGTTCGCCCGTGTGGTGGATGCGCTGGGTGGAGTGGAATATACCGTGGAGCAGGATATGCACTACAGCGATCCTGCACAGGACTTGTATATTGATCTGCAGGCGGGCCCCCAGATCCTGTCCGGCGATCAGTGTGAGCAATACTGTCGGTACCGCAGTTATGCTATGGGGGATCTCACCCGTACCCATCAACAGCAAAAACTGCTCAGCGCTCTCTTGCAACAAAAGGCCAAATTGCAATACGTGCTCAAATTGCCGGCGGTCTATAATATAATTAAGGAAGACACCCAAACGGATATTCGGGCGCAGGATATTGCCGCTTATTTGCCTCTGGCCCGGAGTATGGTGGAGCAGGGGGTGGAGATCAGCGGCTTTGAATGTCCCGGTGCATACAACGATATGCGGCGGGAGGGCGTGAGTTATTATCTGATTGACCGGAATGAATTAAAGGAACTCTGCGCCACCCATTTTTCGGCGATATAGTGTCCCTTTGGATGCGGGGCACAAGGGGTTGTATGGTAAAAATGCCACAAAGTTTTCGGCATTGTGGAAGGCCGTTTGTGATAAAAAAACAAGTCTGAATTTTTTTAAAAAACTTTTAGAAAAAGTGTTGACAAATCCATTTGTTTTTGGTATGATATACGAGCGCTCAAGAGAAGGGGTCGAAACGGAAACGGCTGAAACCCTTGATCTAAAGCGGAAAATGATCCTTGAAAATTAAACAGCATCATTAAAACGGAACCCGTTAATTGCTTTTTTTAAAAAGCTTTTAACAGATGATTTCAAGAAGTAATTCTAAGTCAGC
>JAZQJG010000116.1:0-5632 GCA_045541535.1 Eubacteriales bacterium
ACTTCATATCCCGCCGCCCGCTTGGTCCAGGCGGAGAGCAGATCGCGGAATTTGGCCTCATAATAATCGGCGTCATTTGGTACGAATTTTATAATCTTCGGGGCAAGGGGCGTGGGTGTGATAAAATGAATTACGATCAATTCCTCCTTGCCGGAGATTTGATGATAGGGATAGTCGGCGGGGACCAGTAAAATATCGCCGGTATCGGCGGTGATTTGTTGGCTTTGGGTGATCAAACGGCTGTTGCCCTGTTTACGAAAGGACAGGGCGTGAAAGGGTCGGTCGCCGGAATGAAGATCCTGCTGTTCCCAGGAAAGCTCCAGTACGCTGATCAGCTCCCCGCGAATGGGCGTATCACTGAAAAACACGGTGTTCACCTCCGATTTCAGTATATCGTGTAGCACCGAGTGTGTCAACCGTTTTGTTGCGAAAATTATAAATTTTGTACCGAAAATTGTATGGTCAGCAGGGGGAGGGGGTGCTATACTGAAACTACAATATTAAAAGAAACGGAGATTTTCAAATGATCAAGCATACTGCCATCAGCTACTACGGCTTTAACTACGTGGAGCACGCTGAAAAAGACTTTATTGAGATGAAGGAACACGGCTGTGATACCGTGATTCTGGCCATCACCGAGTTTGATATGGACTTTTGGTTTCCCAATATCAACGAGATCGTAAAGACCGCCCACAAGCTGGGTCTGCGAGTGCTGGCCGACACTTGGGGTGTGGGTAAATATTTCGGCGGTGAGCAGGTTTCTTTGTTTTTGCAGAACAATATTCATCATCGTCAGGTTTCCGCCTACACCGGCGAGGTGCTCAATCATGCCTGCTTTAATACTAATGCCTTCCGCGACTATTTTACCGGTCTGTGTATGAAGTTGGCCAGAAATACCGAGGTGGACGGCTTTTTCTGGGACGAGCCCCATTACGGCTATCCCAAGGCCTATGCTTCCATCACCGGCGGCGCCGGCGACGATTGGTCCTGCCGTTGCCCCGAGTGTATGAAGAAGTTTGAGGAATACTACGGCTACGAAATGCCCAAGTTTATGAACGACGACGTGAAGAATTTCCGTTGGAGAGAAGCACTGAAAACCTTGGAGATCACCTCCAAGGCTCTCAAGGAGTACAACCCCAAACTGGAGATCACCTGTTGCGTTCACGCCACTATGAATACTTACTACGTCACCGAACTTCGTGGCTATGATAATTGGGATATGGTTGCCGCCTGCCCCTATTTTGACGTTTTCTCCACCACCATCTGCGCCTGGAATCTGCCCCGCAGCTTTGTAGAGGACATCACTAAGCGTACCGTTGCCGTTGCCAAAAAGTACGGCAAGGAAAGCGAAAGATGGCTGATGGGCTATAACAAGGATCCCGAGAGATGGGAACAGGTGGACGAATACGTGGATATGTACGTAGAAGAGGGTGTTGACCGTCTGGGCACTTGGACCTACCGTGGCGGTTACGGCACCGTAGTTGCCGCTCCCAACGCTTTAAAGCTGTGGGATAAGATCGGTGAAAACTACAACAGAGTTTTGAATAAAGAGGATAAGTAAATGCAGGATTTCGGTTATTATAAAGCGATTATTGAAAATCTGGAGAAGGTAAACGCCACCCAAGAGGAAAACATCAAGGCGGCGGCAAAGCTGATGACCGATGCCATCGCCGACGACAGACTCATTCACGTTTACGGCGGCGGCGGTCACACCACTTTACCGGTGGGCGAAATGTTTTTCCGTGCCGGCGGTCTGTCCTGTATCAACCCTTGTATGGAAACGGGGCTCAGCGTGTTCAATCAGGCGCTGAAATATCTGGAGCTGGAGCGCACTGTCAATTATGGCGCTTCCATTATCAAATATTACGATCTCAAGGAGGATGACGTGCTGATCATCTTCCACAACATCGGTATCAATCCCGCCACCATCGACGCCTGTATGGAGGCCAAAAAGCGGGGCGTTAAGATCATCGCCGTGTCCTCTGCCGCCTGGCAGGAGGAAATGCCCGCCGATCACTTTATCCGTCATCCCAACAAGACCAATCTTTACGATTATGCCGACGTAAAGATTGAGGACTTCAATCCTGTGGGGGATGCGGTGGTCAACGTGCCCGGGCTGGATACCCCCATTGCTCCCGTTTCCAACATCGTGGACTTTTATATCGCCCATCTTTTGGAAATTGAAACGGTGCGTCAGTGCATTGAGCGGGGCATCACCCCGCCCGTCTGGTCCTCGGCCAATACCCCCGGCGGTGACGAAAAGAACGCTAAATATCTGGAAAAATACAGACCCCGTATCAAAATGCTGTAAGGAGGAAAGAAACAATGCTTCAATTGCAGAAAAAACTGGAGCTGTTGCTGGACAAATACGCCGTTAACAGATCCGTTGAATTATTGGACGCCACCCACGTGAAAATCGACGGTACCGTGGTGCCGCTATTTCCATGGAGAGCGGAGAGAAGATTTACAGAGCTTAAGCTGTGCGTGACCAACGGTACCTTGGGTAAACCCAGTGTCATCCGTGTGGCCAACACCGCCGGTAAGGGCACCGATCTGATGGCATTACTTGCCCGTGAGGCGGATATTTGCCGCTATTTGCTGGACAGCCCCATCGTATCGGTGATGGTGTTTGCCGGTGAGAATTGTATGAATGCGGTGCTGAAGCTGGCCAACGACGTGGCCTGCACCATTGAATTGGCGGCCACTCTGCCGGCAGGGGAGCGACCCGTGGATAAGCACGAGATCGCTTCCACCCGTGGCGCCGCCTGTGATAAGGTGGTAGATACCCAGTATATGCAAAGCTCCATCTATCTTTTGGGGGAGGAACACTCCGAGTATACGGATGTGGATTTTGAACTCTACGGTCTTTCCATGGAGGACGTTGCCATCGTTCGCGCCGCCGTTGAGGCTGCAAAGGAAAACGACTTTACAGAACGTCTGGAGGCAGAGAAAACCTTGGCGCATTTCCTTGCCTGCGCTGAAAAGTCTATGAATCACTGCGAAAGGGTGGATGTATAAATGAAACCGATCAAAATTGCTATGATGTCCATGACCCACGGACACACTCGTAAGTATTATCAGGTCCTGCGGGACAATCCCAAGTTGGAATGGATCGCCGTATCCACTGAAAACGACACGGTAAAAGAGGTATTTCAGCGGCAGGTGGAGGGCATTCCCTGTTACGACAGTGACGTGGCAATGCTGGACGCCCATCCCGAAATTGAAGCGGTGGTCATCGCCTCCGCCAACGCCAGACATCTGGAGCAGATGAAACTGTGCGCCGACCGTGGTATCCATATTTTGTCTATGAAGATTCCTTCTTTTGATATGGAGGAATATGAAGAGATGATCCGTCTGACCGAGGCGGCGGATATTACCTGTCAGGTGGAGCTGGAACTGCATTACAATCCCGTGGTGGTACGCACCAAGGAACTGTTGCAGGGGAATAAGTTGGGTGATATTTCCGCCTTCAACGCCACCAACGTTACCCTGTCTCCCGTCTGGGCCTTCCCGTGGCAGGGCGTGCCGGAGGAAAGCTACGGTAAAAGAGTTCCCATCGCCGAGGGCGATCCCCGCTTCCGTGGCGGCGCCCTGTGTGATCATCCCCATATCTTTGATCTGATCCGTGAGATCACCGATTCTGAATTTGACACCATTTATGCTCAGGTTGCCCCCAACATCCGCGAGGAACTGGAGGTGGAGGATATGATGGCGGTCATCGGTAAGATGAAAAACGGCGTTATTTTCTCCTTGGATCCTTCTTGGGCCAAAACCGAGGAAAAATTGCCCGTCCCCGGTCCCGGCTGGGAGATCTTTCCTAAGCGTATGGAGGTCAATCTCACCGTGCACGGTGAGAAGGGTACCATGCTCACCGATTGCTTCGGTCCCAACGTTTATCATAACGGCGCCCCCAACGATCGCTATACCGTGCAGTATACCTATTTTGACGAATGGGTGGGCCTGATCGACGAATTTGTGGACAATATCCGTCTGCATCGTACCCCCAAGATCAATCTCCGTTGGCATCAGAATACCATCAAGGCGATGAACGCCGTATACGAGAGTATGGCCACCGGTCAACCCGTTAAGCTGTAAACGGCGTACCGCCGCAAAAAGGATTGAGGTGTAATTATGAAATACGTTCTTGAAACCGAAACCACCGCCATCTGCTCCGCCGAGTTATGCTCGGACGTGTTAAGGGAACTGTGGCAGGGCTTTACTTTTACCAAAAGCTTTGTAACTCTTTTACCTGCTGCCGAGACGGTGCTGATCATCGGGGAGGCTTCGCCCGTGGAGATTCCCGAGGGAAAGAAGTATGCCGTTTACGTAGGGGAGGACGGCGTGGCCGTTTCCGCCGACAATGACGGAGATCTGATGCAGGGCATTTTTGCGCTGTTGCGCCGCATCAAGTGCGATTCTCCCGAGGCACCGGAGCTGTATCTGGAAACGGGCACCTTTTATGACACCGAGGACGTGGGTGTGCGGATGGCCCATTTTTGCATTTTTCCCGAAACCACCTTTGATTTTATGCAAAAGGTGATCCGCTTGTGCGGCGCTTTGCATTACACCCACGTGATCCTTGAGTTCTGGGGAATGTTGCAATATAATTGTATGAAAGAATTGGGTTGGCCTATGGCCTTTACCAAGGAACAGGCGAAAGAACTTGTTTCTTTGATTCGCTTGCTTGGGATGGAGCCGGTTCCTATGTTTAATCACTTGGGCCACGCCTCGGGCGTCCGTATGATCAGCGGCAAGCACGTGGTGTTGGATCAGAATCCTGCGCTGGCCCCCTATTTTGGGGAGGACGGCTGGAACTGGAACATCCAAAGCGAGGCAGTGTTGCAACTGCTGAAAAAGGTGAGAGGCGAACTCTACGAGGTATTCGGCGATTGTGAATACTTCCATCTGGGTGTGGACGAGTGTTATCTTTACGGTACCGATTATGCTCTGGCCGATGCACTCACCGAATTTTTGTGCCGTATCACCGGCGAAGTTATCGCCGAGGAACGGCGTCCCATCATCTGGGGCGATATGTTTATCAGCCACGAAACTCTGGGCACTACCAAAGCGGAGTATTCCTGCAATTGCCACGATCAACGCATCGCCGATCAGGTGCTCTCCGCCCTTGACAAACGGGTGGTGATTGCCGATTGGCAGTATCACAAAAAAGAGGGAACCCTTGTCACCACCCCCTACTTTATGGAGCGCGGCTTTGACGTGCTGTGCTGTCCCTGGGAGCGTTTCGAAAACGTTAAGGTCAATATTGATACCGTCCGTAAGCACGGTGCGTTGGGTGTGATGGAAACCACCTGGCACACCCTGTCCAAGGGTGGAGCGTTTCTGTTTGATTGTGCCGAACTGTGTAAGGCAGAGAATCGGGGCGTGATCTTTAAGAGTGTGTTTGCCTCGCCTGCCGCTACTACTCTGTTGCGGAAGGTCTGGCCCCGATTTGACGGCTACGAAACCGCCGGCTGGGCCACCTGCCAGATTGAACTGGGCAATCATTGATTTGAAGTTAGTAAAAGCGAACTGCCGCACCAACGGGTGCGGCAGGTCGCTTTTGTTGCCGTAGAGGATTTCTTTAAAACAGCGTAAGATTTATGTAAAAACACAAAAATGGTAGCGGTATGAT
>JAZQJG010000117.1:0-13051 GCA_045541535.1 Eubacteriales bacterium
TCGAACCAATATGCCTGCCAAGGCATAATGTTTCGCTTGATCTTGTCTCATCGTTTGTAATACGTTAGTATAACTGCACTCTTCGACTTCGCCAAGCAAAAAATTCTGACCTTGGCAGGTCGAAGAGTTTCGCGCAAATGGTTTTTTTTGAAAGGTGAAGTGTGCAATTTGCAGCAAGGCTGACGCCTTGCAAAAATGAACACAAGTAAGGCAGAAAAAGCCATTGCGCCAAACCATAATGGGTTCGACTCTTGTCACCTTAACACAATCTCAGCATTGACGAAATTAGAAGAACTTTGTATAATGTTTACAAATATAATTTTGAAAGGACGCGCTGTATATGCAAGCTTTTATCAGCTGGACCAGGGCGGATTGCGACGTCAAAAACGTAATCGTAGAGCGCCTGCAGCAGGAGGGCATCCTGTGCTGGGAATCCGATGAATATTGTCACGACCGGGGTCAATGCACCAGAGAGATCCGCAACAGTCAGGTATTTATCGTACTGATCGGTGACACCATCAATGAAAATCCCAGCGGCTACGTATACAACGAAATCATCACCGCCCGTGAGCAGGAGCGCAACGGACGGCTGAATATCATTCTCTATAAGCTGACCGATGCACCGTTGCACGACCGGCTGGAGATGGAACTCAATCACATTCCCGACGCCAATCATGTTTCTCGCCTACAACGGCAGGGCGCGTTGGGCGGTGTGGATCTGGTGGTACGCCGTACCAAGACACTGTTGGAGCTGTGGGAAAAGGGTACCCCCGAAAAGCCCACCGACGTGCTCCTTCCCAAACTGAATGCCATTCCCGTAGGTCCCTGCGGCTATTTTGTAGAGCACAGCCGCGACGGACTGCTGGAGCAGATGGCAGACGGGCTGGAGCAAAAGGGTGTGCTGATCCTCAGTGAGCTGTTTGGCTTTGGCAAGCGGAGTCTGGTACGCAAGTATGCCGACTGTCACAGAGGTCAATACAAAGAAATACTGTATTTATCTGCCGAGGGCCGAACGGTCCGTGAGTTTTTTCAAAACGAACTGGAAATCACCAACATTAACGAACTGGTTTTCAGCGGTCTAAGCGGCGAAGCGCTGATACGTAAAAAACTGGAACTGTTGGGAAAATTTACCAACGAATACCTACTGATTTTAGGCGGTATCCGCTTGGAAAATAAGCCTGACAGAGATATGATGGACCTGCTCTCCTCCCTGTCTTGCCACGTCATTTTGCTGACACAGGACGACGGCGAGGGATACCGTGATCTCTTCCCCGTGATCCGTGTGGGCAGAATGAGTGACGAGCATCTGAGCGAATTGTTTTTCCACCATTACGACGGCACGGACGAAGAAGAGCGAGAGAAACTGCAAGCCCCCCTATACGCCTTTTTTGAGGCGATGGGCGGGCACACTCAAACGGTGGAGTTGACCGCCACGGTCCTCTTCCGTGAGGTGGGAGCCTATCCTGAAGAGTTGCCCCGTTACCTCAACGTACATCACGACGAAAACACCGGTCTGCGGGATCGCATTTTCGACCAGATCGCCGCCATGCTGGATCTGGATACCATCACCGACGACGAGCGGCTGGCCCTGCAATTGGCCGCACTGATCGCCTATCCCAAGGTCAGCGAGCGGGAATTCCGCCAACTGTTGGAACGCAGAGGTGTTACCGATATAAGCTGTATCACCGCCCTGCACCGCCGTCGCTGGCTGAACGTGGACCGAAGCAACCGCATCGTTTCCATTGAGCCACTGATTGCCGAGATCTGCGTGCAAAAACTGCCGCCGGATTATGAAATGCTGTGCGCCTGCGTGGAGCATCTGGAAAAGAAAATGCTGCAGCCGGGATACGACGTGATCCGCGGCAACGCCTTTGAGCGGGCCGCTCATTTCTATAAGCTGACCGATCTGCCGGAAATTGCAGAGATATTTGCCTGTTTGCGGGATGATCCCACCTGCGGCCAAAGCGGTAGCGACGAGCGGGCAAAGCAGGCAGTAAAAAATCTGTTGACCCGCTATCCGGATTCCTTTGATTTGGAGGAAGCGGACGGGGAAAATGCAACGCGCCTGCAGTTTGAACAACAAGCGGCAAACTCCGCCCATGCCTTTATCCCCACGTTGCAGTTGACCTCCGAGGCTATCCTGCCCAATCTCCTCAGCTTTAACGCCACCGCCACCGACGGCGGCAGAGCCAGAGCCGCCGGTTTATTGGGGCTGGACGCTATGTTTGGGCTGGAGGGCGACACCGAGGCCTACAAAGAGGTGATGGAACAGATCAACGCCTGCAGAGAAGACGTCCAAAATATGCTGAACATGATACAAAAGGCTATGACAGAAGCCGAAGACTATGAGGAAACGGGCTTGGACGAAGAAGATCTGCAGGAAATGATAGAAGAGTTTGACGAAACGGTAAGTCTGGCCATTTGTATGCAGACCTTTCGGGTCATCGACGATTTTTCCTCCAAACGTTATGTTGAGCTCAACTGCAGTCTCCACGAATTGTTATCCCTGCTGGAACAGCATCCCACCACGATGGAACAAGAGGAAATCGCACAATTGCTGAGCGGCTGTTTTTTGATCATCGTCAACGCCATGACCCTCTCCGGTCTGGTGCCTGCCGCCGTGGCGCTGTGCGACCGTTTGTTTGCCTTGCCCCTGCAAAAAGGAATACGGTATACCCTCTTGGGTCTTTGCCACACTGCCCTGCAAAAGGACGACTCCTGTCCCGAACGTATGGCGGAGATCTGTGAAGAAATGCTGGAGCTGTATGACGTCCATATAGCCCCCACCTTTGCCGACCGCAGAGAAGCGGCCACCGCCAAGGCTCAGTTGCAGTTGATGTATATTGACGATCTGCTGAAAAACGAAGAATGCGAAAAGGCGGCCGACGTATTGTTGCATCACGCCGCCCATCTGGCGCAGGACGCCCCCGCAGAATATTTGGATGCCGTGGACGCCCTGCTACAACAGCGGTTGCTGGACGAAGAGCCGGAGGATATTCTATCCTTCTATGAGCAGGCCCTGCCCGAAAACCGGCGGTGTTTACTGCAGAAAAATCCGCAGACCTGTGACAAGATAGCAGAACTGCAACTGTTGGCAGATTTGTTGCGCAACCTCCATACCGATGCCGAAGCAGAGCAAGCGGACAGCTATTATAACACTTATTCCAAGGAGTACAAAATGCCCCGCAGTCTGCAACGTCGTTACACCGAGATTGCCGACAAGGCGGCCGCCATAGACCTCTCGGCACTGACCGAGCAAGAATTACGGGAACAGGCTCTGGAACTGCGTCAGCGCGCAGGTCGCTTGACCCCGGAGGTGATCGCCCGTGGCTTTGCACTGGTCAGCGAGGCAGGCTTCCGTGTGTTGGGCTATCGCCACCACGGCGTGCAATATATGGGCGCCGCCGCTATGCTGGACAACCAGATCGCAGAGATTCTCAACGGTGAGGGCAAAACCTATACCGTCATTCTGACTGCCTTTATCCGCTATTTACAGGGCAAGTGCGTATTTATTATTGACGCCTCCCCCCACCTGACCGACCGCAACTATACCTGGATGGGTGGTGTGCTGGAACTGTTGGGGCTCAAGGTAAGTCGGTTGCACAATGCCTACGACGTCACAAACGAAGTGCTGACGGAGGACTATGCCGCCGACGTCATCTACACCGATTTTGAGACCGTGATCCTCAATCAGCACAAAAACGAATTGGCTATGCCTTCCCGTTTCGTATCCAACGTCCGTTATGATTGCGCCATCATTGACGAAGCAGACGACCTGCTGATCGACAACGCCCTGAAGGTGTATCAACTGGTTTCCCCCACCTCCTGGTTGGAACAGCAACGCAAGGAACAACTGTGCCGCAAAGCGGTGGATCTGGCCACCGGAATCAAGGACCGTGACGATCTGTACACCGTCAAAAACGGCAAGATCACTATGCTACCGCCCCTGCTGGCCCTACTGGAACGGGAATTTGACGTCTCCTTTGAGGATCTGGGGCATATTCAACTTACCAGAGAGATCCGCAAGGTGGTACAAAATGCCCTTTATTACTGCAACCATTGCACTCCGGGTGTGGAATATTACATTCATAAGGGACGTATCCGTACGGAAAACAAGCAGACGGGACGCTTTGTGACCTTCATCAATACCATCCAATATATGTTGCAATATAAGCATCGGGGTGAGGTGATCGAAGAGCGTATTTCTCTGGATCTGGAGCCGGTCAATTATACGCCCGTCCATCTGTTTTTGAAAAAATTCACCCATCTTTCGGGGACCACCGCCACCGCCACCAGTTATCGTCAGGCGCTCAAAGAGCTCTATGGGCTGGAAACGGTGTGCATCCCGCCCCATCAGCCGGTGGTGCGGCGTGACGTCATGTCCCCCATTTATCTGAAAGAAAAATACAAAAACGCCGCCGTGGTGGAGGAAGTGCAGACACGCTATCAACGCCGCCAGCCGGTGTTGCTGATCACCGCAGATATTGAAAAATCCTACCTCTTTGATCGGTTATTGACCGAAAAAGAGATTCCTCACCGCTTGCTGAATGCAAAAAATGCCGAGATGATCGCCCCCATTCTGGCCACCGCCGGTCTGCCCGGCTCGGTGCTGATCGCCACCGCTATGGCAGGACGGGGCGTGGACATCAAGCTGGGCGGTGATCCCGAACGGATGACCCGCGCAGATTTGGTCAATCAAGGCGTACAGGTATCGGGGCTGGACAAGCTGTTGTACCGTCTGCCCGAACAGCGGGAGGAGGATCCCCTGTATCTTGTCTTTCGCAATCTGTTGCTTCGTAACCGCGCCCGTACCGCCGCCGGACGGCAGTTGGTGCTGGATAGCGGTGGCTTGTGCGTCATTTGCACCGAATTCTTCAGCGATCCCCGTCTGGAGCAACAGGCCCGCGGCCGTGCCGGACGGCAGGGTGAGGTGGGTGAAAGCATCGTTTTCCGCAGTATGGAGGACGACGCCTTTGATGCCGTGCCGAAGCTGGCCGAACGGATGCAACGATTGTATGAGGCGTTGAATTATACCGAAGAATCCGTAGAAGATATGCGGATGTTCAACAATGCCGCCCAGCATCTGCGGCAAAAATGCACCGACAAGAATCTGGAGTGGTTGAGCCATTACAGTTGGTCCGGTATTGCCATGGCGGAAACCAAAGCCCGATTTTTGGGTACCAACGAGCGCATCGTCCGGGGTGAATGGAGTCCCGAGGAAGCGCTGAAGCATCTGCTGTTGGCAGAGGAAACGGTGGAATATATCCGCTCCCTGCAAAAAAATCCCGATCTTTCCTCCGCCCTGCGCCGACTGCCGGAAGCGGAACAGCTTCTTTCCCTCCCCCCACGCAAGGTGGCCCTGCGGCTTTTCGAATTGTTGTGGCAACGCATTACGGAATACTGTAAGGGAAATGAGGAATATATCGCCGACTACATTGCCAGCCTGCACGCAGACGCGTGGAAACGCTTTTTACCTATGGCCATTGCCGCCGTGGAAGACACCGTCAACTATGACAAAACCACCCAATACCGCCAAAGCGTGGAACAAACCATTAAAGAATGCCACAGCGAACAGTTTGGTCCCATTTTGGAGCAACTGTTAGAGAAATTGGCAAAACGAAAATAGTTACCCGACCGGCAAATCCCTTGTGTGGCATAGGGCCACGTCCGGAAACCTCAAACTTAAAAAGTGGCTTGTGCTTTGACGAAAGCACAAGCCACTTTTCTTTTGCTGTGGGAAAACGGCTTTTTTATGAGCACACTTTTTTCTTGACTTGAGCGTATATTATGTTATAATATTATAATAATATTATAATGCGGAAGTATGTCGTTTTTTGTAACGGACGCTTTCGCCTGAAAAATCCCTTTCGGAGGTAGAATATGGACGCAAGAGAGATCATCCGTTTTATTGCAGAGGCTGAAAAAAAGACCCCTGTAAAGCTGTACGTTAAAACCAAAAAAGATATTGATTTCGGCACGGCCAAGGTATTCGGCGCCGGTGACAAGATCGTCTTTGGCGATTGGAAGGAACTGGAGCCCATCCTGCAGGCCGAGAGCGAGGCCATTGAGGATATCGTGATTGAAAACGATTGCCGCAATTCTGCCGTACCGTTGCTGGATAAAAAGAACATCAATGCCCGCATTGAGCCCGGCGCCATCATCCGCGATCAGGTGGAGATCGGCAACAACGCTGTCATTATGATGGGTGCCACCATCAACATCGGCGCTGTGATCGGCGAGGGCACCATGATCGATATGGGCGCTATTTTGGGCGGCAGAGCCACCGTGGGCAACCGTTGCCACGTGGGCGCCGGTGCCGTATTGGCCGGCGTAATTGAGCCTGCCAGCGCCACCCCCGTCATCATTGAGGACGACGTACTCATCGGCGCCAACGCCGTGATCATTGAGGGTTGCCGTGTGGGCAAGGGTGCCGTGGTTGCCGCCGGCGCCATCGTTACCAAGGACGTGCCTGCCGGCGCCGTTGTGGCCGGCTGTCCCGCCAAGGTCATCAAAATGAAGGATGAAAAAACCACTCTGAAGACCGCCCTTGAGGCCGATCTGAGAAATCTGTAAAAAAGAAGGAACGCGCCAATGAAAACTTTACCCTTTACCCTGGCGGATGCCAAGGAATGGACCCAGACCCATCCCACCCCCTTTTACATCTACGATGAGGAGGGCATCCGCAAATGTGTCACCGATCTCTACAAGGCCTTTTCCTGGAACGAGGGCTTTAAGGAATATTTTGCCGTAAAGGCGTTGCCCAATCCCAGCATTCTGCGTCTGCTGCACTCTTTGGGTTGCGGCACCGACTGCGCCTCGGTCACCGAGGTACTGTTGGCGGAGAAATGCGGCATCACCGGCAAGGAGATCATGTTCAGCTCCAACGAGACCACCGAGATTGAATACCGCACCGCCCTGCAGGCCGGCGCCATCATCAATCTGGACGACGTGACCCACATTGAATATCTGGAGACCTTAGGTCCCCTGCCCGACACCTTCTGCTGTCGCTATAATCCCGGCAAGTTTAACATCACCAACGACATTATGGGCCATCTCTACGATTCCAAATTCGGTATGACCCTGCCCCAGTTGAAGGAAGCCTTTGCAAAGCTCAAGGAAAAGGGCGTAAAGCACTTCGGCATCCACGCCATGATCGCCTCCTGCTCTCTGGATGAGGAATATTATCCCCGTCTGGCGGAGGAGCTGTTCCGTCTGGCGCTGGAGATCAGAGAAGAGCTGGGCATCACCGTGGAATTCATCGATCTGTCCGGCGGTATCGGCATCCCCTATCTGCCCAACGAGCGGGCGGTGGACATCTTTGCCATCGGTGAGGGTGTGCGTCAGGTGTACGAGCGGATGATCGGCCCCGAGAACTTTGATATCAAGCTGTACTGTGAAATGGGCCGTTACATCACCGGTCCCTACGGATATCTGGTGACCACCGCCATCCACTATAAGCACATTTATAAAGAATACATCGGCGTTGACGCCTCCTGCTGTGACCTGATGCGTCCCGCTATGTACGGCGCTTATCACCATCTGACGGTGCTGGGCAAGGAAGAGGATCAACTGGTGGGCAAATTCGACGTGGTCGGCTCCCTGTGTGAGAACAACGATAAATTTGCCATTGACCGTCAGTTACCAAAGGTGGATCTGGGAGACATCCTGGTGCTCCACGATGCCGGCGCCCACGGCCATTCCATGGGTTATAACTACAACGGCAAGCTGCGCTGTGCCGAGCTGATGATGCACGGGGACAAATCCGTATCCCTGATCCGAAGAGCAGAGAGTGTGGAGGATTATTTTGCCACGCTGGACGTTGATCCCGCTTTCGGAGGAAAGGCATAAAATAATATGAGAGAGCATCTCAATCCTGCCGTTTTTAATTTAAAACGCAGTTCCATCCGTGAATTTTCCAATCTGGCGGCGGCCACCCCCGGTTGCATCCGCCTGACCTTGGGAGAGCCGGAATTTGACACCCCCGCCCCTGTGACCGAAGCCCTGTTTGCGGCGGCCAAAGCGGGTGAGACCCACTATATCGCCAACAACGGCGCCCTGAATCTGCGGGAGCGGATCGCCCGCTTTGAGCGGGAGCGCAACGGGCTGGACACCAACGCCGACGAGATCATCGTTACCGCCGGCGCCACCGAAGGATTGATGGTGGTCCTGACCGGCATTTTGGCCCCCGGCGACGAGGTGGTCATTCCCACCCCCGCCTTTGTACTCTATGAAGAACTGGTCAAGCTGTGCGGCGCCGTACCTGTCCCGCTGGACACCGTGGCCGACGGCTTTCAGATCCGTCACCCCGAAAGAGTATTCAGCCAGCGGACCAAGGCCGTCATCCTCAACACCCCCAACAATCCCACCGGCACCGTGCTGGATAGGGAGAGTCTGGAGGCGGTGTATCGGGCGGTAAAGGGCAAGCCTGTGTTTGTCCTGTGCGACGACGTCTACCGTCAACTGATTTATACCGACGATTATCATTCCTTTACGGAATACAAGGATCTGAAGGAACAGATCATTCTCATTCAAAGCTTTTCCAAGCCCTATGCCATGACGGGCTGGCGAATGGGATATCTCATCGCCCACCCCGACATCAAGGAACGGCTGGAGCTGGTGCATCAATTTTCCGTTACCAGCACCCCCTCCCTTTTCCAGCGAGCCGGCGTGGCCGCTCTGGATACCGACCCTGCCGCCTTTGTGGCGGTGTATCGCAAACGGCGGGACTACGTGCTGGACAGATTGGAAAAGATGGGTCTGCCCACCACCGTTCCCCAAGGCGCCTTTTACGTTTTCCCCTGTGTAAAGCGCTTTACGGAGAGTGACGGCGAGCTGTGCCGTCGGCTGATTCGGGAAGCTGGCGTGGCCCTCACCCCCGGCAGTTGCTTTGGCGCGGCGGGTTACGTGCGTCTGTCCTATTGCTGTAGTGACGACCAGCTCAAAGAGGGGCTGGACCGTTTGGAAAACTTTATCAAACAAAACTACTGATTTACAAGGAGGTAGGCTTTCCGTGGAACAACTAAATATCTGGTATACCACTCTGCACCGCGAGCCGGAGCCCAGCCGCAAGGAATACCACACCGCTGAAAAGCTGAGCCTCTGGTTACAGGAAATGGGACTGGAGGTGCATCGCATCGGTGAAACGGCGGTGATCGGCATCCTGCACGGAGCAAAGCCCGGCAAGACCGTGGCCCTGCGGGCGGATATGGACGCCCTGCCCCTGACGGAGCAGACCGGCCTGCCCTACGCCTCCGAGATCCCCGGTATGATGCACGCCTGCGGTCACGATTTCCATATGACCGCCGCGTTGGGTGCCGCGCGAATGCTGCAGCAGCGTAAAGCTGCCCTTTCCGGTACCGTACAATTTGTATTTCAGCCCGACGAGGAAGAGGACGGCTATGCCGCCATCCTGTCGGCCCATGAAATAATGCAGGATACCGTCGCCGTGTTCGGCGCCCACGTGGATCCCACCCTGCCTGCCGGCACCGTCGGCTTTAAGAGCGGTGTGTTCTACGCCAGCGCCGCCACCTTTGACATCACCGTCACCGGTCGCAGCGCCCACGGCGCCAAGCCGGCCGAGGGCGCGGATGCCCTGGCGGCCGCCGCCGAAGCGGTGCCCCGACTGCTGGCTCTGCGCCAAACGGGAGACACCCCTGCGGTGTTGTCGGTAGGTACTCTGCACAGCGGCACGGCACGTAACGTCATTGCCGATACCGCCATCCTCACCGGCATTCTGCGTTCCGCAGACCCCGCCACCCGTGAAGAGATCCATTTGAAAATGAAAGCGATTTTGTCCGAGCTGGAAAAGTCTTACGGCGTAAACATACGTCTGAATTTTAAGGAAGGCTATCGCGGCATCACCAATCCCGCTCCCACCACCGCTCTGGCAAGAGCGGCGGCCACAGCGCTGTTGGGAGAAGACCGTGTGACGGACATTGCCGCCCCCCTGATGACCACCGAGGACTTTGGTGAGTATCTTACGGGACGGGACGGTTGCTTTTACCATATCGGAGTGGGCAGTCCCCACGGACTTCACTCCACCCATTTTGCCCCCGATCCCGCTCTGCTGGAAGGGGCCGCGGCGCTCCACGCTGCGGTGATTGAAAAGTATTTAGAAGAAAAGTAGGAGATAGATTATGCAAACGATCGTTGTAAAATTCGGCGGCTCTTCTCTGGCCAATGCCGATCAGATCCGCAAGGCGGCCGCCATCATCCGTGAAAAGAGCGCCCGCCGCTACGTGGTAGTTTCCGCCCCGGGCAAGAGTTTTCCCGAGGATACCAAGGTCACCGACCTGCTGTATAGCTGTTATGACAGAGCGGTCCATCACGAGGAGTACGAGAGCGTGCTCTCCATCATTGAAGGCCGCTTTGCCGACATCATTAAGGAGCTGGAGGTAGAGTTGGATCTTTCCGCCGACTTTGCCGCCCTGCGCCACAATCTGGACACCTGTCCCAGCGCCGACTACGCCGCCAGCCGGGGTGAATATCTCAATGCAAGAGTCATCTCCGCCTTTTTGGGCTATCCCATGCTGGACACCGCCGACTACATCCGTTTTACCGAAGACGGCAAGTATGATCAAAAAGCCACCGAGGCTCTGTTGATCCCCGCCCTGAAGAACACCGTCAAGGCGGTGCTTCCCGGCTTTTACGGCGCCTATCCCGACGGAACGGTGCACACCTTCTCCCGTGGTGGCTCGGACATTACCGGCGCCATCGTTGCCAAGGCGGCAGGGGCCAAAATTTATGAAAACTGGACCGACGTTTCGGGTATGCTGGTGGCAGACCCCCGCATCGTTGAAAATCCCAAGCCCATTGAATCCCTGACCTACCGAGAACTGCGGGAGTTGTCCTATATGGGCGCCGCCGTACTCCACGAGGAAGCGGTATTCCCCGTCCGTCAGGCCGGTATTCCCATCAACATCCGCAACACCAACCATCCCTCTGACGAGGGTACCATGATCCTGCATCACCTGCCCCAGGGCTCCCGTCCCAAGATCATCACCGGTATCGCCGGCAACCACGGTTTTTCCGTTGTCCGTATTGAAAAGACCATGATGAACAACGAGGTAGGCTTCGGCGCCAAGGTGTTAGAGATTTTCGCCGAGTTTAACCTGTCCTTTGAGCATATGCCCTCCGGCATTGATACCCTGAGTGTGGTGGTCTCCACCGAAAAGCTGGCTCCCGTGAAAAACGAGCTGATGAAGCGGTTACAGGAGGTTACCGAGGCCGACGTGATCTATGCCGAGGACGAAATGGCCATCATCGCCGTGGTTGGTCACGGTATGGTCCGTGCCAAGGGTACCGCTGCCCGTGTACTCACCGCCATTGCCAAAAGTGAGATCAACATCCGTATGATCGACCAGGGCTCCGGTGAGTTGAACATCATCATCGGCGTACACGAAAAAGACTATATTACCGCCATCCGCGCCCTGTACAAGGAATTTGAGCGGGATCTGTAAAAACAATCGTTTTGCATACAATATAACAGGAGGTAAGTATTATGAAACTGAACAAAACTTGGATCATTTTGATCGTCGTCATTGCCGTTATCGGTATCGTGGCCGGCCTCTTTGTTGGTAGCTACAACGGGCTGGTAGAGCTGGAAGCCGACGTGGAAGCAAAGCAGGCCGCCATCCAGACCCAGCTTCAGCGCCGTGCCGACCTGATTCCCAACTTCGTAGCCACCGTAAAGGGCTATGCCGCCCACGAGCAAGAAACCTATACCGCCGTTACCGAGGCCCGCAACGCCTTGGGCAAAGCGGAAACCGTCGGTGAGCAGGCCACTGCCGCCGCCAATCTGGACAGCGCCATTGACATCTGGGTCAACGCCGTTACCGAGAATTATCCGGAGCTTAAGGCCAACCAGAACTTTATCGCTCTGCAGGATGAGCTGGCAGGCACCGAAAACCGCATTGCCACCGCCCGTAACGATTATAACGAGACGGCCAAGAGCTATAACACCGCCATCCGCAAATTCCCCAAGAGCATCTTTGCCGCCATGTTTGGCTTTGAAAAGGCAGAGTATTTTGAAGCCGCGGCCGGCAGTGAAAACGCCCCCACGGTAGACTTCGGCGCATAATCAAAGGTTATGAAACAACGTGTTTTAGCACTGCTCCTTGTCCTGCTGGTGGCCTGTGGCCTGTGCAGTGCCGCGGCCGCCCCCGATCTGCCCTCCCCCACCCGCAGTTTTTACGTCAACGACTTTGCTGACGTCATTGATCAGGGAGACGAGCAAGCCATGCTGGCCGCCGGCATCAAGCTGGCCGCCGCCTGTGAGGCTCAGGTCGTAGTGGTCACCATCCCCTCGCTGGAGGGGGAAGCCATTGAGACCTATTCCCTGCAACTGGCCCGCAAATGGGGCATCGGAGACAAGGAAAAGGACAACGGTCTGTTGCTGTTATTATCCGTGGAGGAGCCACGGGTACGCATTGAAGTGGGCAGCGGTCTGGAGGGCGCCATTCCCGACAGCAAGGCGGGACGCATTCTGGACACCTTTATGATCCCCTACTATCAGCCCGGCAGTTATTCCCAAGGACTGCTGGATACCTACAACGCCTTGGTCAACGAGGTATATATTGAATACGGACTGGAGCCCCAGGAGGGCTACATCCCCTTGGGAGACGGAGAGAGTGAGAGAAAACTAACGCCCCTCGGCATCATTTTCCGCATTCTCATTCTCATCGTCGTGATCGTGCTGTTTATCCGTTATCCCCATCTGTTCTGGTTTGTTCTGCATCTGCTCAGCAGAGGCGGCCATTCCGGCGGTGGCGGCGGTGGACGGCACTCCGGTGGCGGCGGCGGATTTTCCGGCGGCGGCGCCAGCAGATAACGCAACCAAAAAAGCAGAGTTTGGATCGATCCAAGCTCTGCTTTTTATTTTAAGGTGACAAAAGTCGAACCAATATGCCTGCCAAGGCATAATGTTTTCGCTTGATCTTGTCTCATCGTTTGTAATACGTTAGTATAACTGCACTCTTCGACTTCGCCAAGCAAAAAATTCTGACCTTGGCAGGTCGAAGAGTTTCGCGCAAATGGATTTTTTGAAAGGTGA
>JAZQJG010000118.1:0-15759 GCA_045541535.1 Eubacteriales bacterium
ATATCCACCCGATCCAGGTAGGGCACCAGCGTTTCCACCGGTGTACCGGGCTTGAGGGTGATGCCCACCTTTTTGCCCGCTTTGTGCACCTGTTCAATGATTTCATCCGCCTTTTGAGTGCTTTCCACGTGGAAGGTGATAAAATCACTGCCGGCAGAAAGGAAGGTATCAATATACTTTTCCGGCTCTTCAATCATCAAATGCACGTCAAACACCAGATCGCTGTAGCGACGCAAGCATTTGACGATATCAGGGCCCAAAGTGAGATTGGGCACGAAATGGCCGTCCATTACGTCAATGTGCAACCATTTGGCGCCGCCGTGGGCCACCATTTCCGCCGCCTCTGCCAGATGAGCAAAGTCGCAGGCTAAAATAGAGGGAGATAAAATATTCATTTCGTTTCCTCCAGCAAAAGATCGTTGATATAACGTTTACCGGCCAAAGCGTCATAGCTGACCAGTGTATGGGCCTTCAGCAATTGACGGGCCTCGTCGGACAGAGAATCCAGCGCCGTACCGGTCACCGCACCGTTTTCGTCGGTGATATTGGTAGCATTGACCTGTCCCTCGGCATCCTCGGTGATCAGTCGGTTATAAACCTTGACTTGGGTATGCAATTCATTGATCAATTCCCAATAACCGTTGGTGGGCGCATCAATATAGTCCAGCAGCAGAGGCGCCAGCATATAACTGGAATAGTCCCCCACGCTGACCTGCTTGTCCTCCAGATAATTGGAGAAGATCACAAAGGGAGTACGGTACATATTGTAGTACTCGTCTCTTCCCCACTGATCCGACCATCCGGTGGAGATATAACCCGCTTTTTCCAGCACGGTATGACGGTCGTTGAGGGTGGGCAGATGGTCGCCAAACCAGAGGACCACAGTGGGTTTTTCACGGTTCATAACGTATTCGTACAGCTCGCCCAACGCCTCGTCAGCCGCCTGAACGCTTTTGACGTAGCAGTTGGCAATACCGTTTTCCTTTTCGTCCCAAGCATCGCAGGAAGCCACCTGCTCGTATTCGGGATATTTATCGGTAAACTGTCCGTGATTTTCCATGGAAATGGCAAAGAGGAACTTGGATCCCTCCGTTTCCTTATCCATTTGTTTTTTGATCTGATCCACGAAATAAGAATCAAAGATAAACTGACGCTTGGAATTCATATCGTGCTCGGCATCGGACATATCCTGTTCTCCGATAAACTCGTCAAAGCCCATACGACCGTAGCAAGCATCACGGGAATAAAAGGTTTTGTCGTAAGAATGGATACCGATGGTGGTATAGCCCAGATCCTTAAAGTAATTGGGCAAACCGTACACCTGCTCCTGACTCTTGGGAACGTAGGTGTTGTACGGAATCAGACCTTCCTTCATATCCACCAGATTGATACCGGTCAGCACCTCAAACTCCGAGCGCACCGTACCACCGCCGACACCGCTGGCCTGCAACATAGTACCGGACAAATGCTTGTCCTGCATCATATGCAACGTCTTCAACGGATCCTCGGTAAAGGAAATGGTATCGATCTCGGTAAAATCAAAGACCGATTCGCCCAGATAAACGATGACGTCGGGAGACTGGAAGTTCTCACCCGCATTTGCTTTATCAGCGTGGGTGTTGATAAATTCGGTGATATTGTTTTTACTATAGCCTTCGGGCGGGGCAACGTAGCCCTCAATATTAATTACAAAGCCTCCCAAAAAGCCGTGATTGGCGTATACCACCGTCTGGCGGTATTGCTTTCTCATTTCAATGCTGTCCCCAAGGAACATATAGTCCTTCACCGAAGGAATCATCACCGTCAGCAAAACGAAGGCGGCGCACAGCACGCCCACCACGGGACGCACCCATACCCGCTTGATACTGCGATTATCCCCGAAGAAAAGCACCAGGGTAACGGCCAACAAAATAAGCAGGGCAAAGACCAGTTCCTTTGGAAAAGGTAAGGCGCCTTGGGCAAAGCCGGTCAAATCTCCCAGTTTGCTGGCAAAGGCCAGATCGGTAGGCAACAAAGGATCGCCGTTGATGCCGATTTTGGCAATATTGATATAACCCAGCAGAATGAATACCACACTCATCACCGCACTTGAGATCCAAATACGGCGCCAGATCATATTCAAAATCCAAAAGATAGCTCCCAGCAGTGCCACGATAAACAGCATCATATAAAAATGAGAGCCGAAAAAGAAATACAACGTCTTACTAAAGCTACCGAAGCACAGCCACTCTACACAAAAGTACAGCATGAAGGGATAGACGGCTGTAAAAAACCAACCCATTCCCCGCAATACGGGCTTCATTCCTATAGTAAGACCGAGCCACACGATGCCAAGCAGTTCCAACGCCGCAAGCAATATCACCGGCCACCAGCGAATACTACCGGTCATAGCAAGAATCATCGGCTCGGTGGCAAAGGCGGTTTGCTCGTTCACAATGACCACCATTGCCAACGGGAACAGACACAACAGCGCCGTCATCACCGGCTGAAACCATTTACGTTGTGATATAGATTTAAATACGTTCATCATTTTGCCTCCAGCTCAATGGCTTTGATATCGGAAGCTTCCAGTTCCTCAATCAGATGGGTCAAAAGTCGCTCAGAATTGCGGGGGTAACCGTGTACGTAAATTTCAACGCCGCCCTCCGTTTTTTCAGCAATCCAGCTTGCAGCCTTTTCCACGGACTCGTCAATACCATCCAGCAAAAACATATGATCCGCCGCAATCGGCTGAGCCGACTCGGTCATTGGAATGGCGCTGACACAATAGCCGAACACAGAATACTGCAACTCAATGGTGTATTCTTCGCTTTTCATATCCGTAATCAGGATGGTTTGAGTCTTGAGGGACAGCACGATCAACAAAATGCCGCCGATAACCAGCAACAAATGAACGTGCTTTTTTATCCATTCTGCAATTTTACCGAAGCCGGTAGGTTTTATTTCCGTTTTTTTCATAGCTTACCTCTATACGAATACGTCTGCAGTATATCCCAACCCGCGAAGCAGGTGGATCAGTTCATCTCTTCGTTCGGTGCTCTTGAAGGTATATCCCTTGGTTTTGAAATTGAAGAAGGCACCTTGATGCTCCGCGCTCCACTGCTCAGCCATATAGGTTACCGAGCGATCCATTCCCATAAACAGCATTTCGGAATGCATCTGCTTGGCAAAGTCCACGCTGTTTGCCCGTTCGGGACGCACGTTGATGAGATAACCGTAAATACTGTAATCCATACGCACCTCTTCCACCTGTTCGGGTGAGCCGCAACGCATCAGCACACTGCTCCCACGGACGAAAAAGCTGCTGATCAATAACACTGCCAGCACGGCAAAAAACACCCAATGCCGCAACAAAAATCCGATGATTTTATGACGTTTTTGTTGACTGTTTTCCATAACTTTGCTCCTTTATTATTGTAAAAAACAAAAAAGACCACACAATTACAATTTAACATTATAATCCAAATCCACCGTTTTTGCAATAGGCACCGATAATATTCAAAGATTCTTTACTTTTGTTTTACGTCACTTAAAAATAATTACTCAATTTTTCGAGAAAAAATAAGATTGCTATTTATTTTCCGAAAGAGATGTTATATAATAAATGAGATATAGACTGAAAATTTTGAACGGAGTGACGTTTTTATGAATCATATTGAGCAATATTCTGCCATCCTCAAAAAAGCAAAGCACATTCATTTCACCGGCATCGGCGGCGTTTCCATGTCCGCTCTGGCCATGATCGCCAAAAGTCAGGGTAAAAAGGTCACCGGCTCCGATATGAACGATTCCGCCTCGGTACAGGCCCTGCGTGCCGCCGGCATCCCCGTTGCCATCGGTCACGACGGCAAAAACGCGGAGGGCTGTGAGCTGCTGGTATATACCGCCGCCGTAAAGGACAGCAATCCCGAGCTGGTATACGTAAAGACCAACGATATTCCCCACTGTGAGCGAGCCGCCCTGTTGGGTCTGCTGATGAAGGAATATCCCCACTCGGTGGCTGTGGCCGGTACTCACGGTAAGACCACCACCACCTCTATGCTCTCCTCGGTATTTCTCACTGCCGACACCGATCCCACCGTGCTGGTGGGCGCCAATCTGTCCCTCATCGGCGGCAATCATCGCATCGGTCATTCGGAGTACAGTGTGTACGAGGCCTGTGAATACTGCAATTCCTTTTGGAATTTTTATCCCGATACTGCCATCGTTTTAAACGTGGATGCCGATCATCTGGACTTTTTCAAGGATCTGGAGGATATCCAGAATTCTTTCAAAAAATTTACGCATAATATTCATCCCGAGGGTTGTCTGATCATCAACGGCGACGATGCCAATTGCCGCTGTATTGTCGAGCAATCCCCCGTGGAGGTCATCACCTTCGGTCTGGATCCCTCCAACGACGTCACCGCAAAGGACATCGTATTTGACCACGCCCTGGCCTCCTTTACCGCCTGCAAAAACGGTGAAGAGTTGGGACGGGTACAGATGAACGTAGGCGGCAAACACAACGTGCTCAACGCCCTTTCTGTTATTGCGGCGGGCTTGCACTATGGCCTTACCTTTGAGGCAATTGCAAAGGGTATTGCCGCCTTTTCGGGGGCAGACCGCAGATTTCAGATCAAGGGCAAGGTCAACGGCGCGGTGATCGTGGACGATTACGCCCACCATCCCACCGAAATTGCCGCCACAATATCCTCTGCAAAGAGTGCGGGATATGCACCGGTAACCGTTATTTTCCAGCCCCATACCTTTACCCGCACCAAGGCACTGATGGACGAATTTGCCGCCTCGCTTTCCGCCGCCGACCAAGTGGTGGTGACGGATATTTACAGCGCCCGTGAAATTAACACCATCGGCGTAAAGATCACCGATCTGCGAGATAAGATTCCCGGTTGTAAATATATCGGCGCCTTTAACGACATTGCAGATTATATCAACGAAAACGCCGCACCCGGCGGTTGCTTTATCCTGATGGGCGCCGGTGACGTAAACCAGATCGCGAAGCTTTTGGAGATGAAATAATGTTCTTACAAAATATGTATACCGCCTTTACGCAGGTTGCCATACTGATCCTGCTGTCGCTGGTGGGCTTTACCTGTCACAAGGGCGGCCTGTTTACCGACAAGGCGGCCAAGGCCTGTAACGGTCTGTTGTTTTATATCGTCACCCCTGCCGTGATCTGCAAATCCTTTTTGGGGTTGGAGCGCTCGGCCGAAAATCTGAAGCTGTTGCTGTGGGCATTGCTGGCCTCCGTGGCATTCCACGCTTTTGCGGCAGTTTTGGTACATTTCTGCTTTAACAAATCCCCCTCCGGCGGCGTGTACAAATTCGCCTCCATGTACGGAAACGTAGGCTATATGGGCATTCCCCTTTCGGCCGCCGTGCTGGGAGATACGGGCGTGTTTATTTGTTCGGTGGTGGTACTTGTTTTTAACATTTTCTGTTTCACCCACGGAACCGCCGTGATGGATCGCTCGGAGAAAAACAAGATCAATTTATTTAAGATGTTCGTCAATCCCGGCACCATCGGTCTGGCCTTAGGCCTGCCCCTGTTTTTGTTTGGCATCACGCTGGATATATTGCCCACGCTGATCAAAGAGCCGCTCAATCACATTGCCAATCTCAACGCTCCTTTGGCGATGGTGATGCTGGGTACCTACCTTGCCGCCACCGATCTGGGAAAGATCTTTAAGATCCCCGAAAATTATTTCGTACTGCTCATCAAATTGATCCTGCTCCCTGCCGTGATGCTCGGCGCAAGTTATCTGCTCGGCATACGGGGAGATCTGCTGGTAGCGCTGACCCTGATGGCCTGTGTACCCACCGCCAGCAATACCGTAATGTTTGCCGCCCAGTTCGGCAAGGATACGGGACGGGCGGGAATGACCATCGCCTTTGACAGCGTAGCCTCTATTCTCACCATGCCCGTATGGATCGCCGTGGCACAATCGTTATAAATTAAATCAAAACAAAAAATGACGAGGAGAAATCCTCGTCATTTTTTATTATACTTTTTCAAAGATGCGAATGATAGGACTCTTGAGAATACCCAGAGGCTTGAGGCGATATTCGTAGCACCAGTCATTGTCTTTGCTTCTCCAAGCGTTGGGGCCGAACCATTTGGCGCCTTCGTTGACCCAATGCAGGGCGCCGAAGGAATTGTGACGGTTGCCAAACAGCGTAAGGGTTACGGTGTGTTTGCCGGCGGCAAGATCGGACAGGAAGAGCTTGTAGGGAGCAAACACGATGCGGCCGACCCGTTTGCCGTCCACCTCCACCGCCACCAGTGAGCCACGGTAGTAGGAGGCCTCGATCTCCAAAGCGCTGTATCCGGGCAGGTCAACCTCAAAGGAATAACTCACGTTTGCCCCGTAGAAAGGCAGGGTTTGCGGCACGATATCGCCAAAGCCCAGCTTTTGCTGACGGGCAGTGATCACCTTTTCACAGCCCATTACACGCACACCGAAGTCACCCAGCAGATAGCACCATTCGATATTGGTACGCTCACCGTAGGGATAGCGCAGCTCCAATATGTTTTCCCCTGCGGGAATGGTGGGCATAGAAAGGGTTTGGATGGACTCGTCGGTATAGTAGCCAACGATATTGTTTTCCACCTTTTGTCCGTTGAGGGTAATCTCCACCAACTCGGCATCCTCGGTAGCAAGCAGCGCATCCTTTACCTCAATTTCACTGTTCAGTACAAAGCGCAAACTGACGGTATGCTCGGCGGGGGAAACCTCCACGGCGTAGGGCTGGGTCTGATCGGACTTAAAGCCGAGAGAAGCGCGGAAGTTGCGGGAAATGCGCAGGATCTCCTCGCTCTCCCGCCACTCGCCGTCATCGTAGGCATATTCCGCCTGATCCAACAACAGCACGTTGGGCTCGCTGAGGGTGTAATCAACGGCATTTTTGAGGGTGTATTCCTCCATGAGGATGTAATCTGCTTCGGAGGCAACGGCAACGTCGGAAGCCTTGGAGAGTTTGAACAAGATACTGCCGCAAAGGTAATAATCATAGGTGATCACGGTATTTCCGTTTTTGTGAGTATAGGGAATGCCGTAGATCTCGCCGGTAATGGTATCATACACCGTAGGAATAAATTCGCCGGTGACGGTCAGGGTGATGGGTGCGGCCGCGACCACGTCCTTTTGGGGTACGGCGTACCGTCCGTTGGTGAGTTCGCCTTTACCGGTAATAAACAGCCAACGATCCTCTCCATCCTGACGGTAGTTATACATCAGTTCGGTGTAATTACGGCCGTCGGCACCGATCAAACGAATCAGGCGATCCTTCTCCAGTGCCATTTGCAGAGCGGAGGAGTCAAAGGGGATGCGCTCACTACTTTCAAACAATTCACGGCAAGCATCGCTCTTTTTACCGTCCACAAAGGAAGGACAGGCGCCCATAAAGATGACCCGTCCGCCACTGCGGGTAAAGTTCTTGAGATATTCCATAGTAGTGGAACGCAAAGAAAGACAACCGGGCACCACAATGGCGCTGTATTCCATCTGACCCACCTTGGTGGGTGCGGTGGCATCGGACAGCTCGGGCAAGGTGGCCTCGCATATAAAGTCAAAATCCAAATGATTGCCGATAAGCCAAGAGGTGATCTTGTCAAAATTATTTTGCAGAGCGGATATAGTGGCGGCATTCATAGAATTGGGCCCGAACATTACCCAGTTACTCTCCACGGGATGGATCACACCCACGTTTACGATGGGTTTGCCACGGGTCAGAGCAGTATTCAGACGGGCAAAGTGATCCTCCACAAAGGAGTATTCCTTATACCAAGGCGACTGATAACCGATGGCGGCAGGATAGTCACGCTTGGCCTCCCCTTTCATACTCACCCAAGCCAGATGAGGCACACGAACGGTAACACCCAAGGCGGCCTGCCAATCCCCCTGCAGCTTATGACCACGGAAGTCAAAGTCCCAGTTGGTTACGCCGTACAATTCAGACAGCATACCTTCCTTGCCGTATTGATGGACGGCAGACTGCGCCTGTTTTGCGGTTGTATACTCCTTTTGGTCACAGAGCATATCAATGCCGGGGATACCCATATGGCCGTAGTTGCGCATAATTTCACCGCAGGTTATACACTGACGATCCAACTCCGGCTCGCGAAGATAATGACCGGTAAAAGCAATGCCGTTTTCATCACACCATTTACCGATCTGCGCAGTAAAGTTGGTAGCAAATTCTTCGGCCACAAAGTCAAAATAGCGATACTTGGCGGCACTGTCACTGCGATCCTTTTTGTCCCAGATGATTTCAGGAAAAATATCCAGAATATCTTCGCCGTAACGTTCTTTGTAGGTTTCCTCAAAGAAACGAGTCCAGGTATAGACCAATCTACCCCGATATTCAGGGGTGGGAATGGACATATTGAGTTCGTGATTGGCATTGGGCTCGTCGGTAAAGATGGCGGGCACACTCTTGTCAAAGCGCTCCCCGATACACTCTTTATAGCGTTCGTGGGTGACTTCAATAAACTTGGCCACCGCTTCTTTGTCCATGGCATCAATATAGGTATTGTAGTTAAACCAAGGAGATTCCAGCTCGTTTACGCAGTAGGCGTACCAGATATCCCCCTCGGCCGTGTCGCCGTAGGAAATTCGCTTGTAAGAGTCAAGATAGCCTTCGGCATCCAGCGTTACGTCGTAGACAGCCAGCAAATAACTCTCACCGCTCTCCAGCGCTTCGGCCTTGGGCGTGTTCCAGCCTTTATCTTCAGGAAACAGCATCAGGCGTTTGCGGCGAAAAGGCTTATGCTTGGTGACAAGACCTCCTGCAGGACCGGAGGACCAACGGTCCTCGTCGTACAACCAGGCCAGCATCTCCTCGGCTTCCGCCTTATCACAGCAGGCCTTGACCATTTCCATATATTCGTCGCTCAGATACTCGGTGGCCAAACCCGTACGGGTGTGCATATGAAAGCCGCCCAGTCCCATTTCTTTAAAATGTTCGATCTGGCGGCAAAGCTGATCCTTGTCCAGCTTAGCGTTCCAGGACCAGAAAGGTGTGGCACGATATTCCGCCGTTGGATTTTTAAACAGTTCCGCAGACAGCGTTTCGGCACTGTTCTTTTTATACAGCATAGGGATTCCTCCTTAATACGATTTGACTTTATTATATAGCAGGGTGTATAATAAAACAAGGTATTATTTTTCCATTTCAGGGGGTGATTTTGTGCTTTCTTCTCTAACACCGACGGAGCGGCGGACAATTTTACAGCAACAGGGATTTTGTGTCTCCGTGGCCGAGACGCCCGGATGCCGTATGCACGGTCACGATTTTTTGGAATTCTCCTATATTGCCGAAGGACAAATTGAACACACCATCGGCGGTACCGTGGAGCAACTGAAAAAGGGCGACTATTTTATCGTAGACTACGGCACCACTCATCGCTACCGTGCCGTAGGCAACCAACCGATACAGGTGATCAATCTGCTGTTTTATCCCGGCTTTGTGGATCGGACGCTGGGAGAAAGGGACAGTTTTGAAAAGGTGGTCAATTCCTACCTCATCCGATTTCGATACCGTTCCCTCAACCACTCCCCGGCCGGCGTAGCCTTTCACGATAACGACGGCGCCGTATTTACCATTTTGCAACGGATCCTGACGGAATACAGCGAAAAAGAAGCGGGCCATCTGGAATACATCCGCTGTCTGGTGGTGGAAATGCTGATCCTCATTATGCGGCATATCGGCAAAAGAGAAACAGAAATGACGGAAAGCAACGTTATTTTGCAGATCACCGATCACGTAAAAAACAACTATATGCACCGATTGCGGTTAGGTGATTTTGCAGAACAATACAGCTATTCCCTCTCCCATCTTTCCAAAAAATTCAGGGAGGAAACAGGGAGCACCTTTATGGAATATCTGCAACGCATCCGTATGGAACAGGCCTGCAAGCTGTTGGAGGACAACGTCCTTTCCGTGGGTGAGATTGCAGAGACGGTGGGATACGGAGATCTTAAATTTTTCCAAAAGGTATTTCGGGAAAATCTGGGGGTCTCCCCCGGACAATTCCGCAAAATAAGTAAAAAGAATTAAAAACGTGCCGGGCTTCCGAAAGGATAACCGGCACGTTTTATTCGTATGCGCTCTTATTCAATGCCGTACAGGCAGGTGTCCATGGTTTCGTCAATGGGCGGGATATTGACCTGCACGCTCTCCTTGCGGGAGGTGGGAATATTTTTACCGATATAGTCCCCACGGATGGGCAGTTCTCGGTGGCCGCGATCAATGAGTACCGCCAGTTGAACTCTGGCAGGGCGGCCCAGCTTCATCAAAGCGTCCAGTGCCGCACGCACGGTGCGACCGGTGAAGATCACGTCATCCACCAGCACCACCGTTTTACCGGTGATAGAGAAAGGAACGTCGGTATGCTGCACCACGGCACTCTCTGCCGTTTCACTCAGATCGTCCCGATACAGAGAAATATCCAACTTACCCACCTGCACCCGTATATCCGAAAAACGACGGATATTTTCGGCGATTCGTTCAGCCAGGGGCACTCCCCGACGTTGAATGCCCACCAGGCACAGCTCGCTACCGTCTCCGTTATTTTCAATGATCTGATGGGCAATGCGGGCCAGTGCCCGTTCCATTGCCGCTCCATCCATAATTTTTGCCTTAAAAACCATCTTTTCCTCCACCGGTGCCGTTTGTGAAAACTGCACAAAGAATTTCGGTAAATTTATGATATCATCCGCAAAAGCCGCTGTCAAGCGGCTACTTACGGGAATTTCTACTCCCAATTTTTGTAAAATCCGTTGCATTTGTTGACTATGTGAGGATTTTTTTGTTCAAAAATCGTCAAGATGCACAAAAAAATCTCCATTCTCAAATTTATTTTCGTGACAGAAATTGACAAAGTCCACTTGCCTTTTAATACGTAAACACGCTATAATAGATTCGTACGATATTATGCACCCAATAATTTCATAGGAGGATTTTATGGATCAGAACATTCACGAAATTTCCATTCCCTACGGCACCTTGAGTATTGTAGGCATGAAGGGCTGCGAGGAACTGTTATCTCGCATTGACGGTTACCTGAGGGATTGGAGAAAAAACCGCCACAACGAGTTTTTGAAAGAGGTTGATTTCATCGGCTACAGCCGTGACAGCTACGAGTTGAAGGTGGATTGCCCCCGTTTTGGCTCCGGCGAGGCTAAGGCGATTTCCCATCAGTCCTTCAGAGGACAGGATCTGTTCATTCTGGTTGACGTATTCAACTACGGCGTAACCTACAAAATGTACGGACAGGACGTTCCCATGAGCCCCGATGATCACTATGCCGACCTCAAGCGTGTGATTGCCGCTGCCAGCGGTAAGGCAAAGCGTATCAACGTGATTATGCCCATGCTGTATGAAGGCCGCCAGCATAAGAGAACTGCCAGAGAATCTCTGGACTGCGCTCTCTTCCTGCAGGAGCTGGTCAATATGGGCGTGGACAACATTCTGACCTTTGATGCGCACGATGCCAGAGTACAGAATGCCATCCCCCTGAGCTCCTTTGAAAACATTATGCCCACCTATCAGTTCCTCAAGGCTATGTGCCGCACCATTGAGGATTTTGAAATTGATAAGGACAAGCTGATGATCATCTCTCCCGACGAGGGCGCCTTGAACCGCAGTATGTACTATTCCTCCGTATTGGGTGTTAATCTGGGTATGTTCTACAAGCGCCGCGATTATTCCACCGTTATCAACGGCCGCAACCCCATCGTTGCCCACGAATTTTTGGGCGAGAGCGTTGAGGGCAAGGATCTGATCATCGTTGACGATATGATCGCCTCCGGTGATTCGGTAATGGATATCGCCAAAAAACTGAAGGAAAAGGGTGCCAAGAGAGTCTTCGTCGCCACCACCTTCGGTTTGTTCACCGCCGGTCTGGAAGTATTTGATAAGGCCTATGAAGATGGCTATATTGAGAGAATCTTCACCACCAATCTGATCTACCGCCGTCCTGATCTTGCAGAGCGTGAGTGGTACACCGAGGTTGATATGGCTAAGTTTATCGCCTACTTTATTGACACCCTCAACCACGATCAATCGGTTTCCGGTCTGCTCAATCCCGTACACCGCATCAACAACCTGCTGGAGAAAAAGGCCAGAGGCGAGATCAAGGTAACCTCCCCCAAAAAGAAGAAATAAGCACACGTAAAAAGGAACGGCTTTGCCGTTCCTTTTTAGTTTATGCAAAAAGTCGGTACAGCTTGCCCAACCATTCCGCCGTCTTGAATTTGAGGGTATAGGGATGGGTGACCAATTCCACCTGCTCCCGCTGTAATACCGAAGAAAGCAGATGAGCGTTATCTTCGCTGACCGATGGCAGACAAAGGGCAGGAAACATCACGCACCAGAAATTTTGTCCCTTGCCTTCCCCCAGCGTAACGTGAATGGCGTCGTAGTGGCCGGCGGGCAGAGTGATATCCTCGTATTGTTTGGTGGGAAAATACATCTGACGGATCTCCACACGGACCGCATGGGCACAGCCCTGCCGCCGCAACACCTGTTCCGCCGCCGATTGCAGTTCCTCCCGGTGCGTTCTTGCAATTTCCAATGCCTCTGCCTTGGTGGTCGCAACAGAAAACAGCTCCTCCGTCAATTCTGCAATGCCGTCCCGCACCGCAATTTTCATTTGCTGATCCGCTTCGGTATCGGAATTTGCCACGATGTGAAAGCGCACTACTCCGTCGCTGATCGCCTTTGCCTGTCGGGCGGCGCCGAAAAGGGTGCAAAGCATACACACCAAAAGGGCTCCACCTATGGACAATACCACCCGCATTCCTCTGTGTCTGAACATAAAAACAACCTCCGTTCTTGCTATTACCAGCATCGACGGAGGTTGTATTTTTTATTCAGATTTTCGGGAAACCGGTGTATAAACACCGCAAAACAGGGTATCGGCATCAAATGCCTTTCGTGCCTCTTCGGCCTTTTGCACCGTTTCAAAGATGCCGTAGACCGTACTGCCCGAGCCGCTGAGCATCGCTCCCGCGGCGCCAAGCTGTAGCAATTGAGAAGCAAGGGGGGCAATAAAATCATAGTCCCGCTCCCCTGCACACTGCAAAGAATTCCCCATCACGACGCCCATATCCGTAGCATTGCCCAGGGCCCTTATCATAGCATCCACGTCAGGATGATAGGCCTCCTCCATCTCGTCCAGCACACCGAAGATCTTGGGGGTGGACATAAAAACGGGGGGCTTGACCAGCAAAAATGCGCCGTTCTGTAACGGTGGCAAGGGCGTTACCCGCTCGCCGATCCCTTCACACAGGGCGGTGCCGCCATAAACGAAGAAGGGTAGATCGGCGCCGATGGGGGCAACGATCTCCACCATTTCCGCAGGGGTCAGAGCAGTCCCAAACATTTCGTCCAGCAACCGCAGGGCGGCCACACCGTCGGCACTGCCGCCGCCAAGGCCCGCTCCAGACGGAATGTTTTTGATCAACGTAAACTTCACGCCCCGCCCCTTGATGCCGGTATGGGCAAAAAAGGCACGGGCAACCTTGTAGATAATATTGTTTTGAACAGGAGGCATATCTGCGTTATGACAAAGGATGGAGATGTCCTCCCCCGCTTCGGCCCACAGCTCGTCGTACAGCGAGATCTCCTGCATCACCGTTTTCAGCAGATGATAGCCGTCCTCTCTACGGCCGCAGACGTCCAGACTTAGGTTTACCTTAGCATAAGCACGGGTATACAGCCCTTCCATCAGGAATGCTCCTCCACAAACTTTTGGATACGGCGCAGTGCTTCCTTAAGATGCTCACGGGAATAGGCGTAGGAAATGCGCACGTGGCCCTCCCCGCTCTCGCCGAAGGCGCCGCCGGGCACGATGGCCACCCGTTGCTCACGGATCAGCTTTTCGCAAAATTCCTCACTGCTCATCCCCAAGTGGCTGACCGAAGGAAAGATATAAAAAGCGCCCAAAGGCTCAAAACAAGGGAATCCCAGCTCCCGCAGGCCGTTCAAGATCAGTTTGCGTCGTTCGTTATATTCCCGCTTCATAGTGCGAATATCGTCGTCTCCGTTACGCATTGCCTCCACGGCGGCATACTGTGCGGTGGAGGGAGAGGACATAATGCCGTACTGATGCACCTTGAGCATCACTTTGATCAAAGGCTCGGGTGCGGCAATATAGCCCAAACGCCAGCCGGTCATGGCAAAGGCCTTGGAAAAACCGCTGACCAGAACGGTACGCTCCGCCATTCCCTCCAGAGTGGCGATGGAGACGTGCCGATTTTTGCCATAGGTCAGCTCGGCATAGATTTCATCACTTAAAACGCAGATATCCGTGTCCCGCAAAACGGCGGCAATGGCCTCCAGATCCTCTTTGGACATAATGGCGCCGGTGGGATTGTTGGGATACGGCAACACCAAGAGTTTGGTCTTGGGGGTGATGGCGGCTCGCAAGGCATCAGCAGTCAGCCGGAATTCATCCTCAGCGCGGGTAACAATGGCCTTGGGCACACCGCCGGCAAGGCGGGTCAACGGATCGTAGCAAACAAAGGCGGGCTCCGGTACCAATACCTCGTCACCGGGATTGATCAGGCTACGCATGGCCACGTCAATGCCCTCACTGCCGCCCACGGTAACCACGATCTGCTCCGCCCCATAATTCAGTTTAAACCGGCGGGAAAGATAGTCGGAAATGGCCTCACGCAGTTCCAAGAGACCGGCGTTGGAGGTGTAGTGGGTTTTGCCCTGCTCCAGCGAGATGATACCCGCCTCACGAATATGCCAGGGAGTATCAAAGTCAGGCTCACCGATGGACAGAGAAATCACATCATCCATCTCCGCCGCTATATCAAAAAACTTACGAATACCGCTGGGTTTGATGTCCCGTGCCGTGCGGGATACGGTATTTTCATAATCAATCATAGGAAAAAAGCCTCCGTGTGTCGCCCTTTCTGTCACAGAAAACGACGCCTTTATCCTTATATTTGGTGAGCACGAAATGGGTGCCGGTGGATTGAACACCGTCCATAGGCGCCACCTTTTTGGCAACGAACATAGCTACCTCTTTGAGAGTCTTGCCTTCAATGAGCAACCAAATGTCATAACCGCCGCTCATGAGATACACGCTCTTGACCTCGGGATAATTCACCAGTCGCTCCGCCAAGGCGTCAAAGCCGTGACCACGGGCGGGAATGATATTCAGCTCAATCATAGCGGTGACGCTGGAACGCTTGGTCTTTTCCCAGTCGATCATCGCATTATAGCCTAAAATCACCTTATCCTTTTCAAAGGCGTCGATCTGCGCCGCCACCTCTTCGGTGGTACAATCCAGCTTATCCGCCAGATCCTCCAGCGTCATTTTGGCATTGTTTTCCAGCAAATTCAGTAGTTTTTGTTTATCCACGGTATTACCTCCTCTAAAGAGTTATATATTCTATTTTACCATATTTTAAAAATAATGCAATAAAAATATGATCCCCCTAAGGGAGTTGCGATAATCCCTTATCGCAACTCCCAATGATATATTACCTGACGGTAATATGATATATTGCTGGGCGCAATATGATATATGCCCTAAAGGGGCATATTTTGGTAAAAAATAGTCCGTTGTGTAAACAACGGACTATTTTTATAATGGGGTGAGTTATACTATCAAGTGCAACACTTTAGCGAAATAAAATAGAAGTTCATACGAATCTCTGGTAGAATAAAGTTACCACACAATAAACACCAAAGGAGGATTCGTATGAACTATCATCATCTTACCATAGAAGAGCG